>CAYVGC010000026.1:0-45728 GCA_964449815.1 uncultured Bifidobacteriaceae bacterium
TTTCGTAGCTTTCCAGCGACGGCAGTCTCACCTGGGCTTTGCGCGCGTAGGCGCGGTGAACTGCCTTGCTGTTGTGACCGAGCGCCTCTTGAGCAAATCGCTCTGGATAACCGCACGTTTTTGCCCGCTCCGCCCAAGCATAACGGTAACAATGCAGGGTGACGCCGAAAATCCCCAACTTGGCGCAGCGGCGTCTGAATTCCTGTCCCCGATACTTTTCCTTTAACAAGGCGAGCCTCGGAAATAAAAATCCCTGGGCCGGCAATGAGCGGAGGACCGTCTCCACGGCCGGGCCAAAATGGATAAACGCCCGACTGCCAGTTTTTCGGCGGGCGTAGGAAATGACGTGGTCATTCCAATCAATGTTCTCCGCCTCCAGGTTGGCAACGTCCGTTTGTGAACCGCCCAGATGCCAGCACAGTTCATAAAAACTCCGGTTTTCGGGATTCGGTTCCCGTTCGATAATCCTTTGGTGTTCGTCCGCTCTAATGGCCCGTTTGGGCTTGTATTCAATTTTTGGCCAAAGCCGTTTGGGAATGATCGGCCAGGCCAGCCAGTTCATCCCGATGCAGAAGTTGTGCAACTCGCGCAGATGAACATTCGTGCTGACCGTGCCTGCCTTGAGGCAGGCAAACAGTTGCTCCGCCTGCGTCTCGATGATGATCAGCGGAAGAATCAGATCAAATGCCTTCTGTTTGACGGCGCGCTGCCAGCGCTCCTTGGTCGGTCCATGTTTGTTTTCGGTAATGGCGTTGAACGCATCCTGCCAGGTTCGTTTTGAAAGTCCGGCATCGGTTCCGGCGAGATAGGCCTTAGCGATCTGGAGGTTCAGTTGTGGTTGGCGGTAGGATTCGTTGCGGGCGTTGAGCAGCGCTGTGGCCTCGGCGCGATTCCGGGTGCCGGTGGTTTCCTGTTTGTGAGTTTCCGTGTCTTCGAGGTAGAACATACCGCCGCGCTTGCGGCGGTAGAGGATGAAGCGACGTTTCATAATTTCGGATTTTTTGTCCGAAAGTTATGAAGCCATGCGTGGCTTTGGGTGTGTCAGACACACCAAACGGGCAGCGAATCCCGTCTTCGCCAGTGCCCCGATTATTGGGCATTTTCCTCAGCTTTTACCCCGGTCTTGGTGCTACTGGCACTTTCACTGGCACTGAGACCTGCATTTTCGTTCTGCCAGACGAGTTGTGACCTCGTTTTCGACCAGTATTTACCGAGTAATCGTTGAGTAATGGCCAGCTTTATTTTCACTGGCACTTTCACTGGCACCTGCCTCCTCTGGTTTTTCCATCTTATTGAAAACTAACGCTTTACAAGATGGCGGAAGGGGTGGGATTCGAACCCACGTTAGGATTACTCCTAAGCCTGATTTCGAGTCAGGTGCCTTTAACCACTCAGCCACCCTTCCGTTTACATTGATTTAATTGAAGAAAGTGCGGTTTTTAGATTCTTCAAATTTGACATTTCTATACTTGTATTCTATACTATCTGCATGAAGACCAATTCATTGGATAATACGGAACAACGCTGGCAAAAAACGCCCGTGGCGAACCTCGTCCGCCACGTTCAATCAGGAAACTATTATGCGCGAATTCGCGTGCGCGGCAAGCTCATTTGGAAGTCGCTCAAAACCGACCGAATCAGCGTCGCCAAATTGCGCCTCGGTGATTTCCACAAAGAGGAGCGGCAGCGTGCCGCAGCGCAGACGGCGGTTGCGCGGGGGAAAATGACTTTCGCCGACGCCCTGCAAACTTACCGCGAGCGGTTAAGCGGCGACCAATCACTCAAAGACCGGAGCAAAACTTACCGGCAGGAACGAATTGCGGCCTTGCTGAAATCGTGGCCCGACCTCAATCAAATGGATGTTGCCCAAATCTCCAAGGCCGATGGTTTGGCTTGGGCCGCGCGATTCGGGAAGACCGCAAGCCCGTCGGCTTTCAACAACACCGTTGGAACATTTCGGGCGGTTTTGGACATCGCAGTTGAGGCGGGGGCGCGTTACGACAACCCGGCCATCCATATCAAACGGAAGAAAATCCGGCAAAAGCTTTTGCAGCTTCCAAGCCAGAAACAGTTTGTGGAATTGATAACCACAATCAGAAAAGGGGACGGTGGCTGGGCAGAACGATGCGCCGATCTCGTGGAATTTCTGGCATACAGCGGTTGCCGAAAAGGTGAAGCGGCGCGGGTTAGTGGCCGGGACTGTGACTTTGAAAAAGGCGAAATTACGGTTTTGGGCGACCCGGCTACTGGAACAAAGAATTGGGAAATTCGCCGTGTCCCCATGATTCCCGATATGCGCCGATTGTTGGAACGATTGAAAAATGAGCGCAGTGAAACAGAATTTTTAACCAAGCCGGTCATGCTTGTCCATGAATGTCAGGGTGCTATTGATACGGCTTGCAAGAAACTTGGCATCGCCCGTATCACGCATCATGATTTGCGACATCTGTTTGCCACCCGCTGCATTGAAAGCGGCGTGGACATTCCGACGGTTTCCCGCTGGCTTGGACACAAGGATGGTGGTGCATTGGCGATGAAGGTTTATGGCCATTTGCGCGACAGTCATTCCACTGCGATGGCGCAGAAAGTTCATTTTCTCGAAAACGAGCCGACGACACAGGAGGCGGCAGCGAAAAATTAGTGCGATTTTCAGCCTCGCTCTTTTTCATCATCGATTTCGATGGCCTTGACCAAACCATCGTCACCAGCGGCCAGCGATGAATAACGCTCGGCCACCGGCTTGATGGATTCCACATTCCGCGCCTGCAATGTAATCCCCAGGTTGCGGAGGTTTTTCCCTTTAATCCGAACTGTGCGGTTCAAAAATGAAATCGTGATGGTGTCAGCGCCTTGAGCTGATTCAAATTTGGCCAGTTCAACGTGATGATACGACAACACATAAAAACAGTCCTTGTTGATTTCCAGCCGCAGGTTGTCCATCGGCACGGGATCGCCGCCGACACTGCGACCGAGTTTGTAACAGGGGGAATTATCTTTCATATTCTCATGCCTCCACTTTGTTTGTTTTGATTTGCCTGACGCCGCGCCATTTCAATCCGCTCGCGGATGGTTTGGGTTTTCTGGATTTTCGGCTCGACTGTTTCGGTTGGTTTGATGGATTCGGTTTGCTTCGCCGGCTGCGATTGCTTGGCCGCCTCACGCTCGCGATCCGCTTGGGATTGTCGCTCGGATTCTTCCTGCCGCAACGCTTCCGCATGCCGGAGGGCTTCCGCTTGACGCTCCAATTTTTCGTTCTGTGCCATTTCTGCCGCTCGCTTTGCCGAAATGCGCCGCGACTGTTGAACATTCAGGACGAAGGCAACGTCACGTCCCCACATCGTCGCCAGCTTTTGAAACGCGCTCGGCTTCATATCCATCGCCAATGTCCGATGGCCGGAATGGGTGATGTTTTGCCGAAGCTGGATTTTATCCGCCGTGAAAACCTTCACACCTTTGCGCCCGCGCGAAATTGTCACATACCATTGCTGTTCATTAGTCGCGGCTTTGACGGCGGAATCCGAGAACAGGACGTAATCCACGGTTTTGCCTTGGGCGGCGTAGGACGTAACAGCGTAACCGCGCACGAACTGGCGGTAATCGTTGGGCAAGGTCCGGCCATCGGCCAAAGCAATGCGCCCGTCAGTGTGGATTTTCCTTACCGTGACCAGTTCGCCGTTGGCGAGCTTGCGACCATCCTGGGATTTGTCATTGGCCTTGAGTTGCAGCCGGTCGCCGGCAGACAGTGAAAGTTCTTTTGGCTGGCAGACTGTGATTTTATCCAGTTCCTTGAACGACACAGGCCGGATACGGTTGTCAGCTTCAATCAAAAGATGTTTATCGGTCATGCCGCGCAATTTCCCCGCGCTGACGATGTTAAACTCGCGGCGCAGGACTTCCGGCGTCGTGATTTTTCCTTCAAACTGTTCGTCACGGATATAATCCCGTTTGCCGGTGACACCTTGGATTGCCGATCCTTTCCGCGCCAAAACATGATCATGTCGGATTTGGCGACATAACGTTCTCCACGCAGGAAATACAACGCAGATTTAACCAGCAATTTTCGCCACGCTTGATCTGTCGAACTGCCAACATTTGCTTCGACGAACCGTTTTTCAAGGGCACGGCATTCCTCGACGGTCATCCAGTCATACAAATCGCTGTAATAAATTTCATCCTTCAAATACTTGAAACAACTCATAAGAACTTTTGCCGGCTCAAAAATGCGCTCACTCCGCGTGTGCAGCAAAGAATTTTATGGATGCCGTCTGTTCAGCGTGTAAAGGCGATGATAATTTTGTCATGACAATTCACGCTTCACCGCATCGCCGACGCGCAGGCCACTATTAAACTGCTGCGTTTGCGGTGAATAAGGGCATTATTCGCCGCAGAATGTGCGGAGAATACATAAAATTCAGGGATGATTCGGATTGATCCATCCGAAATGAGGCTTCTTTGTCAGAAAAACTGCATAGTTTTTCTGACAATCATTGAAAGGGAGAGCACGCAAAGCGCACCCGCCAGCCTCGATTTTCGGGCCACAATTGTCTTGCCGCCTGCTTGATTAAGGCTGTATAGTTCAAACATGGCTTTAACTACGCGCCATAACTTAATCAAAAGCCTGCAAACGGCACTGCCGCGCGGAGCGCCGTTTGATAATCAGGATCTGGCGAAACTTGGCGTTTCATCGGCGCTGGCGCATCATTATTTGAAATCGGGATGGCTGGAGCGGCTGGGACGCGGCGTCTTCAAATTCTCCAACGACACGTTGCGGCGGGAAGATTGTTTGAAATTTCTCTCGCGTCGGGTGCGCGGTTTTCACGTCGGCAGCAAGACAGCCCTGGCTTGGCGCGGTGTTCGCCACAACCTGCCGGCGCGCGAACCGCTTTCCTTGTGGGGCGACACGAAAGCCAGCCTGCCCGCGTGGTTTCAGAAACTCTTCCCGGCGCGTTACACGGCGCGGAATCCGTTTTCTCCGGGACTGCCGAAAGAATTTGGTTTACAGCCGTTGCCGGAGACACCGGACGGCGTTCTTGTCTCCGTCCCGGAACGGGCGTTGTTGGAGATGTTGAGCGAAGTGGGCGTCCATCAGGGAATCGAGGAGGCGCGCAACGTTATGGAAGGCGCCCGGTCGCTTCGACCGGAAGTTCTGGCGACGCTGCTCAAAAACTGTCAGCGTGTCAAAGTTGCAAGACTGTGCGTGCTTTGGGGCGAGGAACTGAATCTGCCGTGGGCGTCCGACGCGAGAAACGCCACGGGCAAAAAATTGTGGCGAGGCCGGTGGACGGCGCGACTGAAGGACGGAACACTGCTTGCTTTGAACCCGTGATGGACAAGACCTACATCGAAACCGTCCGGCTCCTGCTGGAAAGCGCGCCGGTGATTTTCGAGACGCCGTTTTTCGCGATGAAAGGCGGCACGGCCATCAACCTTTTCGTCGAAGACATGCCGCGTTTGTCCGTGGACATTGACGTGGTTTTTACCGACCACCAAATGCCTCGCGCGGAAGCCTTGAAAGCCATATCTGGCACACTCAACGCCGCCCGCAAACGACTTGCGGCCGCCGGGGTCGAAGCCAGCGTTCCAGCCGCCAAAGACGGCGATGAATTCAAGCTGTTCATCCGGCGCGGACGAAACCAGGTAAAGGTCGAGGTCAATCATGTCTTTCGCGGCATAGTTCTGCCGGTGGAAACACGGCGGCTGAACGACGAGGCGCGGAATCTATTTACCACCGAACTGGCCGCGCCGATTCTGGCCGCGCCAGAGCTTTACGGCAGCAAACTCGTTGCCGCGATGGACCGCCAGCATCCGCGGGACTTTTTTGACGTTCGCGGCCTTTTCCAGCGTGGCGGCCTGACGGCCGAAGTTGTCGAATGCTTCGTGTGTTATCTCGCCGGCCATAACCGGCCGGTGCATGAAGTCCTGTTCTCGCGCGATCAAGACATGACCCCGGCGTTTAAAAATGAGTTCGTCGGCATGACACGGAATCCGGTTACGCTGGCGGAATTGCAGGAAGTTCGCCGCCGGCTGAAAACAGAATTGCCCGCCGCACTCACGGCACCGCAACGCCAATTCTTGTTGAGCCTTGTTGCGGGCGAACCCGACTGGCACCTGATGAAATGTCCGCATCTTTCGCAGTTGCCGGCGATGCGCTGGAAACTCCAGAATCTTGCCAAGCTCAAGAAATCAAACCCGCGCAAATTTGCTCAACAAACCGAGGAACTGAAAGCGCGGTTTGCCGGATGATTTAATGCTTTAGACACGAAAAGAGCCACAACACTAAAAAAATAATAGCTCCGAAGGTTGGACTGTTTTTGTCCTACCCAATGTTGTAACATCGCGAGAAATGTCCGCTCTTGCCGCCAATTTGTTCCGTGAAGTCCGCGCCGATTTTTTTCGCGTATTGGCCAGTCCATTGGCGGGACTTTATGTGGACGTGCTGGATGTGCTGGAGCACGAAGCGGTGCAGCGAAATCACGGCCTGGATCGGGGAGAGGCGCTGGCCTTGGTCGAGCAAGTCGTCGAACTGCACGGCGAAATTGCCGGAGTGACGGGCGAGGCAATTGCATTGGCGGCTACATTGCGGGACAAAGCGCGCGTTGTTTTGGAAACACTCCGTAATACAGGCTGGCTACTGGAGGAGGAACGCTCGGACTGGCAACGGCTCATCTATTTCGATCCGAACGGTGTTTTATTGCTACAGACGTTGCGGAAGATCGCCTTCCCTGGCCGTGTCATTCAAACCGACGACGGCACGGAATGGCGGCATGACCTCGATTTGTCGAAAATCACTTCAGTTTGTCACCGGCGGACGGCGGCAGGTTTGGAATTTGCCGTTGTTGAATGCCTGCCGTTGAAATCCGGCGAACTGAAAAGCGTTTTGAACAGTGGCCACAACGTGCGTGAAATGCTGCAAACGTTCATGCGCGACCAGCGGCAGGTTTTGAATCTTTGGAAAGACGACGTGAAAGCGCAAGTCAGGGAACATCTGGACGAGAAATATCCACATCAAGATATGGGCATCGTCGTCGAATCTTTTGAGATCAAAATGGCACGCGCTATTTCCGAGACGCGGGCGGTGACTCAAAGCCAGAGTCACGGAATTCGGGTTTGAGCGAATCACCAATAGTTGTTCTATACTGTTCTATACTGCTGGCATTTTTTGCTGCCAAGCGCGATCAAATTGGAGCGAAAAAAGGCAATCCGAATAAAACCATTGTGCCTATTGGCGAATTCGCATACTCATTCGATGATCAGAAGGGTTACGAGGGCCTTTGCGTCGGGGTGATTGAAAGCACCTGATTATCCATCAGGTAAAAGCGTTCTATACTGCTGTTCTATACTATATGCCCTTTTGAGAGCCAAAAACGGTCAAGGAGAATAAAGGCTGAAAGCGAATAAAATCATTGAAAACATTGATCGAATTAACGATTGCAAACGGTAGCTAAAAGTGGCCAAAAAATGGGTTTTACAATTTCGAGTCAGGTGCCTTTAACCACTCAGCCACCCTTCCAACCGCCGTTTTATTAGGAATTCATGTGTTTTCGCATTTTCCCACTTGACATCTGCAGCTTGTCTTCACACAAACGAACACAACAACCAAAAGACCTGGCAAACGTCATCGGTGGCGAATTTATGCTTCCACGCCCCGACGGGAATATATTACGCCAGACCCCGTATTAAGGGCAAGGTAAAGGTGAAACGCCTGAAACCGACGAGTTGAGCGTGGCAAAACAGTGCCCGGCCGGTTTTCTACGCGAAGAACATCGCAAGTCGGAAACGTTGGACAACACTGCCGCTGAATAATTGGAATTGGGGGATGCGGCGGAAACCTTCAAATCGCGTGAGGCGGCAGGAAAAGATTTGAAGCCACGTTCCACTTGTCGCAATGACGGTGGCTGCATAGCCGGCCTGTGCTTGCGATAGCCAAAGCGCAGTTGGATAATAGAAATCGTCAGGCTTCAGCCAGGGTTTGCTGGCAGATAAAATGGGTCACAATTCGTCCGGCGAGGAACTGGCCAGGCGATCCCAAGAGTCGGCGGCGGGTTGCCCCAGTGATTTAATTAAACGAACGAAGGCTGCTTTCAAATTTTTCCAGCCGTGTGCCCGCCTCCGGATCTTAGTCGGTGGTGATAACCAGCCTCTTCCCCTTGATTAGCTCGTGATGCGGCACAAAATAACCATCAATCCTTTGATTATTATATGTAATGCCGGTTATTCTTCTCCCCGAATTCTTTTTAAGAATGGTGAAAGCCTGGTCCTTTAACTTCACGACGGACTGGTCAAAGAGCGGCACGGAAATAATGTAATCCTCATCGGCCGGAGAATAGGGATAGATGCCAATGGCATTGAAGACATACCATGACGACATTTCGCCGGCATCGTCCATGCCGCACAACGCCAAACCTTCGCCACCCATGCCATAGAAACGATCCATGATGGTGTCCAAGACCGCCTGGGATTTTTCCTGTTTGCCGACGAAGTAGTAGAGGTAGGCAAAGCCATGGTCCGGCTGGTTTCCATGACAGTATTGCCCAATGAAACAGTTGATGTTCTGCGCAATGTAATTTGTGTTCCACGGAATTGAAAAAAGCGAATTCAGATGGTCTTCAAAGTCTTCCTTGCTCTTATAAAGATTGATCAACCCCTGGGTGTCATGCGGGGCGAAGAAGGAGGACTGCCATGCGTTTGCCTCCCGATACATGTATTCATAGTATGGGAATTGAGGGTTGAAATTTTTCACCCATTCTCTATTCTCCAGACGTCCTCGCATCAGTCCGGTAGACGGATCAAACACGTTGGTGTAATTGTGCGACCGGTTCATCATCAGGGTATAATTGGTCTGGTCCTTCAGCTCTTTCGCCAGCAAGGCCACCGCGTAATCGTCGTAGGCATATTCCAGGGTCTTGGTGACACCCGCCTTCGCTTTCGTTTCAACCCGGGGATTGGCAATATCGGGAGTGGAAACGTAGCCTTTATCCATATATTCGGTGATATAAGGCCGGGTCCCGCCTTCTACCGTGGCATTTCTCAGCAGCAAATGATAGGCGCTGTTGACGTCGTAACCTCGTAATCCCCGCAAATACGATCCGGCAATGAAAGCCGCCGCATGGTCACCGTGAAAAAATGTCGGCATGAACCCGGTCTTTTCGCCCCGGTCAATCAGGGACCGAATTACGTCAACCGTGACGTCCGGAGACAGCATTCCCAGCAAAACCAGCTTGTTCCGGTAGTCATCCCATAAGGACGGCAGCGTGTAATACTGAAAATGTTTGTTGACGACTTTCCGGCTTTCATCCAGAAAGTCTCCGTTCACATCGCTTCGCAAGGCCGGCCAGAGAAACGACCGGTAGAGACAGGAATAGAACAACCCTTTTTGCCGTTCCGTTCCGCCGGTCACCTGGATTTTGGACAATAAATTTTCCCACGTCTTTGAGGCTTCGGCCCTGACCTGGTCAAAACACTTCCCGGCCAGCTCATTTTCCAGATTCATCTTTGCGTTTTCGGTGCTGACAAAAGAAAGGCCCAATTTGATTTCCAAAACGGGGTTGTCCGAGCCAGCAAAATTGACAACCGATATTTCCCTGCCTGTTTTTTCCAGCGGTTCAATGTTCTTTATTGTATGATTGGCAATCGCGTAAAAGTAAACTTTCTCGCTCGCCGTCTGAGAGCCTTGAAATGCATGGTCGCCTTTCTGTTCGATCTTCCAATCCCTCACCCTTTCGTTCGAGACGGCGAGATTTACCACCAGCTTTTTATCCTGGCCGCCTTTATAGGTGTATTTGTGATAACCGCAGCGCAATGTGGTGGTAAGTTCGGCATTGATGTCATATCGCTCCAGGAAAACCTGATAATAACCGGGATGAGCCGACTCGTTCGTGTGGCTGAAAGCAGAGCCAAAATCGTCGGGATTAACCTCGCCCGTCACCGGCAGAATGGGAATGTTGCATAAATTCCAATGCCCTTTATTGGAATGCGCGAAAGCATGAATCACGGTGTTTTCATATTCGTAACCGGCGCCGCTTCCAAATTTCGTGATGGGGCTGAGCTGGACCATGGCATTTGGCAGGGATGCCCCGGGAAACACCAAACCGGCCCACACCCTCCAGGGAGGGGTGAATCCAATATCCGCAGGATTAGTCAGGGGCGCAGTCCCTAAAAATGGATTAACGTAGGTTGTGAGCGGCTTTTGAGCCTTTACAGAACAGGCGGCAGCCAAAACCAAAATCACGACAACAATATTTTTCTTCATAATATTTCCATGTTGATTCAAAAAATCAGGCGTCCACAATTCCAGACAGTCGGGACCGTCATGCCCCGGCAGCCTCGTTTGAGCATAAATGAATGGAGGGGCAGATTAGTGTTTTACAACTTCCACATTCAATTCAGCCACGGAAGCAAATGCCCGGCCGTGCTGTTCGCTCAACATCACGAATTTCAAATACCTCGCCCGCACCGGTGTCGAAAGGTGAATCGTTTCTTCGGGACTATCCTGCTGGAAATGTCCACTGGCCACTGCTTTCCCCCATTCGTTGCCATCCAGACTCGCGTATAATTCATAGTCCCGCACATGTCCGTTGTCGCCATCAGCGCGGGCCGTGTAAGTCAACCCAGTAATGTCCAGCAGGTGATCATAATCAATCACCAGAAAATGCGGTGGTTGCGCTTCGTTGCTGCTCCAGCGGCTGTGCCAGAAAGTGTCCGGATTGCCGTCCACCGCGTGATCAGGATCGCCTTCGCCACTTTCAAAGCTGCTGGCCGCGATCACTTTCCCGGGAATAGAATTCATCGTTTCATGCGCGGGCATGACCGGCTTCACTCGATCTTTCGGCACCGCCCATCTACCGGTGGCGGGCAAATTATTTTGCTCCGCCGGCAGCAGGCGAATGACATACGAAAAGCTTTCCGGCGTGGACCACAGCATATAGGGTTCAAGAGGACGAGGGCCGCAGCCATTGGAGCCAACGCCCAGGGTGTGCGACGCCACGTTCACCACCGTGCCGGTGCTTTCGGGCAGATCAACGGAGTATTCGACGGGCGTCATGACTTCGTCCGTGTAAGGCAGCGCCGAAACTTGCAGGTCGCTTTCGTCGGCTTGCACCATCACAGTCGGCAGATCTTTTCCGGTCAACGCCGCCCAGCGAACATTCTCGTGATTGCCGCATTCCATCGGCTTGGCGTAAGGCGTCATTTGTTCGCGAACCGTGCTGGAATACAAACCAAAGTCAGAACCGCGCTTGCGGTCGGAATAATTTTCCATCGGCCCGCGGCCAAGATAAGTGAACTGATTAAACGTCTTGTCCAATTGCAGGCGGACGCCCATCCGCGCGAGCGGAATTTTCCGGCCTTGCGGCAAAACGGCGTTGCCCACGGCGATTGAACCGTCGCCGTAAACGGTGTATATGGCGGAATGAATGACGCTGAAATTGTTTTTGCCAGCGCCTTTGACGGTGGTTTCCACACGCACGGCGTGATCGGAAATTGGCGTGGCCGCAATGTGCGTGACCGACCACTGCAAACTGTCCAGACCTGAACTGTGCCAGTCTTTGTAAGCCCACATGTCGTCTATTTGATGCGGCGCGCGCCATAAGTTCAGCCTTGGCCCACCGCCGGAGATGAGCAGTTTTTTCCCGTCGCGGACAAGCTGCGAAATCGTCCCTGTGGTTTTATCGAACACGACGAAAAAACCTTTGCCGGTGATCATGATTGCGTTGCCGGCACCCTCCAAGTGGACCGCGGCCATGTCCGCCGGGCTTGCAACCAAGGCAGGAATTTGGACCGGCAGCTTAAGCTGCTCCGCCGCGACTTCGTAACCGGCCTTCGCCCACAATTCATTCTGATTCAGCGTGAATGAAATCCGCAGGTCATATTCCGCGCCGGGCTTGGGGGTGAATTTTTTGAAGCCGATCACAATGGATTTTTCCGCGCCGGGCGCGAGACTCACCGTTCCAATTTCACCTTTGTCCATCACCATTCCGTCTTCGGACAAGGTCCAGCGTCCTTTGAACCGGTCAAGATTGATGAAGGCGTATTTATTCCGAATCTTCACCGTGCCGGCAGACAAATCGTCTGCCGTGATGCCGATCCACTGATAAACATGTTTCATTTCCGGATAATGCGGCTTGGGCGAGCGATCCGAGAAAACGACGCCCTTGTGAATGAAATAATGGTCGTTCGGAAAATCACCAAAGCCGCCCCCGAACGCGATGAACTGGCGTTTCGGATCGCGGCGGTTCCAGATGCCCTGATCTTCCCATTCCCAAATCGCGCCGCCCATCAGCGCCGGATATTTGTCGAGGACGTCGTTGTAATCTCCCAGCGACCCCATCGAGTTGAACATCGCGTGGGCATATTCGCAGAGGTAGAATGGCTTGGTGAATTTATCATCCGTGGCGATCTTTTGAACCGATGCAATCTGGGTATACATCTGGCTGTCCACGTCGGCGGGATTTTTTTCACCGATGCCAAACGGTTCATAATGCACCGGGCGGCTCACGTCCCGTGCCTTGACGGCTTTCAACGCGGAAACAAAATTGCTGCCGCCACCGCACTCATTGCCGAGCGACCACATCACGATGGCGGGATGGTTCTTGAAATTTTCCACATTGGCGATGCTGCGGTCCACGATGGCTTTCTCATATTTGGGTTCGCGGTCGAGCACGAACATGTAACCGTGACATTCGCAGTTGGCCTCGGCGTTAAGATAAATGCCGTATTCATCACACAACTCATACCAGCGCGGATCATCCGAATAATGGCAGGTGCGGACGTGGTTCACATTGCCCTGTTTGAGCACTTCGAGGTCGCGGATCATTTTGTCTTCGGGAACATAATGCCCGGTGTCCGGCCAGTTCTCATGACGGTTCACGCCCTTGAGTTTCACCGGCACGCCGTTGACCATGAAGACGCGGTCTTTTATTTCCACTTTCCGAAATCCGGTTTTTGAGGAAATCATTTCGCCGTTTTTCCCACCGGAAAGCGACAGCACCGTCGTGTAAAGGTTGGGGGTTTCGGCCGTCCACTTGGCGGGATTAGTCACGGGCAGGCTGACTTCAACCGATTTTTCTTCGCCAGCGCTGAGCGCGGGAACCTCCGCATTTGCCTTGGCGATCGAACGGCCTTTGACATCAAAGATTTCAACTTGTAGCTCGCGGGCTTCGGCGGGTTCATCCGAAAAATTGCGGATTTTGGCGCTCGCCGACAACGTCGCGTCTTGATACTGCGCGTCCAGGTCGGTCTTCACAAAAAAATCGCGGATGTGGACTGCCGGCGCGCTCCACAGCGTGACGTTGCGGAAGATGCCGCTCATCCGCCACATGTCCTGATCCTCGATGTAGGTGCCGGCGGAATAAGTGTAAACTTCCGCCGCCAGCAGATTTTTCCCGGGTCTCAGAAACTTGGTGATGTCAAACTCCGCGGCATTGCGGCTGTTGACGCTGAACCCCGCTTTCTCGCCGTTGATCCAGAGAAAAAACGCCGAGTCCACGCCGTCAAAGGTCAGAAATATCCGGCGGCCGTCCCAATTCTTTGGAACTTCAAACTCGCGGCGGTAGCTGCCCACTGGATCGCGCTCAATGTAGGCGGTGAAATTGGCTGGCGGCTCGGTCAAGACATGCGGCCAGTTTTTTTTGAACGTGTAACCGTTGTTCCGGTAATACGGCGTGCCGTAGCCTTGCATCTGCCAGCAGGACGGCACGGGAATCTCCTTCCAGCCGCTCGCGTCAAAATCCGTTTTGTAAAAATCGACCGGCCGCAACGAGGGCGCCGTGACCCAGTTGAATTTCCACATCCCGTTCAAGCTGCAGGAAAAGGAGGAGGCGGCGCGGCGGGCAATGAGCGCTTCCTTCAGATTGGCATACGGCATCAGCGTCGCGTGCGCCGGCTGCTTGTTGATGCCGAGACATTCGGGATTTTCAATCTCAGGCGGCAAGGGGGCCTGGGCCAGCGACTGATTGCACATTAATACGCCGAGCCCGCAAACAAACATTCCGGCTGACAACAGATGTATTCCCGCTCGCCTTAAAATGGTGCAAGATGATGTATAACTGTTTTCCGCACCAGTCCGCCGCCAAAACGCTGCCGGTCCTTGCAGGCCGTTAAGGGGTGGATTTATCCCGGTCGTTGTTTTCATTATTATTTTTCGGTTGAAGGCATTTCACTGTAAAAAAACACTCGATAATATTTCTGCGGCCGGCACCATATCAAAACAGGCAGCGACATGACACCAATTTTTGTGGTCCGAAATTCTGTCACATTTGCCGCCTCAAAGTCTGTTCCGCCACTTGGCGATGTCTGTGGGACCGCCCGATCGAATTCGCCAGCCGGAGCGGAGCAATTGGCCTTGGCGCGGCGGCTGGCTGCCGAAGCCATGCCGACCAGGCCGATGACATGCAGCCAGGGATTCTCTCCGTAGAAATGGACAAGGAACCGGCAAAAACATACCCTCAGCCATGTCCAAAAACCAACCGGCATCTGCCGGAGAAGTGAATCAATCATCACTAAATCAAATCAACTTTTATGACTGAACACCTATGCATCAACGCAAGACCAGGACGGAATATGATTTTGCCGTTGCTGGCGGCACTGTCATTTATCAGCACGGCCATGCCGGCGTTTGCGGAAGCAACCTGCGTAAAAGATGTGTTCACGCCCGCCGCGCCGGAATCCGTGCGGATCAGCGGACGGCTGGGCGAGAAACTCGGCCTGTGCCTTACCAATCGCCTTTTGGCGCAGGATGTCGAGTCGGTGGTCGCGCCTTATCGGACCAAAACGGAAATCGGCGGCGCGGATTGGCGCTGTGAGTATTGGGGCAAATGGTTTACGTCTCTGACGCTGGCCGACGCCTATCACTCCACGCCGGCCACACGTGAGAAGCGCGACGAGGCAGTGAAGGCGTTGATCGCAACGGCGGCACCGGATGGCTACCTCGGCACGCGCACGCCAGTCCACCGGCTGGATGGCTGGGATGTTTGGGGCCGCAAATATGCGCTGCTGGGATTGATGGCGGACTACGACCGGACCCGCGACGTGGCGGTGCTGAATGCGGCCCGCCGGCACGCGGATGTCTTGATCACTGAACTCGGCCCCGGCAAGGTGGACATCGCCGACGTCGGCGAATGGAACGGCTTGCCCGCCTCGTCGGTGTTGGAGCCGGTGGTGTTGCTCTACGAACGGACGGGCGAGAAAAAATATCTGGATTTTGCCGAACACATTGTCGCTTGCTGGAGTGTGCCATCGAAACGATTGCCGGCCGGCATGCGGCTGGTGGAGGATGCCTTGGCGGGGAAGAATCCGGACCAGATGTGCGCCCCGAAGGCTTACGAAATGATGTCGTGCTTCGAAGGCTTGTGCGAACTCTACCGGGCCACCGGCGAGCGCAAGTATCTCGAAGCGTCGGAAAAACTCGCCGATGGCATCTTCCGCGAAGAAGCAACCTTGGTGGGCTGTGGCACGCGGGGTGAAGTTTGGTTCAGCGGTGCCAAACAACAGACTGGCGTTGTGGACAAGCCGATGGAGACCTGCGTGACGGTGACGTGGATGAAGCTCTGTGATCAGCTCTTGCGCCTGACCGGCGATGTGCGCTATGCCGACGAGCTGGAGAAAAATCTCTACAACGGCCTGCTCGGCGCGATGATGCCGGACGGCCAATGGTGGGCTTACTTTGACGGCTTGATGGGCGTGCGCGTGCCGAGTTATGTGCAGCACGCCGATGTCGGGCTGAGCTGCTGCGTGGTCAACGGCCCGCGCGGGCTGATACTGACGCCGTTTTGGGCGTTCATGCAAAGCGCCGACGGGCCGGTCGTGAATCTTTACGCGCCCGGAAGCGCGCAGGTCGGCACCGTGAAATTGGAAATCACCGGCGACTATCCCGTGAGTGACCAGGTCGAAATTCGGGTGGCACCAGCCCGAACGGAGGAGTTCACGCTGACTCTGCGGATTCCAGCCTGGAGCGAGCGGACGGAATTAAAAGTAAATGGCAAACCGCTGTCGGTCACACCCGGCTATGCGAAGGTTCGCCGGACGTGGCGCAAGGGCGACCGGGTGGCAATGACTTTCGACCTGCGTGCCCGAACGGTTGAAATGAATGGCCAAGTTGCGCTCCTGCGCGGCCCGGTGGTGTTGTCGCTGGACAACCGGCTCACGCCCGCCGCCACCAACCAAGTCACGCTTGACCGGAATCCTGAATTGAAACCGAACCCGGCCGCCGCGAAAAAAATCGGCGCCTGGATGGCGTTTGATGTGGGCACCCTGACGTTTTGCGATTATGCCTCGGCCGGCAACGCCTTCAGTCAGCAGAACATTTTTCGCACCTGGCTGCCGCAGCCGCTGAACCTGGCGACCGTGTATGAAACCGGCCAGACTTGGCAGACACTTACGCACGCCCGGACGTGGACGAATCCACCCAAGCCCCGCCCACAGGTGGAAAATCCGAAACGTGATCTGGCCGGGATTATGTCTTTGACAGATGCAACTGCGGATTGAGGCTTGGCTGATTGCGGTTTCGTGGTTCTAAACCGTTTTAGGCGCGGCGAGCGGCGGCGAGCAACTTCTTTCTAGTCCACTCCGAAAACCCTTCGCCAGATGCGTTGGCGGCTGATTCTATTTCCGCCAGTTCTGGCGGCGATACACGCACGCGGATGGTTTCACCGCGCTTCTCTTTGTCCGGCAGAATCGGCCTGCCCATCTTGATTTCTTTTTTCATATTATTTGTGCCACAAAATGTTTGACACATTATACTTTGTGTGGCACAGTTAGTCAACATGAAACCGAAATTTGACGCTGACGAACTAAACCTGCTAACGCTGGCAAAGAAGTATTCCAACGAAAACAAGGCGCGGAAACTTTTTGAGGCAATGCGTTGGCCGGGCGGCAAACCGATTTGCCCGCATTGTAAGCATGATGAAGCCTACACGCTAAAATCCAAACCCGGCACAAAGAACAAAATGCGCGCCGGTCTTTATTGCTGCTCTGCGTGTCGCAAGACTTTTACCGCAACTGTCGGCACAGTCATGGAAGATTCGCATTTGCCAATCAGTAAATGGCTTATGGCGATGTTTCTAATCGCGTCCAGCAAAAAGGCGATGTCCGCGCATCAAATTCACCGGATGCTTAAAATTACTTACAAAGCGGCTTGGTTTATGTGCCATCGCATCCGGTTTGCTTTTGGTGACAATGGCGAAAAGCTTAAAGGCATTGTCGAGGCCGATGAAACTTTTGTTGGTGGTAAAGGCGACATTAAAACAAGTTTTCTTCGCAAAACTCCGGTGGTTGTTTTGCTTGAACGCGGCGGCAGGGCGAAAACGCGCGTTATTGCCAGCGTATCACAACACAATCTTGGCCAATGCCTGTTTGAATGCGTGGACAAATCCGCGACGGTGAACACTGACGAACATCCTGGTTACAAAGCGCCATTGAAACAATTCACCCGCCATGACACGGTGAATCACTCGAAAGACGAATATCATCGCAGAAACGAAGATGGCACGATCTCGACAACCAACGGCGCAGAGTCATTTTTCAGCCTGCTTAAACGCGGCGTTTATGGCAGTTGGCATCATGTCAGCCGTGAACACTTGCCGAAATACGCGGACGAATTTGCTTTTCGCTGGAGTCACAACAAATTGACGGACGGCGCTAGAATGGCTGCCATTGTGCCGCTATTCGACGGCAAGCGGCTTTTGTATCGCCAGCCGGTGAATTGAGGGGCGAATCGCGGCAAGCATGATTGGCTCGTTAAACCGCGTCAGCGCAAATTGACGCCATCCGAAGTGATGGCCAGAATCAAAAAGGAGAAGCCAGCGTTAGCAAAATGGATTCAAACGCAAGCCGAACGGCGACGGGTTAAACTCTGGCATCGCCGCGCCATCGTTGCGGGGAAATGTCGCCAGTGCAATCAGCCGAGCGACATCAATCCACAAACACACAAGCCGTTTCGCTACTGTGCGGCCTGCCGCAAAAAAGTAAGCGATTATTCGGCGCTGGTGCGGAAAGCGTTGGCAACAAAAAAGAGCGTGGAATTGCCGGCGGTTTAATGGATAATCCAGAAATGGACAGTGCGCCGAAATCAAAATCGGAAGTGCCGCAGGACAATGACGGCAAAGAAAAACCACACGCTCCCGCCATACCAATAATCAAGCCAGTCGCAAGGGCGGTAGTTTGGCGAGACATTTGGGATGACCGATTTGTCCGCTTTCTCACAAGCATTGGAATTGGATTCTGGATTTTGCATGAGCTTGTGTCTGATTTGCACTTAATTTTCCTTTATTTAGCTTACGCCTTTTCAATCGCAGATGGTTTTTTCGTTCTTGGATTCAAATTGCTGCCATCAAGATGGTGGATAAAGTCAATTGTTGTGGTTTGTTATTTTGCTTGTTTGATTGCTGTTTTTCATTTCAGGAATGATCGAGAGTCAAATGAAGCGGTCAAAAGTGATTCAATCGCTCCCGTCCTGTCCACCGATAGCGTTAGATTGGGTGACGGAAAAAACGCGGTGCAAACGGCCTTTTCAATCTACAATCCAAGCGGTTTTCCGGTTAATGGTGTAGTATTGCAGTTGCATATTTCTGGCGATGGCGTTAGGGCGGACTCTGTAAATTTGAAAACGACAGACGAGTATTTAATTTCTAAAGATTGGCCTCCCGACACTCCCAATAATTATAAGTTTTTTGTTAATACTTACACCTATCGGTTTGATGTAATGCAGGAACCGACCAACCAAAATATAATTTTTCAAATTGGTTCGATTCGCGCCAAATCAAATCGCTATCTTGAAATAAGCGGTTCAAAAACAAACGTCAGCAATGCCACAATTAAGATCACAAGCTATTCGACAAATTCTTGGGAAATTATGAAAACTGAAAATGGCACAATCTCTTCTTTCCCTGTCTCAATGCTGCCTTTGCGGGCGGTTATGTTTGGAAATCCGCCAACTAATATAGCAGTCATTGTGAACGGATATACAAATTACCCAGTTGAGCAAGACGGAAAATGGATTCATTATAGAGCCGGAATTTATTGATTTTTGACTCGCGCTTGTTATCGTGATTTTATGCCGAAAGCAAAACTCGTTTCAACGCACGGATTAAACTTTGAAGCTGCCATGAAGGTGCTTATCGCCACGCCGCCGATGCCAAAGCAGCCAAAGCCCAAACAGGCGGCAAAGAAACCCAAACGCGGCAAAGTTTAAGACATCTTCTAGAATACCAGAAACCAGATAACAGCGGCTAAAGAACTTAACGCCATTGCCGCCACTCCATGACCGGGCTGTTTTTTGATGAGTAAATAAACTCCAGCGAAAAAACCAAACATCGGGAGCAAGATTGCCAGCGTGTAGCTCGCCAGAATCAGGCCATCATGCTGTGCAGCGTTGGCAATATGGGGCGTGAAGTTTGAACCGGCTGGCAGGATGTGTGTTTCCTTGCCGCATGACGGACACCAAACGGTTTTCTCTATGCCTTCATCCTCAAATTCGGTTTGGCAATGTTCACATTTGGCTTTGATAAACATATCGCCTCCGGTTGTTGTTGAGCGTGTTTTGACTTAGTGCGGTTTGTGTAATGTCACCAACCAAGAATTTTGCCGCGAAGCTGACTTTCAAGGTCGGCATTCATCGCCTGAAGCTGGTCAATCCGATCTTGAAGTTTCATTTGATCTTTAAGCCCTATCCGAACATAATTGAGTTTATCAATCTCCTTGCTTGCAATATCAAGTTGCGACTGCAAATTTTCGGCCTTCGTTTTGTAAAAATCGCGTTCCGTCTCAAGCTCTTTTATATGCAGCTTCAATGCCGATATTTCCGATTCAAGTGCCTCTTTCTGGGTTTTAAGAAGCGCATTATGATCGCGTAATATCGCAGCGGAGCCATGTTCGCTAATCCATTTTTCAAATAAATATAGCGGATTCCATTTCATTTCAAAATTCTCTGCCTTCCCCTCCTTTTTTGCAAGCGTCAAAAAACGCGCATAATCGCCAATAAAACCGGGCTTTTTCAACAAATCTGCGTCTGTGAAGGACATAATCCCGGATCTGGCCCTGGCCGTGAACGGAGCCACTGCCATTTCGGACAGTGAGTATGCCAAGGAACCGGGATGCACAGCCAAAGTGATTGACGGGGTGATTGCCACGCCGGCAGACTTTTCCAACCGCTGGCATTCATCGCTCGACCAGCCGCACCCGCACTGGGTTGAAGTGCATCTGCCCCGGCCTTCAAAGATTAGCGTGGTGGTGATTCACTTCGCGGACCCGGACGGTTATCCGGTCAGTTTCGAGGGTGCGGTGCGGGTCAACGGCCAGGAACAGCAGGTCATCAACGTGACCGGCAACCATGAGTCGCAAGTTTACCGGGCGAAAATCGGGCCGGTGACGACGGATGCTTTCCGGTTGACGGTTCGCGCCTCCGCCAATTCGGCCTTCCCAAATGCGGCGCAGATCAGTGAAATCGAGCTATACCCATAAAAGAATCCAAAGCCATTCCAGCCACGGATTAACACAGCTGGACACAGATTCATTGGCCGTAAAAGGGCAAAGGGCGCGAGAAATTTTGGACTACGGTGGCAAGCGGAGCGGCGACACCGCTCTGGCATGGCACGGACACCGGTAAAATCCCATGACGTCTCTGTGTGTTTTTGCGGTGAATCCCAATGCCTCCTCGTAATCCGCCGCCAGCGCCATTCGAGCGTCGGTCACGGATATTCGAAGGCCGGCCTCGGAGGAGGAAGCTTTACCGTTCCAAGCCTGACACACTCTGTTTCAAGACTTACTACAGCCTGATTTCACAGGGGTTCAAGCCATTTTTCAGACGGCCCATTCAACGCCCGGTGATTGCCCGGTTATCGCCCTTTTATTCCTCGTCAGGTGAAGATTTAGGTGAAACTGTTTCTAACTTGATGCTATCATGCCCGCATGACTGTCATTAACCAGATCATCCTTGTGGGTTGGATCAGTTTTGTCGCTTACTGGTTCATCTCTGCGCGATACACCAAAAAAACTGTCAAACGACCCACCTGGTGGGGCGGAACGGCTGTCCGCACCGCCATTTTCATCCTTGCTTTTCTGGTTTTGCGTTGGTCTCTCTTCTGGCATCCTTTCGGCCATCTTATCAGCAAATTTGCGGCGGTTGTTTCGAGTCCTGTCACACGATGCGCCGGTGCCACCGTCTTCGTTTTGGGCATGGCCTTTGCCGTCTGGGCACGCGTTCATTTGGGGCGCAACT
Source organism: uncultured Bifidobacteriaceae bacterium (assembly GCA_964449815.1). Classification (GTDB taxonomy): domain Bacteria; phylum Verrucomicrobiota; class Verrucomicrobiia; order Limisphaerales; family UBA11358; genus UBA11358. The sequence goes on from CAYVGC010000026.1 coordinate 21,209, forward strand.
GGGGTCAACCCATGACTCTCAGGGAAGGGCACGAATTAGTGACCACCGGGCCATACGCATACGTCCGCCATCCGATCTACACCGGCATCATCTTCGCCCTGTTCGGGACGGCACTGGCGGAAAGCGTGCTGCTGCTCGTTCCGTTTATCGCCCTGTTTATATTCTATGTTTTGAGCGCCGCGACGGAGGAGAAACACATGCTGCGGCAGTTCCCGGACGAATATCCCAAATACAAAAAAAGAACGAAAATGCTGATTCCTTTCGTGCTGTGATTTTCCCCCAAGAACGGACCACAGCGTCAGGGGAACAAACCATTGCTTTTGCATCTCAAAGGCTTAGTTGGCGGGTGGCGGATTCATGTGCCGGGTGCGCTTGTGTTGCCAGTGTTGACAATCCCCTTTGTCGCCTTGTGCAGCCATGCTTGATCCGTCGCGAGCCGGATCATTTCGACGGCGGCAAACCATTTCGGAGCGTTCGGTGCCGGATCTCCCAGCCCGAAAATGGCCTTTTGCTGGTAAGAATACGTCACGAGTTAACAAACGTCACACGATGGCAAACCGTTCAATCTCAGCCATTGGCCGGATGGCGCACCCAGCTTGGTTCCCGCCGAAGCGCGCGACGGATCAACCACCTTTGCCGCGTGCTCACGAACCCAGCCACTGCGTCAATCGGTTTGCGGATCAAACAGGACGCCCATGAACAAGATTGTCTCCGTCTGCCGGTCCTCGATCAAAAACAGAAACGGCCGGTCCACGATCATCTGAAAGGGATTGGGCGGTGGCATCTTGATTGCGCAGGCCTCCAAGCCTATCGCCGTCACCGCCGCCGCCTCGGTGCCTTCTTCCTTCACTTCCACAAACGTCTTCTGCCGCGCCGCCGAGATGAAAAGCTCCGGCGCAATGCCGGAAAAATCCGCGCCGAGCGGATCAAACGCCTTTTTCATTCCAAGCGCTTCCAGCGGTTCATTCAATCCCACGCTGTATTCGAGCTTGAATTTCGGCAGCACCAGCGTTCCCTCCTTTTCACTGAAGCCCGGCCTGGTCACGCGCTGCCAGGTGCCGCCGTTCATGATGCCCAGCAGTTTCTCCGGGCTGGAATTGGTGTCCGGCAGGAAAACATACATCGCCAGATTTTCGCCCTGGTAAGGCAGCCGCACCGCCTGATAGCCCGTCCCGCGCCGGTAGGTGAAAGTTTTCGTCTGCGTCATCATGGGAACAACCTTCTGGCTGCCGCCGCGCAGATAAAAGGGCCGGTCCTTTGTGTCCTTCGCTTCAAACGGGTCGGCCCACCTGCCCTTGAAATAAACCGCGTTGGCCAGAAACAGCCGGGTGTTAACCGGATCAATCATGCCATCCGCAAGCTGCTGGATTTTTCCATGCGTCTGGTCGCTGGCCCAGGCATTGATGACATCCACCGAATGCGGGTCGGCAAAATTGAGCGCATCCACCGTGGCCCCGAAGAACTGCCGGTTGCGGGTGATGAACTCCGGTTTTACCGGCGCGCCCTGCCGATACCAAATGGCATTGGCCGTGGTGAGAATGACATTGGTGTTCCCGTGGTTGAGCGACTGCGCGATGTCCTGGTTGGCCGCGCTCACGGCGGCGGCGGACAAACCGGTGATCCCCAAAACCTGCTGCATCTCGGTCTTCGTCTGTCCGGCGGCACCGTTGCCGACCATTTGCAAAACTGTCGCGGCGCTGTAAGGCGAGATAAAGATGTTTGTGAGCGGCTGGTCCTGGGCGAGCTGCTGAAGCAGCTTGAAGGCGAACGCATTGTCGGCGGCGGCGAGCTGTCGGTCCGCCGGCGCGGCGCCAGCGCGATAAAAACCGGCGAGCAGGACAAACACGGCAACCAAAGAAATTTTTGATTTCATAAGTTTCCCGGCGACTTGTGCCGGCAGTTCTAGTCCCCGCACCCGGTTTTTGCAATTCAAATGTTCAATAGTTTAGCGCTAACCAGTTGCCGCCCCGTTTCTTCATTCTGCCTTCTGCCTTCTGCAGTTGCATTTTGGGTCATCTGCCGCGCCCGCCAGCAACACACGAAACGGGAAGCTGGGGACTCGTGGAACTCGTCCCTCCGATTTTTCGCGTGTTTTGTGTGTTTCGCGGTTAATCCACTCCGAGAAGACACCTGTGTCTGGCCATGTCCAACCAATTGGCATCTTTACCTCGCGCACTGCCTTGTTTTCAGACGTTTCGGGTTGGATCTGCCATTTTGCGAGTTGGAAAAATGACTTTGCAATATTGCCCGGTGCCTCCGCCATATTGCCAAATGATCAGGCTAATGTGCGACGGCGTTTCGCCAGCCTGCCAACGCTCCGGGGCTGGCCGGACGCTGGTGCGTCCGGTCTGGATCGGAATTATCTGGCCGGTTGGGGCGCTGACAGTTTCCACACGCATTCGTCGCTCAAGGTCTGGCCGTTCCTTTGCGCCGTCGCGGAGATTTTATTTTCACCGGGCGAGAGCGTGAGATTTTTCCAGAGGAAAACGCCGTTCTCGCCATCGCCGCGTTTGCCTTGCGAAACGCCGTTGATGAACAATTCCGGCTCCTGCGCGTTGGAATAAATTTTCACGTCCGTCACCGCGTTGGTGCGTTCGGTGAAACGGCGGCTGGCGAGGTAAAGCACCGGCTCGTCCGACCAGTTGGCCTGGTAGAAATAGAAGGCGTCCTTTTTGGTTTTACGGTCGCGGGTGACCAGCCCCTTGTCGTTCAAGCCGGGCTGACCACCTTCGTGCCGGGTGCTGACGGCGAAATCAAACATGCACCACACGAAGGTGCCCCAGACAAATGGGCGCTGCTTCAGCGCCGCCCACGCGGCTTCGTGGACCTCGGCCTGCCATTCTTCGGGATGCCACTGGCCGCCGGGCTTCGGCTGCTTGGGATTCTGCTCGTGTTGAGCGGTGTTTGCGCCAGCGCCATATTCGCTCACGCAGAAACCGCCGTGCCGGCTGGAATCGCGCCGCGTGTCGAGTTCGCGGCCGTAATTCTCCTTGGCCCCGCCATACCAGCCGGGATAAATATTCCAGCCCAGCAGGTCGGGAATTTTGTTCATCTGCGGGCGCGCGGGCGTCATCGTCGCTTCAATCGTGGGCCGCGTCGGGTCTTCGCCGTGGGCCAGCGCGCTCAAATCCTGCAGTTCACGATGCGGATCATCGCTGTTGCCGATTTCGTTGGACAGGCTCCACACGAAGATCGCCGGGTGGTTGAGGCTTTGCCGGATGAGATCAAGCAACTGGCTGCGCGAGGTGTTTTCAAATTCCGGCGTGTCGCGGATGACGTTCACCTGCGGGATTTCCGCCCAGACAAGGATGCCTGCCCGGTCGCACAGGCTGTAAAAATAATCGCTGTGCTGATAATGCGCGCAACGCACGACCGTCGCGCCAAGTTCCTTGAGCAGTGCAATGTCCTCATCCATGTCCGCCTCGGAAATCGCCCAGCCTTTGCCCATGAAATCCTGATGCCGGTCCACGCCATGCAGATGACAGGGCCGGCCGTTGAGGAAAAAGCCCCGGTCGGGATCAACCGAATAATAGCGCAGGCCCAGCGCCTGCCCGACGCTGTCCACCACCACGTCATTCGTCGTCCGCAGCTCGACGACGGATTGATAAAGGTAAGGGTCTTTGCGCCCGTTCCACAAATGCGGCTGCGGCAGGCGGAGGCGGAGATAATACGGCGCGGTGTCGCGCGGGGCGAGCGTGATCACCTGCTCGCTGCGGAGGACGGCCTTCCCTTCCGCGTCCAGAATGCTGGCGACCAGCTTCAGCGGCGATTTTTTTTGCGTGCCGTTGGAGATTTGCGCCGTCACATCCAGCACCGCCTGGGTCTCGCTCACGCTGGTCTGCGACCACACGACGCCGGGCGAACCGTGATCCGTCAGCGAGAAGTTTTCCGCGTCCGTCGTAATTAAATGCACCGGGCGATACAGCCCGCCATAAACGGAAAAATCCCCCTCCAGCGGCGCAATGTCTGGTGCCCGGGCATTGTCCACGCGCACCGCGAGGAGATTCGTGCCGGTGTCGGAAAGTTGTTTCGTGATCTCAAAACAAAACGCGCCGAAGCCGCCGCGATGTTCCCCCAGCAGTTTGCCGTTCAAATAAACCTCAGCCACCAGGCTCGCCGCCTCGAACCGCAGGAAATATCGTTTGTCCGGCTGCGCGCTGATCTCCAGTTCGCGCCGATACCAGCCCGGCCCGCGATAATAATTCCGGCCGGCCTGCGCTTCCTGCCAGCCCCAGCAGTGCGGCAGCGAAACCGTCTGCCAGTTGCTGGCATCTAGGCCGCTTTTTTCCGCGTCCTGAACTTCGCCGAGCTTGAAATGCCAGCCGGCATCCAGACGTTGATCTTCCCGCGCCAGAACCTGGGTGGTCAGGCTCGAAACCAAAGCCAGGCCGGCGGCCAGAATTTTAAGTGGATACATGATTCAAATTGAGATTTGTCTTTTGGCAGTTCAGTTTTAGGCAGGCGAGCCGTTTTATCGTTCGTAACCGGGACCACGATTCGCGAAGCGAACAGCCACAATTGGGGCATCCAACTTGTGGCGGGCTTGGGAAGCCTCACCCGGCCCGGCGCTTAATTTTTCTTTGGCCGCCAGGCTGCCATGGTTGGCGTGTGAGTTCAGATTGAAAATGTTGGGCCAATGCCTCATGCCAATTGCCACCGCCAGCATCCAACAAACGGCTGGCCTTGCCAATTCAATTCTGGTTCGGTTGTGTCCCAATTTGAATTCCTGGAGCGCGGCTGTGCGCGCAGCGCCAGCCGCAGCGCGTCGAAAATGCTGCGGCCGGCTTGCGACCCAGCCGCGCTCCGCCAAATTAGGATATTCCCTGGGAAATCGTGCCGCCGCCTGGCCACCGCCACCAAAAGTAGATGCAGAACGCTTTTTTTCGTCATAAACTTGAAAGATCTTGGCATTTAACAGGTTGCACCCGGAAGAGCCGGGGGCGGACGGAGCAAACCCCGGGACGGAATGAAAATAACCCGGGTAAAAACCGGTCCGCCCCGGGGAATTCGGCGTCCGCCCGCGGCCGCATGGCCCGAAATTCGGCTCGACACGCGGGCGGGGCGGAAACAGGGTCAAAGGCATGAAACCAAAGGACAGGCTGCAAAACCCGCCGCCCATTATTTGTTAGGCCACATTACGCGCCATGATTGCTACGATTTTTCATATTCTGGAGTTTGGTAGTTTCATCGCACTGCTGATTTTGTTCTGGCGAGTTAGCAAGTGGCCGAGGTGGAAAGTTCGCGTGGTTGTTTATGGCTGGGCACTGGTTTTTCTTTGGGCGCTTTTGTGGGCTGCGATTTTACCCATGAGTTTGCGAGGTATTCTGGATTCACAGACGCTGGCTGACATATTTCCCGATGGCACGATTGCAGCCGGTGCATTATTTAGCGGTTGGTTTTGGCCGATGATTGTTGTAGCTATCAGAAGTTACAAAGACCTCAAAAAGATTGGAGATGACCATGTGGCCTAATAAGTCGCCGAGCCAACCGCCGTTGGCGCTGGCCGTTCCGCTGTCGCGGTTCACGTCGCGAGTCGGTAGTGGCTCAACTGCTACGATAGGCAGCAAAGGACCCGTCTATGAAACCTATATTGGCGTATTTGGCAATCCCAGACCCAAATCACCCCTGGCGTGGTTTCTTGATTTTTTTGGCGGCGTTGTGGAAGTCGTGTTGCTTTTAGCCTGGTGGTTTAACCGCAGAGGCAATGACTGATCTTCAAATTGGGACACCACCTTTTTTTGCTCGCGTTTGCCGGAAATATTTGGTTTCTTACTTTCATAACCAAATGCCCCTGGTTGGCGTCTGAACCTGTAATCCGACGCGCCGTGTCCCTGTCGCGTCACAAATTTTATGACAAAAAAGAACCTGGTGCTCATCCTCGTTGCAATCGCGCTGGCCACCGTTTATGCGGTCTGGTTCACGGACTGGTTCCGGCCCGCGACGGTGCAAATTTTCCACACCAGCCGCAACCTGCACCCGGATGCCCGGCGCGGCGCGCTGCCGTCCTTGATCTTCGGCGTCAATTACCCGCTCCGGTTTACCGAACTCAAAGTCGTCCCGCTCGCCGGATTTGAGACCAACAAAGACGTCGTGCCCGTCTGGCACCTCGTCTCCGACTCAAACTCCGTGCCGGTGAAAGCTTTCTCCTACGGCCAGTTCATCGGCGGCATGAGGCCCGCCATCAACGGCGTCCGCGCGGAGCCGCTCGAAACCAACGTCGCCTACCGCCTCCTCGTCACCGCCGGGAAAATCAAGGGCGAGCATGACTTTGAATTGAAATAATTTTCAGCGCGGCGCGCTGCCGGTTCCCGTCAGATGGCAGGCGGCGAAATGTTCTTTTTCACCTTCGCAAAAGCCCGGCGCTTCCGTTTTGCACCGGGCTTCGGCAATCGGACAGCGCGGATGAAACGGACAGCCGCCCGGCGGATGGATCGGCGACGGCACATCGCCCGGCAAAACAATCTGCCTCCGTTTCGTGTCCGGGTCCACTTCCGGCACGGCGGAAATCAGCGCCTGCGTGTAGGGATGTTTTGGCGCGCGGATGATCTCCTTCGCCGCCGCCGACTCCACAATTTTGCCGAGATACATCACCAGCACGCGGCGGCTGATGTGTTCCACCACCGCGAGATCGTGCGCGATGAACAGATACGCGATGCCGCGCTGCTGCTGCAAATCCCGAAGCAGATTGATGATCTGCGCCTGCACGGAAACATCCAGCGCGCTCACCGGCTCGTCGCAAATGATGAGTTCCGGCTCCACCGCCAGCGCGCGCGCGATGCCGATGCGCTGGCGCTGGCCACCGGAAAATTCGTGCGGATAACGCTGCGCATAAGCGGCATCCAGACCGACGGCTGACAACAACTCTTCAATCCGCCGCCGCCGCGCAGCCGGGCTGTCGGTCAAATCGTGGATGTCCAGCGCCTCGCCGACAATGTCCTCGACGGTCATGCGTGGATTCAGCGAGCCGAACGGGTCTTGAAAAATCATCTGGAACTTGCGCCGGCGCGAACGCAGTTCCGCGCCGTTCATGCGTGTGAGGTTTTCGCCGCCGAGAAAAATTTCCCCCGCCGTCGGCTCAACCAGGCGCAGGATGGCGCGGCCCAGCGTGGATTTGCCGCAGCCGCTTTCGCCGACGAGGCCGAGCGTCTCGCCCGGCGCGAGGCTGAAGCTCACACCGTCCACCGCCTTCACCGATTCGCGGACGCGGCTGAACATCCCGTGCCGGACGGGGAAATGCACTTTCAGATTTTTGACTTCGAGCAGGCTCACGCAATTTCCCCGTCACGACAGCGAAAAATAATCCGCGCCCTGATAATTTCCTTCCACCTGCCTGGCGATCTGCATGAGCACGTCATTGACGAGCGTGCTCGCGCCGAAGCGGAACAAATCGGGCGTGAGCCAGTCGTCGCCGAGGGTTTCCTTCACCATCACGAGGTAGGCGAGCGCCTGCCGGGCCGTGCGGATGCCGCCGGCGGGCTTCATGCCGATGCGGATGCCGGTGGCGAAAAAATAGTCGCGGATGGCCTCCAGCATCACGAGTGTCACAGGCAGGGTGGCGGCGGGCGAAATCTTGCCGGTGCTGGTCTTGATGAAATCCGCGCCGGCGTGCATGGCAATTTCGCTGGCGAGCCGGACGTTGTCGTAGGTGACAAGTTCGCCGGTTTCAAGAATCACCTTCAAATGCGCCGGGCCGCAGGCGGCCTTCACGGCAGCGATTTCGTCGAAAACTTTCGCGTGGTCGCCGGCGAGAAAAGCGCCGCGGTCAATGACCATGTCAATTTCGTCCGCGCCATCGGCCACGGCGCGGCGGACTTCGCCCAATTTCGTTGGCAGAGGAAATTGCCCGCTCGGAAAACCGGTGGCGACCGACGCGACCCGCACCGGGGAATTTTCGCCGAGAAATTTCCGCGCATACTTCACCATGTTCGGATACACGCACACGGCGGCGCACGGCGGCACGGCGTATTTTGGATCGGCGGGCTGGACGGCCTTGCGGCAGAGATAGGCGACCTTGCCGGGCGTGTCCTTGCCTTCGAGCGTGGTGAGGTCGCACATGCTGACGGCCATTTTCAGCCCGGCGAGCTTGGCGGAAGCCTTGAGGCTGCGCCTGGCAAACGACGCGGCGCGTTCTTCGGCCATCACGGCGTCCACGGTGGGCACTCCCGCGTTGTGGATTGCGGATTGCGGATTGCGGATTGAAACCACAGTCTTCGCCTTTGCCGGCAAAGCGGACAATTTCATAATTGACGGCGATTTTGAAGGCGGCCTGTCACGGCGTCAATGCGCTTTGCGCGGCTTTCCTCTGCCGCATCAGGGTTCGCCGTGCCACTGGGTCGTTTCACCCTTTCGGGTTTTGACGAGCTTGGTGGCCTGGCCGTAACGCAGGCGCAGGTCTTTGCCGGCGAGCGAACAAATGGTGGCCGCCGTCAATTTTCCATTCTGCCACGCGATGTCCACCTCGAAGCCGCCGCGTGCGCGCAGACCTTTCACCCTGCCTGTCGGCCAGTCTTTCGGCAGCGCAGGAAGAAGCTGGATTTCATCGTTCTGGCTTTGCAGCAGCATCTCGGCGATGCCGGCCGCACCGCCGAAATTGCCGTCAATCTGAAACGGCGGGTGCGCGTCGAACATGTCGGGAAACGTGCGCGCCGGGCTCAGAAGAAATTCCAAGATCGAATAAGCGTGGTCGCCGTCGTGCAATCGCGCCCACAAATTGATGCGCCACGCGGTCGCCCAGCCGGTCGCCTGATCGCCGCGAATCTCCAGGGAATTTTTCACGGCGGCGGCGAGATCGGGCGTGGTGTTCACGTCAATCTGTGCGCTGGGGAAAAGTCCGTAGAGATGCGAAACGTGGCGGTGATGCAGATCGTGCGATTGCAAGTCCAGGTCCTGCAGCCATTCCTGAAGCTGGCCCGACGAACCGATTTGCAAAGGCGCAAGCCGCGCCCGCGCGGCGGTGAGCCGGGCGGCAAATTTCTTGTCCACGCCGAAAATTTCCGAGGCGCGGATGCAATGGTCGAACAGGTCTCGCAAAATTTCCAGATCCATCGTCGGCCCGGCGGTGATGCTGGTGCCCGTCGCAGCGGGGTTGCCGTTTTCCGGCGAAAGCGACGGACATGTCACGAGCCAGTGATGCGTCGGCTCCTCAACGAGCGTGTCGAGGAAGAATTGCGCCGCGCCTTTCATGGCCGGATAGATTTTGCGCAGATACCCGTTGTCGTCGGTGAAAAGGTAATGTTCCCACAAATTCTGGCAGAGCCACGCGCCGCCCAGCGGCCACATGCCGGAATTCGGGCCGTCAACCGGCGCCGTCGCACGCCACAAATCCGTGTTGTGATGCGCCACCCAGCCGCGCGCGCCGTAATGAATTTTCGCCGTGCGCGCGCCGGTGTCGGCCATTTCCAAAACCATTTGGGTGAGCGGCTCGACGCATTCGGAGAGGTTGCATGGCTCGGCGGGCCAGTAGTTCATTTCGGTGTTGATGTTGATGGTGTATTTGCTGTCCCACGGCGGCGTCATGGAATCGTTCCACAAACCCTGCAACGTCGCGGGCTGGCCGCCGGGGCGCGAGCACGAAATCAGCAGGTAGCGCGCGAATTGAAAATACAGCGTGGCGAGCTGCGGATCGTTGCCGTCGGCAAAATGCGCGATGCGCACGTCGGTCGGCAGCTTCATAGCGCCGGTCTCGCCGAGATCCAGCGCGACGCGGCGAAATAATTTTTGGTGCGCGGCGATGTGGTCGGCGAGCAGCGTCTCGGTTCCGTAGCCGCCGGCGTTAGGAGGCTCTAACTTGTCCCGATTATTTGAATGGAGCCTCCTTACGTCGGCTGCTACATCGCCAAGATATTTTGAATACGCGCCTTCGATTTGGTTTTTCACGATGGCTTTGGGATCGCCGGTGACATCGTGATAATTTTTGTAGCTCGTGGCGGCGGCGATCAGCAGCGTGACCGAATCGGCGCTGGCCACGGAAATGGAGCACGATGACTTGTATGGCGGTGTGCCCTGGATGCCGGGCACGTAACCAAATCGCGAAATTCCGCCCTGCCGGTCTGCCTTTGTGGACCAGATGTCTCCGCCTTGTGGCAGCACGCGCACGCACGCTTGGAATTTCAGCGCGCCGGGGATGCCGCGCATCTCCGCGTTCACCCCGCGCATTACCAGCGTCGCGTCGTTGGTCATGCCCATATGCGGCGTGTAAGGGTTGAACTCCGTGCTCATCTCGACTTTCTGCGGCGTCGTCATGCCGACCGTGAAAGAAATCTGTCCCGGCTGGTCGGCGGTCAGATGAATCACGATGACCTGGTCCACCGCGCTGGCAAACATTTCTCGTTTGAACTGAACGCCGTTCACCGTGTAGCTGACGCTGGCAACGGCAGTATCCAAATCCAAATCGCGCCGATAATTTTTCACCGCTGCGTTGGTCGGAAAATCCAGGAACAGATCGCCAAGCGTTTCATACGGCATCTGGCGCAGCGGCACGGCCATCATTTTGTCGCCGATCAATTTTGCCGCTTCGTCATATTTGCCGTCAAAAACGAGTTTGCGCGCTTCGGGCAGCGCGGCGAGCGCATTCGTGTTGCTGGGATCGTAAGGCCCGCCGGCCCAGAGCGTGGCTTCGTTGAGCTGCAAATGCTCGCGCTCGGCCCCGCCGAAGATCATCGCGCCGAGCCGGCCATTGCCGATGGGCAATGCCTCCGTCCATTTCACGGCGGCGTTGGTGTAGAAGAGCGTGAGCGGCGAAGCCGTTTCCGCCGCGCGGCTGGTTTGAAAAATGAAAACCGCCGCGAGCGCGGCAAAAAAATGGCGGGGCAGTGATGGCATGGGGAAATTCTCGCCAGCACCGCCCCGCGCACAAGCTCAAACTCAATTTACGGCACGCTCGGACGTGGTGCTGCGGGCTGCGCCGTGATGGTGGCCGTCGCAGATTGCAAACCGTCCGCGCTCGCGGTAAGTTTGATTTCGCCGGCGTCCTTCGTGGATTGCACGATGATTTGCGCCAGGCCGTTGAACAGGCTGCGCGACCACGGCGACGACATCGGCTTGCCGATAATTTCCACGTTCACATCGGGACTCAGTCCCCCCGAGCTCTCGTCATTTTTCACGCCCACGGCGATGACATTGTCGCCCGCATGCAGCGCTTTCTTGATGTCGAACATGGGCGGCGACGACCAGTCGTGCGACTCGCCCACGCGCTGATTGTTCACGAACACCCAGCCGTGATCGTCAATCGTGCCGAAACGAATCTGCACCCCGGGATTGTTCAAATCGTCTTCCGTCAGCTTCACATGCGCGCGGTAAATCGCCGTTTCGCCCGGCTTCAGAAACATGTCGCCAGTGTCGCCGTCGGTTTTGGGCTTGATGGTGTTCCAAGCCGCATCATCAAATTCCGGCGCATATTCCGGCGCGAGCCCGCTGCCATCCGGAAGCTTGGCCAGTTTCCAATGCCAGTCATTCACCGCGATGGCGCGCACCGGCAGGCTCGAAATAAACGTGTCCGGCTCGTGGCAGCTCGGATCCCCGTTGCCGACGCCGAGAATTTTCCCCGCGCCTTCAAGCGCAAAATTGATTTTGTTCTGCGCCACCGGCACCACCCGGCCCCGCGCGTCGGTTGCGGAAACGGTGAACACGCTCACATCCTCGCCGTCGGCGTTGATCGTGTTGCGGTCGGGCGTGAGTTTTATTTGCGTGGCATCGCCGGTGGTCTCGACCTTGGTTTCGGCGATGACATTGCCGGCGTCGTCAAATCCTTTTGCGCTCAAAGTGCCGGGCGCATATTTCACCTGCCACGAGAGTTTGGAATTTGGTTTCATTGTCTGTTTTCCGAGTGACGCGCCGTTGAGGAATAATTCTACCTGCTTGCAGTTGCTCAACGCGTTCACCTTGATTTCCTGGCCTTCCTTGCCGGGCCAGTTCCAGTGCGGCAGCAGATGCAAAACGGTGTTTGTTGTCCACCACGATTGGTAGTAATAAAAATTGTCCTTCGGGAAACCGCAAACGTCGAGGATGCCGAAATGCGAATTGATGCACGGCCAGCCGTAAGGCGTCGGCTCGCCGCGATAATCAAATCCGGTCCACACAAATCCGCCGGAGAGCCACGGACGGTCGGCAAAATAGCTCCACCAGGTTTCGGTCGTCGTCGCCCAGCTCGGCGCGTTGTCGTCGTAGGCGCTGACGTAGCCGCGCACGGCGTCATTCGCGTAAATGCCGCGCGTGCTGACGGTGCTGGCCTGTTCGGTGCCGACTTCGGGCTGGTTCGGATGCTCGGCGTGATATTTGTCCATGTCGCCGCCGACGTGATAATTCCAGCCGCGCACTTCGATGACGCCGTTGATGCCGGCAAACGTGTCGCCTTCCGGCGCGGCGTAGGTCACCGGGCGCGTCGGGTCGAGCTGCTTGACATAATTTTGCATCGTGCGCGCGACGTTGCCGCCCTGCGGCGAATCCTGCACGGAAAATTCCTCGTTGGCCACGCTCCAGATGGCCACGCACGCGTGATTGCGGTCGCGGCGGATCTGGTCGTCCCACTTGCGGAGGTTTTCCTCGTCGCTGCCGAGCAGGCGGCTCTCGTCCATGATCAACATGCCGAGGCGGTCGCAGGCGTCGAGCAGTTCCGGCGTGGGCGGATTGTGCGAGGTGCGGATGGCGTTGCAGCCGAATTCTTTTAACTTTTTAACGCGGAATTCCTGCAACGAATCGGGCAGCGCCGCGCCTACGCCGGCCATGTCCTGATGGTTGCAGGTGCCGTAAAGTTCGTAATGCTTGCCGTTCAGCAAAAAGCCGTTCGTCGCGTCAAAGCCGACGGTGCGAATGCCGAAGAAAGTTTCTTTTTGGTCAACGATATTGTTACTGACAAGAACTGTCGTGATGAGCTTGTAAAGTTTTGGATTTTCCGGCGACCAAAGCTCAGGCGAAGGAACGCTCATTATTCTCCGCTCTGAATAATTCACCGTGCATTCAGTTTTGAGGACGGGTTCCTTGAACGAATTTTGAGACAAAGACCCGCCGGCGACTCTTTGACCGTTTGGGTCGAAAACTTGATACCAGGTTTCCAATGACAAAACTGGTGCGCCTCGATTAATCAGATGAGTTTCAGTGCAAACAACCGGAATATCATTTGAAAACGTGGTCCAAACAAACACCCCATCCGGCGCGATGGCCACCGGCGCGGTCTTGTCCAGCCAGACGTGGCGGTAGATGCCCGCGCCCTCGTAAAACCAGCCCTCGAATTTCGTCGCGTCCACGCGCACGGCCACGGTGTTCTTGCCGCCAAAATGCGCCACGTCCGTGATGTCTTCGCGGAACGGATAGTAGCCGCCTTCGTGGCGTTTCACCAACCAGCCGTTCACCCAGACCGTCACGTCGCGAAATGCGCCGTCGAACGTCAGCCAGATGCGCTTGCCGGAATCTTCCGCCGGCAAATCAAACGTCCGGCGATACCAGCCGATGCTGTTTTTCGGAAAGCCCGGCCCGACCGGTTTGAAACCGTGGCTGGCGTCGGAGTTCTGGTCGAACGGCAGTTCAATCGCCCAGTCGTGCGGCAGATTGAGCGTGCGCCAGGAGTTGTCGCCAAATTTTTCCGATGCCGGACCGGTGCTGGCGCCGGCTTTGTCGAGATGCAGCGCGCCCGGCCAGTCGTCGCCGAGATGAAATTTCCAGTTGGCGTCAAGCGAGAGATGCTCGCGCGGCGAATCGGCGGCGGTGATTTTGGAAACAGAAACCGCGAGCAGCGAAACCAGCAGCCAGCGGCTGAAGAATTGGTGGATTTGCATGAAGCGAAATTATTCAACCCGGCGCACGGGGGCAATTCCATTTCTGAAAAATTTTACCGGCATAATTTCCCCCCAAATGCCAAAACGCGCTGGCCGGGAGGAGGCGAATAAATCAAATCGCGGGCGTGCAGAACATTCGCGGGTTTCATTTTAATGGTCGGTGCCGCCGCCCGCCGCCACCTAACGTGAACCGAACCAACCCTTGAAATTTGGTTTTGTCACGCCGCCGCCGAGGGTGTAACTTTACGCCCGAAAACACATTTGAACCTGAACACCACGCCTTTATGATCTCACGTTTCTTTTTCCATTCCACGATGGTTATCTCCGCTGTGGCCGCAGTCGTCATCGGCAGTCCGTCCATTGCAACCGCGGCGGATGGCGACAAACCGCAGTATTACGAACTGCGCGTTTATACCACCCAGTCGGATGCGCAGCGGCAGCGCGTCAACGACTATTGGCAGAACGCCGCAATTCCTGCCTACAATCGCATGGGCATCCAGCCGGTCGGCGTTTTCACCGAGCAGGAAGATTCCGCGACCAACAAGGTTTACGTTCTCATTCCGTGTGACTCGATGGAAATTTTCGCCGCGATTCCCGCGAAGCTCGCCGCCGACGCGGATTACCAGAAAGCCGCCGCAGATTATCTTTCCGTAACAAAACCGAATGCAGCCTATGACCGTTTTGAAAGCTCGCTGCTCGTGGCATTCGACGGCATGAAGCATATCACCCTGCCGCCGGCCGACAAGAAGCCGAACCTGTTTGAATTGCGCACCTACATGAGCCCCAGCGAAAACAAGGGCTTGAACAAAGTCCAGATGTTCAACAGCGGCGAAATCCCGCTGATGCAGTCCGTCGGTCTGGCCCCGGTTTTTTACGGTCGCACTGTCGTCGGCACGAAAATGCCCTGCCTGACCTACATGCTCTCCGGCGAAAATCTGGAAGCTCACAAGCAGCACTGGCAGGGATTTTCCGCCTCACCCGTCTGGAAAAAATTATCCGGCGATCCGCAATACCAGGACAACGTGTCCGGCATCATCAGCATCCTGCTCAAGCGCACGTCGGCCTCGCAGATCTGAAAGTTGGCCTGCCTTGAAGCGGTTCAAAGTGACCTCGTGCATCGGCTCCGCAGTTGTGCTTAAAAACGACGCCCGGCATTCAGCCGAGCGGCACGGTGGATCGGGGGATTAGTTTCAGGGCAGGCCTACCACTTGGCAAAGTCCTTTTTATACACCAATAACAAGGTATAAAAAAAGATGGTGCCGACGGAGGGGGTCGAACCCACACATCCTCACGGATACTAGATTTTGAGTCTAGCGCGTCTGCCAATTCCGCCACATCGGCCACCTGATTAACAATGACTTACAGCTTTAATACCAGTCTGATGTTGACGTTGTGCTAGAGTTATGCCATGCAAGCCGCTGAAACGGAAAGCACGGGCACCCGCAGCAAAATTGTCAATCGCCATCAACATCGCGGCGCAACATACAACAAAGTGGTGGACAAACGCAAGCGTCCGATTCGCGGCTGTGGGCGCGCAACAGGCGCTATTACGGCCAGCTTACCGTTGAGGATCAAACCACGGGACCAAAGCAGGTCAAACGGGTCCCGCTGGAAGGGGCCGGCACCGATGCCCAGGCGGTCGCCAAACTTCAGGAGCTTTTAACGCAAAGACGCTAGGGCGCACTGTCCGTCTTCAAGCGGACGCCGTTGTTCGCAGATTATGCAAAGGAATTTTGACTATTACGACCAGATTAAAGACGCCAAACGGGCCAGCACCATTTACACCGAAAGAATCATCATCCGGCATTGGATTGAACACCTCGGCCATGTCCGGTTGGATCGGATCACGCGGGCGCTGGTCTGGTCAACAGCTACATCGCCAGCCAGCGCCGGGTAATGTTTTGCTGCACCATTCACAAGCGCACGAATTTCCTTTTCTACATCCCGTGTGCTCTGCGCCTGACAATCAGTTCGTTCTTGAAGACTTTCCGGCGGCCCCGGCTTCCAAAGTCCCATTTTGGCGGCATCGAAATATGCCGGGTAATGATACCCTGTGTCGGAAATTTCCTGTTTGAATTTTGGCCATGTCTCGACTGCCAGCTTTGTATGCTGGGTCTTTTTTTGCCAGGGCTTTTTTTATTTCTTCTTTTGACCTGCCTTGACGTTTTTGTTCGCGTGCCGCCCAAGCCATTTTGTGATAATCCCATTTCTGCCTGGCAGAATGAAACGCCTTGAAGACCTGCCACGGTTCCTGGGGCAAGCAAGCCTTGCCGGCATCACAAAAAACCGAACTGGCCGGAAGTCTGAACAGTTCGAGAATTACCACAATGGACCCCGCGTCCACCAGGGATTAGCTGGCAGGACGCCCGACGAAACGGCCAGGGCCCAGGCACCATCCAATTTTGTCCGGTGTTTTGCCGTTCCCGTTTCCATCGCCTGCCGCTCCGTCCGGCGACGGGTTTGTCGCAGCGTGACAAACTCCACCAAATCTGCGCCGCTTGAAAAACAAAAGGCCGCTCCATTTTCACGGAGCGGCTGTGAATTTTAACCGCGAATTATTTCTTCGCAGGCTTGGCCTTGCGCTTTTCCTCAATCGCGGCCTGCGCGGCGGCAAGGCGGGCGACGGGCACACGGAAGGGCGAGCAGCTCACATAGGTGAGGCCGGCGCGATGGCAGAACTTCACGGAGTCGGGGTCGCCGCCGTGTTCGCCGCAGATGCCGAGCTTGATGCCAGGACGGGTCTTGTTGCCCTTCTCGGCCGCAATCTGGATGAGCTGGCCCACGCCAGCCTGGTCAATCGAGGCGAACGGATTCTTCTTGATGATTTCGTTCTCGGTGTAGGCGCCGAGGAAGGAACCGGAATCGTCGCGGCTCATGCCGAGGCAGGTCTGCGTGAGGTCGTTCGTGCCGAAGCTGAAGAACTCGGCGGTCTGCGCGATCTCGTCCGCCGTGAGCGCGCCGCGCGGCACTTCGATCATCGTGCCGACGTGGTAGCTGAGCTTGACTTTCTGCTCGGCTGCAACCTGTTTCGCCGTTTCATGGACGATGGCGACCTGCAAATCCAGCTCCTTCTTGAAGCCGACGAGCGGGATCATGATTTCGGGCTGGCATTTCACCTTTTCCTTGATGCAGCGGGCGGCGGCCTCGAAGACGGCGCGCGACTGCATGCGGGTGATTTCGGGATACTTGATGCCGAGGCGGCAGCCGCGGAAGCCGAGCATGGGGTTGAATTCATGCAGCTCGTGGACGCGGTTGATGATCTTCTCGACGGGGATGTTGAGCTTCCGCGCGAGGTCCATCTGCGATTCCTTGGTGTTCGGCAGGAACTCATGCAGCGGCGGATCGAGGAAACGGATCGTGGCCGGGAATCCTTTCAGCGCCTTGAAGATGCCGAAGAAGTCGTCGCGTTGATACGGCAGGAGCTTGGCGAGCGCGGCTTCGCGGGCGGGCAAGGTGTCGGCGAGAATCATCTCGCGCATCGCGTCAATGCGGTTGCCTTCGAAGAACATGTGCTCCGTGCGGGTGAGGCCGATGCCGGTCGCGCCGAACGCCATGGCGTTGGCCGCCTGCTCCGGCGTGTCGGCGTTGGTGCGGACTTCCAGGCGCGTGAACTGCGCGCACCATTTCATCAACTGCGCGAAGCCCTTGAATTTTTCCGTGGCCTGCGCCGCCTTGTCGCCATGGAGAAGGCCGGCGATGATTTCGGACGGCGCCGTCTTCAACTGGCCGGCATAGACGGTGCCGGCGGTGCCATCAATCGAGAAATAGTCGCCTTCATTGTAGGTCTTGCCATCCACGGTGAGGGTCTTCTTGTCGTAATTGATGTCCAGCTTCGCCACGCCGCAGACGCAGACCTTGCCCATCTGCCGGGCCACGAGCGCCGCGTGCGAACTGACGCCGCCGCGGGCGGTCAAAATGCCTTCCGCCGCAATCATGCCGCGCAAGTCTTCCGGCGAGGTTTCGATGCGGGCGAGCAGAACTTTTTCGCCCTTGTCGGCCGCAGCCACGGCGCGGTCGGCGTTGAAATAAATTTTTCCGGCGGCCGCCCCGGGACCGGCGGGCAGGCCGGTGGCGATGGCTTTCGCCTTTTTCACCTCGGCCAGATCGAAGATCGGCGCGAGAAGCTGATCCAACTGGTCGGCCGGATTGCGGAGAACCGCCGTCCCGGCGTCAATCAGTTTTTCCTTCACGAGGTCGAGCGAGATTTTCAGCGCGGCGGCGGCGGTGCGCTTGCCGTTGCGCGTCTGGAGCATGAACACCTTGCCGTCCTGGATCGTGAACTCGAAGTCCTGCACGTCCTTGAAATGCTTTTCAAGCGTGTTGCGGATGTTGTCCAGCTCCTTGTAGGCGGCGGGCATCTGCTTTGCGAGCTGCGCCACGGGTTCGGGCGTGCGCACGCCGGCGACGACGTCTTCGCCCTGCGCGTTGATGAGAAATTCACCGTAGAATTCCTTGAGGCCGTTGGCCGGGTTGCGGGTGAAGGCGACGCCGGAACCGGAAGTTTCGCCGGTGTTGCCATAGACCATCGCCTGAACATTGACGGCGGTTCCCCATTCGGAGGGAATGCCATATTTCCGGCGATAAACAATCGCGCGGTCGTTCATCCAGGAGCCGAACACGGCGCCGGTCGCACCCCAAAGCTGTTTCCAAGGATCCTGCGGAAATTCCGTGCCGGCGCGTTCCTTGATCAACGCCTTGAACCGGCTCACCAGTTCCTTGAGGTCGTCCACGGTCAGCTTTGTGTCCTCGATGTCAGCCTGATGGCGCTCGTGTTTGAGCGTGTGGATGACGGTTTCAAACGGCTCGTCATCCTCGTTCGCGCGCTTCTGCACGCCGAGCACCACGTCGCCATACATCTGCACGAACCGGCGGTAGCAGTCCCAGGCAAAGCGTTCGTTCTTGGTCGCCGCGACCAGCGCGAGCACGGTCTGGTCGTTCAGGCCGAGGTTCAAAATCGTGTCCATCATGCCGGGCATCGAATCGCGCGCGCCGGAGCGGACGGAAACCAGCAGCGGCATCGCGGCCTTGTCGCCGAACTTGGTGCCGATGATTTTTTCGATGTGGACGACGCCGTCCTTGACCTGCGCGTCGAGGACTTTGGGATAGGTCTTTTTGTTGTTGTAGTAGTAGGTGCAGACCTCGGTGGTGATGGTGAAGCCGGGAGGCACGGGCAGACCGATGCGGCCCATTTCGGCCAGGTTCGCGCCCTTGCCGCCGAGCAGCGGCTTCATCGAGCCGTCGCCGTCCGCCTTTTTGTTGCCGAAAACATAAACGTATTTGTTGGTTTTGGATGCTTTAGCCATAAATAAAATCAATAAAGTTTTGCTGTTGAAACGAACTCCGAAAATAGCAGACGAGGCATAAGAGTCAATGGATCATGCGCCGAAAAACAATTTGTGGCTTGAAAATGACAAGATTGTGCAGGTCCACCGCCCGCAGTTTCACGGCCGGCCCGGCGGTCAGCGACTTGACGGGCGCGGGCGGCGGATGACCGCCGGCCTGGCCTGGCGCGACCGGCAATAATTTAATAATTAATCACGCGGAAGAACATTTGCGCCTGCGTCGGGTCCGGCCAGACGTAAGCCTCCACATCGTGGCCGTCGCCATTGCCGCTGCCGTAACCGCAGGCATAGGCAAACCAGTTTTGCAGGTCGGTGGAACAGTCCATTTCCCAATAGCCGCTCACAGCCGTCAGGGTGTTGATGCGCAGATAAGACTGACCGCTGCCGTCGTTAAAGGCCTGCGTTTGCAGGACGATGGGGGCGGGAACGGGAACAACGCACGAGCCTTCGTTGGAAAAATCGTTTTCCTCACCATAGTCGTCAACTGCGGCGACGAGAAAATAATACATCTTCCCCGGCTCAAGTTCCGGGATGATTGTGTCAGTCACTCCGGAGACGCCGATGACGGCCGAGTAAACGCCGCTCTGGGTTCCATAATAAACATTGAAGCCCACAATGTCGCCGGCGGGGCTGGCATTCCAAGTGAGCTCCACGCCCCGGTCAGCCAAGGCCGCTTGTGTCTGAAGCACGATGGGAACGGGAACGGGAACTGTGTAAGAAGCCTCGTTGGAAAGGCCGCTTTCAAGGCCGCTGGCATCAGTGGCCGACACCGCGAAATAATAAGTCTCACCGCTTTCAAGTCCGAGAATCACAACATCAGTCACATCCGAAAAGGTGATGCAATCGGTGTAGAAACCGCTTTCCGTTCCGTAATAGACATTGTAGGCGACAATATTCGCAGCGGGGCTGGGATTCCACGAGAGCTCCACCGACTGCAAAGCCAACGCCCGGCTGCAAGCCCCGCCAAGCCAGGCCAGCACGAGCAAGACCAGCAAAACAAGGTTTTGCGCACGACGGCCGGGCGACGAAAATTCTGTGGCCATGCCTGAACTAAGTGCGGAGCATCCGGTCGCTGGCCGGGCCGGCAACCGGCGAAAGCGAACCCCCGGACCGCGACAAATGCCGCCCGGCAGCCCGGGATTTTTTTGCCTGCGGGCACGCCTTGCCGCTTCATCTGACATGATCAGTTGGCACACTGGTTCGGATTAGTTGCTGAAATCTATTCGCCATCGCCTGCCGCGTCCACAAAAATTTTGCCCAGGCTCCGGCACGGCCAATTATGGCTTTCAACTGAAGATCGGGCCAGCCGAATTTCGCCGCTTTGCTTTGTTGTCTGGTGCGGGCTGATGAGAGGCTTGACCGCAGACCCGTCCGCCAGCATTATTTCAGTTTGGAAAATGCCGGACACGGTCTGCCACTGCTTGACATTTTTGCGCAACCGCCCGGCGTCGAGCCTTTGCCCATGAAACCGTTCAATTTTTCGGTCACCCGCCCTGCCCTGGCCCTGCTCTGCCTTGGTCTGGCCGGATGCCAGTCGCCAAAAATCGTCGCGCCCCTGGGCGGCGGTTATGAAGAAGTGTCCCATCCCGCCCGCTTTTCCCATGACGAATCTGAACTGACGCGCAATTCCTTTGAGCACCAGGACACCGACGGCGAGACGGTCGTGATCTGGCCCTCCTTGTATGGCGTCAACGAGGTCGTCAAAGGCGACCTGGCGATCTTTGTCGGCGACCTGGCTTATGTGGAGCCGGATGCCAAAGGCACCCGCCCCCGGCTGTTTGCCGTGAAAGCCCCCGAACTGCCGCTGGACATCACCGACGAAATGTTGTGGCGCTGGTCCAAGGCCGCCGGCAAGGATTTTGCGAAGGCTTTGGACCAATTCAGCCTCGTCACCCCCGCAGCAAAGAACGGCGGGCTGGAACTGCAACTGGAGTTTTACTCCGAGGACAAAGACTGGCCGGACCAGAGCCTTTTGCAGCTGGACTGGAACCAGGTGTCGGAAATGATGCGCGCGGTGAAAAAGAAAGGCGTGGTGGAAAAAGATTTGCGCTGGCACACCCCTTTCATCGGCGAAAGATTTTAAGCCCGCAGCCGGAGCCGCCCGGAGCGCGGACGTCCGGCATCCGCAGCGGACGGAAAGTTGACAATGTTTCGGCTGGTGCGAAGCTCGGTTCATCATGGATTTACAATTGACTGACAAACTCGCCCTCGTTTCCGGCTCCACCAAAGGCATCGGCCTGGCCATCGCCACCGGCCTCGCGCGCGAAGGCGCCCGCGTCATCGTGAACGGCCGTTCCGAAACATCCGTGAACGCGGCGCTTGCAAAGATCCGCCACGCGGTGCCGCCGGCGAAGCTGGAAGTCTTTGCCGGCGACCTCGCCGCCGCCGCCGGCGTGGACAAATTGGTGAAACAATTCCCGGCCGTGGACATCCTCATCAACAACCTCGGCATCTTTGAACCGAAACCGTTTGAGCAGATCCCCGATGAAGACTGGTTCCGCTTCTTTGAAGTGAATGTCCTGAGCGGCGTCCGCCTGAGCCGCGCCTATTTGCCGGGGATGAAGGAGCAGGACTGGGGCCGCATCATTTTCATCAGCAGCGAGAGCGGCATCCAGATTCCCGCCGAGATGATCCATTACGGCATGACCAAGACCTCGCAACTGGCGGTGTCGCGCGGCCTCGCCGAAACCTGCGCCGGCACCGGCGTGACCGTGAACGCCGTGCTGCCCGGCCCGACCCATTCCGACGGCGTGGATGAATTCGTCAAACAATTGAGCGGCGGCAAACCGTTTGCCGATTTCGAGAAGGATTTTTTCAACAAGGTCCGGCCCAGCTCGCTCCTCCAGCGGTTCGCCACCACGGAGGAAGTCGCCAACCTGGTGATTTACCTCAGCAGTCCGGCGTCCGCCGCCACGAACGGCGCGGCCCTGCGCGTGGACGGCGGCGTGGTGCAATCCTGTTTCTGAAACTGTTAAAGCCCCGGCAAACGATCATGGTCGCCTGGATTAAAATCAACCGGACCGCCCTGCGGTGGATCGCCTTCTGCCTTTTGTGTTTTGGCCTTGCCGGCGCCAAGGCAGCAAGTTCCACCCCCCAATTCAGGGTGATCGCCTTTTACACCGGCAAAGACGATCTGGCGCATGTCAGTTTTGTGCATGAGGCCAACCGGTGGTTCCCGCAAACGGCTCAAAAATATGATTTCACCTACGATTCAACCACGAACTGGAACGATCTCAATGCCGGGTTGCTTTCCCACTATCAAGTGGTGGTCTTTCTGGACACGCGCCCGGAAGCCCCGGCCCAAAGGGAGGCGTTCAGAAAATACATGGAGAACGGCGGCGCGTGGCTGGGATTTCACTTTGCCGCATTTGCCCTGACGCCTTCCGGCTGCCCCCAAAACTGGGACTGGTATCATAATCAGTTCCTGGGCGCGGGCGAATATGCCGGCAACACCTGGCGGCCCACCGCCGCCATTTTGCGCGTCGAAGACCGGCATCATCCCGCCACCAGTCGCCTGCCGGAGACCTTCAAATCCGCGCCCAACGAATGGTATGCCTGGAAGAATGATTTGCGGAAAAACCCCGACATCAAAATCCTGCTGTCCATTGACCCAGCCAGTTTTCCTTTGGGCACCGGACCCAAACCCTATGAAATCTGGCACAGCGGTTATTACCCGGTGGCCTGGACCAACCAGCGCTACAAAATGGTTTATCTGAACATGGGGCACAACGACATGGATTACGAACACAAGTTCGATGACACCAATCGCACCCTATCGTTCACCTTTGAGAATGAAGTTCAGGACCGGCTGGTGATTGACAGCCTGCTGTGGCTGGGCGGCGGCAAAAAATTGTGACCTCTGGAAAAACCCGCGTGTCATTCGCAACCCGCTGCAGGCCGGGACAGCACCGGCGTGCAATGCAAGCGGGCCGGGGCCGGAACGCCGGGCGGGCGGCCAACCGACGGTTTCACGCGGACGGTTTTCTTCCATGCCCCCGGCGAACAGATTGCTTTTGACAGCAAAGCTACTTCTTGATATGATGTAAACTGGAGTTAAAACTATCTTATGAAAACTTTGTTCTTGAGTGTTGGTGTTTCCACTGCGTTTGCAACCTCCATTTTCGCCGCCAGTTATACGGTCACGCTGCCGGTTGGAATTACGGCTCTCGCCAATCCCCTCGATAACTCTTCCAACACGCCGAACGTGCTGTTTCCCGATGCCGACGGGTCGCGGGATGGGGACGTGCTTTATTATTACAACTGTTCCGGCTTTTTTCAATATGTGACCTTTGATTCCGCAAGCCCGACAGTTTTCTCGGATGAAAATGGGAACATTGCGACCATGGATGAAATACCCGTCCTGGCTCCAGGCCGGGGCTTCTATTACCAAAACACGGTCGGCGTGACTGAATCCGTCACTTTTACCGGCGCTGTTCCAACCGCGGTCTATCCATCCCCCTATTATTGCGGCTGCGGAGAATATTCCTTGCTTGGCGCACAGAACACTAATTCCAGCACTTATCAAGACTACACTGGCACGGCTCCCCAGACCGGTTCCCAAGTATTGATTCACCTTTCGGGACAGCCCGCCTTTCCTTACACAGCGCAAAACTATACCATCTACACCTTCACCAACGGCGCGTGGTCGCCCGGCGCTCCGCCGCTGGCCATCTGCCGGCCGGCGGTTTTCTATGTCCCCTGCCCGGCCCCGCAGTTAAGCATTAATTTTTCCCGAGCCGCTGTGGTTTTGACCTGGCCGACCAATGCGGCCGGGGTCACGCTGCTGTTCACCACAAATATTTTACCGACTGGTTGGGTCACCAATTCCGCCGTGCCGGTCATTGTTAATGGCCAGAACACCGTGACCAATCCGATCTCCGGCGGACAGCAGTTTTACCGGTTAAGCCAGTAATGGCTTAACGTCAGCAAGGATTTGAGCGGGTGCCCGGGGCAATGCGCGGCCCGGCGCCGGGACGGCAGCATGGTGAGCTCGGGTTTTTGAACCGACGCCCAGGTGGCGCGGCCATCCCCGGCTGCGAGTGCTGGCGGCGTCTCGCCGCCAGTTCGATCACCGGGCGGGACGCCCGGCCAGCCCGCCGGCGGGACGCCCGCGCCACGAGGCCCGTTGGGATGGGTGTCCGTGCGCCAGCACCCCGGCACCAGAAATGGTCTGACACGCACGACCGGTTGCTGCTTGATGTATAAATTTAGCCAGTTCAGGGTTGAAATCGGCAAAGAACATCAAAATATCGTTAAATCCGTCATCGTCATGCCAAAACCGGTCATATCCATAACCATAGATGGTCCATCCATGGTTCTCGGTGAAGCATCTTTGGTTCTCGGTGGAGCATCTTTGGTTCTCGGTGAAGCATCTTTGGTTCTCGGTGGAGCATCTTTGGTTCTCGGTGA
>CAYVGC010000027.1:0-45249 GCA_964449815.1 uncultured Bifidobacteriaceae bacterium
GCGCGGCGCGAAACATCGAGGAAGGCGGCTCGCTCACGATCATGGCGACGGCGCTCGTGGACACTGGTTCGCGGATGGATGAAGTCATTTTTGAAGAGTTCAAAGGCACCGGCAACATGGAAGTGCATCTGGACCGCGCGCTGGTGGACCGCCGCATTTTCCCCTCGATCAACATCGAGCGTTCCGGCACGCGCAAGGAAGAGCTGCTGTATCACCCGGACGAAGGCAGCCGCGTGGTCATCCTGCGCCGCGCGCTCACCGGCGTGCCGCCGGTCGAGGCGATGGATTTGATGCTGGGCAAGCTCAAGAAAACCGGGAGCAACATCGAATTCCTGCTCAACATGGGCGTGAGTTAAAGCAGCATAACTCTTCCTTTTTTGGCGGCGGTGTGGCAATTTTTGGCATGTGAATGCCAAAGAACGTCTCGCCGCCGCCGCCGTTTTGCGGTATTTGTTTGTTTGAAAAAGATGAAACACCTTGCCAAATCCAATGCGTTGCCGCTCGCCGCTGCGGTGCTGATGCTGTTCGCCGCCGCCGGCTGCGGCCGGGACAGCGTCAAAGTTTATCATGTCGAAAACAGCGACGTCACCACGCCGCCGCCGGCCGCCGCCGCGATGCCGATGACCATGCCCGGCGGTCTGCCCGCGCCGGACAACTCCGGGCTGCCGATGTTGAAGTATATTCTGCCGGACGGCTGGAAAGAAAAGCCGCTGACGCAGATGCGCGTGGCGAGCTTTGAGATTTCCGAAAACGGCAAAACTGTGGACACAAGCGTGATTCCGCTCGGCGGCATGGCCGGCGGTGATTTTGCTAACGTGAACCGCTGGCGCGGACAGGTCGGGCTGCCGCCGCTCGCCGAACCCGAGCTGCAAAAGCTGGCGGAAAAAGTCGAGGTTGCCGGGCAGCCGGCGGATCTGTATGACATCGCCGGCAAAGCGCCTGGGAGTGGTGACGCCGAACGCATTGCCGCCGTGATTTTGCACCGCGACAACACGGTCTGGTTTTTCAAGATGACCGGCGACGCGAGGCTGGTTGAAAAGCAAAAGCCGGCGTTCATCGCGTTTTTGAAATCGGTGAATTTCGACCAGTCAGCTGCGCCGGCCGCGATGGACATGAGCCAACTGCCGGCGTCGCACCCGCCGACTGATGCCATGAATGCTGGCGCACCAGTTCCCGCCGTGGCGGCTGCCGACAAACCGACGTGGACGATTCCGGCGGACTGGAAAGAAGGCCCGCTGGCGCAATTTTTGGTCGCCAAATTTATCATTCAAGGCACCGGCGACGTGACGGCGGCGGTCAACGTGAGCCAGCTTGCCGGTGACGGCGGCGGTTTGCTGGCCAACATCAATCGCTGGCGTGCCCAGCTCGGCCAGGCACCGCTGACGGAAGATGATGTTGCAAAATTGCCGACGATTAATGCTTCCGGCACCCAGGCAACGCTCGCAGATATCACCGGCACCGATCCGCGTTCCAACAAACCGGCGCGGCTCGTCGGCGTGGTGCTGCCGCTCGGCGGGCAGACGTGGTTCTACAAGCTCATGGGCGACGCATCTGTCGTGGCGCAACAACAAGACGCGCTGATCAAATTTGTGCAATCTGCAAAATATCCGGCGGGCCAGTAATCCTGGTTTACATACGACCGAAATTCATTGCGCCGCCCATGAAACAAATTGTCGAGTTTTTCACGTCGTTGAAACTCACGGTCGTGCTGCTCGCGTTTGCGATCATCCTCGTCTTCATCGGCACGCTGGCGCAGGCGGATGAAGGGCTTTACGGCGCGCAGGCGCATTATTTCAAACAGTGGCTGGTGATCGGCGCGCATCTGTTCGGCCACAAAATCCCGCTGCTGCTGCCCGGCGGCTATCTCATCGGCACGCTGCTGCTGGTGAACCTGGTGGCGTCGCATATTTACCGGTTTGAATTCAGCACGAAGAAACTCGGCATCCAGCTTGCGCACGCGGGAGTCATCGTGCTGCTCGTCGGCCAGCTCTCGACGGATTTGCTGTCGCGCGAATTGCAGATGCATTTTGCCGAGGGTCAGACGCGCAGCTATTCCGACAGCGCGACGGATTACGAATTGATTTTTGTTTCCGGCAGCGAGGTCACGGCCATCCCGGAAAAAATGCTGCACGCCGGTGACGAGTTGAAAATTGACAGCCTGCCGTTCACCGTCCGCGTGAAACAGCATTGGCACAACTCGGATTTGAATTTTCGCGCGCCCATGCTGCAGAACGCACCGCCGCTCACCACCAACGGCATCGCGGTCAACTTTGATCTCAAAAAGGCGGATGATGTCAAGACGATGGATCAGCGCAACGTGCCGTCGGCGGTGCTGGAGTTCCTGACGCCAGCCGGCTCGCTCGGCACCTGGATGGCGACCGATTGGGCCGGCGACCCGACGCTGGTCGAGGCCGTGCGCAACGGCTACGCACAAATGGGCATGGACATGGCGCAAAAAATTGCCGGCCAGCTTGTCGCGCCGCAGACGATCGAAGTTGGCGGAACAAATTTCACCTTCACGATGCGGCCGCTGCGCGTTTATCATCCGTTTTCGCTGACGCTGCTCAAGGCGACGCACACGGTTTATCCCGGCACGATCACCACGTCCGACCCGGAAGGCATCCCGAAGGATTTTCGCAGCCGTGTCCGCATTGACAACGCAAAAACCGGCGAGAAGCGGGAAGTGGAAATTTCCATGAACCATCCGCTGCGTTACGGCGGATACACTTTTTATCAATACCAGATGGACGCCGGTCAGGCCGCGCAGGAAGCCGGACGCACGCCCACCTCGATGCTGCAAGTGGTGCGCAACCCCGGCTGGTTGACGCCTTACATCGGCTGCGCGATGGTGGGCGCGGGACTGGTGATTCAATTCCTGTTTCATCTCGTCGGCTTTGTCTCAAAGCAAAAAAAGAAATGAAGAAGATTTTTCAAAAATGGTTGCCGGCGTTCTTGATGTTCGTGATGGCGCTGTGGTTTTTCGGCAATCTGCAGGCACCCAAGGACAAGGATTTCGCCTACACGGAATTCGGCCAGTTGCCGGTCACCGCCAATGGCCGTATCGAGCCGCTGGATTCGCTCGCGCGGAATGCGCTGCTGGAAATACGTGAAAAGCAGACGCTCAACACCGAGCCGTGGAAAGCCTGGAACGAAAATCCGAAAATCATTTCCGCGACCGAGTGGCTGGCGAACCTGATGATGAATCCCGCCGTGGCTGACGACTGGCCGGTCTTTCGTCTGGACAATCCCGATTTGATTTCGCTGCTCAAACTGCCGGACAAGGACGCGGCAAAAAAATCCGACGGCAAACATTATTCCTGGAACCAGATCCAGCCGGTGTTTGAAATCTTTGAAAAGGAAAACGAACGCGTCCAGAAAATTGACCCGGCCAGTCGGACAGCCTACGAAAATGGCACCGTCAAGCTGCACGAGCGACTGTCGCGCTACGCGCAGTTGAAAAATGCGGTGCAGCCGCAGAACGCACAGGACTGGCCGGCCGAACTGGCCGCCTTTGAAACACTCATGCCCGTCGGCGTCGCCGCCATCCAGGCGCAGCAGGCCGGGCGGAAATTTGACCAGACCAATTTCGACGAGTTTGTCGGCTATGTGCGGGAGTTTCAGTTCATGGCCAGTCTTGAGCCGCCGCTGATTTTGCCGCCGAACGGTGCCCGCGAATGGCGGCGCATGGGCGACGCGCTGCTCGACGCGCCGAAGCCGAACGGCATGCCGATTGACGATGGCATCCGCGCCTACGCGAAGATGACCGGCGCGCTGGCCACGAACCAGCCGGAGAAATTTAATGCTGCGCTGCGCGACTTGCGTTCACAGATCGCGTCTTCCCAGCCGAAGGCGCTCGCCAAGGCCCGCGCAGAAGTGTTCTTCAACCAGATGCAGCCGTTTTACAATGCGATGGTCATTTACGTCCTCGCCGGATTGCTGGCGTGTTTCTCATGGTTCAATTTGTCCGAAATGCTGCGGCGTTGCTCCGTGTGGCTCATCGGGCTGGCGTTTGTCATCCACACCGTCGGGCTGGTTTACCGCATGGTGCTGGAAGGGCGGCCGCCGGTGACGAATCTTTATTCCTCGGCCATCTTCATCGGCTGGGGCGCAGTGCTGCTGGGATTGATTCTGGAGAAATTTCACAAGAACGGCATCGGCGCGGTCGTGGCTTCGGGCATCGGCTTCATCACGCTCATCATTGCGCACCACCTTGCGCTGGAAGGCGACACGATGGAAATGATGCGCGCGGTGCTGGACACCAATTTCTGGCTCGCCACGCACGTCGTCGCGGTGACGGTTGGCTATGCGAGCACTTTTGTGGCGGGATTCCTCGCGCTGATTTATATTTTACGCGGCATGTTCACCAAAACTTTGGACGCGGCCACCGGCAAATCCCTCGCGCGGATGATTTATGGCATTGTCTGTTTCGCCACGCTGTTCAGTTTTGTGGGCACGGTGCTGGGCGGCATCTGGGCAGACCAGTCGTGGGGCCGGTTTTGGGGCTGGGACCCGAAGGAAAACGGCGCGCTCATCATCGTGCTGTGGAACGCGCTCATCCTGCACTTGCGCTGGGGCGGACTCATCCGTGAGCGCGGCCTGGTGAACTGCGCCATTTTCGGCAACGTCGTCACAGCATGGTCATGGTTCGGGGTGAACATGCTGGGCATCGGGTTGCACAGCTACGGGTTCACGGAAGCGGCGTTCAAATGGCTGGTGCTGTTTGTCGGGAGTCAGCTTCTTTTCATTGCTCTGGGCTTGTTGCCGGCGAGAATGTGGAAAAGTTTCGGAATGAAGGCCGACAACTCAGGCCGCCAAGCAACGGCAGTCTCTGCAAGTTCAAATTCTCAAAAGGGCCCCGTCGGCAGCGCGATGCGGTAGAAAAAGTTCGGCTGGCCTGAACCCACCGGAAGTGTCAGCGTGCAACTGCCCGTGACATCAAACACGTTGGTGGACACCCGCGTCCAATTTGTTTGCGGCAACGACATGTTGGTTGAGGCGAGCACAAAAAAATGATAAGAGGAGAACGGACCTGTGTAGTGCCAAATCAAATTTGTCCCCGCTGGGTAAGCCGGTTCAGTGTGGCTGGCGGTGTGGATGTAATATTCCAAACCTGTAAACCACATTGGCACGGCCCCCAGTTCCGAATATCCGGGCTGGTTGGTGGATGTCGGATACCAAATCGTCAGGCTATTGGTCAAAGTTAGTTGCACGGCGTTGGTCGAAGTGGGAATGCCGACGCCAGCTTTCGTGCCATCCGCTTGCGAATAGTAAATCAACAAGGTGTCGCCGTATTCCGGGAGCGGAAAAAAGCGAATCAATTTGGCGATGGCTGTCTGCCCCGGTTCTATCAGCGCGACATCGCCTGCAACGACAGGATATCCGAGATCATATATCAACACGGACGAGTTGGTTATCCCGTCGGATGGATCCGCAGCCACCTCGGACCAAAGAGGACCAACCCCTTGGTGGTCCGAAATGATGGATCCATAACCGTTCTCATCAAAATTGAATCCGTCGGACGTTTGGGCACAAAATGTCCTGGCCGTTAGCGCTGCAACGAAGCCGAATACAATAATTGATTTGAGTGATAATTTCATGGCGAATTCCCTGCTATGTTCTTTATTTCACTTTTTACCTTGCTCCCGCCGCTGCCGGTTGTCCATCAAAAAACCGGCCCGGCCTGTGGAGCCAGATGAGCGGGCTGACCGCAGTGAAGACGGATTCCTGGTCGAGGTTCGTCCCATGGGCAGCTACGCAATGGTTTCGTGTCCCACAATTATTCCCGGCCAGATGAAAATGGCCCGTTAACGCGTGGTTTGGGACCGCAGATTTTTGGCGATGAGTTCACAGCGCTGGTCCACGCACAGCTTTGAACGCATGGCGTCCGGCGGCGTGTTCGCGCAATAATCCAGAAGTTTTTCCACCGTCGTCGTCGCAACATGCGTGCGAGTGTCCGACGAGCCATAGTAAATAAACACGCCGCCGTTTTTGCGCGCCACCCAGCCGTTGGCGAACACCACGTTGGAGACGTCGCCCACGCGCTCGTCATTTTCCGGCCCCATGAAATAACCGCCGGGCGCACAAATCTGTTTGGCGGGATCCTTCAAGTCGCACAGAAAAACATAGAGCACATAGCGCATGCCCGCCGCCGTGTTGCGGACGCCGTGCGCCAGGTGCAGCCAGCCTTTTTCCGTTTTGATCGGAGCCGGGCCGAGGCCGTTCTTGCCTTCCTTGATGGTATGATAAAGGCGCGGGTCAATGATGCTTTCCTTTTTCACCTCGGCGTTGGTGATGTCGTCACACAAACCCCAGCCAATGCCGTCGCCCGAACCGGTGGCCGCAAAATCATTCATCGGCCGCGTGTAGAAGGCATATTTGCCGTTCACAAATTCAGGATGCAACACACAGTTGCGCTGATGCAGCGCGGGCGTTTTCAAATCCGGCAGCCGCTCCCACTTCACCAAATCCCTGGTGCGGGCGATGCCGCAACGCGCAATGGCCGCAGACAAATCGCCCGGCTTCGAGTCGTCATGCCGCTCCGCGCAAAACAGGCCGTAAATCCAGCCGTCCTCGTGGCGCACGAGCCGCAGGTCGTAAAGATTGGTTTCCCGTTCATCCCGTTCCGGCATCCGCACCGGGTAGTCCCAGAACTTGAAATTGTCCACGCCGTTCCGGCTTTCCGCGACGGCGAAAAAGGATTTGCGGTCCCAGCCCTCGACCCGCGCCAGGAGGACAATTTTCCCGTCCCATTCCAGCGCGCCGACGTTAAAAACACAGTTGATGCCGAGGCGTGTCATCAAATGGGGATTGCTCGCGTGGTCAAAATCGTAGCGCCACGTCAATGGCGTGTGCGCGGCGGTCAGCACCGGGTTTTCATAACGGTCGAAAATGCCGTTGCCGCCTTTCTGCGGACGGTTTTTGCGCCGGATGAGCCGCGCGTGCCGCTGCTGAAGCTGTTTAAGTTTTTTGGCGAAGTCGGTTTTGTTCACGTCAATTGGAAATGAAGTTATTTATCTGGCTGGGCGAAATGAAATGCGGGAATTGGCCGTTCTTCGCTGCCGTCCGGCAACTGCCAGCGCACGGCAAGCTGTGTGGAACCGCTGCGCTGCGACTGGCGGATTTCAAAATAGCAGCGCTGGTCGGCTTTGAGCGTGATGGTTTGCGACCCGGCTTCGTTGATGTGCGGCCACTTGCGATACGGCGTTTTCGCCGTGACGGCGGCGACCTTGATTTTGTTGGCCGGCGACGCATCGGAACCCAGCCAAAGCTCCGCCGTGCCGACGGCAGCGACCCAAAATTTGTATCCGCCCGACTGCGGCGGAATGATCTCGCCATGAATCCGCGCCGAAAAATTCGTCGCCAGGACAACCGGCGTTTCCAAAGCCTGGCCTAAGATCTCCGACGCATCCGGGGCTGCAGAAAAATCCGCTTTGCCATGCCAGCACTCGCGCAAAAGACCGTTGCCGGGGCCGACGTGAAAGACCGGGCTGGCCGCCTTGCTCAACCCGTCTGCCGTCGCCAGAAATTTACAGTCGTCATCCGCGCCGGATAGTTTGGCGTCCGGAAAACTGGCGATGCCGTTCACGGTGGCCACAGTCAGTTCGCCGGATAGTTTGGTGCTGCCAGATTCTTCGAGCGCCAGCGTCACGGAAAAATTCCCGTCGCGAACCGTCCGGCCTTTTTTGTCCTGCACGGCCACCGTGACCGGCGAACGCCAGGTGCCGCCGATGGCCACGTCGCCGGGTGCCGCTGGAAATGCGAGCTTCTCGGCCTTGTCCGCCGGTCTGAAGGGATAATTTTTCAAGTCCGGCAGATCGCCGAGATTTAGAACATGAGGATGGTTGTAATATGCGCGCAGTTGTTCCGACGTGGTTTTTTCAAGCAGGATGCTGCCGGACCAGGTCGTGAAAAACAGCCAGCCGGCTTTTTCGCGCACGAGCAGTTCAGGGTCCGGAATCGGCCCGTTTTCGCCGAGCGCGATGAGTTTTTCACCGCGCGTCAGGCTGGTGAGTTCATCAAAAACATCTTTGGCCGAGCCGTGGTTGCCGTCCATCGGGTAATGATCCTGGCCGACGATGTCCACATACGCGTCGCCGGGATACCACGCGGCCAGATCCGTTTCCGCGCCCGGCGAAAAGACCCAGATCAAATTGTTCAACTGATGCTTCACCGTGAAATTTTCGAACATCATGCGCCAAAGTTTTTTGAACGGCTCCGGTCCGCCCGCGCCCCACCAGAACCAGCGGCCATTCGCCTCGTGCAACGGCCGCCACAACACGGGAACATGCGCATCGCGCAACACCTCCAGTTCGGCCGCGATCAAAGCCAAATCGTGCAAAACCGCGTCATGTTCCGGCGTGCCTTCGGTAACGGCGCGCGAAATGTCGAACGTGGTGTCCTTCGTGTAAAAGGCCGGCTCATTCATCGGCGCGCGCCAGTGCCAGCAGAATTCAACGATTCCGTTGCGCTGCCCGAACCAGTCGGCGGCGCGTTTCATCAGCAGGTGATTCGTGTCGCGCCGCAACGATTCATCCGTGCAGCCCGACACATCCATCGCCAGCAGTGCCGGAAGTTTGCCGGTGGTGTTGGTGATATAATTCAGTTCCGCGCTCAAACCGTTCGTCCGCCGCCAGCCGTCCTGCTGGCCGGAAATGATTTTTCCCCCGTAGCTGTCGGCGAAGAATGTCAGCAGCGATTGCGCCTCGCGCGAGGCGCCGGGCGTCACCGGCGTGTCCGCTTCAAAGCCAAAAATGGTCGGGGCCAGCAACAACAGCGGCACGGCGAGCAAAACTTTCAGCACGCGGGCGGCTTCTGAAAACAATTTTAGTGGCGGACCGTTCGTCATCGTCTCGGTTTGGATTCGTCGGGAATCTCGCAGGTCATTCTAGCCGGACGCCGGCAAAAACAATGTCATCAAAACGGGGGACAATGATTTCGTGCGAAAGCGCAGCCATGCCGGCGAGCCGCCGGCTACTTGGCTTTGAGCTTGAACGCTTCCAGCCGCCGCAAAGTTTCCAGGCACGCGCGCGTCGCGTGATACGGGCCTTTCCATTCACTGACCTTCGGCAATTTTGCGTCCGGCTGGCCGTCGGGATTGATGCGCCAGAACCATTCGCCATGAACCCGGTCAACGAGATTTTGCCGGATGTAATTCCAGACGCGGAGCGCGGCGGCGAAAAACTTCTCGTCCCCCGAAAGTTCAAACGCATTTAGAAAGCCCACCAGCGCCTCGGCCTGCGGCCAGCACTCGCGGCCGGCGTCAATGATTTCGCCAGCGCGGCCCTCATAAGCCAGCCCGCCGTCCGCACCAATGCCTTCGTTGCCGACCACGCAGGCCATCGGCAACGCGACATTGCGAACACGCTCCAGCATTTTGGCGTCCTCCAGCACTTCCGCCGCCTCGCATAACAGCCAGCTGGCCTCGATGTCGTGGCCGAATGTGCAAGTGTCCGAACGAACCTGCCATCGCTCATTGAAAAAGTGATGCAGATGCTTCGTGCGCTTATCCAGCATGCGCTCCTCAAAAATTCCAATCAGCTCGCGCAGCCGTTCCGCCACGCGCGGCTCCGGCCAGACGCGATACAGGTTCGTATAGGCTTCGAGAACGTGAAGCTGGTTGTTCATGGACTTCTTCTCGTTCATGTCCTTCTCGCTCAAGCGTGCGTCCACGCCGGCTTCCGACCAGTCGCGCTGGCAGACCTCAAAGTAGCCGCCGAACTTCGCGTCATGCGCGTGGCGCTCGATCAAATCAAATAATTCCCTGGCGCGTTCCAGCGCCGCCAAGCTACCGAAGGCGCGATGAAATTCCGTCAGCGCATAAATGTAAAACGCCTCACCGTAGATTTTCTTCGAGTCATCCAGCATCCTGCCCGAATCATCCAACCGCCAGAAAGCGCCGCCGTGCTGGTCGTCCCAGAACTTGTTCATGACGAAATCAAACGCGCGTTCCGCCATTTTGGAATAAACCGGCTCCGGCCGGACGCGGTGGACGGCGGAAAACGCCCACAAAATCCGGCTGTTCACGATGAGGCCTTTGGGCTGCGAACGGTCGGGTTTCAGGTCGTTTGACAGCCACGCCATCCAGCCGCCGTTTTTCAGGTCAAGCGCCGGGCCGCTCCAGAACGGCAGGTAATGCCCGAACAAATGTTCGCCGACCTGCGCGGAAAATTCATCCAGTTCGGCTGGTTTGATCATTTGGACAAGGCCGGGTGGGTGATTTCCACGCGGCCAAGCTGCGTTTCGCCGGTGAGTTCAATCTTCAGTAAATTTCCGCCGTGAATTTCTTCCGCGTGAAACAAAACCGGTTTCCAGTAGCCGTATTCGCCCGCGCCGTGAAAATAAGTTTTTTTCTGCACCGTCACGTCGTGAAAATTCCGGCCGTCGTCGGAGACGGAAAATTTCACGCCGCTCTCTTCTTTTGGAAAAAACGCGAACACGCGGAAACTTTGAATGGACGACGGCAGCTCATAAATCAACACATCCCCTGCCCCGCCGGCGGCGCGATGGGCGTCCTCCTTGGCAGAACGACAGTCGCGGTCGGCGATTTTCCAATCGCCACTCCGTGAATGAATTTTTGAAAAGTCCGCCAATTCGTCCACCAGTGTCGCACTTTTCACTTTGACCGGTCCGACGATGTTTGACGGCTCGGAAATGCCGGAATCATTTTGGGCTTGAACGCGGTAAAACCAGCTTCCAAGCGGCACCTTTTCATCAGCGAACTGCGGGCGGTATTGCGTGAACGCCTCGTCAACCTGGGTCGCGATAATTTGCCAGTCACCGTTTTTTTCCGCCGCGCGCTCGACTTGATAGCCGGTTGCTCCGACCGAGCCTTGCCATGAAATCGCGGCGGCATCGGCGGCCGGCAGCAGCTTCGGCGGCGCGGGAACGGCCACCGACGGCACCGGCAAACCGCGGATGGCAAAGGCATTTGAACGCGCGAGATCCAGCAATTTCACTTCATCGTAAGCTTCGCCAAGCGCGGAGCCGGGCCAGTGGAACGCTTTGTAAAGATTGCCGCCCGTTCCCGGCTCGCTATGCCAGTAAAAGCCGCCGTCCCGATTGCGAAAGCGCAGGCTCCAGAGCAGGCCGCCGGACGCGCCGCTGTCGGAGATGGCCTGCATGGTTTCGGCCATCCTAGCCGTGTTCACAAAACCGAACTCGCCGACAACGTAAGGTTTTTTCCCTTTCGCCTTCGCCGCATTTTCCTGGATTAGCCGGACAAAAGATTTTTTCGGCCCCGGATAATGGTGCGTGGTGACAATGTCCACGTCGGGAATCATCAACGATTCATCACGCAGCTCGGAAGCGCCAAAACCATCCATGATCAGATGATTTTGATCGAGGATCTTAAGGTAGCCGGCGATTTCGCGCGTCCACGCGGCGGGCGAGGAAATTTCATTGCCCGTTTCCCAGCAGAGAATGGCCTTGTCATCACAATAGCGAATCCCGGTGATGGTATTGGTGCGCATTAAAACAAAACAGATTGTCTGCTTGAAGTCGGCAATGAGCTGTGGGTCGGTCCAGAAATCATCCTTGGGCTTGCCGCGAAAACCCGCGTATTCGGCGCGTCCGCCCATCCATGGCCAGTTGTCCACGAGCGGAATGATGAGCCGGACGCCGGTGCGGTTGGCGGCGTCGAGAACTTCGTCGAGCGTGCGAAAGGCGGCTTCGTTGAATTTGCCGGGCGCAAGGACGTGGCGTGGCGTGCCGGGCAAATCATCGGGGCGTTGCACGCTGATGACGTAGGTGCGGGTGACCGTTCCGCCCATGGCGGCCACGGTGGCCAGCGCGTCGTTGATTTCAAACTGATCCGGCAGCCGCCATGGATTTTCCTCCGCGAACGGCACGTTGTCCTCGACGAGCAGCAGGTTCGGAATGTCCATCGAAATGAAGCGGAATTCTTTTTCGCCGTCAAACAGCCTGCCATCATGCGCGGTGATGAAATGCTGAAAGACAGGATCAACGGGGCCGGCCATGCCGGTTAAGACCATTCCTGCGGAAGCGGCCAAGGCGAGAAGATGAATTTTCATGGTGACAGATTTCTTCCGGCGATGCGGGCGGTGTCGGCGGTGATTGGGCATCAGGCTGCGGGTGATTCGTGGGTTTCCTTCACCGCGCGTCTCGCGGCCAGTTCGCTTTCAATGGTGTTCAGGAAATTTTCCTTCAAAGGATAGATCAGCATGAACAAGCCAGATGCCAGCGCGCCGACTGCGGGATAGATGCTGACCATCATGCGAATGCCCGTCTGGGTGTTGCCGTTCTGGGTGACGTTCGCCTGAAAACCGTAGTAGCCCAGCAGCCACCCGGCGAACGCGCCGCCGAGTGTCCAGCCGAATTTCTGCGACATCGAGGAGGCCGAGAACACGAGGCCCGTCGCGCGCCGGCCGGTTTTCCATTCGGAATAGTCCGCCGTGTCCGCATACATGGACCACAGCAGCGGGAACACGAAGCCGGCACTGACGCTGATGAAACATTGCAGGGTCAGGACCAATCCCACTGAATCGGGTGAAACGCCATAGACCAGAAAACTGAAAACCGAGGCGGACAGCATCGCCGCGAAAAAGGTGTTCTTTTTTCCAATCCGGTCGGAAACCGGCTTGGCCAGAATCACACCCAGTATGTTTGCCGCCTGGCCGAGCACGAAATATAAGCTGCTCCAGCCGATGGTGAGTTTGAGCGCCGGAACGGAAAATGCGGCGTTCGTGTGCAGATAATATTTGAAATAATACATCGCCGCGCCGTCGCGGATGGAGTTGAAGAAAATCGTCGCAATGCCCGCACCCAGCAGGATGAACCACGGCTGGTTTTTCAGCAGGTCGGCCAGGTCGTGCTTCAACGAAGTTTGCTCCGTGACCGGCTTGATCCGCTCGCGCGTCCACGCAAACGTGATCCAGAAAAGAATTGCGGCGATCACCGCGAACACAGCGGCGGCCCATTGCCAGCCGCGCTGCAAATCCGGGGCGGCACCGCCCATTCTGCTGAATGCTCCGGCCAGCGGTTCGGCGGCGGCCAGCACCACCAGACTGCCGCCGAAGGCAAAAATGAAACGGAAGGTCGCCAGCGTGGTGCGTTCCTTGCCGTCTGCCGTCATCACGCCCAGGAGCGAGGCGTAAGGCACGTTGATGAGCGAATAAATCATCATCATCAGAGAATAAGTGACGTAGGCGTAAATCAGTTTCCCGCCCGTGCCCAACGACGGCGTGGTGAACGTGAGCACGCCGATGATGCCAAACGGAATCGCCACCCAGAGCAGATATGGACGGAATTTTCCCCAGCGCGTCTCGGTGCGGTCGCCGAGCACGCCGACAAACGGATCGAACGCCGCGTCCCAGATACGGGTGATGAGAAACATGGTGCCCACCGCCGCCGCCGAGATGCCAAAGACGTCAGTGTAATAAAACATCAAATACATCGAGAACAGCTTCCAGAACATGGACGAGGCGGCGTCGCCGCAGCCGTAGCCGATTTTTTCTCGCAGGCGTAATTTCATGGAGTGTTGCCGAGTCTGCGGACGGAGGGGAATATTGACGAGCCAAAACCGCGTAATGAATTTTGAGGACAGGCACAGGCGGAGCGCGGCGTCATGCCGCCGTCGCGTTCATCGTTGAAATTCACGTTTGGCGCGGCTGGCGCATTGTTCGTTGGTGATGGCGGCGGGAAATTAACCGTGGATGTCAGCGCGATTATTGCGGCATGATCGCAGACTGCGGTGCCAACCTGATTCCTGTCTATGCCAAAATCAGCCGGCCAGTCAATGGAGCGACGCGGCCACCATCGGCGTGATGAGGCAGGAAAAACGGGCAGGTTTCGCCACAAAAGATTGCTTATCTGCCATCGTCCGCCAGGTCATGAAGATTTTGCCCGCCGGATTTTAATTTTTTCCGCCAGCTCTTCCGCCGGATAAGTCCAGATTTCCGCGAGCGTCGGATGATAATGCGGCATGGCGGCGAGTTCGTGAACCGTCATGCGCTTCGCCATGGCCGCGACAATTTCGTGGATCAGCTCGCCGCCGACCGGGCCGACACACGCGCCACCAAGAATTTCACCGGTCTGCGGATGCGCCAGCAGTTTCACAAAACCGTCCTTTGCCTCCATGATCAGCGACTTGCCGTGATCGTTGAACGGATAGCTCGCGGCGAGATATTTGATTCCACGCGCCGTCGCTGCTTTTTCCGTCAACCCGACACACGCCACCTGCGGCTCGGTGAACACCACGACAATCAGCAGCCGGTAATCCATCCGGCGCGCCGACTTCGGTTTGACGAGATTGTGAACGGCGGTTTCGCCCTGCTGGATGGCAAGGTGAACGATCTCATGCGGCCCGGTGCAGTCGCCCGCCGCAAAAATGTGCGGCACGCTCGTCTGCATTTTGTCATTCGTGAGGACGCGGCCGTTTTTTGTTTTTACGCCGGCGTTATCCAGATGCAACGACTCCGTATTCGGCATCCGACCGAGCGCGAATAAAATTTCCCCGGCGGAAACAGAAACCTTTTTCCCATTCTGCTCGAAGAAAACGGTTTTCAATTTCTCCTTCCGTTTGGCGTCCACCAGTTTTGTGCCGGTGAAAACCTGAATGCCTTCGCGCCGGAAAACCTTTTCGATTTCTGTTCCGGCATCGGCATCAAACTCCTTCAAAATATGTTCGCCGCGCTGGATGAGCGTGACCGCCGCGCCGAAGCGCGCAAAGAACTGCGCGAACTCGCACGCAATCGCGCCGCCACCGAGAATGATGAGCGATTGGGGCAGTTCTTTCAGCGCCACGGCCTCATCACTGGTGATGAAACCAACCTTGTTCAGTTGCGGCAGCGGCGCGGGCGCAACGCTGGAGCCGGTGGCGATGACGAAGTTTTTTGAAGTGAGTTTTTTCCCGTTGCCTAATTCAACTGTGTGCGCATCAATAAATCCGGCGCGAGCGCGGATGAATTTGAATTTCCCAGCATTGAGCTGCCGGACCCGAAAGCCGGCGAAATCCTTGATCTGCGCATTTTTGCGCGCCATGACTTTGGCGAAATCAAAGGACACTTTCCCGGCGCGCACGCCCCAGGTTTCGGCATGTTCGGCGAGATGCTTGACTTCGGCGGCGTAGAGCAGCGCTTTTGTGGGCATGCAGCCGCGCAGGATGCAAAGACCGCCGACTTCTTCGCCGCCTTCGATGACAACCGTGTTCAATCCGGCGCCGGCCGCCGTGCGCGCCGCCGCGTAGCCCCCGCTGCCGCCGCCGATGACGGCCACGTCAAAGTCGAATTGCTTCATGCCGGAGAGCATGGAAGCGCGGTGGGGAAATGCAATTTGAAATTTGAAAAAAACGGCCGGCTGTTGGATGATGGGCGCATGAGCGAAATTATTTATCCGCGCAGCCCGCGCGAAACGATGGACGGCTGGCATTACCTGCCCCGCTATGTTGACAAAATCCGCCTGCACCTCGCCGGCAAATTGCACTCCGACTACACCGACAATCTTGGCAAGGGATTTGACGGTTTCTGGCTCAAGACCGCCGGCCTCACTCACGAACAATTTGTCGAGGTCGTGAAAAATTCCCTCACCGACGGCGAGGTGTGCGACTGGGTTCACGGAAACGTGAAAAGATCCAACGCCGAAAAAGCCGCGCACTGGGAAGATGTGTTGAGCCGTCCGCTGGCGAACGACGCGGCCGCCTGTGCGCGTTTCAAGATGCGCAAGGAACAATCCGGTCTTTCCCGCCGCGACGACATCCAGAATTTCGTGGACTACATTGACGCGGACGAGAAGCGGATTTAGTCAGCGCAATTGAGATGGCTGGCCGGAAATGAAAAAGGCGGCGGGCGTTTTCGTCTGCCCGTTGAAATTGAGCGCGGCAAAAAACCCCCGTGCCTTGGCCAGCGTCTCTTCATGTTCGGCTTCGGGATTGGAGTCGGCCACGATGCCCGCGCCGACGTTGAAATACGCCCGCCCGTTCCGGCAGATCGCCGTGCGGATGGCGATGTTCAACTGGCTTTCACGGTTGAATCCGAGATAGCCGATGGCACCGCAATAAGGCCCGCGCGCAACCGGTTCGAGTTCATCAATGATTTCCATCGCACGGAATTTCGGCGCGCCGGTGATGCTGCCGCCGGGAAAACAGGACGCGAACGCGGCAAAATGCGTCATGTTGTTGCGCAGCCGCCCTTCGACGGTGGAAACGAGATGCTGCACCTGCGCAAATTTTTCAAGTCTGGCCAGTTCCGGCACTTGCACGGAACCGTATTCACAGACTTTGCCCAAATCATTCCGCAGCAGGTCGGTGATCATCACCAGTTCGGCGAGTTCCTTGGCGCTGGTCTGAAGTTCGTAGGCGAGCTGCGCATCGCGCGTCGGGTCGGTGTCGCGCGGACGCGTGCCTTTGATCGGGCGCGTGACGATGTGCGAGCCGCTCACGCGCAGAAATTGTTCCGGCGAGGACGAGGCGATTTCAAATCCGCCGCAGTCAAGGAACGCCGAAAACGGGGCGGGCGAAACGGCGCTCAATTTCTGAAACAATTCCCAGCCGGTGCAACCAGTTCGCGCTGTCAGCCGCTGCGAAAGGTTGACCTGATAAATGTCTCCGGCGCGGATGTAGCGCTGCGCGCGTTCGACGGCCAGGATGAAATCGGCTTTTGACAAGTTTGAGTCAATGCTCGTCCCCACCCCGGCCCTCGCCCTTGCGGATAGGGAGAGCGCCGGGCTGCGGGTCTTCGTCAACTGACCTTTCAAAAATTCCAACTGCGCTTTCGCCCGCACCTCACTGCGCGAGCCGTCGGCGTTCAGACCGGTGGAGACCACGCAAACTTTTCCAAGGCGATGATCGAAGACGACCAGGCTGCCGTAGAAACCAACATGCCCGTCGGGCAGCTCCAGGTCGTTCACCGCCCGGCGCGGGAGTTTCGGCTCGGTGAAATTTTTCAGGTCATAGCCCCAGCAGCCAAACGCGCCGCCGAGCGGAAACGGCGAATCAATTTCGTCCAGCAATTCGTAGCGCGACATGAGCGCGTCGAGCAGATGCCACGGGTTGCCGAATTGCAGTTGGGAGTTGGAAGTTGGGAGTTGGAAGTTGGGAATGAATATCTCGCAGCGCGAGCCGAAGCTGCGAAAAGTCAGAAACGGATTCGCCGCGACAAAGGAATAGCGCGCCGAAGGCAAATCAAACCGCGACGTGCGCAGCAGCACCACGCCAGGTTCGTCGCGCAGATTTTCAACCAGCGATTCGGGAGTGTGCGCCGTGGCAATCTCCTGGATCAACGGACGCATGTTGATTCACGCAAACGCGGTCGGCAATGTTCCCGGCGGGCCGACGCGGCGTTCGTAGTCGCGGATGATTTGGATGACCTCGTCCACGTCATCGGTGATCTTGACCAGGTCGAGGTCGCCGGAGCCGATGAATTTTTCCTTTTCAACGCGCGCTTTCATCCAGGCGAGCAGGCCCCTCCAATGTTCGCTGCCGAACAGGATGAGCGGAAACTGCGGGATGCGCTGCGTCTGCACCAGCGTGAGCACTTCAAACAGTTCATCCAGCGTGCCGAAGCCGCCGGGCAGGTAAACGAATCCAAGGCTGTATTTCACGAAGCAGACCTTGCGCGCGAAAAAATAATGGAAGTGGATCGGCACATTGGCGAAGCGGTTGCCGGTCTGCTCGTGCGGCAGCTCGATGTTCAGGCCGACGGATTTGCCGCCGCCCTGCGCCGCGCCTTTGTTCGCCGCCTCCATGATGCCGGGACCGCCGCCGGTGATGACGGCGAGATTGTATTTGGCCAGGCCCCTGGCGATCTCCACGGTCGCGCGATAATATTTGTCCGTCGGCTTAGTTCGCGCGGAGCCGAAGATGGTCACCGCCGGGCCGACCTGCGACATCGTTTGAAACGAGTCCACGAACTCGGACATGATGCGGAAAATGCGCCACGGATCTTCACGAATGAAATTATTGCCATCGCTCATGGCGTAACGATAATCTCGGCAGCTTAATGAAACAAGCCAGAGAACGTGAATTCTCCGGCCGGTTGTGGATTTCAAGATAATTCACAAGAAAGCGACAGGCATGGGTGCATCTTGACACCGCCCGG
This sequence comes from uncultured Bifidobacteriaceae bacterium, assembly GCA_964449815.1. GTDB lineage: Bacteria > Verrucomicrobiota > Verrucomicrobiia > Limisphaerales > UBA11358 > UBA11358. Next base: position 18,051 of record CAYVGC010000027.1, read on the forward strand.
AGCGCCGGATTGCAGCGGTCTTTGAGCCTCGATCAGGCTTCGATAAGAGGCTTACTGCGCCAAAACCCGATAAAACCGAGCGGTATTCGTCCACGCGGAATCATTTATTGGAATGACGCCACCGCTGCTGTTGTTAATCGTCTGCAAAGTCTGCCACGTCACGGGTGGCACGAGATTCGTCGCGTATTGAATGCTGTAGTTCGCGTTCGTTTGTGCGGCGAATTGGAATTGAAAGCCATTCGCCGAGAGCGCCGCCGGTTGCAATTGCGGCACATTCAATGGCTGCACTTGAATGACAATGCTGGTCGAAACACCGGCGGGATTGTCATTGTTGTAAGCCGTGAACGTGACGGTGTAAGCGCCGGAATTGGTCCACTGATGAACAATTACCCGCTCCGAATTGGTAACAACCACGCCATCACCAAATGACCATCCAATGGCTGCCGCGCGCCCGGCGACCAGCCCCGAAAAACCGGCATACCGGTTCACCAGCAAATTGGTTTGAGTGGGCAGGATGTTCACGGAAAGCGGTCCGACTAGATTCGCAACAATTACTTCATCACAGCCAATCGAAGGCGGAGTGGCCCACGACTCGCCATCCAAATCCGTCCCGCTGGCATAAAGAGCACTGCCCGCACCACGACAGGGTGAAGTCGTGGCAATGTGAAACCAATCCAAGAATTGCGGATCCGCATAGAAGTTACCGGTGCCAGACAACGATCCTGGCGTCGTGCAGCAGTATGTATACTGCGCTGGAAGAACTCCACCGTAGTTGTTCACCGTTTCAAACGGATAATAGTAGTTATCAACCACGATGCTGTTTCTGGTGGAACCGTTGTAGGTTCCAGCACCGGATAGTGTCGCATAGTTGTTTACCACCGTGCAGTTGTTCAGCACCGAGAAATATGCGCCGCCGCCGTCAGCCGCGAGATTGCAAAGCACCAAAGAATTATTCAAGGATCCATAACGGATGCCCCCACCGTAGATCGCACAGTTGTTGGTGAGCACACAATCGGACACGATCCCGTATTGTGAATTGCAACAGACACCTCCGCCGCTTTCCAGCGGTCCGCCGGAGGAAGCGTCGCCGGTTGCGAGGGTGGCACCATTCTGCAGGGTGAATCCGTTCAAGACGGCGCCGTCGGTCACATACGCGCAACGGACGGCGGCAGGTCCATTTGTGGATACGGGATCCCAGGCGCCTTGAATCACCGTCGCGGCATATCCGTTCACGCTCATCACGGTCAATGGCTGGTTGATTGCGACGCGGTTGGTCAAATTCCCGGCCATGACTTTCCCGCCAAAGGCGTAAAGCCCGTTCGTCACCAGCACGATGTCTCCGGTGGAAGCGGCGTTGATTGCGTCTTGGATGTTGGTCGCGGCCGTCGCCCAGGTGGAATATGGCGCGATGGGATTCGCGCCGTTGGCGGCGACCGCGTGAATCACCACCTGCGCCACCTGGCTGGTCACAACCCCAAACGCATTCGTCGCCACGACCTGATAAACTCCGGCGTCATCGGGACCAAAATTGTTCACGACCAGACTGGCGGTGCCGGAGTTGCTGTAATGCCCGTCATCTTGAACCGGCACGCCATCCTTGCTCCAGAAATAAGAGAATGGGGGTTGCCCGGCGACAACGAGATTGAACGTCAGACCATGCGTGGACAAATTGATTTGATAAGTCGGTTGACCAACGATTATGGGTGCCGGCTGCCATTCGTCGCAACCGATGGACGGCGGACTGTTCCACGGCTGGCCGTCAATGTCCGTTCCGGAAACCACGTTGGACGTTCCTGCGCCGATGCATGGTGAGGTTGCGGCCAGATGCATGTTATCGGCCAGAAGTTGAGGATTTACATCCACGTTTCCGGTTCCCGTTGACAGCGGGTCGGCGCAACAATAAGTCATCGTGGAGCTGGCATAGTTGGTGTTTGGGTAGGAGGTTCTTGAATAATTCCCGGACACAATGCAATTAGTAAGCGCTGCCCCGTAAACCGCCGCGCCATAGCCGGCACTGTAGCCGGAAGAGGTGTTTGCAGTAACCGTGCAATTGACCAATGATCCGGCATTGGCCCCGCCGCCACTAAAATTGCAGGAGTTATTTAAAATGGCGCAATTGATCAAATTACAATTATCCGCCCCGCCACCGTTGTGGCTGGCGACATTGCCTGTGACTAAACAGTTTCTTAGATTACTGGCTTCCGCGCCGCCACCAGATCCGGTTGCTGTCCCGCCGCCGATCGCGGTGTTGGTGGTTATGGCGCAATGGTTCAGCAAAACTTGGTAGGCACCGCCGCCAAGGTTTGCGGCTGTATTGTAGGTGAGGACACAATTTGCAACCGTCCCGCCCGGCGATTTGTTGGTTACAGACCCACAAACTCCCCCTCCATTTAGTGCCAGACCGGATGTTGGCGATGCGCGCGTTGCGCCGCCTTCAAGCGTGAAGCCACTCAAAATTGCGTTATTTGTCAACCACGCACAGCGGACCGCGCCAAGGCCATTGGTTGCAGCTGGATCCCACGCGCCTTGGATGACGGTTGAATTTGCACCGTTCACGCTTTGCACCAGAATGGCCTTGTCCACCGAAACGCGGTTGGTAATCACGCCATCAATGGATTTACCGCCGGTGGCATAGAGACCGTTCGTCACCAGCACAACATCCCCCATAACGGATGCCGTGATGGCGTCTTGAACATTCGTGGCGGCGGTTCCCCAAGTCAAATAAGGCGCCACCGGATTGATGCCGGCGACATCTACGCAGTGAATCACCAACTGCGCCACGGAACTGGTGACCACGCCGAATGAGTTGCTCACGACCAATTGATAGCCGCCCGCATCGGCAAAACTCACGCCCGTCGCGATCAAATTGGTGGTTTGCGTGGAACTGAAATGTCCGTTGTCCTGCAACGGCACCCCGTTCTCAAACCAGGCAAAACTACAGGCAGACGAACTTGCGACCGCCAGGTTGCCAGCGGTGAATCCAACCGGATCGGCGGTAAGTTTGATTTGTGGTGCAGCAACCAGCGGCAATGGTGTCCACTCAGCGCAACCCACCGCCGGAGGATTGGACCATGAATTTCCAAATATGTCCGTTCCCGTCACAATATTGACGCCGGCACCAATGCAAGGCGAACCGGCGGCAAGATGAACGCGATCCGCGAACAACTGCGGGTTGCTGGTGAAATTACCCGTGCCCGCCAAGGTCATCGAGGTGCAGCAGTGGGAATAGGCGCTTCCGCTTCCAGAGTAATCGCCGAGGACATTGGAATAAACTATGCAATTGGTCATGGCTGGAGGAAAGAAGACCCCAAAACTGTTGTTGACAACCGTGCAATTATTGAGCACTGACTTGTAGGCCGCGCCACCGGTGCCAGCTCCGCCAATTCCATTGCTGCTGATCAGACTGTTCACCACGGTCCCTTGATAAATGCCGCTGCCGAAGGAGAAAGCGGTATTTGACACGATCACACAATTGCCGACAAATGCATTGGTTGAAGCGCACCAAACCCCGCCGCCACTTTGCAAACTGGGCTGGTCGCCCGAATTTCTCGTCGCCCCGCCCAGCAAGGTGAAACCCACAAGGGAGGCGCCATTGGTCAGCCAGGCGCACCGCACCGCCGCCGCGCCATTGGTCGCGCCCGCGCCTTCAATGATGGTCACCCACGGACCATTGACGCTTTGGACGAGGACGGGCTTGTTCAGGGCTGCGCGGTTGGTCAAATCCCCCGCCATGACCGTGCCGCCGCCTTGATAAACTCCGTTGGTGACGAGGATGGTGTCGCCGTTCGTGGCCGCATCAATTGCGTCCTGAATGTTGGTCGCGGCCGTGTCCCAGGTGGCGAAAGGCGGTGTGGCAGCGGGGTTGCTGGCATTCACATAATAGGTCGCCGCCCCGGCGTGGAGAGCGAGCAGGCTGAAAATAATCGAGAGCGGCAGTAGCTTTATGATTTTCATTTTTGGAGTCAGTTTGGGGTTGGTAATTTTCAAGCTCTGGTCAATCCAGAGTTGCAAGGCAGGTTCATCCTGTCATCCGTCCGGTTTGAAACTCCCGCCGCAAGGTGGAAGGCTTCTGTTACGAAAGTCTTTTTCTCCTCATGTTTTTATTTCAGCGCCTTGTCGGGCGGCAGGCTGAATTGTTTGCGGATGCCGGTGTTGGCCGGGTCGGCGGGCGGCCAGCAGGTGTCCGCCGCATACTGGATCTGGCGGCGCAGGCCGGCGACTTCCTTCACCTTGGCATCAAGCAGCGAGTGGGCGGTTCTCACGCCGCCCTGTCCGCCGACCTGGTCAGTCTTGGTCTGCTTGTAGGCCGTGAGCGCGGTGTCCAGGGCGGTGGTGTCCGCCGGTTTGTGGCCGGGCAAGGTGTCGGTGGCCAGCGTCAGGATGATGGCCTTGGCGTTGCCTTCCAGAATGGGACGGCTGGCGGCAAGGTGTTCGCCGATGAAGTATTTTTTGCGGTTCGGGTCTGTGGCGGCGTATTTGCGCTTGGCGCGTTTCTGGACCTTGCTGATCTGGGCGAGGAGGGCCTTCTGGGCGGCCGCCTCGGCCTGGGTGGCGGCTTCCTTGTCGGCGGTGCCGCCGGTGATCTGGCTGATCAGGGTGTCGGCCTCGCCAATCTTGCCGGTGACGCCGGCCAGAAAAGCGGCGTCCACTTCCTCGCCGGCCAGCATGATGGCAAAGTCGGTTTTCTGGGCGGTGGCCACGAGCTGCTCGGCAAAATCCAGTTCGGTGGCCGTGGCCTTGTCAATGGGCAGGCGGGAACGATTGGAGGGCGGCGGTTCGGGTGCGGGTGTGGGAGGGGTTGGATCGCTCATGGTCCCGATTTTCATTCCGTCAATTTGAAAAAGCTTGTCCTTTTTTGGCATAATGATGATTTTTTTTGGCATCGCCGGCAGCCGCTGGAAGCCCGTTTCCCCGCCGGTTTTGGGCTGGAAACGCCGCCGGTCAGCCGGCATTGGGGTGTGGGCGGCCATCCCGGCCATCGGGTCTGCCGTGGGGACGGGTTGGGGAGCCGGGACGGGCCATTTTGCCTAAATCATTGAAAATTAGTGGATTGCCATATTCCGACGGCGTTTCTTCACATCTGGACAGCGTTTCTTCAAATCCCGGCGGCATTTCTGCATATCCCTCCGGCACCACTTCAAATCCCGGCGGCGCTCCGGCATATTCCGGCGGCACTGCTTCAAACCCGCCTGGCGCGCCGGCACATCCGGGAAACACGGCTGCAAGACCCGGCGGGGCTTCGACCGGTCCGGGCGGCGTTCCGTCATTACCCGGCAGGATTCCGCCAGATCCGGCCAGGGCGGGTGCAGATGCCGGCAGCGCCCCGCCAGGTCCGGCAGGGGGTCCGGCTGATTTTACCGCCGGCCCTTGGCGCGGTTGCTGCCGCGCGGACGGCCGAGGGCGTAGGGTTTCTTGGTGCGGCGGATGGTCCGCCTGCCATACGGCGGCTCCGGCGCGGGCTTGAATTTCCGCTTCCCCTCCACGGTTTTCGGGCGGGCTTTGGGCACCAGCACCAGCGGACAGCCTTCGTAGCCGAACGCCTTGCGCAGTTCGCCGGCGAGGCTTTTTTTGTATTGGTCGGAAAACAGTTCGTCGCGGTTCACGAACAGCAGGAACGTCGGCGGCGCCTGCCGCACCTGCGTGGCATAAAAGAATTTCAGCCGGTGGCCCAGATTGCTGATGGGCTGGCGCTGCTCGATGGAATCGCGGATGGTGCGGTTCAAGATCGCCGTCGGCACCTTCTGCTGCAACTGCGCGGCGACGTAGCGCACGGCTTCGAGCAGCCGGTCCAGATGGAAGCCGGATTTCGCGGAAGTGAAAATCACGGGCGCGTAATCGAGGAAGAATAATTTCTTCTGCACCCATTCGGCGAACTGGGCGAGCGTGGTGAGCGGCTTGGCCTGGCCTTCGGTGCGCTTCTTTTCACTGCGCCGCCCGATCTCCACCTCGCGCGCCTCACGGACTTCGGTGTCGAAGAGATCCCATTTGTTGATGACAATGATGCACGCCTTGCGGTTTTCCACGATGACGTCGGCGATCTTCTTGTCCTGCTCGGTGATGCCCGCCTCGGCGTCAATGACCAGCACGGTGATGTCACTGCGCACGATGGATTCTTCCGCCCGCTGGACGCTGAAAAATTCCACCGAATCGTCCACGCGCCTTGTTTTCCTCATGCCGGCGGTGTCTATTAAAATGTATTTCGAGCGGACGCCGTCGGTCTCAACCTCGAACGGCACGTCAATGGCGTCGCGGGTGGTGCCGGGAACCGGCGAGACGATGACGCGCTGGGAATGGGTGAGCGCGTTGATGATGGAAGACTTGCCGACATTCGGCCGGCCGACGATGGCCAGCTTGAGCGGGGAGGCGGGACGCGGGACGCGGGGCGCGGCTTCGCCTTCTGCGGGCGCGGGATTTTCCGCTTCACTGGCCGCTTGCGCCTCGTCAGAGGGCGCCGCCGGCAGCCATGCCGTCGCCGCGTCCATGAGATTTTCAATGCCCTCGCCGTGGATGGCGCTGACGGGGAAAATTTTCTCGAAGCCGAGCCGGGCAAATTCATCCATGCCTTTTTCGGCGCGCGCCGTGTCCACTTTGTTGACCGCCACCAGGACGGGCTTGCCGCTTTTGCGCAGGCGCTGCGCCACTTCGGTGTCCAGCGGCACGACGCCCTCCTGGACGTTGACGACAAGAATGATGGCGTCCGCCGATTCGATGGCGATGTCCACCTGCTCCACGGCGGCCTGGATGATCACGTCGTTGGATTTCTCGCGGCGCAGGAGGCCGATGCCGCCGGTGTCCACGAGCGTATAAGGCCGGCCATGCCATTCGGCCTCGACGCTGACGCGGTCGCGGGTGACGCCGGGCTGGTCATGGACAATCGCAATGCGTTTTTTGACGATGCGGTTGAACAGGGCGGATTTGCCGACATTGGGCCGGCCGACGATGGCGATGAGTCCTGACATGCGGCAAGTTTGCGCAAAAGCACCCGCGCAAGAAAGCCTAAAGGCCGGTTTGTGCGGGATTGCAAATCCGGGCTATTGTCCCCCGGCGCGCCGCCGCCGCCATCGCCGGCGACCGTTCCCGGATTTGCGTCAGGTCCGGCAGATGCCCGGGGAGCAGGGCGTGAAGGCGCAAAAAGTCCGGCGCATCAGCCGGAGGGAAACCGGCGAATTTCATTCACGTCCGCCGGGGGCTTCGCTAATCTGAAGTCATGTTGGAATCGTCACCGGCCGCCATTTCGAGCCTTTACGTTCACGTTCCCTTTTGCGCGCAGAAATGCGAGTATTGCGCCTTTTATTCCGAAGCCTCGTCCGGCGAACTCATCAACCGCTACACGTCCGCCCTCGTCCGCGAACTGGAAATCGTCGCCCACGACCTCCGGCCCAAAACCATTTTCTTCGGCGGCGGCACGCCCTCCATCCTGAACCTGCGCCAATGGGGGCAGATTCTCCGCGCGCTGGAAAAATTCAGCCTGCCCGGCGCGGAAGAATTCACCGTGGAATGCAATCCCGCCACCGTCTCGGCGGACAAGGCGAAACTGTTCCGCGACTCTGGCGTCAACCGCATTTCCATGGGCGTTCAATCACTGGATGAAAAACTGCTCGACCGCCTGGGCCGGATCCATTCGCGCGAAATGGTCTTCAAATCGTTCGACCTCCTCCGCCGTGCCGGATTTGACAACCTGAACCTCGATTTGATGTTCGCCATTCCGGGCCAGACGATGGAAATCTGGCGGGCGACGCTGCACGAAGTCATGGCCATGCAAAGCGAACATCTTTCCAGCTACGAGGTCATTTACGAGGACGACACGCCGCTCTACGAGCAGCTCAAGGCCGGCAAATTTTCCGTGGACGAAAACCTCGCCTGCGAAATGTATGAAGAACTGGTTTCAACAGCGACACATGCGGGCTTCCAGCAATACGAAATTGCGAATTTTGCGCGCGGCGAATTGAATGGTGAAAAAATTCCGGCACGCGCCTGCCGGCACAACGTCAACTACTGGCGCGGCGGCTCGTTTTACGGGCTTGGCCCCAGCGCGACCAGCTACGTTCGCGGCGTGCGGACGAAAAACTGGTCGAACACGCGGCTTTATTGCGAGCAGCTTGAAAAAGGAAAACGTGCGATTGAATCCAGCGAAGAGCTGACGCCGCTGCGACGCGCCGGCGAAACCGCCGCGTTCGGCCTGCGCATGAACGCCGGCTGGCCGTTCGAGGAGTTCCAGCGCACCACCAGCTTTGATCTGCGCGACGAGTGGGCGCAGGAAATGGCGCAACTGACCGGACGCGGCTGGGCGGCGCGCGACCCCGACAATTTTCATCTCACGCATCAGGGGCTGCGCTTTGCCGACGCGGCGGCGGAACTTTTTCTGCGCTGAATTTCAGCCGGCCGGCAGCCGCACGGTAAAAGTCGTCCCGGCGTCCAGCTCGCTGGCCGCCTCAATCGTGCCGCCGTGCGCCTCGACAATGGCCTTGGAAATCGCCAGGCCGAGGCCGGCGTTGCCCGCGCCGGTGCGCGACTGGTCGGCGCGGAAAAACCGGCCGAACACGCGCGGCAAATTTTCGGCGGCAATCCCCTGCCCCGTGTCCGCCACGGTCAGCACGGCGAGCCGGTTATTTGATTCCAGCTTCACGCGCACCTCGCCGCCGGGCTGGTTGTATTGAATCGCGTTGACCAGCAGATTCGTGACGACCTGCGCCAGCCGCCCGGCATCGCCGGTGATTTCGAGCGTGCCGGTTTCAACCAATAACTTGACCCCGCGTTCGTCCGCGAGCGGCCTTGCCAGTTCAACGGAATCGGCAATCGTCCTGGAAAAATCAAAGCGCCGCCGGTTCAAAACCTCCTGTCCCGCGTCGAACCGCGCCAAGGCCAGGAGCGATTCGATCAGTTTTCTCATGCGCTGCGCGGCGCGCTGGCAGGCTTCAACCGTTTGCTTGTAGCCCGCCGAATCCCGTTCGCGGTTCAGTGCGGTCTGGGTTTGCGTGAGCATGACGGAAACCGGCGTTCGCAACTCATGCGCGGCGTCAGCCGTAAATTGCTGCTGCTGCGCGAAGGCAGTTTCCAGCCGCGCGAAAGTGGAATTCAAAACCGCCGCAAGCTGGCCGAGTTCGCTTTCCGCCTCGGCGACGTTGATGCGCTGTGACAAATCGCCGGCGGAAATTTTCGCGGCGGCGGCGCTGATATTTTCGATTGGGCGCAGCGCACGAGAAACAAACCACCAGCCGCCGGCAAGGCCGAAAAACAAGATGATGCCGCCAACACCAGAAAATTTTAGCTTGATCAACTTTAATTCGCGCAATTCCGGCATGACGGAACAACCGACATAAATAGTTTCGCCGGATGGCAAACGGTGAAAGATGCCTCGGTTGTCCTTAAAGTTCAGCGAAGCGCGCGGGGCGGGCACATTATCCAAGCTGGAAACGAGGCTGTTCGCATTAAACCGATGTTGGAATTTCACTTCGCTCTCCGGCACATTGTCCGAACGTGCCAATTCTTCGCCACCGCGCTCTTCCACGATGAAATAATAATTATTGGGATCATTTGTGCCGAATAATCCGGCAGCTTCCGGCGGCAAATGGAATTCAAACGGCGGACGCAAATCTTCCCTAGGCGGGCCGTCATCAGGGAACTGACCGGGCGGCGGGCGATAAAAAGATTGTCCGTTTCCTTCCGGCCCGCGCGGCGGCGGACGAATTGCACTGGCAAGAATCCCGAATCGGCGATGCAACTCGTCATCAGTGTGACCTACCATTCGCCCGCGTTCAAGCTGATACGCCGTAATTCCAAATCCCGCCAGCACGACCACCAGGATGAGGCCATACCAGATTTGCAGCCGCCACTTGATGGATTTGAAAATTTTCATTCGATGCAATAACCGTGGCCGCGCCGGGTGACGATGAATTCCGCGCCCAGTTTTTTGCGGACGTTGGAAACGTGAACATCGAGCAGGTTGGACAGCGAACTTTCGTTTTCATCGAACAGATGCTCGTAAAGCTGCGTGCGCGTGACGACTTCGCCGCGATGCAGCGCTAGAAATTCCACCAGCGCGTATTCGCGCGCGGTGAGTTCGGCAATTTTATCCTTGAAAAAAACCTGCCGCGCGGCGGTGTCAATCCTCACGTCGCCGATTGCAATGACGTTCGTGGTCTGGTTTGCGCTGCGGCGGATGAGGGCGCGCAGCCGCGCAAAAATTTCTTCGAGGTCGAACGGCTTGACCACGTAATCGTCCGCGCCGGTGTCGAGGCCTTTCACGCGGTCGCGCGTCTGGTCGCGCGCGGTGAGCATGAGCACGGGAGTTTTTTTCGTTTTGCGGAGGCGCTTCAGGATTTCCCAGCCGTCCATGCCGGGCAGCATCACGTCCAGCACGATGGCGTCGTAGTCTGTGCCTTCGGCGTTGAAGAGGCCGTCGTCGCCGTTGTCGGCGGTGTCCACGGCGTAGCCTTCCTCGCGCAAGGCCTGCGCGAGGCTCGCCAGCAAATCCGGTTCGTCTTCGACTACTAGAATTCTCATGTTCGGGCTGGCGGAGTTTTAACAGGAAAATTTTTTTTGCGCCAGTCGTGGAAATTCTCACACAGGCAACCTTAAGCGAAGATGAAGAAAAGAATTTCCCGCTCAATCCCTGACCTCCGAAAATTGGAGCAACGGACCCAAAACAGCAGGTGCCGGCGGGGCCAATGATGACGACGCGCTCGCGCTGTTTGAATTGGGAGACGATGTGGCAGCGGTCAATCGCCGACAGCAGCAACACGGCGACTGTGAAGAAGAACCAAAACCACGGCAGCCGATCACGCCGTCAGCCGCACGAAAAGTTTCAGCCGCCACGTGAAGGGAAATTGGGATAAACGCAGCGGCGTGGAAGAATTGTTCAATGCTTGGGACTGCCCCCGTTATTATCAGTCGTGTAACTTTCGATAGCGTCGCCAACCTGAAAACCGCTATAACCTTCAATGCGAATGCCGCATTCCATGCCGGCGCGGACTTCGTTGACCACGTCCTGAAAACGGCGCAGCGTCTGCGTGATACCTTCATAAATCACGTCGTTGCGACGGCGCACGCGAACTTTGCCAAGCACGATGCGCCCGCTGGAAACGATGCAACCGGCTACCGGCACGCCCTTTGAAGTTTCAAAAACCTGCCGCACTTCCGCCGAACCGATGATGGTTCCTTTCATGTCCGGAATTTCCAAGAAAACGATATTTGTCGCTGAAGGTATTGTCGATCTGAACCTCTTCCAGAGGACATCATAGGGAATTACCTGAAACCCAGAGGGGAGAAATTTTCCAAACTGCAATCGAAAAATCTCTTCTTGGCATTTTGCTGATACCTCTTCACTTCTGCCGATAATAATAAAGCAGTATGCCGCATTACCGATAGCAAAGGAAATGCGTTTATCCAACACCCGCTTCGACGAGAGATCGTTAAGGTAGCGCTCCGCTTGGAAACGTGCCGTGTTCAAAGCCGAAGATGGCACGATATGTCGCGTCGAATAAACCCGCAAAATTTTGTCTCTTGGTCTCTTGAGTTCCACCACACCGTAATTGTCGAACAAGGAAGATTCGCCTTGGCGCTCGAAGAATACATAATCTGGAATACCGCTTTCCAACTGCACTTGAGAAAATATGTTCGAGACTTTCAGCGGGAGGGAGTTGGTAAGGACAAATGGATTTTTATCAAAGAATCGCTGCCAGTCGACTTCATCTGTGCGAGGCTGATTTAGGAGCGCGTAAAATTCCTCAAGTGCGTGCTTTTTCTTTCGGGTGCTGTCTTGCATGGCCGTTGTAATTAGTCCTCGCTTTAAGAACGAATTTACTGCAACAACGCCCGATAATATCGCGCGCGGGAATTGGTCAGGCTGGAATCCGTGAATTGCGCCGTGCCATTCGTATCCAACAACAATGCCGTTGGCGTCCAATCCACCAGATTTGTCGAGCTTTGGATGAGATAGGTGAAATTAGTTGCCGCCGTCAGTTGCAGCAGCGGCACGCCGTTCGTGAGCGAAATGCCGAGTGTGATGGGCTGCGTCACGCCCACAAAACCCGTCGCCACATTCGTGACCGCGATGCTTGACGAATCGTTGAAAGAATCAAGACGGAAGCTCAAAGTGTAAAGCCCGCTCGAAACCGTGCCGGGCAACTCAAAGCGATATGTTTGCAAATTCGTTTCCACCACGCGCTCATCCACCATGCCAATTTGGTTTGTGTTCCAATACACCGTCAAAAGACCTTGCGCCGAATTCGTGTCGGTGAACACCGCGCCAAACTGGACGAAATTAACCGCGTTGGTGACGTTCAAGCCCACGGCCAGCCATGCTGGAGAGTTTGTCCCGCTACTGCCGCCGAGCGGCACAGGGCCGCCCATTGGTTGAACTCCGCCCGACTTCACGAGCGGAAACGACGACCAAATGCTGTTCAATATAAAACCAGCGCCATTGATGACAGCACTATCCACCGCGTAAGCAAAATTGTTGATGTCAATTACGCCACCCGCCACCAATGACTGTAATGCGCCTGATCCAGAATTCGGATTTAGAATAGCATCCGGCGGACTGCATGGCGGAACGGGGCTGACGCCAATCGGCTCATTTGCTGGATTATTAACCCATGAGGCCCCTTCCATTTCCATACTCAACGAAAAGCCATAACCAGCCGAACATGAAAGATTGCCGCCGGTGATTGAACCGAGGTAAAAATCAATCGGATAGCCATGAGAAGAAACCGCCACTTCTCCTCCACTCGGGCCGAAATACCAAGCTACCTGATAAGGGCCAACCCAGCTTACGTCCACATCGTAAGCTTTGGACAGCGGAAGCCCCGTTGTGTCGCCGAAGGGAGAAGTCTCCCCATCAACGGGCGTGTAGTAATCATCCGACCAATTGGCGTTAGCGCCATACCACGACAACCCGCTGTAATCGAATCCCACAAATGGATCTAAAAATGTGGTTTGAATTTTTGTGCTTGGAGAAGCTTGATGGATGGCGTCCGCCGCCGCCTGAATCAATCCCGCGCCCGCGCTATGGCCGATGAGATGGACATATTGATAGGCGTTTCCAATCTGCTGACCAAGTTGAGTGCCGAGGATTTTTGCGTGATCAAGAGCTTGCTGTGGTTCAATTGTCCACGCTCCCTGTCCCGGCATAAAGCCAACCCAAATGTATGGCGTTACAAAACAATCGCTACCGACGTGCTGAAGGATTGCGGATTGCATGGTGCCCAGCCACGAATTATCCGTTGCCGGCCCTTCCGGTTCCCAGCCATGAGTAATCACCACCAATTTGGTCACACCAACCGGCTTTGATGAAATGGGCGTTGCTGTAATTGGCGCAGGTGTATTGCCATTTGCGCCGTCGGCAAGGACGGCGAGGGAGGCGGTGGCGCTGGTGACGGAACCATACGGATTGGACACGACGACGGAATAGCCACCGGAATTTGCCGCCGTGACCGAATTCAAAGTCAAAGCGGCATTCGTTGCATTGGGAATGTTTTGGCCGTTGAACTGCCATTGATAGTTTGGCAAAGGATAAGCACTGGCAACAACTATGAAGCTGACATTCGCTCCACCCAGCGGCTTCTGGCTTTGCGGTTGCGTGATAATCATGGGCGCACTTTGCACTGGAAGAATGATTTGTTCAGGCCGATTGGTATTGTTAAATGTGCCGTCACCAAGTTGGCCATCCTGATTTTCACCCATCGCCCAAAGGCTGCCGTCGGATTTGATAAACAGGCTGCAACAATATCCCGCCACAATCGCCGTGACGCCGCCGGCAACGATTTCTTCAGGCCGGTTGGTGCTGTTAATCCGGCCGGTTGGTTCAAATATGCCGTCGCCAAGTTCGCCGTAATAATTGTAACCCATCGTCCAAAGGCTGCCGTCGGATTTGAGAAACATGCTGTGATCAAATCCTGCCGAAATCGCCGTGACGCCGCCGGCAACGACTTGTTCAGGCCGGTTGGTTCTGTTATTCGTGCCGTCGCCAAGGTCGCCGTAATAATTGTCACCCATCGCCCAAAGGCTGCCGTCGGATTTGAGGAACAGGCTTTGATACCCCCCCCGCCGCAATAGCGGTGACGCCGCTGGCAACGATTTTTTCAGGCCGGTTAGTATCGTTATATGTGCCGTCGCCAAGCTCGCCAACATCATTTTTACCCATCGCCCAAAGGCTGCCGTCAGATTTGAGAAACAGGCAGTGATAATATCCTGCCGCAATAGCCGTGACTCCGCTGGCGACGATTTTTTCAGGCCGATTTGTGCCGTAGGGAGGGCTTGTAGAATATGTGCCGTCGCCAAGTTCGCCGTCAAGATTGTCACCCATCGCCCAAAGGCTGCCGTCGGATTTGAGGAACAGGCTGTGATAAGCCCCTTCCGCAATTTTGGTGACAGCTTGGCCAAAGGTCGGCATCACCAAAAATGTCGGCATCACCACTGCTATGATCAATGCCTTTAGTTTCATAAGCTTGCTGATTTTTTGACATCCTTGCTATTTTGTTCCAACAATCCGCCAATAATTATGATTGGAGATTTATCCTCAAATTCGATCATCGTTTTTGAGTATTCAGCGCTTGCCGCTTCTATCGGCTTGTTTTCAAACTCCATTGAACGTTCAATGGCTTGCAGGCGAGCAGCCAGTTTGTGATGCCATCTTGATAACGACATAAAATTCTGATTGCGGCCTAATACGATAATGCTGCCGGAAATTGTCGTTAACGCCACAGTTAATATTGCTGGTCCTTTTACAGCGGCAGAGATTACTGCGCCAAAGCTTGCCAGAGTTGTAATCCAAACTATAGCGTAAGCAGCACCAAAATTGGCTGCGCCCCAAAGTTTGTCGTGAGCGATTCGTTTCTTTATCAGTCGCGCAAGTTCTACCTTTTTGTCAGGCATATTTCTGCTTTTTCAGAGCGTTCAAATTGAAGCCGAACCAAACCTTTGCAGCAAGAACGAATTTGCCCACGGACCAGCAGCGTTCTTTTGCATAAAAAGCGGCCTCCGTTTCCGAAGGCCGCTATGCTTTTGCGGAATTGATTTTATTTGCCCGGTGTCGCGGGCGGAGTCGGCGGCGCGGGCGGTGGATCAATCCAGTCCCGCTTCCTTTTTCACCTGTGACCACGGGATGCGCGCCTTTTTGCCATGCGCGCTTTTCGCCCGTTCAATCGTCCGGGCATCTTCCACGTCCTCGACCGTCTGGCGCATTTGGCGCATGAGGGATTTCGCCTGGGTCAATTGTTTGTTCAATTGATTCCAGGCAGTCCGCGATTTGTTGGGCATGGCCGTTTGGTTTACGGCTTGGATGTCACGGGCGGAGTCGGCGGAGCCGGTTGCGTGGCATGATGCGCTTTGCCGGATTCGATATGGCTGGCAATCACCCATTCGGCGCGCACGGCCGGATTGTTCTTGTAGGTGTTGTGAACAATCGTGTTCAACGCGTGCATCGCTTTGCGGGCAGCGGCATTGGTGGCGGCAAGTCCCACCGTGGCGCTGGACTGTCCTTCCAGTCCGCCGGTCTGGTCGTCGGTCGCGCTGTCAAAATCCGAAATGGTTTGGGTGAGCGTGTCGAGAAAATCGGCGGGCAGGTTCACGGAAAGAAACTGGGTTTTCATCGGCGTGGCGTCTTTCAGGAATTGGCGGGCGGCGGTGAGCAGCGCGCCGTGGCCGCCGCTGCGCGGCATCCGAAATTTGGCGTCCAGTCCGGGCGTTCCCAAATCCGCCAGCGTGTGCGCGCTTTCGCTGATGGCTTTCAACTGGTCGTGCAAATCGGGATGGATTTGCGCCTTGGTTTTGGTGGCCTGTCCACGGTCGCCCTTGGCGGAAAGCTGGCCGGCGGCCTGCGATTGCGCCTGTGGCACGGCGGCGGTGACGATGGCGAATTGCTGTCCGCCAACGCTGGTGGCCGGAAAATCGGCGGCGTGGTCGGCGGCGAATTTTTTCACGCGTTGAAAGGCGTCCGTTTCGTGAGTTTGAATGTTGGTCATATAATAATCCTGTTGCTGAATTTGAACCTTTGGTGTCAGCGCGATTTTGACGAAATGAATACCGCACGCAACCCGGTTGTTGCCATTCTTTGACCGCATATTGTCCACCCGGACGATTTTCGCCGCGCACGGGGTCCTTGCGGACGGCCACCATTGGTTTTTGCCGTCGCACGAGACGGATGTGCGTTTGCACGGGGCATTTGCGGGCGTGCGGATGCCGTCTGGTGCCATGCACGACCCATTTTGAGGCCTGCACGGAACGGCTTTCATTCCGCACGGAGCGTCAAAACCCGCGCACGACAAGGGTTTTCGCGCACACGGGGCACTTTGCCCCGCGCACGGACTGTTTTTTGCGGCGCACGGCCAAGCTCATCGTTCGCACGGGCCATTTGCGGGGTTGCGCGGGTAATCTTAAACGCTGCCAGGGTAATCTTTTGCGCGCACTAAACATTCTTTTCCGGCTTAACGCTTGCTTAAGGTTGGCGGTGGTAGATTTGCGCCATGAAAACGACCGGCAACCGGATGGAAAGTGGAATGAAAAAATGAATCCACAGAGCCGACCGTAACAAATTTACACCCACAACCAAACAACACGAAAGGCTGAATATGAAAATGAAAAACACGATTGCCCTCGCGCTCATTGCGCTGGGCACTACTGCGCTGCTCGCCAGCGCGCAAGACAACAACGATGGACCGCCCGGCGGTGGTCCCGGCGGCCCCGGAGGGCCGGGTGGCCTAGGAGGACATCATCGTCACCCGCCGCTGCCCATCATCATGGTGCTGGACGCCAATCACGACGGCGTGATTGACGCGGATGAAATCGCCAACGCCAGCGCCGCGTTGGCGAAACTCGACAAGAACGGCGACGGCGTTTTGACGACAAATGAATACCTGCCGCCGCTGCCGCCGGACGCGCCCAAAGACGCTCCGCGTCCGCCGCTGCCGCTCATCATCAAGGCGCTGGATGCGAACGGCGATGGCGTGATTGATGCCAGCGAAATCGCCAATGCGCCCGCCGTGCTGAAGACGCTCGACAAAAATGGCGACGGAAAGTTGACGCGCGACGAATATCTGGGCAAGCGGCCTGGTCCGCCGCCGCAAGAGGGCAATAACGCCGGTGGTCCGCCGCCTGATGGTGGCCAAGCCGGTCCGCCGCCCGGTGATGACGATGGCAATAATCCGCCGCCCGGCCCGCCGTCGGGTGAGCAATAAGCTTCCGTTCGTGTGAACGGCAAGGCGGCGGGCTGACAAATTCCGGGTGTAAAGTCAGTCCGCCGCTCTTTTTTTTGGATTGCGGCAATTAGTTACGAATAAAAATTCACCCCTCAAACATCACTTGGCCGTCAGCGAGCGCACGGTCAGAATTCCAGTGACGACCGCGATGGAGCCGCAAATCAAATAGGGCAGCATCGCGACGTGGAAATAAAGCGTGGCGGCAAACAGCGGCCCGACGATGCGCGCGAGGCTGCCCGCGCTTTGGGCAACGCCGATGGTCGCGCCTTGTTCGTTCGCCGGCGTGAGGTTGGACAACATTCCGAACACCGGCGCCCGCGACAGACTGGAGCCGACGGACAGGAGCACGAGCAAGGCGAGCACTTCAATCCAGCGTGTGTCAGCGAAGCGCAGCACCGCCGACCAGTGCAGCGGGCCGTCACCATGGATCAGCGGCAGCAGCACGAGGCTCGCGCCGGTCATCAGCAGGCTCGCGCAGATCAATTTCGGCTCGCCAAACATCTTGACCAGTCGGCCAATCGCGCCGCCTTGCACGAACGCGGAAATCAAACCGCAGAACACGAACAGTGAAATGACGGTGCCGGCTGGCCGGGTGGCATCCGCCGCGATACCAAGTTTGAAATTATCGCTGACCAGGAGCGGCAGGGTGCTTTCAAAACAACTGAAGGCGAACGTGGCGAGGAAGAAAATCAGAACGAGCAGCCCAATTTTCGGCTGCGACAGCGTGTGGCCCCATTGCGCGAAACGCGGGCGACGGGTGGCCGGGTTGGCCTCCGGTTTCCAGCTTTCCGCCAAGACGGAAAAGGCGAGAATGAAGTTTAACGCGCACAGCGTCGCCGCCGCCCAGCCGGGGCCGGTGGCTCCGAAAAATTTGAGCATCACGCCGCTGATGGCGGGGCCGAAAATGAAGCCCAGCCCGAAAGCCATGCCGATCAGGCCCATTCTTTTGGAGCGTTCCTCCGGCTTGGAGATGTCGGCGATGTAAGCCTGGGCGACGGTGATGTTGCCGCCGCACGCGCCCGCAAACACGCGCGAGACGAGCAGCGTCCAGAGCGCGACGGCGTGGTTTTCAAAACCGGAACCAACCGCAAAAATCACATACGACAGCGACGCGCAGGCGGTGCTGATGAGCAGGATCGGACGGCGGCCGTGGTGGTCGGAAAGCCTGCCCCAAATCGGGGCGAAAATGAACTGCATCGCCGAGAACGACGCGATAATCACGCCAATCAGCCAGCCGCTCGCGCCGTAATGCCGGGTGTAAATCGGCACCAGCGGCACAACGATGCCGAAGCCGATCAGGTCTATGAAGACCGTGAGAAAAATGACGAGCAAGGACGGTTTGCGATTCATGCAAAATAATTCTGTGGATTCTAGCCGCGAATGCCGGCGAGTCAAATTTGTTAGGCAAAGATGCACAAGACATGAGAGAGCTTTGTGAAGAACTTTTGCAAAGTGCCAACAACTTTGACTTTTAATTACTTCTGGAAGGCGAATAATTGAAGTGCAGGCCGAGTTGTATTGATGTTGTGAGTCATTGAAATCCAAACTCAATTGCGCTGGCAAGGCAACCAACAAAAATCCGGCGGCTTTCAAAACCACCCTCGGCCTGCATTCTGTTTTTTACTCTCCCAAACCGGTCCCCGACTGACAACCGAAACTTGTTAAAGATATCCACAGGCAGCAGACCAAACCGTCTCGGCTGCAACTGCATTTTTTCCCAGTTTGTGAAGAACTTTTGGCGCTGCGCATAAAACGAGTTTGATTCGATTCAAAAAAACTTCATCTTCTGCCCCCATGATTGATTCAGTTTCCGACCCTTTGCAGGGAACCGCCAGCGCCGGGGCAGCGCCAGATTTGAAAAAATCGCGCCGGCAAAAGGGCGACCGGCGGTCGCAGACCGCGGCTACAAGCATTGACCGGCTGCCGCCGCATTCGCCGGAAGCCGAACAGGGCGTGCTGGGCTGCGCCTTGCTGGACCCGAACCAGTGCATCGGCGAGTGCATCGAAAAACTCAAGGACGACGGCAAATCTGCGTTTTACGATCTGCGGCACCAGACGATTTACGAGACGCTGTCGGAGATGTTCAATGCGCGGCAGCCGGTTGATCTGATAACGGTGCAGCAAAATTTGAAGGACCGGCAGCTTTTGGCGCAGGTCGGCGGGATCGCGTATTTGAACCAGTTGCAGGACGCGGTGCCGAGCGCGGCGAACCTTTCCTATTACCTCGACATCGTCCGCGAAAAATACCTGCTGCGGAAACTGATCCAGACCTGCACGGAGGTCGTCGGGCGGGTGTTTGATTACGAAGGCGACGTGGACGCGCTGCTGGACGACGTGGAAAAGGACATCCTGCACGTCAACGAATCGCGCGAGCAGAACGAGGTGAAGGATGTCAAAAAGCTCGTCAACGAGGCGCTGGTGACGATTGAACATTTTTTCAACCGCAAGGGCGAGTTGAGCGGCATTGCCACGGGCTTTCCCGATCTGGACAAGATGACGGACGGCCTGCACGGCGGAGAAATGATCGTGGTCGCCGCCCGGCCCAGCATGGGAAAAACATCATTGGCGATGAACATTGCGGAACACGTCGCGCTGGAACTGGGTTTGCCGGTCGGCGTGTTCAGTCTGGAAATGAGCGCGTCGTCGCTGATCCTGCGCATGTTGTGTTCGCTGGCGCGGGTCAACCTGCGGAACATCCGCGACGGGTTCATGAGCGAGGCGGATTTTCCGAAATTGATGACGGCGTCGGGCCGGCTGGCGGGGGCCAAACTGCTGATTGACGACACGGCGGGGCTTTCGGTTTTGCAGTTGCGGGCGCGGGCGCGGCGGATGCACCAGCAGCACGGCATCAAGCTGTTTGTCATTGACTATTTGCAGCTGCTGAATTCTACTGCGCGGCGGGCGCAAGAAAACCGGCAGCAGGAAATTGCCGACATTTCCAGCGGCATCAAGGCCCTGGCGAAGGAATTAAACGTGCCCGTCATCGTGTTGAGCCAGTTGAACCGCGAGCTGGAAAAAGACAAGAGCCGGAAGCCGCGGTTGAGCGACCTGCGCGAATCTGGCTCCATTGAGCAGGACGCCGACCTGGTCGGGCTGCTTTACAAGCCTGATGCCGGCGATGACGATGACGGCGCGGTGCAGGAAGAAAATGACGGCATTGCGGTGAATTTTCTGATCGCCAAGCAGCGCAACGGGCCGACCGGCGATGTGAAACTGACATTCATAAGACCATACACGCGTTTTGAAAGTGCGGCGAAGTTTAGCGACGAAGATGTGCCTGCGGGCCGGTAAATAATGAAATCAATCATCAAACCTCTGGGTGTTTCCATGATCCTGGGCTGCGCGACCGCCGCGTGGGCGCAGAGTCTGGGACCAAAAATTGACCGCGTGAACATCAAGTTTGTCGGACCCGCGTCCGTCAGCGAGGAGTTCATCCGCTCAAACATCCGGCTTAAACCCGGCGCGACTTACCAGCCCGGTCTCACCGAGGACGACGTGCATCTGCTTTACGGCACCGGGCAGTTCTACAACATCGCCGTTTCGGTGGACCAGGCCGATGACGGCGGCGTGGTGCTGACCTACAAAGTGCAGGTGCGTCCGCGCATCACGGCGATCAAATTTGAGGGGAACAAGAAATTAAGCGATTCCAAGCTGAAGAAAAAAGTCACCTTCAAGGTCGGCGAGGCGCTGGACGAGCAGAAGGTTTTCACCGACGTGCAGGAGATGAAGAAACTGTATGAAAAAAACGGCCTGGCCGACACCAAGGTGAAATATGTCCTGAACATCGAGGAACTGACCGGCCACGGCGAGGTGACGTTTCACATCGAGGAAAGCCCGAAGGTGAAGATCAAGGACGTGGAGTTTCTGGGCGCGCTGGATTTCAAGCAGAAGGCTTTGCGGTCAGAACTCAAAATGCGGCGGCGCTGGTCGTTTTCCTGGCTGACCGGCAGCGGGTATTTTCAGGAGGATGAATTTGACGGCGACCGCGACCGGCTGGTGGATTTCTACCGCAACCACGGCTATCTGGACTTTGAAATCAAGGACGTGAAGCTCGAACGCCCGACCATCAACACGATGATCGTGAAATATTTCGTGAATGAAGGCCGCCAATACAAGGTCGGCTCCGTGAAAATTTCCGGCAACAAGATTTTTTCCGACGCGGAAATCCTCAAAGGGCTTCATTACGTGCATGACTATGAGCACCTCAAGCCCAAGCTCGGGGTTCACGGTCTGCCGATGGACAGCGGGGACACTTTCAAACCTGACGGCTTGACCCAGGACACCGACCTCATCGAGGATTTTTACGGCAGCAGGGGTTATGTGGACATTTCCCAGGGCCAGGCCCTGCGCATCGTCCGCGTGCCCAACGTCGAGACCGGCACGATGGACCTGGATTTTCAAGTGCAGGACAGCCAGAAATCCTACGTCCAAAAAATTGAAATCCACGGCAACCTCAAGACCAAGGACAAGGTCATCCGCCGCGAACTGGCGATTTCACCCGGCGAGGTGCTGGACATGGTGCGCGTCAAAATCAGCAAGCAACGCCTGGAAGGCTTGGAATATTTTGAAAAAGTGGACCTGCGGCCGGAACCGATTGACCCGCCGACGCCCGGCGAGAAAAACCTCATCGTCAATGTTGAGGAAAAGAACACCGGCAACTTCACCGTCGGCGCCGGCTTCAGCTCCGTGGATTCGCTGGTCGGTTACGCGGAAGTTTCACAGTCCAATTTTGACCTGTTCAAGCCGCCCTATTTCACCGGGGCCGGCCAGAAAATCCGCCTGCGCGTGCAGATCGGCACCGAGCGCCAGGACTATGAACTTTCTTTTATCGAGCCGTGGTTCCTCAACCGCAAGCTCTCGTTCGGCGTGGATCTTTACCGTCACCAGTTGGATTTTGAAAGCCCGAACAATATTTTCGACGAAACCCGCACCGGAGCCAAACTCAGCCTCACCCGCGCGCTGGGCAGCGACTTTCTGATCGGCAGCGTGCATTACACGGTGGAAGACGTGGGCATTTCATTGAACAGCGGCTGGCATGACTGGCTTTACACCCCGCCGAACTGGACTTCGCGGAACGTGCCGCTGTCAATCCTCAATGAAACTGGCGACCATTTTTACCAGCGCGCCGGCGGCTCGCTGGCTTACGACACGAGCAACAGCACACAATTGCCCAATCACGGCCAGCGCACTGAACTTTCCAGTGAATTTTCCAACGGAGACACGACTTTTTACAAGATCGAACTGACCTCTGCCTGGTATTTTCCCGGATTTGCCAAAGGACACATCATTGAAGTGGGCGGGCGCGGCGGCGTGGCCGACAGTCTCGAAGGCGGTGACGTTCCATTCTACGACCGTTATTATCTTGGCGGCATGTATTCGTTGCGTGGTTACAAATACCGCAACGTCGGGCCACGCGAGGCTTTTGATTCCACCGCACCATATGTGCCGACGGAACCCATCGGCGGCGACAGCTATTGGTTTGGTTCGCTGGAATACAGCATTCCCATCTTTGAAAAAGACGGGGGCGTGGGCTTGCGTTTTGCGTTGTTCTACGACATCGGCGCATTGGACTCAGCCGCGTATTCCTTCTCCACCAGCTACAGTGACGACTGGGGGGTTGGCATGAGGTTGAACATTCCGCACCTCGGCCCGTTGCGGCTGGATTACGGCATTCCCATCAGCCACGACAGTTACAACAGCAGCAGCGGACAATTTCAATTTGGTGTCGGCTGGAAGCGTCCTTTTTAAGATGAATCCTTTAATGAAAAATTTTATCATGGCCGCGCTGGCCGTCGGTCTGGCCACCGTTCAGTTGCCGGCCCAAACCGCCTTGAACGCCGGCAGCCTGCCGTTGTGGTTTGAGGCTAATCATGGCCAGGATAGCGCCACCGTGCCATTCCTCGCGCATGGCCACAACGCGGAATTGTTGATGTCAGCGACAAGCGCGCAATTGGTGTTGCGCAAATCCACTGGCGAGACTGCCGCCGCTCGGATGCAATTCGTGGGCGCAAATACGTCGGCGCAGATTTCCGGTGATTCTGAGTTGTCCGGCAAGGTAAACTATTTTGTCGGCAACAACCCCGCACAGTGGCAGTCCGGCGTGCCGACGTTCGCCAGACTGCGCGTTGACAACCTTTATCCCGGCGTCAACGCCGTCTATTACGGCAACGGGCGGCAGCTTGAATACGACTTTGACCTGGCACCGGGCATTGATCCGAAGATGATAACCATCCGCTTCGATGGTGCGGAGAAAATTTCCGTGAACCCGCAGGGCGAACTCATCGTCAGCTTG
Source organism: uncultured Bifidobacteriaceae bacterium (assembly GCA_964449815.1). Lineage (GTDB taxonomy): Bacteria > Verrucomicrobiota > Verrucomicrobiia > Limisphaerales > UBA11358 > UBA11358. The sequence goes on from CAYVGC010000027.1 coordinate 41,535, forward strand.
AACGGCGGCGAAATCGTTCAGCATCAGCCGGTGGTCTATCAAAATGTCGGGGCGGCTCGACAGACAATCAGCGGCGGTTACAAACTGCTCGACGCACACACGGTCACCTTTGCCCTCGGCAGTTACGATCACAGCCTGCCGCTGGTGATTGACCCGATTTTGAGTTTCTCGACCTACTTCGGCGGCAACGGAGGCGACATTGCTAACGCCGTTGCGGTGGATGCAAACGGTTTCATTTATGTCGCCGGCGAAACTCTTTCCACGATCTGGACCAATGCTGCTGGTGCATTTCAGACCAATTTCCACGGCGGAACAATCACCGGCGATGCGTTTGTGGCAAAATTCGACAACACGGGAAGAACCAACTTGTATTTTACTTATTTCGGCGGCAGCGGCAATGAAGCCACCCTCGGTTTGGCTGTGGATAACTCTGGTAATGCCTACCTGACCGGATGGACTGACTCGCCCGATTTTCCCACGACCAACGCGTTATATGGGAAAATCTCCGGGCAAATATTCAAGCCTGTTGGAGCCTATCCAACCGATGCCTTTGTTACCGAGTTAAATACCAACGGCACGACGCTCATTTATTCGACTTATTTGGGCGGCAACGGTGTTGATGTTGCAAGTGCAATCACTGTGGACTCGTCCGGTGTGGCTTATATTGCTGGTTACACAAGTTCCACCAACCTTCCATTCTCCGCCAATGCGTTCCAAAAGCACATTTTATGCACAAATGTGTTTCCTGGTCCTTACAATTTCAATGCGTTCGTGGCGGAAATTGCACCCGGTGGAACCAATCTCAGTTATTGTTCCTACCTTGGCGGCAATAATTATGACCAGGCCACCGCCATCGCGGTAGATGCCAGCGGTTCTGTTTATGTCACCGGCTTTACGGCTTCAACCAACTTTCCCACGAAAAATGCGCTGGCCGGTTTCACGCTTCTCAACGGCACAACCAACGCCACTCCGGCATTCGACGCCTTTGTGAGCAAGTTCCAGCCGAATTTTGCCGGGCTGGTGTATTCCACCTTTCTCGGCGGGACGAACAGCGATTATGCTTCCGGCATCACCGTGGACGGTTTCGGCAATGCTTACGTCGTTGGCTCAACCATCTCGACTAATTTCCCCTACACCAACATCGTCGCCGGCTTCAGCACCAACCTCACCTCATTTGTCCAGACCAACTACACGGGTTACGTCCTGGCCACAAATTCGTTTCTGGCGCAGATCACCTGGGACGGGACCAACACCGGCCTCGGCCACTCGCTGACTTTTGGCGGCTACGGCCTGGACGTGGCCAGCGGCGTGGCCCGGGACGCGGCGGGCAACATTTTCATCGTCGGCACCGCCTCGTCCACGAATTTCCCCGTGACCCCCGCCAGCCTGATCGGCTCCCTGCGCGCGACCAATTCCGGCGGCAGTGACGCCGTTGTCATCGCCTTCAAGGCCGACTGGTCCGGCCTGCTCTATTCATCGTATCTTGGCGGTGCGCTGAATGATTCCGGCAACGCCATCGCCGTGGACGGCGCGGGCAACGCCTATGTGGCCGGCCAGACGTTCTCGATTGATTTTCCAGCCTTCAACGCCTATCAGCCGGTGCTCAACAGCGACTCGGCCCGCTACGGCACCAGCGACGGTTTTCTGACCAAGATTCTCCCGGCAGCCCCGACGCCGCTGCTGACGCTGGTGGCCTCGGCCACAAATGTTCTGGTGTCGTGGCCGCCGCTCGGCGAGGAGTCGCCGGCCTTTTTCAGCCTGGAAACCACCGCCAATTTGGTGGCGCCGGATGGCTGGACGGCGGTGACCAATTCTCTGGTGTCCACCAATAATGGCGTTTACAGCTTTCAGTTTAATCCGACCAACCCGGCGCAGTTTTTCCGCCTGCAAAAGCTTTGACCCGGCATTTTGTGCTCGCTTCTGCGGGAAAATATGCTTTTCTTTTCGCCGATGAAAAATTTGCGACTGACTCTTTTGACCGTTGTCCTGCTGGCCGCCACGGCGCTGGGGGCTTCCGCGCAGACCAAGGTGGCCAACGTGGACATGAAGAAGATTTTTAACGGCTACTGGAAGACCAAGCAGGCCACGTCCGCGCTGGAAAGCCGCAAAACTGAATTGCGCAAGGAAATCAAAGACATGGCCGACGGTCTGGACAAGGCCCAGACCGATTACAAGCAGCTGCTGGATCAGGCCAACGATCAGGCCATTTCCACTGACGAACGCGACAAACGCAAACAGGCCGCCGCCGACAAGGCCAGGGAAATCAACAGTTCCAAGGTCGCCCTCGAACAATTTCAGCGGCAGGCCGAGGCCCAGCTCGCCGACCAGAGCCAGCGCATGAGCGGCAATCTCGTCACCGAAATCCAGAAGGCCGTGGCCGACAAGGCCAGGGCCGGCGGCTACACGCTCGTGCTCAATTCCTCGCAAACCGAGGTGGTGGTTTACTGCGACTCTGCGGCGGACATCACCGACACCGTGCTCGCGCAACTGAATGCCGGCGCGCCGATTGATTTGACCAGGCCCGCGAACGGCCTGCCATCAAACCTCAGCACCAACACGCCGTAACCAGCCGGTTGGGAAAAATTTCCCGCTTGCAACGGAGCAAATAAAAACATATATTTCGCGCTCTTTTGCTATTGAATTAAAATTTATGCGACGTCCCAAAGGCATCAAAACCAAAAAATCCGTGGCCAAACGGTTCAAAATCACCGCCACCGGCAAGGTCATGCGTTCCCACGCCGGCCGCCGTCACCTGGCCCAAACCAAAAACGCCAAACGCCTCCGCCGCCTCGGCAAATATGCGGTCGTGGACAAGACCGACACCTACCGCATCACCCAGAACCTGCCCTACGGCCTCTGAACCATTTAACTTTTTAACGAACCATGCGTGTCACCAATTCCCCTGCTTCCCGCAAACGTCGCGGAAGAATGCTCATCGCCGCCAAGGGCTTCCGCCTCAAGCGCTCCAAACTTTATCGCTATGCGTCCGACGCCGTTGACCACGGCCGCGTTTACGCCTACCGCGACCGCCGCACCAAGAAGCGCAATTACCGCTATCTCTGGCAGATCCGCATCAATGCCGCCGCCCGCGCCGCCGGCATCACCTACAGCCGCCTCATCGAAGGCCTGATCGCCGCCAAATGCGAACTCGACCGCAAGATCATCGCCGACCTTGCCGCGACCGACAGCACCGCGTTCCTGGAAATCGTGAACGTCGCCAAGAACGCGCTGAAGAACAAGCCCGGCGCCGCGCTGGCGAAAGCTTGATTCCAGCAACCCTCTCGACGGGCAGCCAGCAATGGTTGCCCGTTTTTCTTTTCTTCCGGCCGCCATCGTTTATCCTCCATCCATATTTTATGGGACTCCTGAATGACATCGAGCCGCTGAAGCAGGCCGCGCTGACCGAGTTGAAAAATGCGTCCGACCTCGCCGCGCTGGAACAAGTCAAGGGCGCGTGGACCGGCCCGAACGGCAGGTTCACCGCGCTGATGAAACAGCTCGGCACGCTCTCGAAGGCGGAAAAACCCGCCGCCGGCAAACTCATCAACGCCGCCAAGATTGAACTTGAAGCCGCGCTCGTCTCGCGCCGCGAGGAATTGGAATTGAAAGCCGCGCTGCCGAAGGAGCCGACCGATTTCACGCTGCCGGGTCGCCGCCGCGCGCTCGGCAAATTGCATCCGCTCACGCAGGTCACCGACGACATCGTCCGCGCCTT
>CAYVGC010000028.1:0-45058 GCA_964449815.1 uncultured Bifidobacteriaceae bacterium
TAAACAACTAACCAAATGACCCAACTTCTCCGTCCACTTTATCGAAGCAAGCCCAGTTAGCCTTTTGCCCGCGCCCGTGAGCAAACACACTTTGTCCGCATCCTTGACGACGTGATAATTGGAAATCAAATAACCATCGTCCGTGATGAAACACCGTGCCGGTGTGGCCTATTGAAATTATTGCGGCGACAGGACGAAGCGATAAAAGCGTTGCTGGCTGGCAGCTGTGTCCGGGTCAATCAAAGTTAACGGCACGCCGATTCCGCCCAAAGTCACGAAGGGAAACCATTGCGTCAGATTCGTCGAATATTGCACCGCATAATTCACGTCGGTTGCGGTGTCGAAGCTGAATTGAAACTGGCGGTTGGCGAGAACTGTCGGCGCAGTGATGTTTAGCGAAACCACCTTCAACGCGACAACGCTGCTCGTCACACTCCCAGACGAACTGGTAATAATGACAGAGTAATTTCCAGCTTCAGCATTTGAAACTATATTCAATGCCAATGACGGCAGACTAAATGGATTGTAAACTTTACGAATACGGACATTGGCGGAATCCGCAATGAACATATTGCCGATTGAATCCACAGCAACATCGGATGGATAACACAGCGTCCCATTGGTCGCGGCTCCACCGTCGCCGCCTTTGCCCACCACGGTAGTGATTATGCCGTTTGTATTAACTTTGCGGATGCGGTTGTTGCCGTCCGTAATAAACAGATTGCCTACAGTATCCACCGCAACGCCGGTTGGACTAAGCCCAGCACTGATTGCCATTCCACCGTCGCCATTAGCGTAAAGGATGCCATTGCCTGCAACTGTGGTGATGATGCCATTCGTGTTCACCCTGCGAACGCGGTAGTTGTATTGATCCGAGATGAAAAGATTACCCACGGCATCTACAGCCACGCTATTTGGCGCGTAAAGGCCAGCGTTCGTCGCGGCTACACCGTCACCAAAAAACGAATTAATGCCATCGCCTGCAACGGTCGTGATAATGCCATTAGTGTCCACCTTGCGGATGCGATTGTTATTTCCATCCGCAATAAAAAGATTGCCCCAAGTATCCACCGCCACACCAGACGGATAATTCAGCGCCGCATTGGTTGCAGCACCACCGTCACCAGAAAAAAATTGGTGCCAGTGTCTGCGAAAGTCGTGATGATGCCATTAGTATTGACCTTGTGAATACGGCTGTTGAACTCGTCCGCAATGAAAAGATTACCCACAGAATCCACCGCTACGCTGGTTGGCTCATACAATCCTGCATTGGTCGCATTGCCTGCGTCGCCATAAAAAGAGTTGGTGCCATTCCCTGCCACAGTCGTGATGATGTCGCTTGTCAAGTTCGAGCCGTTGAACTGCCATTGGTAGGTGAATGGGGAGTTGCCGGAAACCGCCACGCTAAATGTCACGTTGCCGCCAGCGAGCACCGCTTGATTAGTCGGCTGCGTGGTGATGGTTTGCGCAGACAGCCTCACCGCCAGAAACAAAATCCAAAACAACCGATTCGTTTTCATCTAGGGAGAATGAGATTTTTGGTGTTTAAGCTGGTTTGGCACCAACCTTCAAGATGCCAAAATGAAATCCAGAGACTTCCGAAATGCGTCCGCGCCAAAATACTCTATCATCATCTGTTGGGATGGGTGGGTTTCCGGGAATAAAAAATCGTGCCCCCGATAGATGAATAAATTCAGGCAAATCTTCGCTGGATTTGTCAACGGGAGTATTCTCCGGTTTTTCTAATTTATCCAACCACTCTTGCATCTTGTCGGTTTGTGGATAGGACATTAAAAAATCGCGGCCGCTGATAATATTTCCGCTAACCAAAAGACCGCCAACGTGGAGAGTAATGTCGTTCTCTATTTGGCGGTCAGTGCTGTCGTTAATGCGGATGCTGCTCGCAACCACCAACTGCAACCACGGATCAACATTTGTCATAAAATTCAAATGTAATCATACAGAGTGATGGCGCGTCGTGCAGTCATTTCTTTTTCATTCAGATTAACATCAAACGCCCTTTGCCCCGTTCGTCCACCCCAAACTGCCAATGGCCGCACGGCTGGGACATTGCTGGGGAGCGCGCCCGTCCCGGTTGCCGTTTTCGGCGTCGAGCCGCTGTCCCTGAAAATAGCCCAGCCATTCATGGCTGGGACTCGTTGCCCGCAATCGTCCAAAGTCCCGCCAGGGACGAAAGGTCTTGCGGACGGCCACCCCATTTTCCTGCCGTCCCTCGCGGGACTTTTTCATGTAATTGACGCTTTGCCCAGCCATGAATGGCTGGGCTATTGTCATCGCTTCGCTCCCGACCTGACTTGGGCCGGGGCGGCAACGGTCAAAACTGTCTCGTTTTGACCATTCCCACCGAAAAAACGGGAAAACTCGCGTTTTTCAGGGTTTTTGCGTTGGACCACCCGTTTTGCAAATTTGCAAAACGATTTGCGCGTTAGAAAAATGACTTCGCTCATTTGCCAAGTCGTTTGGCAAGCTTGCCGGGTCGTTTTTCCGTCAGAAAAATGACTTCGCAAGCGCGCCAGCGGGTTGGCAAATTTGCAAAACGACTTGCGCGTCAGAAAAATGGCCTGGCAAGTTTGCCCGGTCACTTGGCTGACGGAAAAATCATCCGGCAAATAGGAGAAATGACTTGGCTGACGGCGGAATGACTCCGCTCGCAAGCTAAATGGAGAGATTATGTCGTTGGCAATCAATGTGGCTTGGTAGACCGCCGCTACAGCATCGGAAGTTTTCGCGCCGGAAATCTTTTTGGCCATGCGTGGAGTTTAGGAAACGTCCGCGAAATGAAAAGTGTTTTGACCCGGTTTGGTTTCGGCGGCGTCCTGATTTCGGAGCGCGGCCCGGTGAGCCGCCGCAAGTCTGCTGGCAAGGCCTGGCTGCTGCGGGTCACAGACCCGCGCTCCGCGCCTCAAATTACAGCAGATCACCCTGACCTTGGCACATGCATGGTTCAGGTGGACAAAGCTCCGGAGCAACGGGAGCACTCCCAGACGCTGCGCGTTTGCGCTGGTTCCCGAACCGCGCGCCAGCGTTTTGGACGGCGGCCGCCCGCCGCCGCTTTTCCCGCTGGCAGGCCAGACTGGGCCAAGGTTAACCGAAACGGCCACAGGCCACGGCCGGCAAGCGGGCGGATGAAACCAAGGAAATGGAGACGGCGAAGACGGGCGCGCCACCGGGCCTACAGCTTCTCCGGCTGTTTCATCAGCGCGACGATGCGCTGCAGCAACCGTCCCGCCGCCCCGCCGTCCAGCACGCGGTGGTCAAAGCTCAGCGTGAGACCGGCTTCCATGACCGGCACGAACTGGCCTTGGGTCTCGTCCCAATACGGCATCCGCCGGCCCGCGCCCAGGCCGAGCACGATCGTCTGTTCCGGCAGCGGAATGGGCGTGGCCCAGATGAGGCCGAACGTGCCGAAGTTGGTCACGGTGGCCACGGAACCGCCGGTGGCGTCCAGCGGCAGTTTCCGCTGGCGCGCAAGTCTCACCAGTTCATCGTAACGCAGGACGAGTTCTTTCAACGGCTTTTTATCGGCGGCGCGAATGACGGGAACGAGCACGCCATCCTCCGCTTCCACGGCGAAACCGACGTCAATGGAACTCGGATGGACAATTTTATTGCCGATGAGCCGGCCGACGACGGCGGAATTTTCCGCCAGCGCCAGCGCCAAGGCGCGCAAGGCGTAAAGCGCGGGGCCGGGCTTGGGATTGGACGCCTTGCGATGCGCGAGCACGGCGTCGAGCGGCACGGGCAGGCCGACGGTGGCGAGCGGCCGCGTCCAACTGCGGCGCATCGCATCGGCCACGGCCACGCGCATGGACGAGGCCTGGCTGATTTTTTGCTTTTCAAGACTGGCGATGAACTTCTCGAAATCCCCGACCGTCACGCGCCCCGCCGCGCCGCTGCCGGCGATGCCCGCGAGGTCGGCGGCGTGGAGGCCCAGTTCGTCCATGCGCGCCTTGAGCCGCGGGGAAAGATAGCTGGCGCCGGCGGCGTTCGCGGGCACGGGCAGGCCGCGGATGGTGGGCTGGACGCGCGATTGATCGCGGCCGCCGGCTTCTGATTTTGAAACGGGCTGCGGGTCAGAAGTTTTTTCAGGCGCTGCATCAAGTCCCAGACGCGCGGCCTCTTCGCTGGTCGCCTCAATCTGGCCGAGCGTGGCGCCGACGGCGTAGCTTTCGTGCAACTGCACGGTGATTTTTTCAATCTTCCCTTGGCACGGTGACGCGACGGTCATGGTGGCCTTGTCGGTCTCGACCTCGATCAAATCCTGGTCGGCCTTGACCATGTCGCCGGGCTGGACGAGGAAATTGACGATTTTGGCCTCGGCGATGGATTCACCGAGCTGCGGCATGATGATGGGAATTTGCATGCGATTAAAAAGTTAAACCACCAAGACCCCAAGGCACCAAGGTTTCATAAAATAATTCGTTTAATGCCGTCTTTGATTTTTGGCATGTTGAAATTAATTAGTAAGCCCAGCCGTTTGTTGGTCAGCTTCAAATACGTCAAAAGCTGCGCTTCAAAGAGCGGAAGCATGGTTTCGACGGCTTTTAGTTCAACCACCAGTTGTGCTTCAACCAGCAGGTCAATCCGCAAGCCTGCGTCCAGGCGCAAATCGTCATAAACAATCGGAAACGCAAGTTGAGTTTGAATTTTCAAACTGCGCTTGGTTAATTCATGTGTCAGACAAATTTCATAAACGGATTCCAGCAAACCCGGCCCAAGCGTTGCATGAACCTTGAACGCGGCATCCACCACTTCTTTCGCCAGGCGGTCAAGATCCGCTGAAACAGGCGTATAGAGCTGTTTCAATTGGCTTGGTGCCTTGGTGTCTTGGTGGTTGCAAATCATGAGCGCAAGATTTTCCGCGCGGCGGCGGCGACTGCGCGGACGGTCGGGCGGTGCGCGGCCCACAGGTTCGGATGATACGGCACGGGCGTGTCCTTGGCGTTGAGCCGCTGCGGCGGCACGTCGAGCAGGCCGTAGCCTTCGCTGGCGACGCGCGCGATGACCTCCGCCGTCACGCCGCCCCACGGCCAGGATTCGCCGACGCACAGCAGTTTTCCGGTGCGCGCGACCGAGGCCATCACCGTGTCGGTGTCGAGCGGCTTCACGGAGCGCAAATCCACGACTTCGACCTCCCAGCCTTCCGGCACGAGTTCGTTGGCGGCTTCCAGCGCATCCTGCACCATCGCACTGTAGGCGACAATGGTGAGATCGCGGCCGACGCGCGCAATCCGCGCCTTGCCCACGGGCAGCGCCTCGGTCGGCAATTTTTCCGCCTTGAGATGTCGGTAGAGAAATTTGTGTTCGCAGAAAATCACGGGATCGTCAATCGCCACGGCTTCGATCAACATGCTGTAAGCGTCTTCGACCGTTGCGGGCGTCAGCACGATGAGACCAGGGTAATGCGCATAAATCGTCTCCAGACTCTGGCTGTGAAACGGCCCGCCGCCGGACGTGCCGCCGAACGGCAGCCGCACGGTGATCGGACAGGGAACGCCGGTGCGCCAGAACAGCGTCGCGGCCTGGTTGACGATTTGATTGAAACCGACGGTGGAAAAATCGGCGAACTGCATTTCGATGATCGGTCGCAGGCCTTCAATCGCCGCGCCGACGGCGAGGCCGACCATCGCGTCTTCGCTGATGGGCGAGTCAAACACGCGGCCGGGAAATTCCTTCGCCAGATTTTTGGTGGCCTTGAAGGCGCCGCCGAACGCCGCGACATCCTGCCCGTAGAGGAACACGCGCGGATCGTCGCGCAGGGCGTGCGCCTGCGCTTCGCGAATGGCGTCAATGTAGGTGATTTCAGCGGCCATTTTGCTCGTGCGTCTCGTTCAGGTGTTCGGAGGAAATGGCCGACCAGTTTTCCACATACGGATCGGGCGCGGGTTCGCGCTGGACCTGCGCGACGGCTTCCTCAATTTCGCGGGTGGCTTCGCGGCGCCAGGCGGCGATGGTGGCGGCCTCCGCCCATTTTTGCCGGAGCAAAAACTGCTCGGCGACTTTCAGGCAGTCGCGTCCGAGCGGGGAATTTTTCAATGCCGGGACAATGTAATTCGCGTCGTCATGTTCGCCGTGGCCGCAGAGCCGCAGCAATTTCGCCACGACGAGCTGCGGGCCGTGGCCCGCGCGCGCCTGCGCGACGGCAGTGCCGACAATTTTCAAGCACGCGGTCAAATCAGTGGCGTCCACGGAATGGGACGCGACGCCGTAGCCCACCCCCTTGTCCGCGAGACTTTCGCAGGCAAACTGGCGGCTGGTCGGCGTGGAATAGGCAAATTGGTTGTCGGCCACCACGAGCACGAGCGGCAGTTTTTCGACGGCGGCCTGGTTGAGCGCTTCGTGAAATGCGCCGGTGGAGGTCGCGCCGTCACCGAGGCAGGCAGCGCCGACTGTGCCGGAAATGTTTTTGAGCCGCCGCGCGAATAAAACGCCGTTCACAACGGAAACCATCGCGCCGAGATGGCTGATCATCGGCAGATAGCCGGTTCGTGGATTGCCGCGATGGACGTTGCCGTCGCGCCCGCGCATTGGGCCCAGCGCCGAACCGAGGTAGGTGCGGACGGCGTCAACAATGGGTTCTCCAAAAGCCATGCGACCGGCGGCGTCGCGGATGAGCGGGGCGAAGACGTCGGTTTTTTTCAGGGAAACGCCGAGGGCGGCGCTCAAGGCTTCCTGCCCGCGGCCGAGAAACACGCCGCCGTGGATTTTGCCGGTGCGGTAAAGCACGGCGAACTTGTCATCCAGCAGCCGCGCCCGCAACATGAAGCGGAAAGCGGCGAGATGCGCCTCGCGGACGTCATCGGCGGCTTCGGCGCGAGGCTCGGTGGCGGCTTGCAGCATGGGGGCAGTTTATCGCCGCCGGCTCAAGCCAGCAATGATTCTTTCAAACTCCGGATTTTTATTTGAAAAGGCTTCTGGCCACCGACGAGAAGTGTGGCGGCCAAAGGCAAATCCGCGCGGTCAAACTGCATCCAGACAATTTCTGACGACCTGCATGAGCTTGTGCGCTTCAAACGGCTTGGTGAGAAAATTGACGCCTTCCTGCAAGACCAGGTCTTCGCCGGCAACGTCGGCACAGTAACCGCTGGCGTAGATGACCTTTAGCCGGGGATTTTCCTGCAGCAGCCGCCGGGCGAGTTCCTTGCCATTCATGCCGTCCGGCATCACCATGTCGGTGAGCAGCAGTTGAATTTCGCCGTGGTGCTGCCGCCACACTTCCAGGGCGATGATCCCCGTCGGGGCTTCCAGCACGCGATAGCCGCAGCGCGTCAAGGAGGTTTGCGTGGCGCGACGCACCGAGGGGTCATCCTCGACCAGCAGAATCGTTTCTTTGCCGCCAACGATGGATGCCAGTGACGCCCAGCCGGCCTTTTTATTCGGAGTCTTCATCAGTCGCGGCAGAAAAACCCGGAATGTGGTTCCGTGGCCGGCTTCGCTATACACGCTGATCCAGCCGTGTTGTTGTTCGACGATGCCCCAGACGGTGGCCAGCCCGAGGCCGGTGCCTTTGCCGACCTCCTTGGTGGTGAAGAACGGCTCAAAAATGTGCGGCAGAATTTCCGGTGCGATGCCGCAGCCGGTGTCGGTCACGTTCAGGCAGACGTATGAACCGGGCCTGGCCTGGGGTGATTGCGCCACCATGACTTCGTCAAACATCACGGCGGAAGTTCCAATAATGAGCCGTCCGCCTTTGGGCATGGCGTCGCGGGCATTGACCGTCAGGTTCAAGAGGATCTGATCCATCGTGCCCGCGTCGGCATGAATCCACAACGGCTCGGACGAAAACTCCAGCTTCAGTTGCACATCCTCGCCGACGATGCGATGCAGCATCTTGGTCATGTTGGCGACGGCGACGTTCAAATCCAGGTCGCACAGTTGCAACACCTGTTTGCGGCCGAACACCAGCAACTGGCGGGTGAGATCGGCGGCGCGCTGGGTGGCCTTTTCAATCTCGGCGGCATAATCCAGCTGCACGGGCGAAAGACTTGACTCCGCCTTCAACAGACCGGCCTGCAGTTGGATCACCGCCAGAATGTTGTTGAAATCATGCGACACGCCGGCGGCCAGCTTGCCGACGGCCTCCATTTTTTGGGACTGGCGCAATTCAGCCTCGATTTGCACTTCATGTGTCACGTCGCGCTTGACGGCCACATAGTTGACGACTGCGCCCGCCGCGTCCCGCACGGGCGAGATGGTGGCCTCCTCCTCGTAAAACGTGCCGTCCTTGCGTTTGTTTGTGAAATGACCGCTCCAGGTTTCTCCGCGTCCGAGGGCGTCCCACATCCGGCGGTAAAACCCGGCATCCTGTTTTCCGCTCTTGAGAATGCGGGGATTCTGGCCGAGCACCTCCGCGCGGGTGTAGCCGGACGTTTTCTCAAACGCCGGGTTGGCATAAAGAATGGCACCGTCGGTGTCGGTGATCACGACCGTCTCGACGGCCTGCTCGACGGCCATCGCCAGCCGGGCATTGGATTCCTCCACCAGCTTGTGTTCGGTGATATCGCGCGAAATGCCCATGATGCCGATGATCTCCCCGCTGTCGTCACGCATCGGTATTTTGGTGCTGGACGCCCAGGTGACATGTCCGTCCTTCCAAACCTCCCGCTCTTCCTTGGCGATCAGCGGCCGGCCGGTGCGGATGATTTCCTGTTCGTCCTCAAATGCGGAACGGGCGTGCGGCTCCGTGAAAAAGTCAAAATCCGTCCTGCCCAACATTTCATCCGCAGATTCCAGACTGACCCGGCGGGCCAGGGCTTTGCTGACTTTGATGAAGCGGGATTGGGCGTCCTTGAAATAAATATGGTCGGGCGATGTATCCAGCAGCATCCGCCACAAATCCCGTTCGTAGTTCAGCGCGGCTTCCACCTGCTTGCGCGCGGTGATGTCGCCCCCGTAGCAATGCACCACCCGGTTTTGCGCCACGGGGAAGAACGACCACGAAATTGTGCGCCCCTTGGCGAGGATTTCCAGACGGAGGTTCGGCTGGTTCGTGGCCAGGCAGTCGCGCACGATGGCGGCGGAGTTGGGCGGCAGCAGCATGGACGGATGTTCCTGGCCGAGCGAGTCCGCCATCTGGCGTGCGGCGGCGTTGAAATACAGGACTTCACCCGTGGCGGAGAGTTCCAGCACGGGGTTGGGATTGAATTGGGCGAAAGCCGCCTGTCGCTGGATTTCCCGTTCCGCCCGCTGGCGCTCGGTGATGTCCAGCGATGTTCCCAGAAAACAGTGTTCATCACCGATGACCACCGCTTCCACCGACCACAATATGCGGCGAAGCTCGCCGGACCTGGTGTGAATGTCCAATTCAAAGTTATGCACCGAGCCATTCTCTTTGACCTTTGAAACGACGGCGGCGCGATCTTCCGGGTTTGCCCAGATGTTCAATTCAAACGCCGTATGCCCGATCATTTCCTCGCGGGACCATCCATACAGCTTCAAAAACTCGGCGTTCACATCCAGATAGCGGCCTTCTTTGATGGTGGAAAGCGACACGGGCACCGGACTGGAGCGGAACACCTTGGAAAACTTTTCCTCGCTCGCGCACAGCGCCGCGTCCGCCTGCTTGCGCTCGCTGATGTCGAGGCCAATGCCGGCCAGGCCGGTCACCCGGCCGGCGGCGTCGAACAGGGGAACTTTTGACGTCAGAAGCCAGCGGGTGGAACCGCCGGGGCTGGTGAGCTGTTCCTCGCGGTTGGACACGGGCTGGCCGTCAAACACCCGCTGATCGTCCGCCTGAAAAGCCGCCGCCTGCTCCGGCGGGAAGAAATCAAAATCCGTCCGGCCGAGAATTTCCGCCTCGGTGGCGACGCCGCAATTGCGTAAATCTATTGGATTCGCCAGGGTTTTTCGCCCGGCGAGGTCCTTCAGATAGACGGCCACCGGCAGGTGATTCAACAAGGTGCGCAAAAGCGCCCGCTCGCTGGCCAGAGCCTGCGCCGCCTGCTTGCTCTCCGTGATGTCCGTGATAAAGCCTTCGAAGGCGACCAACCGGTGCTGGTCGTCAAAAACCCCACGGCCCTGTTCCCAAACCCAGCGCTCCCCGCCGGTCGCCGGGCGCAGCCGGTAGTTCAGCACGAAAGGTCCCCCCCGCTTCAAGCTCGCCTGAACCTGATCCTGCACGATTTCGCGGTCGTCGGGATGAATCAGGCTGGCATAGGAGACCACGCGGTTGTCCGTCAACTCGGAGGCGGAGTAACCCGTCAGCGCCTGGGCGCCATCGCTGACAAATTTCATGGTCCAGTCCTGGTCGTTGCGGCAGCGGTAAACCATGCCGGGCAGGTTCGCCATGAGCGTGGCCAACTGTCTTTCACGCTCCCGCAGATTCGTCTCCGCCCTCTTGCGTTCGGTAATGTCTTGAACGCTCGCATGCATGCCGGCAATGCGGCCATCTTCCCATTTCAGCATCCGGTCGTTGATCAGCACCGGAACAACGGAGCCGTTTTTCCGGCGGAAACTCCGCTCGAAATCTTGCGACGGCATCATCTCTCCGGCCAGTTTCGCCAGCACGGTCCGGCGCGTCGTCTCCTCCTCCGCGGAAATCTTCCAGACAAATTGCCCGGTCAATTCTTCGGCGGTGTAGCCCAGCATTTCCAGCTCGGTGTTGTTGATGCGGACCAGGCGTCCCTCGGCATCCATCTCGTGAAAACCCACGGGGGCGTTGTCGAATAATTCCTTGAATTCCTCCCGGCTCCGCCGCATCGCCGCCTCCGCCTGCTGGCGCGATGCTTCCCGCGCGAAGTTGTCGAGCGCGAAGGAGAGGTCGGTGGCGGCCTCCTCCAGCAAGGTGACCTCCTTGTCCCGGAAAAATCCAGTTTCGCCGGAGTAGATCGTCAGCGCGCCATAAATCACGCCGCCCTGGCGGATGGGAAAGGTTGCCGAAGCCCGGAAGCCAGCCCGGTCCGCCAGCTCGTGCCACGGAACAGTGCCGGGATCACGGGTAAAATCGTTGCAGATGTAATTTCTTCCCTCGCGGAGGGCCGTGCCGGTCGGCCCCCGGCCCTCCGGCCGTTCGTCCGCGTAAATTGTCACCTGCGAAAGGTAGTCTGAATTGTCTCCCCACTGCGCGACCGGGTGAACCTGCCGCGTTTCCGCATCGGGCTGGCCGATCCAGGCCATGCGGAATCCGCCGAACTCCACCAGCACGCGGCAAATTTTCTCAAACAACTCAGCACGGCGCGGCGTCCAGACGATGGCCTGGTTCACCTGGCTCAACGCCGCATAGAGCCGGGACAACCGGGCGACTTCGCGCTCACGCTCCTTCAACCCCGTGATGTCGCTGGCGATTGAGGAAATCCCGATCAGATTCCCCGAGGCGTCTTTCATCGCCGACACCGACAGCGATACGTCAATGCGGCGGCCGGCCTTGGTGAGGCGGATGGTTTCATGGTGCAGGACCGGTTCGCCCTGGCGGATTTTCCCGAGGACTTCCTGCAATTCCTCCAGCCGGTCGGGCGGCACGAGGATGGCGACCGGTTTGCCGATGACTTCGCTGGCGGCGTAACCATAGACGCGCTCGGCGCCCCGGTTCCAAGTGAGGATGATTCCGTCCGGGGACTTGGTGAAAATGGCGTCGTCGGAGGACTCCACAATCGAGGCCAGCCGGCTCATGGCCGTTTCCGCAGCCTTGCTTTTAGTGATGTCGCGCATGGCCGCCACCTGAATCTTGCGGTTCTGGTAAACAAAGTCGCTGTAGGAGATTTCGACCGCGAAAGCCGAGCCGTCCTTCCGCCGGTGCATCCGCAACGGCACATGTTTCACCTCCGTGGCCATGGTGCTGCCGGTTTTCCCATTCTCCTGCAAAACTTGCGCGGCATCCAGCCGGAGAAATTCAGCGCGGCTGTAGCCATACATTTTTTCCGCCGCCGGATTGACTTCAAGAATGCGGTAGGTCTGGCAATCCATCAGGATGACGGCATCGTTTTGCACGGCAAAGAGCCGGCGATAGCGCTCCTCGGCATCCTGTTTTGTGGCCTCGGCCTGACTGCGCTGTGCCGCCTCATTTTCCCATTGCCGCAACAAACGGCGCAACACCTGGTGCAGCAAGCCGCCCGTCACCAGCACGAACCCCAGGCCTTTGATGACGGACAGGGTTGCGTATTTCTCCGGGTTGCCGATGAAGAATTTTAACAGTTCATCAGAGAGCAAAATCCAAATTCCGGCCACGATGACATAGGTGAACGCAACCTTCAGAGCCAGCCGGTTGGTCTTGGTCTTTCTCATGTCCATAACTTTTGATATCATGCCTTTGACAAACGGTTCGATTGTTGTCCACGGATTAGACGGATTACCGGAAACAAGACAAATCAAAATCAGGCAAATCCATGCAATCTGCGGTTTCAAACGGGCGCCAGTTTGTCAAAGATACAAGCCCGATGGCTTTTGCATTTCCTCTGGTGACAGCAAATTTTAAGCCTTGGTTGCTGAAATAGCAAAATTAAACAAAAGAAGTTATTGAGTGCCATGCAGGAACCCGGAGCGACATGACAACCAGCGTTCCGCTGGCAAAGCGGCTGGCATCATCTGCGCGGCATGGCTAATTTCTTGCCGTCAGGCACCGCCAGACCATATGCCACAAGAGTCTGAGACCATTATGTGAAGGTAATTTCTGCGGGGAAACAGCCGGTTGCCGGCAAACAGCAGGCCGGATTTTTACCCGGCCTTTTTGGTTTTGCAGAAAAATCGGCTGGCTGGCGGCTGCAAAGTCTGCTAAATCCTTGGCGTTCGACAAACTCATCCGGGGTGACGACATGAATCAAACCAAATATCAGGCCCTGCTGGTTGGCACCGACCAAAAACTGGCCGAAGCCGTGGCGCTGGTCGTCCGCCTGGACGGGGCCGGCATCGGCTTTGCCGGCAGTTATTCGGACGCGTTGCGGACGTTTCAGAGCCATCCGCCGGATCTGGTGCTGCTGGATTTGAAAACTTCGGAAACGGACTGCCTCAACCTGTTGCGCCAGCTCAAGCATCATCCGCCGGCCACGCCCGTTTTCACGATTGCTCTGGCGCCCGGCGGCGAAATTACGCCGGTGCTCCGGGCGTTTGACCTGGGCCTGAACGAGTTCATCCCGCTGCCGTTTGAAAACAACCTGCTGCGCGCGCGGCTGCATGGCCTGGCGCAGCTCAGACAACGGCTGACGGACCTGCTGCGCCGCCAGCAGGAACTGACCGAGGCCGTCCACGCCGCCGAGGCGAACTCGCGGTCAAAGTCGGAGTTTCTGGCCGCGATGAGCCACGAAATCCGCACCCCGATGAACGGCGTCATCGCCATGACCGGATTGCTGATGGAAACCTCGCTCGCGCCGGATCAACGCGGCTATCTGGAGACGATTTACAACAGCAGCGAATCGTTGCTCGCCATCATCAACGACATTCTGGATTTCTCAAAAATCGAGGCGGGCAAGATGGAGCTGGAACGGCGGCCTTTTGACCTGCGCGCCTGCATTGAAGAGGCGCTCGACCTGCTCGCGCCCCGCCTGCTCGACAAGCCGGTGGATCTCGTCTATGAAGCGGACGACCACATCCCGGGACTGATTGAAGGCGACGGCCAGCGCCTGCGCCAGGTGCTGGTGAATTTGCTCGGCAACGCGGTGAAATTCACCGAGCGCGGCGACGTTTTGGTCAAGGTGGACAAACTCATGCCGCCGGCAGATGCACCGGAAAATCCGCAGATGCTGCGGCTGCATTTCCAGGTGCGCGACACCGGCATCGGCATCCAGCCGGACCGGCTGGCACGGCTGTTCCACGCGTTCACCCAGGCGGAAGTCTCCACGGCCCGCGAATACGGCGGCTCGGGACTCGGACTGGCCATCAGCCGGCGGCTGGTGGAATTGATGGGCGGCCGGATGTGGGCGGAAAGCGTGCCGGGCCAGGGCTCCACCTTTCATTTCACGGTCCATGCGGGGGTGGTGCCGGATTCGCCGCCGCCGCCGCATGCCGGGCGGCTGGCGCGGCTGGCGGATTTGAAAATTTTGATCTTGGACGACAATGCCACCAGCCGGAACGCGCTGTTTGAGCAATGCCGCCGCTGGGGCATGCAGCCGAAGGCGGTGGAAAATTCCGCCCAGGCGATGGAACTGTTCCGCCACCAAACGGAGTTCGATCTGGCGCTGATTGATTTGCACCTGCCCGGCATGGACGGACTGGCGGTGGCGGCGGAAATTCAAAAACTTCCCTCGGCGGCGATGCTGCCGATGGTTTTGCTCACGCCGCTCGGCAAAAGCAAGCGTGGCGCGGAGGACGTCCGCGTGGTGTTCGCCCATGCCGTCCACAAACCGGTCAAGCCCGCGCAGTTGAGTTCGGCGCTGGAGCGCGCGCTGTTGAGTCCGCGCAGTCCGGTGTCAGGACCGGCGCCGGCCAAGGCGGACAGTTCGCTGGCGAAACAGTTGCCGTTGCGGATGCTGGTCGTGGACGACAACGCCATCAACCAGAAGGTGGCCCTGCGCATTTTGCAGCAGATGGGCTATCAGCCGGCCGTCGCCGGCAACGGGCGCGAAGCGCTGGAGCGGCTCGACCGCCAGCCGTTTGACTTCATTTTCATGGACGTGATGATGCCGGAAATGGACGGGCTGGAAGCCGCGCGGCTGCTGCGCAAGCGTCAGATGATCGGCGGCTATAAAAATTACCAGTCGCGCATCATCATCGTGGCCATGACCGCCCACGCGATGCAGGGCGACCGCGAGAAGTGCCTGGCCGCCGGCATGGACGATTATCTCGCCAAGCCGGTCCGGCCCAAAGATGTCCGCGAAATCGTCGAACGCTGGGGCGGCAAAATCATGCACGAAGCCAAGGCGATGCCCGCCGCGCCGGCAGCCAACACCAGCGCCGAACCGCCCGTGGACATGGACCGCATGACGGATTTGACGGACGGAAACGCCGACAATTTGCGCGAGCTGGTGGACATGTTTCTCAAGCAGACGCAGAAACAGTTCGTGCAGATCCAGGCGGCGATCCGCGACGGCAAGGCTGATGACGTGCGCCGCGTGGCGCACAGTTGCGCCGGTGCCAGCGCGACCCTGGGCATGACACATCTCGTCCCCAAATTGCGCGAACTGGAAAAGCTCGGTGCGTCCGGCACCCTGCCGGGGGCGGAAAAAATTTGCGAGGATGCCGTGCGCGAATATGGCCGGGTCCAGGAATTTTTGAAAACCCAGCCGGAGCTCGCCGCCATGGTCAGCAACCTTAACCCCGCATGAAAAAAATCCTGATCATCGAGGACGACCCGATTGTTGCCAATGTCTATCGCAACAAACTGGCGGTGGACGGCTACACGACCGAAGTTGTCCCGGATGGCGAGACCGGCCTGAAGACAATGCGCGCCTTCAAACCGGAGTTGATCCTCCTTGATCTCATGCTGCCCGGCATTTCCGGCGTGGAGGTGATCAAGAAAATCCGCGGCGAGCTGGAATTTTCAAAAATCCCCATCATTGTTTTCTCCAACACCTACCTGACGAATTTGATTCAGGAGGCCTGGCGCGCGGGTGCCAACAAATGTCTCTCCAAATCCAGCTGCACACCCAAGGACATCATCGAAATCGTGCATAACGCCATCGGCGAGAGCGGTGCGATGATGCAAAAACATCCGCCCGGCAGCACCGGCGCGGGCACCAAGTCCGCCACGTTGACCGCCGCAAACGATGCTGAATTTCAGACCGATCTGCGCAAATCTTTCATCGAGAATCTCCCGTCCACGCTTCACACGCTCCGCGCCGGGATGCGGTCGCTGATCAAGGCGGAAAATGAAATGGCCCGGCTGAAGCAGGTCTATGAGCTTTACCGCCAGGTTCACGTGCTCAACGGCAACGCCGGCATCGCCGGGCTGGTGCAGATCGCCCACATGGCCTCCGCCGTCGAAGCCCTGCTCAAGGAAGTTTACGAGAAACCCAAAAACCTCAACGCCTCCTCCCTCCGCACCATCGCGGCGGCGGTGGATTTTCTCGGTTTGCTTTTTGAAAAAGGCACGCTGCCGTCCGAACAGGAGTTCCCCGCCACGAAAATTCTGGTGGTGGATGACGAGGCCATTTCCCGCCGTGCCATCGTCTATGCGCTCGAAAAAGCGAAGCTCAAATCCATTGACGTCGAAGATCCGCAACAGGCCATGCAGTTGCTCACCGAACATGAATTCGACCTCGTCTTCCTCGACGTGGACATGCCGGGCATGACCGGCTTCGAGCTTTGCGCCAGGCTTCGCGCCCTGCCGCAGCACAAAAAAACGCCGGTCGTTTTCGTCACCAGCCTCAACGACTTCGACAGCCGCACCAGTTCCAGCATGGCCGGCGGCAACGATTTCATCGGCAAACCGTTTCTCTTTATTGAGCTGACTGTCAAAGCGATGATCCACGTCCTGCGCAACAAACTCCAGTCCAACCGGCCAAACCCATAACCCGCCGTGAAAAAGTGGAGACTGATTTTGACCGCTGCAATCGGCATTTTTGCCGCGCTGCAATTGACCAATCCCGCCCGCACCAATCCACTGGTGAAAGCTGACTTCATCGCCACCGCCAGTCCGCCCGCATCCGTCGCCGCCACCCTCCGCGCCGCGTGTTATGACTGTCATTCACATGAAACCACTTGGCCATGGTATTCCCGCATCGCGCCGGTTTCGTGGCTCATCGCTTCGGACGTGGATGAAGGCCGCGAACATCTGGACTTTTCCGACTGGCCGGCGGACGCCGCCAGCGCTGCCAGAAAACTGGACCGCATCAACGAAGTCCTCGACTACCGCGAAATGCCCCCGAAAAAATACACGCTTGTCCACGCCGCCGCCCGGCTCACCGAGGCGCAGCGCAAGGAAATCCTGGACTGGACGGACACCGCCGCCGCCAGATTGCGCGCCGCCGCCACCAGCCAATAACCGATGCTCCAAACTGAATTCATTTCCGCCGCCGAAAAAAACTCCCGCCGTCTGTTCGTCGTTTTGCACGGCCTCGGCGATTCCATCGAAGGCTGGCGCTGGCTGCCCGGCGCGCTCGATCTGCCGTGGCTGAATTATCTGCTCGTCAACGCGCCCGACGCATATTACGGCGGCTATTCGTGGTTTGATTATCCTGGCGACATCGCCCCCGGCATCCATCGCAGCCGCCAGCTGCTGTTTGAACTGCTCGACGGGCTGCGCGCGAAAAATTTCCCCGCCGACCAAATCACGCTGGGCGGATTTTCGCAAGGCTGCCTCATGTCGCTTGAAACCGGCCTGCGCTACCCGCACCGGCTCGCCGGCATCGTCGGCCTCAGCGGCTGGGTGTTTGAGATCGAAAATTTGATCCGCGACCTCACGCCCGTGACCAGATCGCAACGTCTGCTTGTCACGCACGGCCATTACGACCCGCTGCTGCCTTTCGCCGCAGCCCGCAAACAAGTCCGGCAGTTGCAGGCCGCCGGGCTGAACGTGGCGTGGCATGAATTCCCGAAGGAACACACCATCTACGGCGAAGAGGAAATCGCCGTCATCCGCGGATTTGTGCGCGCCGGTTACGCTGTTGTGGGCAAATAACCGGCGCGCGGCGGGCCGCAGCGGCCTGCGGACTTGGGAAGTTCACGCCTTCGCTTCAACATTCGCGCCCGGCATCCAGATTTGTTCCGGGCGCGGCTGGCCGGCGGTCTGCCAGTCCATTGCGCCCGCCACCGCTTCACGCATTTTGGCGAACCACCATTGCGCCCGCGCCACGCGCGTTTCGCGCCGCCGCCCCAGAATGCGGGCCTGCGTGCCGTTGAATCCGAGTTCGAGCTGTTCGTTGGTTGTCATAATTGTGTTTGAATTACGACACCACTTTCGCAGAGCGGGTGGGACAAAGGCTGTCCAAGCCAGGAAATAATCCGGAAAAGTTTTAAGGAGAATTTTAAGGCAGCCTCGAACCCCGAACTGCCAACATTGAACGCCCGGCGTGAAAATTGGATGCCGGGAGTTCGAGGCTGGATGTTCCCTGGAAAATCAGCGCAGTTCGATCACATCGCCAATCTCCAGCGGAACATTCCCGCCGTTCAGCAAAACCTTTGCATCCAGCGCCGCGCTTTCTCCGTGGCGCGTGATGATGATCTGCTTCGGCTCGTCCGCACCAATGTAATTTGCCGTCGCGACCGCCTGCGCCAGCGTCAAACCCGCGACCCACGGCACCTGCGGATGCTGCACCGCCCCAACCACCGTCACGCCCGATGATGAGAGCTGGGCGGCCTGCTGCTGGCGCAGCGACGCGTTCTGGCCCGCCAGAAAGGCGTTCTGTTCTTTCAACCGGGCTTTGGATTTCGTCGTGCAGCCGGTCGCGGCCAGCACCAGCACCAGAATGGCGGACAAGATTTTCATCGGTCAATGCAACACCGGCATGTTGAAAAGGGTTGCGCCAGATTATTCCCCCGGCGACGCGATGGAGCTTTTCCAGGCCGCCACCGCCGACTTGATTGCCGCCGCGCAATTCGCTTTCGGCTTCACAAAACGCGGCGTGAACCACGGAAAACTTCCGGTCAAATCGTGCGTCACCAGAATCTGCCCGTCGCAATCCGGCCCGCTGCCGATGCCGATGGTCGGCACAGAAAGGCTCCGCGAAATTTCCTTCGCCACCGGCGGCGTCACCAGCTCCAGAACAATCGCGAACGCACCCGCACCAGCCAAGGCCTTCGCGTCATCAATCAACGCCTGATGCTCCACCTCCTTTTTGCCTTTGATGTGATAGCCTCCTTCATCCAAAACATGCTGCGGCAGCATTCCCATGTGGCCGCAAAACGGAATGCCCGCCGCCACGATGGCCTTCACCTGCGGCAGAATTTCCCGGCCGCCCTCGGCCTTCACATATTCCGCCCCGGCGGTCACGAGCCGGCGGGCGTTGGCCACCGCGCCGGCCACGGTCTCATAGCTTTTGAACGGCAAATCCGCGCCGAGCAGTGCGTTTGGCTTCGCGCGGGCGGCGGCGCGGACGTGATGCTCCATCTCGGCCATCGTCACCAGCGTTGTGTCGGGATAGCCGAGCACCACCATGCCGAGCGAGTCGCCGACGAGCAGCAGCGGCACGCCCGCCTCGTCGAGCAGCTTCGCCATCGGAAAATCATATGCCGTGAGCGCGGCGATCTTCTCGCCGCGCGCCTTCATGCCGCGAATCGTTTCAGTGGTGATTTTGGAATTCATTTTAGTGGCCGCAGTTTGAACACAGATGAAACACAGGCATAAAATCTGCAGGCGGTCTATGTTTCTTCATTGGTTGAAACTTTTCAGCAGTTCTTCCGGCATGGTCGTCGCCGTGCCCACTTTGCCAACGACAATTCCAGCGGCGTGATTGGAAAAAATCGCCGCCTCAACCGGCGACGCGCCGGCGGCAATCGCCAGGGTGAAAGTGGCGATGACCGTGTCGCCCGCGCCGGAAACATCAAACACTTCCTGCGCCAGCGTGGGAATGTGAAACGGCTTCTGCCCGCGCTGGCAGAGCAGCATGCCCAGTTCGCCGAGCGTGATCAGCAGCAGCGCGGGATGCAATTCGTTCAACAGCCGTTCCGCGACCTGCATCAGGTTGTTGTCCGCGAATGGGTTGACATTTTTGGTCTCGTCCGGCAAGGCCGCCAGTTCAAACGCCTCCTTGCGGTTCGGCGTGATGAGCGAGAGGCTGCTCAAATTCAGCCGGTGCACCGGCTTGGGATCGAGACTCAGCCACGCTCCGCGTGCGCGGCAGAGCGACTTGATTTCGTCCAACAACGGCTGCGTGACCACGCCTTTGCCGTAATCGCCGACGATGACAGCGTCGGCCTTGGCGAGTTTCGTTTTGAATTCCGCGAGCAATTTCGCCGTTGTCTTGGCGTCGAGCGGACCGCGCGTCTCGCGGTCAATGCGCACGACCTGCTGCTGGTGCGCGACAATGCGCGTCTTGACACTCGTGTGCCGAGCGGAATTTTTCACGAGGCCGGAACAGCCGATGTTTTGTTCGCCGAGCAGCTTCAGCAGCTTGCGCGCGGCATCGTCGTTGCCGATCACGCCAAACAGTTCCGCCGGTGTTTTGAGGCAGACAAGATTGCGCGCGACGTTCGCCGCGCCGCCGGGCATGTAGTTCTCACGCACAAAATCCACCACCGGCACCGGCGCTTCCGGCGAGATGCGCGACACGCCGCCCCAGATGAACTGGTCCAGCATCACGTCGCCGACGACGAGCACGCGGGTTTTGGTCGCGGCGGACAAAATCTGCCTGGCGCGCGAAGCGGATAAAGTCTTGCCATTCATATATCAATTCAAAAACGCCGTCAGCGGACTCGTCGCACTCGCCGTTTCGCTGGGCGCGCCCAGGCCGATTTCAAACGCGCTGCGGCCGGCCTCCACGGCCAGCTTGAACGCGATGCCCATGCGGTTCGGATCATTCGCCACGGCGATGGCGGTGTTCACCAGCACCGCGTCCGCGCCAAGTTCCATCGCCTCGGCCGCGTGGCTTGGCGAGCCGAGGCCGGCGTCCACGACCACCGGCACCGTCGCCTGCTCGATGATGATGCGGATTTGGTCGCGCGTCTGGATGCCGCGATTCGAGCCGATGGGCGAACCGAGCGGCATCACCGTCGCACAGCCGACTTCCTGCAGGCGTTTCGCCAAAACCGGATCGGCATTGATGTAAGGCAGCACGGTGAAACCTTCCTTGACCAAGATTTCCGCCGCGCGAAACGTCTCAATCGGATCGGGCAGCAGGTAGCGCGGGTCGGGATGAATTTCGAGCTTCACCCATTTCGGCAATCCGGCGGCAACGGCGAGGCGCGCGAGGCGGACGGCTTCCTCGGCGTTCAACGCGCCGCTGGTGTTGGGCAGAAGCAGATATTTCTTCGGGTCAATGAATTCCAAGATATTTGCGAACGGATCTTTCTTGCCGCTCAAATCCGCGCGGCGCAGCGCCACCGTAACCATTTCCGTGCCGCTGGCGGCGAGCGCGTCGCGCATGGCTTCCGGCGAGGGAAATTTCCCCGTGCCGAGAATCAGCCGCGACCCAAACTCGCGTCCGGCAATGACCAAAGGTTTGAACGACATTCAGGATAATTTAGGAAATTGCGCCGGTTTGTCGAGGCGGGAACCGAGCGGCGTTTGGATCGGACAAGGCTTTAACAAGTTACATCACGACATTTTAATAATGTTTTGGCCGGCCTTCCGCAGAAGAATCTCCCACTGTTTCAAATCAAGCTGTTCAGCAGCCGCCCCCTGTCACAATACCAGAAAGCTTGCCAGCGGCAGTGCAGCGCCCAGCGATCCGCCGGGCGGTCGTCAGCCTCGCGCGCCCACAAACTTGAACAACGCCGCCAGTTTCCGGTCAAATCAACCATGAAGCGCTTCAAATTGTGGACAGCCTTCACCGTGTTGTTCGGCATCGGGCTGATGGTGTTTGCCGAAATCACCAGCGTGCCGCCCGGAATGTTCAAAATCCCGCCGCCTCGGCTGTTCACCAATTCGATCCTGCCGGGCACAAATGAGCTGCCGCGTTTGAAAACGAAAAATTTAGACGATTTTCCCTTCCTGCCGCCGGGAGTTTATCTTACCAGGCCCTACACCTGCATGGTAAAGGTGCCGGGCGCAATACCCGATGACATTGCGGTGCGGAAGCTGACCGTGCCCACCAACTCCATGCCGGTGCTCCGGCCGGAGTTGAAAGCCGTCCCGCTGGGCCAGCCGGGCAGGCAAAAATAAATCACGGCGTCGCGCTGCCGGCGATGTATTGTTCCATCTGCTCGATGTGCGCGTTCTGCGTGGAGATGATCCAGTTCACGAGATCACCGATGGAAATGATGCCGACGACGTTGGTGCCTTCCACGACCGGCAGGTGGCGCATGTGGTTCTCCGTCATCAGGCGCATGCAGTCTTCCACGGAATCGTCGGGGTTCACGGTGACGAGTTCGCGGGGAACGATTTCCCAGACGCGCGTCTCCTTGGAGGTCCTGCCTTGCAGCGCGACCTTGCGCGTGTAATCGCGTTCGGTGATCACGCCGGCGAGCCTGCCGCCAGACATGACCAGGAGCGCGCCGATGTTTTTATCGGCCATGAGCTTGATGGCCTCGAACACCGTTGCTTCCGGCGCGATGCTCCAGAGGGATGACGTCTTGTGGACCAGGACGGAGCTGATCGGATAATTTGTTTTCATAGGCGGTTAACTGTCTATCCGCCGGTTTCGTGAAGATTTCAAGTTAATATTTAACTTCCCCCTCCGGCCGCCGCCTGCGAAGCTGCCTGGCCTGATGTTTACAAAAATGGACACACTCAATACCGTCATGCTAAAACCGGGCGAAGGCGACCGCATCATCGCGGGCCATCCCTGGATCTACCACAGCGAAATTCTGCGCGTCAGCGCCCCGCTCACCGACGGCGAACTCGTTGAAGTCAAAGACCCGCGCCAGCGGAACCTCGGCGTCGGCTTCTTCAACTCGCGCTCGAAGATCAATGTCCGCATCCTCGCGCCGGAACGCGTCGAGGTGGACGCAAAGTTTTTCGAGGAGCGCATCCGCGCCGCGCTCGCGGTCCGGCACAAACACCTGCCGGGCGCAACGTCCTTCCGCGTGGTGAACGCCGAGAGCGATTTCTTGAGCGGCCTGATCGTGGACAAATACGAGGACGTGCTGGTCGTGCAAATTTCCGCGCTCGGCATGGACCAGCGCAAGGCCATGATCGTCGCCGCGCTGCAGAAAATCTTTTCCCCGCGCGCCATCATGGAACGCAGCGACGTGGCGTCGCGCAAGTTTGAAGGCCTGCCGGAAGCCAGCGGCGCGCTCGCCGGCGAATTGACCGGGCCGGTTTCCGTAAATTTGAACGGACTGAAATTTGAAACGGATCTGGCCGGCGGCCACAAGACGGGGATGTATCTGGATCAGCAGGCGAATTATCAGGTCGTCGCGCAGTTCGCGAAAGGCGGACAAGTGCTGGACTGCTTCAGTTTTCTCGGCGGCTTCGGATTGCACGCGGCGCGGGCGGGCGCGGCGCACGTTCATCTGCTCGACCAGAGCGAAGATGCCATCGAAGCTTCAAAGCGAAATGCCGCCACCAACGGCCTCGCGGACAAATGTTCGTTTGGCACCATCAACGTCTTCGACTGGCTCAAGGAGAACACCGCCGTCAAGCCGCACGAGCGCGTCATCCCGCGCTTCGATTTAATCATCCTTGATCCGCCGTCGTTCACCCGCAACCGCGCGGCCGTGCCGGACGCGTTGCGCGGCTACAAGGAGATTCATCTGCGCGCGTTGAAGCTGTTGAAACCCGGCGGCACGCTGGCGAGCTTCTGCTGCTCGCATCACGTGGACGCCGGGCTGTTTCTGGACTCGCTGCTCTCGGCGGCGTATGACACCCGGCACATTTTGCGCCGCGTGGCGATCTTCACGCAAGGCCCCGACCATCCGGTCATCCCGATGATTCCCGAAACGGAATACCTGAAGGGTTTCGCGTTTGAAAAAGTGCGATAAATAAACGTCGCCGATGAACGCGGGTTGACGCCGCCAGTTTTCCCGCGCAAAATCCCGCGCATGGGCACGCTTTATTACGGCGACAATCTCGACATCCTTCGTCGCTATATCAAGGATGAATCCGTTGACCTCGTTTATCTCGACCCGCCCTTCAACTCCGCGCAGAACTACAACGCCTTCTTTCAGGAAAAGGACGGCACCGCCGCCGCCAGCCAGATTCGCGCCTTTGAGGACACCTGGACGTGGAACCAGGAAAGCCAGCGCGTTTATGAGGAACTGATTCTCCAGCCCGGCAAGGTCAGCGAGGTCATGCAGGCGTTCAAAACCTTTCTCGGCACCAACGACATGATGGCCTACCTCGCCATGATGTGCCCGCGACTGGTCGAACTCCGCCGCGTCCTCAAACCCACCGGCTCGCTTTATCTCCACTGCGACCCGACCGCCTCGCATTATCTCAAAATCCTTTGCGATGCCGTGTTGGGGCAAGACAATTACCGTGCGGAAATAATTTGGAAACGCACTACGACTCACAGCGATTCAAAGCGGTGGTCTGCAAACAACGACACGATTCTTTTTTACAGTAAAAGCGACAACTTCACTTGGAATCCGCCATACGCAGAACATGGTGAGGAATATGTTGCCGACAAATATCGTTTTGACGACAAAGACGGACGTGGTCCATACACTCTCGACAATATGACCAGTCCCAATCCACGCCCGAACATGATGTATGAATGGAAGGGACATCAGTGGCCGGACAAAGGTTGGCGCTATTCTAAAGAAACAATGACTGAATTGGATGCTGACGGTCGCATTTGGTATCCAGAAGACAAAGACAAACGGCCTCGATTAAAGCGCTATTTGAAAGAAATGTCCGGCACTTTAATGGGAACGACATGGACGGATATTTCACCGATAAATTCGCAAGCTAGAGAACGCCTTGGTTATCCAACACAGAAGCCAATTGCCTTGCTCGAACGCATCATCCAAGCTAGCAGCAATCCCGGCGACGTGGTGCTGGACCCGTTCTGCGGCTGCGGCACGACGATTGACGCCGCCGAAAAACTCGGCCGCGAATGGATTGGCATAGACGTGACGCAACTGGCCATTTCCCTCATCAAAAACCGCCTGCAAGACACCTACGGCCGCCGCATGAAATTCGTGAGCGGCTCCGAATCCGATGGCAGGGCGGCGCTGCCGCGCCGCCAGGCTGACCAGCAGGTCAGCCCTACCGAATCAATCGAAATGGGAAGTCGAACTTCGACCGTCCGCATCATCGGCGAGCCGGTCACGCCCAACGAAGCCGCGCAACTCGCCGAGGACGACAAATATCAGTTTCAATGGTGGGCGCTCGGTCTCGTCGGCGCGCGTCCCGTCGAGCAGAAGAAGGGTGCCGACCACGGCATAGACGGCAAAATCCTGTTCCGCGACGACCTCACCGTGGCCAGGCCGGAGCAAATCATCATCCAAGTCAAGGGCGGCAAGACCGGCGTGAAGGACGTGCGCGATTTGCGCGGCGTGCTGGACCGCGAGCAGGCGGCCATCGGCATTTTGATTTCCCTGCAGCCGGCCACCGGCCCGATGGAAGCCGAGGCCGCCAGCGCCGGCTTTTACGAGCACAAGATGAACCGGCAGAAATACCCGCGCCTCCAGCTCCGCACGGTGAAGGAATTAATGGAAGGCAAAGGCATCGAACGCCCGTCCAACGTCGCGGCGCTGGACGAGACGTTCAAGAAAGCGCCATCTGCAAAACACAAGCCGACGGGGGAACAGGCGTTGCCGGGGATGTGAATCTTGGGAAATCAATCGAAGATGTCGTTGAGTCTCTTGGCACGCGCAGATTGGTCGTGGTCTTCATGCTGCTTCCACTAGGTTTAATGTCGGAACCGCCCAGGCCCGGCCACGGTGGCCGGGTTCAGGAGGGTTCATCTGGGAAAACGGGGAAGCATCGGCGGTGCCAATGCCGGCAAACTCATAAAACCCTTGATTTCTTGAAACCCTTGCCCCACTTTGTCTGGCGACAAGCATTTTCTGCCTGCCGACAGGAAACCTTTGCCTGCCGACAGACCTTTGCCGTCTGCCGACAGGCGCTTTTTGCTTCCAGACAAAATCATTGTGTCTGGAAGCAACGTAATTTTGTCGGCAGGCAAGTTGTTATTGTCGGCAGGCAAAGTTTATTTGTCTGGCGTCACAATTGGTTTGTTCACAGGCAAAGGTTCCCTGTCGGCAGACATCGTTGCCGTGTCTGGCGACACAAGCTCCGATGATCATCACTTTTATTCCAGAGACGGGGTGCTTGAATGGTTTCGTGTTTGAAAAGGCGCGGTGAGGCGAGGTTGCTGGTTGAAGGTTGCAGGTTTTCCGACCGCGAAACTGAACTGGCAGCTTTCAACCTTTGGCCTGCAACAACTCGCGCTGCCAGTTCATCAGCTCCGGCGCGTGCTTGTCCCAGTCGCGCGCGAGGTCGCCGAGGACGGATTTCGGCGCGATGAGCGTGGGGTCAAGTTGAAGTTCATGCGCGTGGCGGTCGCGGATTTTTTCCAGTTCGCGGAAGCGGCGGAACTCCGCCTCGCTGGGCCGCTGCGAGCGGTGTTTGATGACCTGCGGAAACTGGTCCGGCGGCAGGGCCTGCGCCACGCGAATGGCCGCCAGCAGATTCTCCTTCCGGCACGGGTGCATCTTGGGCGGAATCAAATCGGCGAACGGCTTTTGTTCGGAGACGGCGACGGAAATTTCCACCAGCTTCTCATGCGCCAGCACGAAAAACGGCGGCCGGCACGCGGCGAGCGCCTCGCGTTCGCGCCAGTGCCAGAGTTCGCGCAGGACGGCGAGCGCGCCGCGCTCCAGAAACGCGCTGCCCTTGATGCGCCAGACCGCATCTCCATCCACGACGACGGGCCGCGAACATTCCGCGATCAGCCGCGCACAGCTTTCCTGATGCCACGCGAGCCGGCCTTTCGCCTGCAACCCGGCTTTTAACATCTTCTCCAGCGGCTTGAGATGGTGCGTGTCGTTGCGGGCGTAAGCCTCCATTTTTTCCGTGAGCGGCCGCCGCGCCCAGTCGGCCTTCTGCGAACCTTTGTCCATTTTCACGCCCAGGAATTTTTCCGCGAGGCTGCCCAGGCCGAACTGCTTTTCGCCCAGCAGACGGGAGGCGAGCATGGTGTCGAAAATGACCGCCGGCGTGAACTCGTGGTGCTTCCGCAGCAGGCGCAGATCGTAGTCGGCGGCGTGGAAAATCAGTTCGCGGCCGGCGAGCGCGGCGAGGAACGGCGTGAGGTCAATCCCGGCGAGCGGGTCCACAAGCCGGTCGCCGGCGGTGGTGCTGATCTGGATGAGGCAGACCTTTTCGGGATAGGCGTGGAGGCTGTCGGCCTCGGTGTCGAGCGCAAGCCACGGCGCGGATTTCACGACGGGCAGGAACGCGGCGAGTTTTTCTTGGGTGTCAATCACTGGGCGGATTATGCCGGAAGCGCGCCCGTTTGAAAAGATTTCCCCGCAAGTTTGAACGGCTTGGCTGCTTGTCAAATCTCAGGCTCTGGTTTATCGTCGTTAAATGTCGTTTAGGAAACATCTCGCGGCCGCCGCCCTGATCGGATGCGGCGCGCAACTCGTTTTCGCGGACACCATTCAGCTCAAGGACGCCTCCGCCATCACCGGCAAAATCCTGGCCGAGAAGCCCGATTCGCTCGTCGTGGACGTGGGCTACACCGCGCTGGTGATCCCGCGCGCCGCCATCACCGGCATCACGAAAGCCGGCACCGCCTTGGCCGCTCCGGCGGCGGTCATGAGCGTGGCGAACGGGCAGTTCTACTCGGCGGACGCCCGGCCCGCCACCGCGCGCGACGTGAGTTCGCTCGTCAAGCAGATCGGCGAGGCCGTGGTGCAGGTGCGCACGCCGGAAGGGCTGGGCTCCGGCTTTTTCATCAACCCGGACGGCTATCTCATCACGAATTTTCACGTCATCGAAGGCGAGACGGAAATTTCCGTGGAAGTTTACCGCCAGACCGGCGGCGAGCTGGACCGTGAGACCTACAAGCGGGTCAAGATCGTCGCCATCAACAAATTTCATGATTTGGCGCTGCTGAAGATCGAGGACAAGAACGCGCCGAAATTCAAGTCCGTCATCCTCGGCAGCGCGGACTCGCTGAACGTCGGCGACGGCGTGTTTGCCATCGGCAGTCCGCTCGGCCTCGAACGCACCGTCACGCAGGGCATCTTGAGCACCAAGACGCGCCAGCTTGAGGGCGAACTGTATTTGCAGACCAGCACGCAGATCAATCCCGGCAACAGCGG
The DNA here is from genome assembly GCA_964449815.1 of uncultured Bifidobacteriaceae bacterium. Taxonomy (GTDB): domain Bacteria; phylum Verrucomicrobiota; class Verrucomicrobiia; order Limisphaerales; family UBA11358; genus UBA11358. The sequence continues at coordinate 27,703 of CAYVGC010000028.1, forward strand.
CGGCCCGCTCTTCAACCTCGCCGGCGAAGTCGTGGGCGTGACAAACATGAAGATCACCTTCGGCGAAGGCCTCGGCTTTGCAATTCCCGTCGAGCTGGTGAAAAGCTTCCTCGACCACCGCGACGCCTTCGCCTACTCGACGGACAATCCGAACAATCCCTTCCACTACCTCGAACCGCCGAGCCGGACGAAACAGAAAGCGGACGCCAGATAAAACTTTCCGGCGGTTCACACAACTGCTCCCAAACTAAATTTGAACCGAACATGATCCTAAAATTTTTGCGCCTTGCCGCCGGCGCTCTTTTCCTGGCGTCGGGCTGTCTGCTCCACGCCGCCATCGCGCCGGCGGAAAATCTTCTGCCCTCCGACACGCTCGCGCTCTTCGCCGTGCCGGACTGCGCCGCCATGCGCGCCGCCGCCAAGCAGTCGTCCGCCTGGATGTTCTGGAGCGACCCGGCCATGAAGCCGTTTCGCGACAAATTCACGGCGAAGTTGAACGAACAGTTCCTCGCGCCGCTCGAACGCGATCTCGGCGTGAAGGCTGCCGACTTCATGGATCTGCCGCAGGGCCAGCTCACGCTTGCCGTGACTGTCAGCAGCGCGGACGGTCAGGCCGGCCTTCCGCCCGGCCTGCTGCTGCTGCTGGATGCGAAGGGCAGGAGCGATTCGCTCAAGACCAATCTTGCCACGCTCGTGAAAAAGTGGGCGGACGCCGGACGCGCCCTGCGCACGGAAAAAATCCACGGCCTCGACTTCACCGTCGTGCCGCTGGCCAGCAATGATTTCGCCGGTCTCCTCCCGAAAAAAACGCCGGTGTCGGAAATTGGCAAGGAGCCGAAGCCGGACAAGCCCGGGGAAATTTATTTCACGCAGTTTGAATCGCTGCTCGTCGCCGGCAATTCGTCCAAGGCCGTCGAGACCGTCGCCGCGCACCTGACCGGCGGCAGCGCGCCCGCCATCGCCGACAACGAGGTGTTCGCCGCCGACAAGCTTTCACAGTTCCGCGACCATCCCGATTACTACGCCTGGTTCAACGGCAAACGCTTTTTTGACCAGCTCGCCCACCCGCCGGCCGACGGCGGCAGCGCGGATTCGTCTTCGTTCATGGCCAGTTTGCCGGCGGCAAAAATGTTCGCCGCCCTCGGCCTGAGCGGCTTGAAATCCGCCAGCTTTGCGCTGCGCGAAAACCATGACGGCTCGTCCCTCACGCTGCACCTGACCGCGCCCGAAGCCGACCGCGCCGGCCTGCTGAAGATTTTCGCCCTCGCGCCCAAGGACGCCGGCGTGCCGCCGTTCGTGCCCGCCGACGCGGTGAAGTTTTCCCGCCTCCGGCTCGACGGCAGGCAAACCTGGGCTGAACTGCAAAAGATGATTGCCGGGATTTCGCCGAACGGCCAGACCAGCTTGAACGCCGTGATCAACATCGCCAATTCCATCGGCCAGGCGAAGAATCCCGGCTTCGACATCCGCACCGATCTCTTCGGCAACCTGAACGACGACATCATCAGCTACCAGAAACCGGCGGCGGGCAATTCGCTCGCGGAACTCGCCAATCCCCCGACCATTTATCTGATCGCGGTGGCGAACCCCGAGGCGACGATCAACGCCATCAAGACCCTCGCCGGCATGGGCCAGCAGCAGGACGCCTCGGTGGCGCCCCGTGAATTTCTGGGCCGTAAAATCCATGTCATCGCCTTGAAGCCCGTGCCAGCCTCCGTTGGCGGCGCCCCGCAGCCGCGCTCGCTTTACGCCTCGGCCGGCGGCGGCTATCTCGCCTTGAGCACCGACGACGCCATCATTGAGGAATATCTGCGCAGCACCGACGGCACGACCAAGTCACTGCGTGAAAACCCCGGCGTCACGGACGCCCTGCAGCATCTTGGCGGCGCGGGCGGCGGGCTGTTCGGCTACGAAAACCAGCGCGAGACCATGCGCGTGACCTTCAAGGCGCTGAAGAACACCCTCGAGGCCGACACCACGCTGAAGCTGTTTCCGCCCGCTTTCCGGGCCTGGCTGGACTTCTCGCTGCTGCCGGAATATGACTCCGTGTCGAAATACTTTTACCTCTCGACCTTTGCCGGCAACGCCAATTCCGACGGCCTGACCTTCAAGGTCTTTACTCCGCGCCCGCCGGGGTTGAACTGAAATTCGTTCCGAGTAAAAGGTTGGATCATTGTCTCGGTTTTCCGGAACAATGACCTTTTTTCGTGGCTCCGACTGGAATGAACCGGGCCTCTGCTTGCGCCTGACGCTCAACTCAAAACCAAAACCGGTCTGGACAAGCTGTAACCCCGTCGCCTCGTTTTCCCGATGCGACGGTTTTCGATTTAGCGGTCCAACGCGCCTTCACTCCTGCGGATAGACGAGGATGCGGTCGTGGACGAGGACGATGAGGTCATTTTTCTTGTCGCCGGTCACGTCGGCCACGGCACATTCGCGCGGCTCGGGCAGCGCGTTCTGCGCGCCGCGGAAGGTGTGCTGCTCAAACACCTGCCAGCGGTCGCCGGGCACGAGCCTGCGGTTCTTGTCGAAGGAGACGAGATCCAGATAATTCTTCGCCGTTTCCATGAAGACGAGCTGTTTGCGTCCGCCGCCGGTGAGGTCGCCGGCAATGAGATCGTTCAGGTAGCCGTCTTTGATGGGCGTGTCATAGTCGTCGAGCTTGGTGAGTTCCCAGACGTCGCCCGCGAGCGGCAGCCACGCCACGGCGTTCTGGCCGGTGAACGCCACGCACGCGCCGCCGAGCCGCACGGACTTCAAATCGGCAAAGCCGGTCACGGGCAGGTCAATGTTCTTCACCACCTGCCAGACGCCGTTGGTGTCGCGCTCGCACAGCGTCAACTGCTTGTGCTCGGCGTCGAGCAGGAACAGCGACGGCACGGTGTTTTTGCCGTTCGCCACGGCGGCCGCGCCGATGATGCGCGAGTCGCTGGCGGAGCCGTTGATCTGGTCCTTCACGCGGAACACCCAGTTGGGCGCGTTGGTGGAATCATTCACCTTCGCCGCCTGCTCCAGCACGACGGCGCGCACGAAATTCTTCTGCGGCAGCAGCAGTTCGGGCCTGCCGTCGCCGTCCACGTCCGCCGCCGCGAGCCACGGCTGTTCCATCGCGCCGCCGGGCGGATCCACGTCCAGCTCGTCAAACTTGCCATCCTTCTTTTGCAGCAGGACCTTGATTTTCTCGTAAGGAATCAGCACGACCAGATCGGCCAGCCCGTCCTGGTTCACGTCCTGAATCGCCAGGGTCGTGGGATTGGATTTGAAACTGTCGCTTAGCTTTTGCGTCGTGCTCTTGCCGTCCGCCGTGCGAATGACGAGCGAGCGGGCGCCGTCCTTGTCCACGATGATGGCGAGCGCGGGTTTGCCGCCGGCCTTGAGCGGGCCGACCGTCATCGCCAGCGGCTTGCCATCAAGCGGCAACGGCGTGGGGAACGGCAGCCGGCCATTCTTGTCGAACGACGTGACCGCCACGGAATTTTCATCCCGGCTCAACAAAAAGATTTCGGGATGGCCGTCGTCGTTCCAGTCGGAAACGGCGATCTGCGAAACGCCGGCGAGGCAGGGAAATTTTTTCGGCGACGCGAGCGTGCCGTCGGCCTGCTGCAAATAAACCGAGAGCTGGCCGCTTTCCGGCTCGGCCACGAGCAGGTCGGCGCGGCCATCGCCGTCCACGTCCGCCCACAAAACGCCGCGCTGCGCCGAATCGGTTTTGTTCAGCGGCAGAATCTGGAACTGGCCCTGCTTGAACCCGCCGGAGAGCGGTTCCGCCGGCTGGCGCGTGAACTGCGAGACTTCCGCGCGCCCCGTGGCCTGCACGACGGCGGCGAGATAATTCGTGCGGTCGCCCGCAAGGTTGTCCAGCCAGAAGGAACGGACGGCCTGCGCCTTGAAATAAATTTCCGGGCCGAGCAGGCCGGCGGCATTTTGCAGGCGCACGCGGAAGGGCGCGGCGTTGTCGAAATCCACGAAGACCAAGTCATTGCGGCCGTCGCCATCCACGTCGGCAATCTGAATCGCCTTGGGCGTGCCGGAATAGGGGATTTTCACCGGCTCGGCCAGCGTGTGATCCTTTTGCTGCGCGAGGAAATAAACCGCGCCGTTGTCGCCGAGCAGCGCGATGTCGGTCAGGCCGGCGCCGTTCAGGTCGCCGGTGGCGAGCGAGTTTGCGTCCATGCGGCCATCCTCAAAATGCCAGCGCTTCGGCTCGCTCCAGCCGTTCGTGCCGAGGTTGTAGCGGACGACGAGGTCCTTGGCGTCGCCGAAATAAACCAGATCGGGCCGTCCGTCGCCGTTCAAATCCGTCACCGCCAGCGCCGCGATGCGTTCATCCGACGGAATCGAATCAATGCGGAAACGTGAATCCGGCGGCAGCTCATTGAGCTCCAGCTTGCGTGCGGAGGACGTGTCGGCGCGGTTCGTCCTGCCGGTCAGGTTGTAAAGCAGATTGATTTTGGAATGCAGATTGTTGGCCACGATGATGTCGTTCAGCCCGTCGCCGTCGAGGTCGGCGACATGAAGCTGCGTGATCTGCGGGTCAATGGGATAAATCTCCGGCCCGGTGAAACCGAAGGCGTTCGTCCCCGTCGCCGCCGCTGCGGGAAAGCCCAAAACCAGCGCGGCCGCCGGCGCCGCCACGGAGAAGCATTTTGCAAAACGATTCATGTTGGCAACGTGCCAGCGGCGGGAGAAATTGGCGAGATTATTCCGCGCGTTTTCCCCTTCGTCATCATCCTTGATCTTTTTCTGAATTCGACTGCGAGAACGGGCACGAAACGCCTGGCGGCAGTGCGTCGCCGCCGCGCTATTCGCCGATGAAATGCAGTGCGACGCGGCGCGAACGGGGCCGCGTGCGGTGTTCCCACAAATAAATCCCCTGCCAGGTTCCCAGTGCGGGCCGCCCGGCGTGAACGGGAATGGAAAGGTTCACCGCCGTCAGCGCGGTGCGGATATGAGCGGCCATGTCGTCATCGCCCTCGGCGGTGTGGCGGAACAGCGGGTCGCCGTCGCGCACGAGCCGCGCAAAAAAAGCGTCCAGATCGCGGCGGACGTCCGGGTCGGCGTTCTCCTGGATCAGCAGCGCGGCGGACGTGTGGCGCACAAGCAGCGTGAGCAGGCCGGCGCGGAATTTATTTTCGGCGATCCACTTTTCGATCTCCTCCGTGAACTCGTGCAGCCCGCGTCCGCGCGTGGCGATGACGAGTTCGTGGAACGCCTGGCGCATGAAGGTCAATTCACCGGCGCGCCCTGGTCGGCGAGCTGTTTTTCCAGGTCGGGATTGCGCGGCTGGCCGGCGGCAACCGCCTTTTCGTAATGCCACCGCGCGAGCAAGGGCGACGGCGGCGTCTGATTCAGATAAACCACCGTCAGGTTGTAATGCGCCGGCGCGTAAAGCGGATTGATCTCGATCGCCTTGCGCAACGCCGTTTCCGCCTGCACCCGCAGCCCCTTGTGGCTCAGGGTGACGCCGAGGTAGTTTTGAATTTCAGGATTGTTGGGATCCAGCTTCACCGCCCGGCTCAGGATGTCGAGCGCCTCGTCATATTTTTCCTGGCGGAACTTCAGGGAGCCGAGCGTGCACAGGTTGTAGGCGTCATCGGGACTTTGCGCGAGCGCGGCATTGATGTGTTTTTCCGCCGCCGCCAGTTTGCCCTGCTGCAATTCGATGGTGGCGAGATTTGCCAGGGCCAGGCTGTTGTTCTGGTCGCGCGCCAGGATTTTTTGATAATCCGCCCCGGCCTGGTCATATTCCTGCCGGGCAAAATGCTGCTGCGCCGACGTCACGAGTTCGGCGGTGCCGCTCGGCAGTTCGTGAATGGAGCGCTTGATCGCGTCGGAATTGGGCTGCGGTGTGCCTGGCCGGAACAGCGCCAGTTCGTCCGGCGCGTAGGGCGCCGGCTTCGCCTCGTCCACGGCCAGCCGCGCCCGCAACGCCTCCATCTCATCGTTGAGCGCGGCCAGATGCGCATCGGCGCCTTTGCGGGAGGTTTTTTTGCCGGCGGACGCCAGCTCCTTCGCCAGCTCGTCGCGCTGCGCGGTCAGCTCACGGATGCGGCCCTCGTCATTGGTGGCGCGCAAATCCGCCGCCGCGGCGGACAACTGCCTGACCTTGCTTTCGAGCGCGCTTTTTTCCAGCGCGGCGACAGTCACTTCCGTTTTCAGCGAGACGATCTGCGTGTTCGCCGACTGCAGCCTGGCGGACAGATCATTCGCCGCCGCGCCGTTCGCCGCCGGCGGCAACGCCGCATTTTCCGCCGCCAGCTTTTCCGCGCGCGAATGCTCCGTCGAATACTTGTTCAAGGCGTCGGCCAGTTGCTGGCGCAGGCTCGAAATTTCGCCCGCCGCCGCCCCGCCTTTTTTGCCGGCCGGCCCGGACCCGCCGGCTTTCAACAGATCGTTTTCCTTCATCAGCGAACGGACCTGCTCCTGCGCCCTGGCCAGTTCGCCGGCATCAACCGCCGCCGGCTGCGAAGCGAGCGCCTCCTTGAGCTTGGCCTGCAACACCTGGTTTTCCGACTGCACGGCGGCCAGTTCCGCCCGCAGGTTCTCCGCCGGCGCCGATAATTTCCCGGCCGCCGCCGCAGAGATCCCGTTGGTGTCCGCCACCGGCGGCACGGGTGCGCTCACCGCCGCGACCTGCGCCTGGAGCGTGGCAATTTTTTTGGCCACCGCGTCCAGCCGGTAGCTGATGATGCCCGGATTCCAGTCCGGATATTGTTTTTGAAACTTCTGCAACTGCGCCTGCGCCGCCGTCAGGCTGGCCAGCGCCTGCTGCGGCTCGCCCGCACCGATCTGGGTGTCGGCCTGCTGGACGACCCCGTAAATGGCGATGTATTGATCGTCCGCATCCATCTGCGCCCGTGCGGACGGGAGCAGGGAAATCAAAAACACGGCTGCCAGCAAAAACGATTTCATGCGGAGAGAATGCCAGAGGATTTTTTTTTGGCAACCATCACAAGCGTCATCGTCTGGCCGGCCAGGCGAAATTAAAAGCGTTGCCGACGAACCGGAGGAGCTGATGAATACCAAGTTTTATGATCCACACCGGCGCTCCCCGCGCGTCACTTCTTGGTCGTCGTGGAAGGCACTTCTGTTGGTGGGATAATCAGCGAATCCCTTACCTCCGACGGCGTCAAAGGCGTCGGTGGCATCGGCGGCATCAAACCCTGGTCAACCGCTTGCTGTGTTGCAATCCGCTCCTGTTCAATCTGGGCCATTTGCTTTGCCGCGCTCATGACCTGGTCTTCGATGTTATTATTGGCCGGTTGACCGCCGGTTTGATAGTTGTTGCCGCCTAAATTTGGCATGCCCGCGTTCCCGCCATTGCCGGGGTTCAGGTTTTGTCCAGCCGGGCCGCCGGGCAGGGCCGCCCGTTGGGCGGGAGACATCGGAGGCTTCCCCGGAGGCTGCCCCGGAAAACCAGCGCCCCGGGCCGGCGGCGGTCCGCCCGGCCCGCCGCCGGGCGCGGTCGAATTGGACGCGGCGACCAGCGGCAGTGCCTGGATGGCACCGTGATTGTCAAAGGTGACAATGCCGTCGGCCTCGTTGATTTTGACGACCTCAATGTCATCCTGCCGTTCTCCCTCGCTCAAAACATAAGACTCATCCTTGGGCGGCTGGCCGGCCTGGCCTTTGCCGGCCACCTTGAACAGCGCCTGCAGTTTGCCGAAGATGGTCATGATGCCGTTGGGCGTGATCTTGGGCGGCGGATCGGCGGACGCGGCCGGATCGTTGGTGGGCGGCGGGGGAACGGGCAGCAGCCCGAACATGTTTCGCGCGACGATGCTGGCATACGGCTTGTCCGATGCGGCGGCGGCGTCCTGCGCCCACGCGCCGGCTGAAAACAGCAGCGTGACGGCGATGAACAATGATCCGGCGGATTTCATGCTTCAAAAGATAACACCGGTTGAGGTGAACACCAATGGCAAATGAAAGTTGCGCGGTGGATGCCGCGCGGTGGGCTGGGACAGCTCGCGATCCAAGTTGAAGCGGGATTTTTCCGGCGGAAATTGCTTCGCCACCGATGGGAACCGCTCCAAGGCCGGAGGAAACCGGCTCCCTTCCACCCGCCGCCACTCCCATTCCAAAGCGAACTGGCCGGCGGCGGATTGGAATCGGAATCATTCTGGCAGGATCGTCCGCAATTCCCGCCCGAACCATCCTTCGGCCAATTCTCCCGGCCGTTTGGCCGGCCGGAAGCGTCATCTTCCCGACTGGAATTGCCGTCTTTCCGACCGGAAAGGTGACGATGCCGGAAGGGAAGGTCTGGTTTCCAGCAGGCGGGTCATGGTGCCGGAAGGAATTGGCTGGTTTCCAACCGGAATGGCCAGGCTGCCGGCAGGAAATATCGGGCATCCAGCCGGAATGATCGTTCGCCCAGGGGCTTTGAACCAATGCCGGAAGGAACGGTCGGATTTCCGGCCGGAAAAAAGAATTTTCCCGCTGGAAAGATCACCATTCCAGCGGGAAAATATCCTAATTTGCTCAGAATCAACAGCTTACTGTTTTGCACCCGCTGCCGGCGCAGGCGGATTGGCGCTGGCATGTTTGCGCACACGGCTGCGAATGGTTTGCAGCTTTTTGGCTGCCGTGGTGCCTTTGCCGAGCATGCCCATCATGGCGTCAATCGTGCCGCTCGCGTCGTTGTAAGCGTCGTAGCCGGCGGCCAGCACCTCGGCGGTTTTGTTCTGCTTCTGCACTTCCATGAGCTTCTGTTCCGACGAGAGGTCGCCGAGAGACTGGAGCTTGCCTTGCAGGCGCGCAATGTGCGGCGTCACATCGAAATTTTTCGCCGTCAGCGCCGTTTGATTGTCGGCGTTCTGCATGTAGGAGACGACTTCGTTTACGATGCCGATTTTTTCAGGGAGTGTGTGCATAATTTTTCTGGTTTTGGATTTTTTCTAGCTTGATCCGATTTTATCACAATCCGGGGCATCCTGCATACGAACAAAGTTGGCGGACTTTAAACATTTTTTGGCGCAATTCAGCAGCAGATTCGCGTCCGCAGCGGAACCGGAAGCGGACCAACCCGGTGCGGACCAGCGGGGCTGGTGAAAACTAAACGGAATTATTTCTTGCGGCGGAGCAGGAGCAGCAAGGCACCGCCGGGCGCGGCCAGAGCCAATGTGCCGGGTTCGCCCCGCCCCGCGCTTTATATTTTAATGGTTTCGACTGCATTTTACTTCGCCTTTTAACTCGGCATTCCAATCGTTGTGAACGGTTTCGCCATCCGGCGGCAATATAACAGGGGGTTTAACCACGAAATACACGAACCACACGAAAAAAAACCACTGCAGCCACATTCACCGCGCCGCTGTAAAAAACTTGGCGTTTCTAGTCTGGTTTCAGCGCCTTCGTTTCGTGTAGTTCATGTAGTTCGTGGTTAATCAACTCCGTTTTTCCGGCTGAAATCCATTCCCAACTGATAATGGCGCGATCAGGGCGCTGGTGCATGGCTTGGAAATAATCGGTGAACTTCACGCAAGCTCTGCCAAATTTGGCACGATGTTTTTAAGTTAAAAACCCCGCCCCGGCCAGGCCCGGGCGGGGTGGATGAAAACTAAACGGGATTATTGCCTGCGGCGGAACATGAGCGTTCGACTGTTCCGGTAAAACTCATGGCAGAAGATAAGCCGGCTGGGACGATTTGCCAGCGACGGTTTTTTGTGAAAAACCCCGCCCCGGCTAGGCCTGGGCGGGGTTGATGAAAACTAAACGAATTATTTCTTGCGGCGGAGCATGAGCAGCGAGGACACGCCGAGGGCGGCGAGTGCCAACGTGCCGGGTTCCGGAACTGTGGAACCCAAGGTGAAACCTTGAATGCTTGGTGCACTAGAACCAAACAATGCTGGTGCTGGGACTGTAGTGCCGTTACCCGCAGTTTCTACACCGCTGACAACAGACTGACCGAGATAACCACCAATCCCTCCTGCAAGTGCTGTCTCGAGAGCTGAGATAGAACTGCCCAAATTAGCCGACCAGCCAACAACTACAAAGTCGGCATTTGCTCCACCAGCTAGACCATTAACTGTGGTTGTATTATCCGCATTTGGGTTAATAGCGGCAAAACGACCGGCAGTGGCCGTATTTGCTCCATAACTTTGAGTAACTAATGTCCAATCGGCGGAATCGTTGAATGCATATAGCGAAGAATTCCCCTGAATGGCAGCACCCGAGCTAACCGTGGTGGAATAGAACAAGGCAAAATAAAAGTTGCCTGCGCCAGCCACTTTACCAGTAGCCCCAGTCACGATGTTATTGGTGCTAATATTTTGCGTGCTGGAGGAGAATATCACAAATCCTTGCGCGTATGAGGAAAGCGCCACGGTGCCGGCCAATCCTAGTGTAATAAGAAGTTTTTTCATATTTTTTGGTTTTTACTATTTGTTTTTGTTTAGTTTAGTTTGCTTCAAATATTATAGACTTTGCACCCAGTTTTCGGCACCTGCTGTATTCTGAAACAGGAATCCAGTCCCAACCGGAATTTGAGGTTCTGGAACCGCAGCCGTGTCCGAAGCATTACCAAAGCCAGTAGACTGGCCAGAATCAATCGTAATCTGGGTGAACCCTGCAATATTTCCACTACCATTAATGATCGGAATGTTAATTATGCTACCATCAAGCGACCCATCTGCGGGCAATCCAAGCACCGAGGAAATACCACCACCAACGGGAAGCGCGGAAGCCAAGAATGTGAAACCCAGCGGCACTGAATTTGTAGTCACACCAACAGCATTTGTGCTGCTACCAGCACCGTTAATATGAACCGTGCCCACAAAGGTATTCGTAATGGGGCCAGCAGTGTTCTGAATGAAAATTGCCATTCCCGGAGCTATCACAGGCGGTGCAACTGCAACAGTATCAGAGGCATTACCCACCCCGGTTGGCCAGCTAGAATCAATCGTGAGCTGCTCATATGTATGACCAGTCCAAATGTTAATAATGTCACCATCATAATTTCCACTGAAAACAGGGATGATGTTGGTGATCGTGTTGTTTACGCCATTGGCATCCGATGCATCCAAAGGATTGGCGATGTTGACATACCCCAGAGGCAGCGGCGTATTGACATACCCGACGATGTTTTGTGAATAGACCTGCGCTTGGGATGAGACGACCCCGGCTGCAAGCGCGGCAGCGGCGATCAGTAGTGTTTTTCTCATATACTGTAGTGTGTTTGTTGTTGTTATTAAACCGTGTGCAACACAAATTTCGCAGAAGCGCCAGACCGGGTCAACACTTTTTTTAATTTTTTTTGAACGCTTTTCCCCGGAGCAGATTTTAGGCACCAAGACCCCAAGGGGGCAAAAAAAACTGAAAATTTGGCTTTATCCGGATCATCAGCGGACAAAACTTGATTCGGTGAGAAAAGGCGCGATTTTTATACCGTTGTGATTTTCGAGTCCGACGAGGCCAAGAGCGCCGCGAACCGGGTGAAGCATGGCCTGGATTTTTCCGAGGCTCAAAATCTTTGGGCGGATGTGGACGCGATCCAACTGCCCGCACGGTCCGACATCGAAAATCGGATGGTTTTAACCGCCAGATGGCGGGGCCGGGTCTGGGCGGCGATTTTTACAACGCGCGGACAATCCATCCGCATCATCAGCGGGCGGGCGGCGCGCACCAGCGAAAAGGCCGTTTATGTGGGATTATGCAGATGACAAACAATCCGAGTTTTATCCGCAGATGACGCGGATTTTCGCCGATAAAAGCCAGAAAATCTGCGTGCCTCGGCGGAATCTGCGGAGGCAAATGCCGTTTTGTTTGTCATGTGCATAATCCCGAAAAAAAGCGCAAAAAAGAGTTGCCTCATGCCTCCAGCAACCAGACGACCGAAAGACGGAAGAACGGCAAATTTTAATTTAATTCCAGCAACCAGGCAATTTTCTGGCGGACGGCCAGGGTAACGCACGCTTCAAACTGTCCGGCACGGCGTTCCAAACGATGATTTTCAACGAAGGTCAGGCCTTGGACGTTGGCCGCGCCCTCATCCGCACCGGGCAGCCAGCGCACGCGCGGCAGCTTCACTTCATAATCGCCGCCGCGAAGCTGCGTGGTCAGCGGCACGCACACGCACAGGGCGCGTTCGGCGCCGGCATCTTCGCGCGAAACCACCAGCAGCGGGCGCAGCTTGCCTTTCAGCCCCAAATCAACCCAACAAACTTCACCAGGTTTTGGCCGGGTCATAAAAGCTTTCGAGGGTGGCGGCGCGCAATTCCCAAGCCCCGGCCGGCGATTCGATTTTTGGGAGGACGGTGATTTTCGGCGCGGGCATGACCCACCAGCCGCCGCTTTCGGCGGTCACCAGATATTTTGCGCCTTTGCGCACACCCCGGATGGAGACGCGCCCCTTGTCGTCGGCTTTTACCAAGGTTGTTTCCATGTGGGAATAGTTCCACCCCGGAGGCCATTGTCAACGGCTCAGAGGGTTGCGGATGGATTTTGCATTCAGCCAAAAAACAACTGGCGCAACGGGCGGCAAAGGGTTATTTGATTCCACACACTTTGGCACCATGAAAATTACCGACGTTTTGCGGGCGGAACACGCGGTGTTCCACAACTTGTTTGACCACATCGAGGCGGTGCTGCCGCGCACGCGGACGGCGGCGGAGGTCAAGTCGCTGGCGACGGTGGTGGAGACGCTGCTCGCGCCGCACACGAAGACGGAGGATGACTTGTTCATGGAGCCGCTGGAGCACTGCTTCGACCAGATCGGCCAGCAGGAGACGTTTCACGACGAGCACAAACGGATTGATGCCGAACTGGCGAAAGTCCAGCAGGCGCGCAATCTCAAGGCGGCGCGGGCCATCCTGCTCGGGGCGGTGGCGGCGGCGCGCGACCATTTTGACAAGGAGGAGCGCATCGTGTTTCCGCTGGCGGAACGCATCCTCAAGGCGAAGACGCTGAGCAAGCTGGGCGAAACATGGCTGCGCCGGCGCGAAGTGGCGGTGAAATAACCGGACCGCCGGCGGTCAGAGCGATTTGGCCACGCGGCGGAAATGGTAGCCGAGGATGGCGAGCTGGATGGCCTGGGGAAACTGGCGCGGCCGGCGGAGGAGCGTGCCCCAAAACAGCCGCCAATAGCCCGCGCGCCCGCGATGCCACACGCCCAGCACCCAGATGGATTTCACGAACGCCCGCACGTCCGCGCGGGACAGGTGCAGGCGCGGGCCGGTCGGACGATGGTTTTTGAGAAACGTGCGGATGCGCTGGTTGTAGTTCTTCGGCTCGTAAAGTTTCTTCACCAGCTCACGGTAGCCGGATTGCAGAAACTCGCGGTTCAGCTTCGGCTTGAAGTTCAGCGCGGCGTCGGTGTTGTTGCCGGAGCTTTCGGCTTCGAGCCGGCCCTCGTGTTTCAGCCGCTTCCACAAACGCGTCTGCGGCAGCGCGGTGAGCAGGCCCACCATCGCCGTGGCCACGCCGGAGCGCTGGATGAATTCAAACTGCCGCTTGAAAATGTCGCGCTGGTCGCTGTCAAAGCCGACGATGAATCCGCCCATGACCTCCAGCCCGGCGCGCTGCAACGTCTGCACGGAGGACACGAGATCACGGTTCCCGTTTTGAACCTTGTGGCATTCCGCCAGCGCCTCGGTGGACGGCGTTTCGATGCCGACAAAAACTTTTTTGAAACCAGCCTGCACCATCAGCGCGCACAGCTCCGGGTCGTCGGCCAGGTTCACGGACGCCTCGGTGAGAAAGCCGATGCCCGTCCGCGTGCGCTCCCGCCATTCGATCAGCGCGTGCAGCAGCGTCCTGGTCCGCGCCTTGTTGCCGATGAAATTGTCGTCCACGATGAAAACCATGTCCCGCCAGCCGCGCAGCCGCAGCGCGTCCAGCTCGGCGATCAACTGCGCCGGCGTCTTGGTGCGCGGCACGCGGCCGTTCATCACGATGATGTCGCAGAATTCGCAGTCGAACGGGCAGCCGCGCGAGAACTGCACGGACATCGTGACGTAATGCCGGAAATTGATGAGGTCCCAGCGCGGCACCGGCGTGTGCGTGATGTCCGGACGATTGGCGGTTTGATACACCGGCTGCAGCCGGCCGTCCCGCAGGTCGGCCACCACCTGCGGCATGATTTCCTCGGCCTCGCCGAGAACGAAGTGCTGGATTTCCGGGAACGCCTCGTGGCCGGTGGTGAACAGCGGCCCGCCGGCGATGACGGTCTTGTGCAAGGCCGCGCAGCGCGCAATGATTTCACGGACGGATTCCTTCTGCACGATCATCGCGCCCAGCAGGACATAATCCGCCCAAAGCAAGTCCTCGTCCTTGAGCCGCGCCACGTTCAGATCCACCAGCCTGAGCTCCCATTCCGGCGGCAGCATCGCGGCCACCGTCAGCAAACCGAGCGGTGCCATGGACGCCTTGCGGGAGACAAAACGCACGGCGTGTTTGAAGCTCCAAAACGTGTCGGGCGTGCGCGGGCTGACGAGAAGTATTTTCATAACGGACATTGCAGCGGTCATAATCGGACAGTCAAAGGTAAGCCTTTCGCGGCGGTTCCGCGAATTAAATCACGGACAATTCAATGCGGGCCGGCAGTGAACTGGTGCTCGCCACCGGCGGAATCATTTCAGCTCGATGCCGACGGGACAATGGTCGCTGCCCAAAATCTGGGGCAGGATAAAAGCTTTTTTCAAACGCGGACGCAGCGATTGCGAGAGGAGAAAATAGTCCAGCCGCCAGCCGAGGTTCCGTGAACGCGCGCCGGACATCACGCTCCACCAGGTGTAATGGCCCCCGCCCTTTTCGAATTCGCGGAACGTGTCCACAAACCCGGCGCTCACGCACGCGGTGAAGCCGTTGCGCTCCTCGATGGTGAAACCGTGGTTATGAACGTTGGCCTGGGGATTCGCGAGGTCAATCTCGGTATGCGCCACATTGAGGTCGCCACACCAGATGACGGGCTTTTTCTGCTCCAGCTTTTTCAGGTAGGCCAGAAAGTCCGCATCCCACCTCTGCCGGTAGCCGAGCCGCGAGAGATCGCGCTTGGAATTCGGCACATAGACGTTCACGAGAAAAAAATCTTTGAATTCGGCGGTGAGCACGCGGCCTTCACGGTCGTGTTCGCTGATGTCAAGGTGGGGAACGACTTTGACCGGCCGCTCTTTCGTGAAGATCGCCGTGCCGGAATAGCCTTTCTTTTCCGCTGAGTTCCAGAAGGTCGTGTAGCTGGCGGGCCAGAGCTGTTCGACGTCGTCGGGCGTGCATTTGGTCTCCTGCAGGCACAACACGTCGGGCTGCTCGGCGGCGAGAAATTCGAGAAAGTTTTTCTTCAGCACGGCGCGCAGGCCGTTGACGTTCCAGGAAATCAGCTTCATGCCGGGAAAATAAGCCACAGACGGGCACAGATAAACACAGATTTGAAAACAATGTTCCGCGCGAATCATCGGAGCGCGGACAGCCATGTCCGCATTGACGGCGATGGCAAGGACGGCTAATGCGGTGCAATTCAAAAAAATGATCGCCAACCTTGCCAGCAAACCAGTGTCCGCCCCGAATTTCCACACGGGCGACGAGCGCCTCGTCAAACTGACGCCCGGCGCGGCGCAAAAAGTTTCCATGCTGCTCACCAAGCAGGGCCGGCCCGGCGGCGTGCTGCGCGTGGCGGCGGTCGGCGGCTGCTCCGGTTTGCAATACAAAATGGATTTGCAGGACGGCCCGGCCAGCCGCGACATCCTCGTGGAAAGCGGCGGCGTGCGCATGGTCGTGGATCCGAAGAGCGCGCTTTACGTCACCGGCAGCGAGCTGGATTAAATCGAGGCGTTGCAGGACGACGGCTTCAAGGTGAAAAATTCCAACGCCGCCACGAGCTGCTCCTGCGGCGAAAATTTCAGCGCGTGACGGACAATTTCGCCCTGCTCAACGAGCCGCGCCGGCCGTGGCTGGATGCGGAGCTGCTCAAGCAGAAATTTCTCGCGCCCGCTGCCGCAGCGCATCCGGATCGCATCCACAACGCGGCCGAAATTGAAAAGGCCGAGGTCACGCGGCGTTGCGCCGGGTTGAACGCGGCGCGAAGCCGAAAGACATCCAGCAGATTCCCGCCGCGCTCGCCGACCTGTTCGCCAAGGTCGCGAACAGTTGCCGGAGCACGGATGGTTTTCTCGCCGAAAAAAATCAGGCGACTTCGCCGCTGGTGCAAGTCCGGCTGTTTGAACGCGGACAGGACTGGATTGAAAAGCTGAACGGCTTGCAGCAAAAATTAAACGGGCAGCGCGAGAAGCTGAACGGCGAATTGAAATTGCTCGACGCGCAATGGATTTCAGCCGGCGCAAATTTGCGCTGGAAAATCCTGCCGGAGCTGGAGGAGCTTTACCGGCTGTTCGGCTACGTCAACCGCTGGAACCGTCAGATTCAGGAGCGCGTGGTGCAGCTTTCGTTTTAATTTTTCCCATGCCCGTGCCGGCGGAGTGGACCGCGAGTTGTCTCAACTCGCAGCGCGGTGCGAAACCTGGACGCGAGATAATTTTCAAGCGCCTTTCGGCGGCCACGCGCTGCGGATCGGGGATAATCCGCACTCCGTAACTTTATTCCGCCTGAAACGCAATCACGCTCAACGGCGGCAGGAAAAAATCCGCCGAATGATTCTGGCCGTGGCAGGGATGGTTTCCCGCCGTGACGCCGCCAAAGTTGCCCTGGTTGCCGCCGCCGTAAATCGCCGCGTCGCTGTTGAGAACTTCCTTCCATTTTCCGCCGCGCGGCAGGCCGATGCGATAATCCGGCCGCAGCACCGGCGTGAGATTCAGAATGACGGCAAGCTGATTGGAGCCGTCCGCCGTCTGGCGCAGAAAGGAAAGCACGCTGTTGTCGCGGTCGTTGCAGTCAATCCAGTTGAAGCCGGCGGGGTCGTAGTCCGCCTGCCAGAGTCCGGGCGCGGCGGCGTAAAGCCGGTTCAGGTCCGTGACAAATGTTTGCAGGCCGCGATGGAACGGGCCGGCGTCTAGCAGCCACCAGTCAAGCTGCGCATTTTCATTCCACTCCGCGCGCTGGCCGAATTCACCCCCCATGAACAGCAGTTTTTTGCCAGGGAAAAGCCATTGATAGCCGAGCAGCGTGCGGAGATTGGCGAATTTCTGCCAGTCGTCGCCGGGCATCCGGCCGATGAGCGAGCCTTTGCCGTGAACCACTTCATCGTGCGACAGCGGCAGCACAAAGTTTTCGTGGTAATGATAGAGCATCGCGAATGTGAGGTCGTTCTGATGATATTTGCGATGAACCGGTTCGTGCTGGAAATAGCCGAGCGTGTCGTGCATCCAGCCCATGTTCCACTTGAAGGAAAATCCAAGCCCGCCGAGGTAGGGCGGACGCGTCACCTGCGGCCAGGCGGTGGATTCCTCGGCGATGGTCATCACGCCGGGAA
>CAYVGC010000029.1:0-42986 GCA_964449815.1 uncultured Bifidobacteriaceae bacterium
CTGGATGGTTCATTGTTCACCCAATTCTCCGTCCGTCAATTCGAAGCAGCCTCACTATTTGAAAATACGGGGGTGACAAAACATGATTGACCGTTTGCTGAAACTGGCCGTCAGCCTTGTCGTCTCATTGTGGGATGCGCTGGTCAGCCGGCTGCCCGGCTCGCGCCAGTCCGCCGGGACTTGTGTGGTCATCAATTACCACACCATTGCCAGCGATGCAAAATCGCGGTTTGGCCGGCAACTGGACCGGCTGCTCCGTCTGGCCAAACCCGTCCCGGCGGGCAGGGTGTTGCCTTTGGAGAATGGGCGACGTCATGTCGTCATCACGGTGGATGATGTCTTCCAAAGTTTTGTGGCCAACGGACTGCCTGAGCTGTGCCGGCGCAACCTGCCGGTGATGTTATTCCCGCCCACCGGTTATTTGGGCCGCAACTCCGCCTGGAATGATTACGGCGGGGGAAACAAAGTCGGCGAAGTCGTGGCCTCGGCAGAGGATCTCCGGCGGATCGCCAGAATGAGCAATGTGGATTTTGGATCGCATGGGGTGATGCATGCCGATCTCGTGCGGCTGCCGGCGGCGAAGGCCCGGCAGGAACTCCAAAATTCAAAAAAGGAACTGGAAGCCATCGTGGGGCGTGAAATTACGGCGTTCAGCTTTCCCTATGGCAGTTACGGCACCAGGGAATTGCAGCTTGCCAAAGAAACCGGATATAAGTTTGTTTATGATTCGACTCCGCAACAATTATTTTTAAACATGGGTGAGGGACTGACCGGGCGGGTGGATGTGCAGCCGGCCGATTGGAACCTGGAATTCCGGTTGAAAGTATGCGGGGCGTATCGGTGGGTGCGGCGGGCATCCGCCTGGGAAAGGAAGGTCCGTTCCTGGTTTTGGAATTCCACCAAGTCGAAAAATTAAAATCATGGTTGATCAACTTTACCGGGCCGAGATTGATGCCGTCACGGCGGCGGAATGGTCGGAACTATTGGGACGGTTTGCGGACGCGAATCTTTACCAGACTTGGAGCTATGGTGCCGTTCGCTGGGGCGAAAAGAATCTGAGCCATCTGATTCTGCACCGGAATGGAGACGTGGTGGGAATGGCGCAATTGCGAATCATCCGTCCCCGTTTCGTGAATCGCGGCGTGGCTTATCTGCGGTGGGGGCCTTTGTGCCATTTGCTGGGGCAGAAATTGGATCTGGCAGCCACAGGCCAGATGGCGCTTGCCCTGCGGGAGGAATATGTCCGGAAGCGGCGGCTATTCCTGCGCATCCTGCCCAATGCGTTTGCCGGGTCGCCGCGCGCCGCTGTCTATCAGGAGGCGTTTTCACAGTTCAAACAGCCCCCGGCCAGTTCGGCGAACAGGGATAGGACTTTCCTGTTGGATCTGTCGCCGTCGCTCGAAGAACTGCGCAAAAAACTGGATGGAAAATGGCGGAACCAGCTCAACCGGGCGGAGAAGAATAATCTCACCCTTATTGAAGGGAGCGGGGCGGCGGAATACCGCGCATTCCAGCAAATTTATGAAAAAATGTGGAGCCGCAAGCAGTTTGATACGACCGTGGATGTCAATGAATTTGGCCGCCTCGGCGAGGATCTGCCGGCGGGGCTGAAGTTCCGAATCCTCATTTGTGAGCATCGGGGCAAACCCGTCAGCAGCCTGGTTTGTTCCGCCATCGGCAACACGGGCATCTATCTTCTCGGCGCAACCTATGACGAAGGATTGAACACCAAAGGGGCTTATCTGCTGCAGTGGACAATGATCAAATGGCTGAAGCAAAACGGATTTCAGCATTATGATCTTGGGGGCATTGATCCTGAAAAAAATCCCGGAGTTTACCATTTCAAAGCGGGCTTTTCCGGGGAGGACGTGACACGAATCCCCCCCCTTGAAGCGTGCGAAGACTGGTTAAGCACCGCCGGCATGAAGGCGATGGATTTTATCCGGGGCGGTTTCCACCAGCCTCTAAAAAGCAGGAGCGCTCCGCCCGAACCGGTGCCGCCGGCGAGACCGGCGGATGAAATGACAGCGGCCAGGCCCCAATAAATTCAGCAACAACCATGGATCTTTCCGTTGTTATTTTGAGCTGGAACGACCGGCAGTTTTTGGAAGCATGCCTGCAAAGCCTGCGGGATGCCCGGTCAGCGCGCACGACGGAAATCATTGTGGTGGACAATGCCTCGACGGACGGGTCGCCGGAGATGGTGGCGGCCTTATTTCCGGAGGTGAAGATCATCCGAAATGCGGAGAACCTTGGATTTCCCAAGGGCAATAATATTGGGGTGAAGGCCAGCCAGGGAAAGTATGTTTATCTGCTCAATTCCGACATTAAAATTTTCCCCGGCTGCCTGGACGCCCTGGCGGATTATCTGGATCAAAACCCCAGGGCCGGGATGGTCGGGCCGAGAATTCTGAACCGGGATCTGACGCATCAAAGCTCGTGCCGCCGGTTTCCGACGCTCTGGAATAATTTTTGCGAGGTGACCGGACTGGCAAAAGTTTTTGCCGGATCCAAACGGTTCAGCGGCGAACACATGTTCTATTTCAAGGGGGACCGGCTGATGGAGGTGGACGTGCTGGTGGGCTGTTTTTGGACGATCCGGCGCGAAGCCGTCAATGAATTCGGCCTGCTGGACGAAGGGTTTTTCATGTTTGCCGAAGATGTGGACTGGTGCAAACGCTTTTGGGAAGCCGGGTGGCGCGTGGTGTTTTGCCCGGCGGCGCAGGCCATCCACTACCGGGGCGGCAGCAGCACTAAAAAGGACGCGGTGTGGCTGGCCTTGACCCAGCAGCGTTCCATCCTGCGTTACTGGAAAAAACATCACGGTGCCGCCGCCAACTTGGGCATAAGGTGTCTGGTCTGCATTTACCGAAGCGCCCGTTGGGGAGCTGCCTGGGCCGGCCGGCTCATCCGGCCTGCAAAGCGCCGGGACAGCCAAATCCGGATGCAAGTGGCCGCAGCCTGTCTGCGCGACCTCTTCTCATGCGGGAGTGCGGCTGGTGGGAGCGCCCTGAACCAAGGTGACGTGCTGAACTCGACACCCCCAGCCTGATGCATCCCCAGGATTTCATCCGGCGGTTTTTCCAGTATGTCCGGCGACATGGTTTCCGGGCGACCCTGAGCCGGATCGGGCTTGCCTGCAAACAGGCGCGGTCAGGCCGATGGCAGGTCCTGTTTGTTTGCGACCTGGCGGCCTGTCCGCCGCCGGTTCCTGCGGATCCGAACCAAGCCAGGGTGGAACGGAAGAACACAGAAGCGGAATTGAGCGGTCAGGACCGGTTGCAGATCATTGGCGCCTGGAATCCCAGGATTGCAGGCCGGCAGCTTTCCGAGCGGTTTGCGAAAGGCGCTTCTTTGTGGCTGTTCAAATTAGACGGCAGGCTGGCGGCTTACGGCTGGACGATCATCGGTCGGACGGTGGAGCGCCATTTCTTTCCCTTGATGGCAAATGATGCGCACCTGTTTGACTATTTTGTCTTTCCGGAATATCGCGGACGGCGGATCAACCCCGCTCTGGTGAATCATATTCTGGCGCGCCTCGCCTCGGAGCGGCGAAGCCGCGCGTTCATTGAAGCCGCCCAGTGGAACACCGCCCAGTTGTCTTCCTTGGTCCGGACGCCTTTTCAACCGTTCGGCCGGGCGTGGAAGTGCCGTTTTTGGGGAAGGACCCTGGTGATCTGGCGCGACTGGAATTTTAAAACAGCTGCACATTTTGATTGACTTCCTCATGGAGGTTTTGTTGTGTGTTTCCACCGGGTGAGTTGTTTATCAATGATTATGATTAGGCTGGCGGCGATCACTTTCATGGGCTTCGCTCTGTCCGGCTTCGGTCAGGCTCAAATTTATCAATTCACCGCGCCGATAAATGGTTTTCAAGAAGTCGGGGCGTCTGACCTCGGCAATTTGGGCGCGGGCGGGTTTCCTGGGGCGGGTTTTTATTTGAATTTTGGAACACTGGTTGAAACGGTTTATTACGATGCGGCAGCCAACACCTTGCGGCAGGTCGGTTGTTTTACGATAGCCACCACGGCAATCAACTTAAGTTTCAACGAAACTTACATCGTTTCCGGCAGCCCCGTTTCTGCTTCGGTATCGGTTGACTATACCTTCAACGGCGGCAATAACACCATCTCGTTTGACACCGGGATTCAATATCTGAACGCAGACCCAACGACACAGGCTGGAGCCGGCACCAGCCCCGGCGGCTTTTTGAACTGGGTCCTGCCCTATACAGCAGCTTGCACGTTTACGACCGGCGGCCAGGACTATTACAGTTCGTTTGCTGGAACTTTTGGCACTTCAAGCGGAACCACCATCTCAACCTGCGTTTCGCAACTGACACCGGCCTCGCTCATTATTGAGCAGGATCAAGATCCTTTTTTAGGGTCTCCCCATCCGGCCGCCTCCATCTCGGCTGCAAACGGATTAACCGCTTTTATCGCCAATTATGTGGGTGACGGCGTTCTGTATCATCAGTATGGCGTGCCGCCAACAACGGCGATGGCGGTCCCGGAACCCGGCAATTTGATGATATTGTCCCTTGTGGCGTTTGGCTTGAAGTCAATTCTGCGCCGGCGGGTTCGTCCTTGGATTGGCACCGCCCGCGCGCGAACAAATGCTGAAAGTTGAAGGCAGAGGGCGGCAGGCAAAAGCTGAAATTGAGAAATGGATTGGATTGGGTGCGCGCCCGCATCGGGTGCTGTTTTTCGCGCCCTCGCGGAAAGCCCGGACGGACTCCGAAAAGAAGAATAGCAAATGAGACTTAAACAACTGCTGGCGGCCAAAGGCATTCACTATTTTGTCACCCGCTTCGGCCCGGCCCGGCTGCGTGGTCTGGCTTTTGACGAGAAATACCGGCGCGGGGACTGGAATTTCAAAGGCGAGAGTTCGGATGAACTGCCTTCAACCATCCGGAAATATTTGCGCGGCGGCGACCTCCTGATCCTGGGATGCGGCGGGGCCTCCATTCTGGACAGCTTTGAGCCGAAGGCATTCACCAGCGTTCTGGGTGTGGATCTTTCCGCCGAGGCGGTGCGCCTTGCCAGCCGGTTCGCCCGCGAAAACGTCTCGTTTCAGGTCGGTGACATGGTGACATTTGAGTGTCCCAAGGCTTATGATGTTATTTTGTTCTCCGAGTCTTTGTATTATGTGCCGTCATCGCGGCAGGAGGAGTTATTGAAGCGGCTGGCGGGGCATCTCAAGCCAGGAGGAGTATTTGTTGTGACACTGGCCCAGGCCAAACGGTATCATGCGATCATCGAGCTGATCCGCCACAACTTCAAGGTGCTGGAGGATCGCCAGTTTGCGAATTCGGAGCGCCAGCTTCTGGTGTTCCGGTAAAGAACTATCGAATGAAAATAGAAAGCTGTAATTGAGAAAGCAGGCCCTGTGAAGTAATGGGAACCACTTCACGGGCCAAGGAAAGCGGAAATACACCGCGAAAGACGCGAACCACGCGAAATGTTAAACCACAAAAGAACACAAAGAACGCAAAAGCCAGTGGGCAGTGGTCAGATGGCGGTTGGGGCCGGTCCCAAAGCAGCGGAAACGCATGGAAACCATGTTCCAGTGTTTCAGAATTTGGAGCGATGAAAGAACCTTTGCTTGCGAGCCGGGGAGACGATTCTCCGATTGTGCCTTCAACGTTTTTTGCTCCGCGCCTTTGGCGATGAAAACCCAGGGGTGCCTGCGCAATGAGCACAGTCAGGCGATGGCGCAAAAGGTGAAATTCTGAACATATACCCGTGGTTCCGTGCCAGACGGAGTTCGCGGGGGGGCGCGTATTGGGTTGACGCATTCGGCAAGATGGGTTGGAATAAAAGCAGATTTGAAACACAAGCGCGAAAACCATGATTCACCGGCATCTAAATCATCAGGAATTGAGCCTTGCGGCCATTGACGATGTGATTTTCGCGGCAAGCGCAAGGATTGGGAAGAACTGCGTCTGGTGGTTCTGGCCAACCCGGTATTTCTGGAGAAGATTCAGCAGGTGTGCCGCGCGCACATTGCCGATCCGCGCGCGCAACGCCACCACTTTTGGATGTCCTATGCCGAAGGACACCTCGCTGCCTGATTGGGAACAGGTTCTCTCCGCTGCGGCGCGTCTGCAACAATTGTTGCCGGAGGCGGTGCTGGTGGGCGGGACCGCCCCGGCCATTCACGCCAAACACCGGTTTTCGCGGGATGCGGATCACGTGCTGACGGGCTTGCGCGAGCATTTCGATGAAGTTCTCGCGCAACTGGAATCGGTGGCGGGGTGGAAAACCTCCCGCGTGCAACGACCGGTTCAAATCCTGGGTAGCCTTGACGGCATTGAGACGGGAGTCCGCCAATTGATTCGTGAGGAGCCTTTGGAAACCACGGTGGTCAATTATGGCGGTCAGGCCATCACCGTTCCGACGAAAGAGGAAATTCTGCGAATCAAGGGCGCGCTGATCCTGAAACGGAATGCCACTCGCGATTATCTGGATTTCGTTGCGCTGGCGGATCAGTTTGGTGACGAAAAGACAGCCAGGGCGCTGGCGGATTTTGATCGTTTGTATCCGCAAGCCAACGACGAATCAGCACTGCAACAATTGCAGATTCAACTGGCCAGCCCCCTGCCATACGACTTGGAGGAGGTGCGGTTGACCGAATACAGGAATCTCGCCCCGAAATGGCATGATTGGAAGGCGGTCAAGGCGGCGTGTCGTCATTGTGCGACAACCGTGTTTGGCCGTGTTGCCGCGCTGGAACAGGAACGGATTCAAAAAGAGCAGGACAGGCCGGAATAATGGTGAAGTTCTGATTTCGGAACTCAAGCCTTTGTCAGGTCATGGATTTCGAATGGCCGTGGTCAGTGGTCAGTGGTCAGCAGCCAAAAGCAGAAATTGGGAAAGCGGAAATACACCGCGAAAGACGCGAACCACGCGAAAAGTCTGGCCGCGAGAGAACTCAAAAAACGCAGAGACACCAATGCCATTTACGATTTACGATTTTTATTTTGCGCCCTTTGTGTCCTTTTGCCGCTAATGAATCATTTTGCAAACCAAATTCAGCCATCGGAATCCCAGCCGCTGTGGTCTGGATTTTACCGGTCTGCCTTGGCTTTCCCCGCCCGCCCGGCGCTGGAGGTGGATGGCCAGGCGTTCACCTATGAGCAGCTAAAAGACCGGGCGGCAGCTTTGGCGGCAGCTTTGACCAAACATTCACTGTCCGCGGAACCCCCGCTGACGGCTGTCTTTGCTTATCGTTCCGTGACGGCTTTTGCCGGGGTGCTGGGGGCGCTCTTCGCGGGCCATGGCTATGTGCCATTAAACCGGACTTTCCCGACCGACCGCACCCGTGTCATGCTCGAACGCTCAAGATGCCGTTCCGTCATTATAGATGGTCAATCCGCAGCCCAACTGGAGGAGGTTCTGGCGGGCGTGAAAGATCAACTGCTGCTGGTTTTTCCAGAAACGGAGGATGTGAAACCTCTGGTGCAACGCTGGCCGCAACACCGCGTGCTCGGCAAAGGTGGTTTGGAACCGGCGGTGTCATGGCTGCCACCGGCAGATCATCAGGCCAATGCAATTGCCTACCTGCTTTTCACTTCCGGCAGCACGGGCACGCCCAAAGGCGTCATGGTTTCGCACCGCAACGTCCGGCATTATGTCGAATGGACAGGGCGCCGGTATTCCATAACTAAAGCGGACCGGGTTTCCCAAACCTTTGACATGACTTTTGATTTGTCCGCGCATGACATGTTTGCGGCCTGGGAGCGCGGCGCGTGCGTGTGTTGTCCCTCGCAGAAAGCGATGATCAAACCGGGCCGGTTCATCAGGGATTCCCGGCTTACCATCTGGTTTTCCGTCCCCTCGACGGCGGTGTTCATGAAGCGGTTCGGAGAACTGAAACCCGGCCTGTATCCGGGGCTGCGCTTGAGCCTCTTTTGCGGCGAGGCGCTGCCCATGGACGTGGCCAAGGCGTGGAGCAGCGCGGCGCCCAACTCCGTGGTGGAAAATATTTACGGTCCCACGGAACTGACGATTGCCTGCACGGCCTATCGCTGGGATGCCGAACGGTCGCCCGGCGAATGCGAGCAGGGCACCGTGCCCATCGGCGAACCGTTTGAAGGCATGAAAACATTGGTCGCAGACGAGAATTTGAATGAAGTCGCTCCGGGCGCTGACGGTGAACTCCTGATGACCGGCCCGCAATTAAGCCTGGGCTACTGGCAGGACAAGGAAAAGACGGCGAAAGCGTTTGTCGTTCCCCCCGGCAAAAGCGAAGTTTATTATCGCACGGGTGATCGCGTCCGCCGGCCGCTGGATGGCAAGCCCATGGTTTATCTGGGGCGGATGGACAACCAGATCAAGATTCTTGGCCATCGGGTTGAACTGGGTGAGATTGAGGCCGTCATCCGGCAGGCATCCGGGGTGGACGGGGTGGTGGCGGTCGGCTGGCCGGTGACGACCAGCGGGGCGGACGGCATTGTAGTTTTTCTGCAGGCTGACTCGGCGGACATCAAAGCCTTGCAGGAGGATATTAAATCCCGGCTGCCGGCCTACATGGTGCCCAAAAACATCCGGCTGTTGCCCCGGTTTCCACTCAACGCCAATGGGAAGTTTGATCGCAAAGCATTGTTGGCCACGCTGCAAGCAACTTTATGAACGAAATTACTCCTGAAAAAGTGCGGACCTTCCTGCTGGACCGATACGCTGACAAGATCAAGGGCATGGGACTGGACCCCGCCACCATTCCCGACACTTTTGACTTTCTCCTTGAGGGAGCCGTGGATTCTTTGGGAATTCTTGAAATGGTGGGCGCCATCGAGAAAGAATTTGGATTGGAGCTGGATTTGGCGGGGCTGGACGCCGAACAAATGACCGTTTTAGGACCGTTGGCGAGCTATGTTGCCGGGCATGCCAACACGAAACGAAACGGACCAGAAGAACCGGCAGCGCCGCATTGAGATTGGACTGTTTTCTCGTGATCCGCTGTCGCTGGCAGGAGCATGTTTTAATAAACGTAGCAGCCGGGGTGAGGCTCCGTTAATTTCCGTTTTCTGCCCGCACCCCGGGGCGGCCAACTTTTCGAACCATTTAAGCCGGCGCTCCGCGGCGGGTTTTGAAAGAACCTCAGACTTTAATTATTTTTTGCAATGATGTTTCTGTATCAGAGTAATCGTATTTTTATTTGGGGGTTGAGTCATCAACTGGGCAAATTGCGCCGGGACTTGGATGGGTTGAGCGCGGCGGGACTCCTTTCCAATCCGGTGGACCAGCTTGCCAAGATCGGCTATCAGCATAATTTTGCGGTGGGGCCGGATGAAGACCTGTTCACCCTGGCGGTTCCACCCATGACTTATGCCCTGGCGCGATGTTCAAATCCGCGCGCCGTGGTCTTTCACCATTCTTACGCGGAAAACACCTGCGTTCCCTGGGAGACAGCGGAATCTGATCTGTTGTCAAGGGCGCGGTATTTTCCGGCGGCTGTGCTGAAACAATTCAACCTGAATCATCTTCCCTATTTTGGGTCTTTTGCCAGCGGTTGCACCGGGTTTCTCTCGCTGCTGGTGACGGCAGGCGGCCTCCTGGGATTTTCCGCTGAAAGTCCGGTCATTTGTTTGACGGCGGATGTCAGGCCGAAAGGTGTGCGTTATGATGCCTTGCGGGAAAAGATCCTTACTTCGGATTGCGCCTCTGGATTTATTGCCGGCCGGGAACTACGCGGCTACCAGGTTCTCGGCATCAACTATTACTCCACCACGCGGACCCTCATTCCCCTGGTTGAGATCGTAAAGCGCACCGTGCAGATGATCCGGGAGATGGCCAAGGCGCTTGGCATTGATCTGGCGGCAGGCAATGTGGTTGTCCACTATCCCAACATTTTCCCGGAAGCATGGAACATGGTGACGCACTATCTGAAAATTCCGCCGGAGCGGCACATTCTCGACGGCCTGGCGGAGCGGGCGCATTGTTTGAGTTCTGATTCAGTCATCTCACTGGCAAAGTGGCACCATGACGATGCAGGCCGTCTGCATATCGTCGTGAATTTTGGCAGCGGACTGCACCTCGGTGTTTGCATTTTGAAGGAAGAAAAGGATCATGTCCCGGATGTTTGAACCATTGGTCGGGCACCTGCCGGAATCCGCCCGCAAAGCGGTGGGCGAAGCCTTGGAATCCGCCACCTGGATCAGGGTGCGGCGCGCGTTGACGGCTTTCGATCAATGCCCGCCGGAAGCTCGCGGGCCTGAAGCCACCATCCAAATTCTTTCCACTTATAGCGCTGAAGCCATCGAGCCGGCCCTTCGTCTCGGCCTGTGCTGCCTGCCTTGCCGCCCGCGGCTGGAATTTGCCCCGCTCGACACCATTGACCAGCAATTGTTTGACCGCAGTTCGTCCGTCTATAAAAAAGGCAACCTGGCAACGGTGGTCTTGTGGCGGGTCGAGGAATTATTGCCCGAACTCCTGTTCCCATTTTCAAATGGCGGGTTCAAGGAAATGACCCGCCGGAGTCTTGAGCTTCAGAAACGAATCCGCAAACTGGCGCAGGCTTACCTGGAAACCGCCACCACTCCGCTGTTCTTGTCCACACTGCCCCTGCCCGCCATGTTTGGCAGCTCCGTGCTGGATGCCCAACTGGGTTCCGGCCTGGCCGGCACGATCGCGCAAGTCAATGCGAAGATTTTCGAACTGGGACTGCAGGATTCGCGGATCAGGATTTTGGATGTCAACGGGTGGTCGGCGCGGGAAGGATTGGCCGGCCACGACGCGCAGATGGATTACCTGGGGAGGCAGCCCTTCACCGTCCGCGCCGCGCTGTCTTTGGGCGTTTTTCTGGCGCGCAACCTGCGCCCGCTGATCGTGCCGCGACGGAAAGTTCTCGCGCTGGATTTGGACAACACCCTTTGGGGCGGCATTTTGGGCGAGGATGGAGCCGCGCAATTGAAGCTGGGCCGCGATTTTCCCGGGAACGTCTTCTTGAGAATTCAGCGTGAAATTCTGGAACTCAAACATCAGGGCGTCCTGCTGTTGCTGGCCTCCAAAAACGAACCTGCGGATGTGCGCCAGTCCATAGAGCGGATGCCGGACATGCTGCTCAAGTGGGAGGATTTCGTCTGCCACAAGATCAACTTCAACCCCAAGTATCTGAATCTGCGCGAAGCGGCGACGGAACTGGGCCTGGGACTCAACAGCTTTGCCTTCCTGGACGATTCGGACTTTGAGCGGGAGCAGATGAAGACCTTCAATCCCGAAGTGTTGATCGTAAACGACCGCCCGGATGCGCTCCATATGCTCACCAGCCTGCTGCATAGCGATGCCTTTGACACCCTTCAAGTGAGCGAGGAGGATCAGCACCGGCATCAGGATTACACCTTGCGCGCGGCCCGAAGCGCGCCACAGGATGGGAATGTGGAGGACTTTCTCAAGTCACTGCAATTAAAGGCCCGATTGGAGCCGGTGAACAACCATAACATTGACCGGGTGGTGCAGTTGCTGGGGAAGACCAATCAATTTAATTTGACGACCCGGCGGCATCGTTTGGAGGATTTACGGAACATGCTTTCCAGCCCCGGCTTTGTTAGCCTGACTTTGCGGTTGGAGGACAAGTTTGGGGACCAGGGCATCGTCGGAGTTCTGCTGGCGAAGGCGGCAGACCATGAAACCAAGACTCTGGATGTTGATAGTTTTCTGATCAGTTGTCGCGCCTTGGGCCGAGGAGTTGAAGAAGTATTATGGGCGGCACTGGTCAATCGCGCCCTTCGCGCCGGCAGGCAAAAGGTGGTTGGTGAATACCTGCCCACGGCAAAGAATGGAATCGTCGCCAGCCTTTACGACTGCCTGGGACTCCGGCGCGTGGCTGAATCGGCAACGCGCACGGAGTATTTGTTTGAAGTGAACAGCCCCATTCCGTTTCCGGAGTGGATGACCGTTTTGGAAAATGACTTATGAATGAGCTGGATGCCTTGCGGGAATTGCTGGTCGAGTTTTTTGAACTGCCGGCAGAGACGCCCGTGGATGAATTAAACCAACGGTCCATTGACAAATGGGATTCGCTGGCCATGGTTCATTTGATCACTGAATTGCAGACGACCTTTGCCGTGGAGTTTGAACTGGATGAAATTGAACATCTGACCAGCTACATGGAGATTCGATTGTCGTTGGTTCGCAAAGGGGTCGAACTTTAGGGCCATAAATTGCCTCAACAATATGCCCCGGTTTAGCGTTATCATAACCAGTTACAATCACGCCGCGTTTATTAGAGATGCGGTAGAATCCGCCTTGGCACAAGAACATCTCAACAAAGAAATTATTGTGGTTGATGACGCTTCAACTGATGGTTCATTAGAAATCTTGGAGGGATACGGTGATGCAATAAAGCTTATCGCTTTGCGAAAGAACGGCGGCGCCAACGCAGCACGTAACCTAGGAGCAGCTCTGGCCTGCGGTGATTTTTTTGTTTTTCTCGATGGAGACGATCTGCTGCTGCCTTGGGCCCTGAATGTCTATAACCGCATTATTGACTTGAAGAATCCCAAGCTGATTCTCTGTAGTATGCTATGGTTTAAGGATTCATTCTCCTCGGTTAATATAGGTGGCTTTTTCAAAGAAATCAGGGTGGTTGATTATGGCACTTTTTTAAAAAAAGATCGCCCTTATCGGGCAAGCGCAAGCGCCATGGTTATAGAACGTCAGGTTTTCCACAATGTTGATGGTTTTTCCAAAGATGCTTGGCCGGTAGATGATGCGGAGATCATGCTCAAACTTGGGTATGCCGGTCGCACAATCAGCATAATCTTACCACAAACTTCAGCTTATCGCCAGCACGCGAACAACACCAGTCTTCAGATTCAGAGCCTTATTGACGGTGTGCATGTATTGATCCGAAAAGAAAAATCCAAACAACATCTAGGCAGTCAAGCCTTAAGTTTTGAAAGATATGCAGCAATCGGGGGAATTGTATTCTATTGGTTGAAAAGAACGTTTAGGCAGAGACTTTTCGTAGAATTTTGCAAACTTTTGGCTGTCGGCTGGCCAATGGTGTTGAGTGCTATATTCCGTCGGAGCATTGCGTTTGTTGGAGGCCGACGTCCGGTGGAAATAATTCAGTTCCAGAAAGTTAAGACAAATGATTGACACTCACTTTTCTGCCAAATGAAGGTTTTTTTATTCAAACGGTTTCGCGCATTTTTATGAAAATAATCAACCCCTTGATGCAGGAAGACATTCGGAACAACCGACCACTGCTACTGAATTTTGGAAGCGGAGGCAAAATTCGCGAGGGTTACTATGGAGTGGACCTGCTGGCGTTGCCGGGAGTGGACGCGCAGGCGGATTTGAACAAGCCTCTCGATCTCATCTTGGACAACAGTGTGATCAGCGTCACGAGCCAACACACATTCGAGCACATTTCGAACCTTTTTGGACTGATGGGCGAATTGCACCGGATTGTCCGCCCGGACGGGAACATAACTATTACGGTGCCACATTTCTCGAATGCAGGAGGTTACTCGGATCCTACTCATGTCCGATTTTTCGGACTTTACACGATGCTATATTTTGCGGATGATCACAAATTCCGCAGACACGTTCCGAATTTTTACACTGACTTACGATTTGTGATTGAATCAATCCGGATTAAATTCGCGCGCGCCGGTTTTGATCGACTCCTCGGCGGGCTGAAAGATCATTGGGTGAATGTCAATGAAAGAACCCAAGCGTGCTACGAACGTCACTTTTGTTGGATCAGTCCTGCTGAGGAGATTGTTTATGTAATCAAACCGAAGAAATAGTATTGGGTTGCCGGGTCAAGATCATCCTTGAATTCCAGGCGTTGATACGAACTATGCAAGAATGCCTGCCTGATAAAATAGCCGGTTTGAACCCATGAAAAAAGACAATTTTTTGAATGGCACATGGAATCGGCTGCTTCAGATTGCCGCCCGATTTGGCCCGGGGGCGACCACCTTGCGGGTGCGCTTGCACCGGTGGCGCGGGGTCAAGATTGGCCAGGACGTTTGGATCGGGTATGACGCGATCATTGAGACGTCGAATCCTCATTTGGTGACCTTGAAGGACCGGTCATCCGTGGGGATCGGGGCCATCATCATCGCCCACATGCGCGAAACCCGCCAAGGAGTGATCATTGAGGAGGACGCCAGTGTGGGTCCGGGCGCGATCATTTTGCCAAATGTTACCGTCGGTCGCGGGTCCATCGTGACGCCCGGGAGCGTGGTCAGCACCTCGGTGCCGCCGATGACCATGGTGCAGGGGAACCCGGCCAGGCCCATCGCCCAAATTGGAATGCCGTTGCGGATGGATGTTTCCTTGAAGGAATTCTCCAAGCATCTGAAACCCATTCGGAAATAACTTATCTGTCCCGCATGTCTGACCGGAAAAAGATTGGGGTGTTTTCCCTGTCCTTGCGCGAAACGACTGGCAGGCTGCTGGACGCGCTGAACTGCCTTTTGCCCGTTCAATTCCTGCCATGGGTTGATGGCGGGAAAACAAATTGCGATGCGGCATTGCTGTTTGGCGTTTCGCGTGAAAAGGCCGTTGAGGCTGCCTCCAGCGGGTTGCGTTGCCTGGCTTTTATCGGCGGGCAGACCGTGCCCGTTGCCTCCTCCTCGCAAAATGTGTTTTTGAGTTCAAGCGCCTGTCTCCCGCAATGCTTTCGCGGACGGATGCTGTCGGATAAGGCCATAAAGCGCGTCTGCCGTCTGGAAGCGAAGCCTGGCGATGAAGTTCTCGCGCGAAAGGGCGATGACATTTTGTGGGTTCATCGAAAAGAGGGAGCTGTTGGTGTTGATTTGGTGGCCATGGAACCGCCTGTCCTTGCTGATGGGGGGTATCTTTTCGAGCATTTCCAGAGCGAAAACTGGCTGCGCCTTTTGCCGCTCCTGCATTTTTTGCGGGAAATGTCAAGCTGGGAGTATCCGCCCCTGCGCGCTGGTTTCATGTTTGACGATCCCAATCTGCATTGGAAGTCGTATGGTTATGTCAATTATGCCCGGTTGGTTCACGATGCCTCCCGGCACAATTACCATGCATCCTTTGCCACCGTCCCGATGGATGGCTGGCACATCCACCGGGGAACGACGGCACTGTTCCAGGCGAATCCTGGCCGCCTTTCGCTCCTGATTCATGGAAATAACCATACGGCTGCAGAGTTGGCCCAGATTCGGACCGTTGCCAACCAGCAGGCACTTGCAGCCCAGGCATTGCGGAGAATTGAGCGGTTGGAGCGGGTATCCGGAGTGGAAGTCTCGCGGGTGATGGCGGCTCCGCACGGCGCCTGCTCTCATGACATGGCCACGGTTCTTTTGCGGACGGGGTTTGAGGCGGCCTGCATTTCCCGCGGATCCATCATGAACCAAAACCCGGGCACGGCCTGGCCCGGTTCGGTGGGACTTAATCCAGCCGAATTCCTGGGGGCGGGGCTGCCGGTGATCCCCCGGTTCCGGCTCAAGCGGGGATGTGAAACCGAAATGATTCTGGCGGCGTTCCTGGGCCAGCCGGTGATACCCGTGGGACACCACGAGGAGGTTGCGAGCGGGCTGGATTTGCTTGCCGAATTGGCGGGCACGCTCAATTCCATCGGCGAGGTTCAATGGATGGACATGAAAGCCATCGCCCGATCCAATTTTTGCACGCGCCGCGAGGGGGACGTTTTGCATTTGAAAATGTTTTCACGGAAAATCTTCCTGAAAGTGCCACCGGGCATCAATCAACTTTGTGTCCACCGACCCTGGCTGAACGATGGTGTTTCCGAGGGATTGACGCTGCGGACAGCCACCGGTGGTCTGGCCTCGTTTCCTTCGTATCAAAGAGAGTCAATTGCGACGGGATCATGCGAAGGAATCGAAATCCACGCTGTTCCTGCCGGTTCCATTGACCCGCGCACTGTTCCAATTTCCCGCACCCCGTTATGGGCCATCGTCCGCCGGCAACTGTGCGAAGCCAGAGACCGCCTGAAACCGGTGTTCAATAAATTATCCTTGAAGAAGTAGCAGCCGGGGTGACGAGGCTCACTCAAAAAGCTGAAAGCAGAAATTGAGAAAGCTGAAATGAAGACCTCTTTTGTTTTTTATCCGGTGCCGGCTTTGTCGGCGGTGCTTTCCCAGTTGGCTTTGTCGGCGCGCGCCGAACGGCACCCGGGGCGGGCGCGTTCCCCAGATTAAATCATGAAGTTCGTGCCCGTTCGTGTATTTCACGGTTAAACCGTCTTTGTGTCAAACCGTCTTTGTGTCCTTTCGCGGCCAGCCGGAAACGAATTCGTTTTCAGGCTCCAGCATTCAGCTTTCGACATTTCAGCTTTCATTTGGCGGCCCGCAGCGACTGGACCATGATGAGCAGCAGTCCGCCCGCCTCCAGCAGCCATAAAAACGGGATGGTTTCCCAGTCATATCCGAGCATCTGGTCCACGCTGTCAATGGACGCGGCGCGAATCACGATGTAGAGGCAGACCAGGACGGACCCGCCGGCGGCCCAGGGCAGTTGGCGGCCAAACCTGGCAATTTGAGCTGGCCACCGGAGCATGACCACCGCCAGCAGCGCCATGATCGCCAGCATGAATCCCAGAAAAAAGAGGAGGTGCAATTCGGGAAGGCAGGGCAGCAGGTTTGCCTGGCGGGCGGCCTGACGGCCGGTTTCGATGAGCCGCGTTTGCAGATCCAATGGTTTGTTGAACCCCAGCGCGGCCAGGCCTGCGGCCAGCCAGTTCCAAATGCGCCCCAGCTCGGCATCCCGGAACCGGCAGACTGCCGCCGCGCGGAATGAAAGTCCGGCGGCGGCCAGGTAGAGGGCGAACATCGTCCAGCCCAGCGCGGTGAGCTGGCCCGCCACATGCATGTCAGAACTCATGGCCCGGAAAAATAGCAGGCCAAGGCTCAAATGGAAAATTGAGAAAATGAGACTTCTGCAAAACCACTGTAGCGGCGCTCGGTGAGCGCCGATGAGAGGTGAACATGTCGGAACCCACGGCGGTCACAGACCGCCGCCACCACTTGAAACCGGGTTTTGCAGAGGTCTTAAAATATAAATAAACCAAGGCTGAAAACTGAAACTCTGAAAGCGGAAACGAGGTTAAGATCGGTTTTCGGTTTTCGGCTTTCCCGATTCCTGCTTTTGCTTCGTGCTTTCTGTTTCTAAAATAATTTTCTCGCGGATCATTGCTCAACACGATAATTAAAATGAACAGAAAGAAACAACATCTATGAAAATAGCCATTGTCGGTCTGGGTTATGTCGGCCTGCCCTTGTCCCTCCAGTTCGCGCGTTCCGGTGTGGAGGTGCTGGGGCTGGACATTGATCCGGCCAAAATCGAGGCGCTCAACCAGGGGCGCAGCTACATCAAGCACATTGAGTCCGCCGCCATCGCCGAACCGGTCAAGGCCGGCCGGTTCACGGCGTCCACGGACTTTGCGCGCCTCCGGGAAGTCTCGGCGGTCATCATCTGCGTGCCGACGCCGTTGAACAAAAACCGCGAGCCGGACATTTCCTACATCCTCGAGACGGGCCGGGCCATCGCGCCGCATCTGCACAAGGACATGCTGGTGTCGCTGGAATCCACGACTTATCCCGGCACGACCGACGAGGATTTGCGCGCGGTGCTGGAAGCCGGCTCGCACCTCAAGGCGGGCGTGGACTTTTATCTGGCCTTTTCGCCCGAACGCGAAGATCCGGGCAACGATCTCAGCAAGGTTGAACTCATTCCCAAGGTGATTGGCGGCTACACGCCCGCGTGTCTGGAACGCGCCAAATTGGTGTATGGCCGGGCCATCAAAACCCTGGTGCCGGTGTCCTCCTGCCGCGCCGCCGAGGCGACGAAGCTGCTGGAAAACATTTTCCGCAGCGTGAACATCGCCCTGGTGAACGAGCTGAAGGTGGTCTATAGCGCGATGGATATTGACGTCTGGGAGGTGATCAACGCGGCGAAGACGAAGCCGTTTGGGTTCATGGCCTTCTACCCCGGCCCCGGCCTGGGCGGCCATTGCATTCCGATTGATCCGTTTTATCTCACCTGGAAGGCGCGCGAATATGGCCAGAACACACGCTTCATCGAACTGGCGGGCGAGGTCAACACCGCCATGCCGCTGCATGTGGTGAACCGCACGGCGGAGGCGCTCAATGCCAGCCGCAAGCCGGTGAACGGCAGCCGCGTGCTGGTGCTGGGCCTGGCCTACAAGCCGAACGTGGACGACGAGCGGGAATCGCCGAGTTATGTGCTGATGAACCTCCTGCAGGCGCGCGGGGCGGCGGTGGCCTACTATGATCCCTATGTGCCGGTGGTCCGCCCGACCCGCGAACACGCGCATTGGACGGGCACGCGTTCGGTGGACTGGGACCGGCAGACGCTGGAAAGCTTTGACGCGGTGATCATCGCCACGAATCACCAGGCCGTCAACTATCAGGAACTGGCCGGCTGGTCGCCGTGCATTGTGGACACCCGCAATGCCATGGCCCTCATAAAAACCCGGCCAGGTCAGGTCTGGAAGGCGTGAACCCGGTTCCAGGCCCGCCATGCCCAGTCCAAGTCGGGCGCAATTTGGCACTACCGCCATGCCCCGCCGAACACCGGAGCGCCGGCTTGCAGCCGGCTTGCACGATTCTGGATTCACCGGAGCCGCCGGGTTGCAACCCCGTCCGAAGCCGGCTGCAAGCCGGCGCTCCGGCGGCAGTGCCAAGTCGCGCCCATCCAAATAGGGAACCGGAACTGTCTGCGGATGGCGCCGCCTTTACCCTCCATCGGTCGGACGGTTCCCTCGTATGAAAACCGACGTGGCAGCCCGTCCGTCAGAAACGCAAAAGCTGCTGGGACTACTTAACCGGCGGGAACGCTGGGGATTGTCCTGGCGCGGATGGTTGGTGCTGGTGTCGGGCATTATGCTGGCGGGCTGGGCGCTGGTGTTGAACATCCATCCGTTTCTGGCCGTGACCCGGCGCGTGCCGGCCAGGGTTTTAGTGGTCGAGGGCTGGACCCATTATTATGGCGTGGATGCCGCCGTGAACGAATTCAAAACCGGCCACTATGAGCGGCTGCTGACCACGGGCGGGCCGGTGGAAGGCTTCGGCCCGACCAGTTCCAGGCATGACACAGAAGCCTGGCAAAGCGCCGGTCTTTTGCAGCAGGCCGGGCTTCCCGCCGCCGTCGTGCAAGCGGTTCCTTCGTGTTTTGTGGGCCGGGACCGGACTTACAATTCCGCGGTCGCCTTGCGCAACTGGTTGCGGGAACATGACCCGCAGGTGGGCAGCCTCAATGTGCTGACGGAAGACGCCCACGCCCGCCGCACCTGGCGGCTCTTTCAATCGGCGCTGGGGCCGGGCGTCAAAGTGGGCGTTGTTTCCGTTCGCAACCCGGATTATGACGCCGCTCATTGGTGGCGTTCCAGCTCCGGCGTGCGGGAAGTGATTGATGAGGGCATTGCGTATGTTTATGCGAAAGTTTTTTTCCATCCGTCAGAAACCGGCGGCGCATCCTGACCCCGCCCCGGAGCGCCGGCTTGCAGCCGGCCTTGGACCTGCCGGCTCCTGGGATTTGTGCGACCCAGGCCGGTTAAAAATCGGCGTGCCGATATTTTGGGGCAGCAGCAAAATGCCGCCCGACCGGGGGCGCAAGTTCCTTGATTGTTGGCGCGGTTTTATGGAAACTAATCTTCTGTGAAAGGGAAAGCGATGAATGCAAAAAATCGGAAGCCCGGCCGGAAGCTGAAACCCGGCGGCGTTTTGCTGGCGGCCGGCCTGCTGGCCGTTCAACGCGTGGCGGGCGCGCCCGTGATCATGGGGCCACCGCCGGTGGACGCCACGCCGCCGGCGGCGCAGGAGGCGGCGGCCGGCAATCCCATGAATGTTTTCCTCCCTTCCGGATGGGGCAACGCCAGCCTGTCGGAACCGTTTCAATACGGGCCGGTGACGGCGCATCCGCATGCGTCCTACAGCGTCAGCTATGGCAACGGCATCGAGGCCGGCAACAATGGCGCGCAGGACACGGTCATCCAGCAGCTCTCGCCCGGACTGACGGTTGACCTCGGCCGGCAATGGGCATTGGATTACACGCCCACGATAATTTTCTATTCCAGCAAACAACTGCAGGACGGGGTCAACCACGCCGCCTCGCTGACCGGTGGCCTGAGTTATGAAGACTGGCAGTTCAGCCTGGTGCAAGGCTTCAGTTCCAGTGACTCGCCGACCACGGAAACCGCCGCCCAGACCAGCCAGCAGGCTTATACCACCGCCCTCGGCGCCAATTACGCCTTCAGCGACAAGATGTCCGCCGATTTCGGGGTGAATCAAAATTTTGACCTCGTCAAAAACTTTCAAGATTCCTACGGCTGGTCCACCATGGAATGGTTGAACTACGTGTTCGCGCCGCGCCTGAACGCCGGTCTTGGCGCCGGCGCGGGCTATACCATCGTGGAAGACACTTCCGGCGCCGGCATGAGCAATCCGGACACCGTCAATGAACAGTTGCAGGCGCGGGTCAACTGGCGGGCCACCGACAAAATCAGCTTTCAAGTCAGCGGCGGCCTGGAAGAAGAACAGTTTCTGGCCGCCGGCTACAGTGATTCCTTGAACCCGATTTTCAGCGCGGCCATCCAATACCAGCCGTTCGAGGTCACGCAGATTTCGCTTTCGGCCGGCCGCACGGTTGGCACTTCTGATTATTACATCATCGCCCAGTCCACGGAAACCACCTCGGTCAGCCTCAACCTGAACCAGCGCGTGCTCGTGAAATACCATTTGAACCTGGGCGTCAGCTACACCCAGACCGACTATTCGATGGCGCTGGCGGGTTATGGTGGCGGCAGCCGGACGGATGACGCCTATTCATTCAATGCCAGTTTTGGCCGCAGCTTCCTGAAGCGCGGGAACTGGGCGGTCACCTATCAATACCTGGACAACACGTCCAACACCGGCGGTTACGGCCAGCGGAGCAATCAGATCGGCTTTCAGATTGGTTACAGCTATTGAGTTCGCCACGCGGGCGGACAAGCTGGAAATCGCCGGGGGCAAAACACATGTCTGACCAAACCTCACCAGCCGGGTTCGCAACGCCACAGCTCCGGAAGTTCGGGCTGGCGGCGGGCGGGGTGGTCATCTGTTTCGCGGTTCCGCTGTGGCGGCTGGCGCGCTTTGCGGCCAATGACGAACTGTTTTCCTACATCCTGCTCATTCCATTTCTATGCGCCTACCTGGCGTGGCTGCAGAAAAAAAACCTGCCCGCCGCTTCACCGCCCGCCAAGATGCTGGCGGTGCCGGCCATCGCGGGCGGACTTGCGCTGACGGCGTGGAGCTGGCTGGCGGCCGGCCCGGCGGCGGACCATCTCGCGCTGACAACCTTGTCGTTCCTTTTATTTTTAACCGGCGCGGGCTGCCTGATTTTGGGCGGGGCGATGATGCGGGCGCTGGCTTTTCCGTTTGCGATGCTGGTTTTCATGGTGCCGTTCCCGGTATTTTTCCGGCAGGCATTGGAAACGGGCCTGCAGCACGGCTCGGCGTTTTGCGCGGACTGGATGTTCACGGTGTCCGATGTGCCGACGCTGCGGACGGGGCTCGTGTTCCAGTTGCCGAACATCAGCCTGCAAGTGGCGCCGGAATGCAGCGGGATTCATTCAACCATGGTCCTGTTCATCACCAGCCTGGTGGCCGGCCATTTCTTCCTGCGCCGGCCGTGGCCGCGCGTCGTGCTGTGCCTGGCCGTGATCCCGCTGGCCCTCCTGCGCAACGGCTTCCGCGTCTTTGTGCTGGGCGAACTCTGCACGCACCTCGGTCCGCAGATGATTGATTCGCCGATCCATCATCGCGGCGGGCCGATCTTTTTTGTGCTGTCCTTGATTCCGTTTTTCCTGCTGCTCTATTTTCTGATAAAATGCGGTCGTCCGAAAAATTCCGGGCGGCCGCCGGCCATCCAAAACTGACATGAAAAAAATCACGACCCACATTCTGCTGCTGGCCGCGCTGGCCGGGCTGGTGGTTTTCAACACCGGCTGCACGGCCAAGGTCAAGCAGGCATATCATCTTTCGCGGGCGGACAAGTTTTTCGCCGCCGGCCAGTTCAACCGCGCGGAAATCGAGTATCTCAACGCCCTGCGCAACGGTTCCCGGGCGCCGCGGACGTTCGGCCGCCTCGGCGTCATTTATTTTCAATCGGGCCGCCTGCGGACGGCCGCGCCCTTTCTTTACCGGGGAGTCCAACTGGCGACCAACGACCTGGACCTGCATTTCAAAATGGGGCTGATCTACGCTGCGGGCGGAAAATTCAAGGAGGCGACGGATGAGGCCGCTTTCATCCTGGACCGGAATCCACGAAATGAAGATGCGCCGCTGCTGCTGGTGCAAAGCGCGCAGACCGACCCGGCCGTTCAGGCCGCCCGGCAGCGCCTGCAAAAACTGGCGCAGGGCGGCGACCGCGCGGCCTTTGAAGTGGCGCTGGGCACGCTGGCGTTCCGTGAGCATGATGCCAAAAGCGCCGAGGGCGATTTCAAACGCGCGCTGGCGCTGGATCCGAAATTTGCCGCCGCCTTTGAGGCTTTGGGCGGACTGTATGCGGCGCAGAACGATCTGACGAATGCCGAGGCCAGCTTGAAATCGGCGGCGGAGCTTTCGCCACCCCGGTCGGCGATGCGGATGCATTACGCCCGTTTCAAGCTCGCGGTCGGCGACAGCGCGGCGGCGCGGCAGATTCTCGAGGACGTGATCAAACAAACGCCGGATTATCTCCCGGCCCTGATGGGGCTGGCGGAAATGGCGCTGTCGGAAAAAAAATACGATGACTGCAAAGGGTTTCTGACCCAGGCGCTGTCGCGCGATCCGGACAATTTTGACGGCTTGCTGCTGCAAAGCCAGTTGCAGATGGCGCAAGGCGAAGCGGACCAGTCCGTCGCCGGGCTGGAGCGGATGATCAAGCTTTATCCGCAGGTCCCGCAGGCGCATTACCAGCTCGCCGCAGCTTATCTGGCGGAGGACGACAGCGCCAAAGCCATCGCCAGCCTCAACCAGACGCTGCGCCTGGCCCCGAATTTCACCGAGGCGATCCTGCT
Source organism: uncultured Bifidobacteriaceae bacterium (assembly GCA_964449815.1). GTDB lineage: Bacteria > Verrucomicrobiota > Verrucomicrobiia > Limisphaerales > UBA11358 > UBA11358. Next base: position 23,005 of record CAYVGC010000029.1, read on the forward strand.
GCTGGCGGAAACTCAGGTCAAAATCCGGAATCCCAGTCCGGCCATCCCGCCGCTGGAGAAGCTGGTCCGGCAGCAGCCCAAACTGGTGTCGGCGCAACTGCTGCTGGCGGACGCCTACCGGCTGCAGGGCCGGAACAGCGACGCGCTGGCCATTTATGAGCCGCTCGAAAAGTCCTTCCCGCAAAACGCGCAGATCCCATTTCTGGCCGGCTCGACTTATCTGGCGCAGAAAAGCGACGCGGAAGCGCGCCGCGCCTTCGAGCAGGTTTTGCAAATTGCGCCCGACAATCTGGCGGCGCTGGAGCAGTTGGTGAATCTGGACCTGTCGGAAAAGCAGTTTGCCGCCGCCCGGCAGCGCGTCGAGGCCCGGATGCAGAAAAATCCGAAACAAATTGAACTGTCGCTGCTGCTGGCCAAAGTGCGGCTGACGGAAGGCGACCAGGACAAAGCCGAGGAGGTTTTATTGAAGGCAATTGAACTGGCGCCGGAAAACCAGGCCCCGCGTCTGGTGTTGGCGCAGATTTATTCCGGCACCAGACAAAACCAGAAGGCGCTGGCGCAGCTCGATGCGGTCATTGCGAAAGACCCCAAAAACCTTTCGGCGCTGCTGCTGGCCGCCCTGGTTTACACCGATGAAAAGGATTACCAGGCGGCGGCGGCGGCCTACGAGAAATTGCTGGCCGTCAATCCGAAATTCAGCCCGGCGCTCAACAATGCGGCCTATTTGTATTCCGAAAATCTCGGCCAGCTTGACCACGCCTTCGAACTGGCCCAGCGGGCGCGCGCGCTGCTGCCCGGCGACCCGTCCACGGCGGACACCCTCGGCTGGATCTGCCTCAAGCGCGGCGCTTATCCCACCGCGCTGGCGTTGCTTCAGGAAAGCGCCGCCAAAATGCCGGACGAACCGGAGGTGCAGTTTCATTTTGGCCTGGCCAGTTACATGACCGGCAACGAAGCGCCCGCGCGCGACGCCTTTCAGCACGCCTTGAAAATCAGCACGAATTTCAACGGCCACGCGGAGTGCCGGCGCTGCCTGTCGCTGCTCGCCATCAATCCCCAGTCCGCCGACGCCGCCGCGCTCGCGCTGCTGGAAAAGCGGGTCGCCGAAAAACCCGATGATCCGGTGGCGCTCGGCCGGCTCGCCGTCATTTACCAGCGCGATGGCAAGGTGGACAAGGCGGTGGCCAGCTACGAAGGCGTCCTGCAAACCGACCCGAAAAACTTGATGGCGATGCTCAATCTGGCACAGCTTGACGCCGCCAAAGATGTCGCCAAGGCCGGCGTCCTGGCCAAGGCCGCCTACGCCCAGGCGCCGGACAATCCCGACGCCGCGCACATCTACGGCCTGCTCGCCGGCCAGACCGGGGATTACAAGCTGGCGGCATCGCTGCTCCAGCAGGCGGTCCAGAACCGGGCAAACGATCCCCGGTTTTTGTTTGATTACGCCCAGGCGGCTTACCGCGTCGGGAATGTTTCCGACGCGCAGACTGCCATGCAAAACGCGGTGCAGCTCAACCTGCCCGCGCCGCAAGCCACCGAAGCCAGGCGGTGGCTGGACCTGGTCAGCCTTGCCGGCGATCCGGCGCAAGCTTCCGCTGCAAGCGTGCGGGTGGCGGAAATTTTGAAGGCGGAACCCGATTACGCGCCCGCGCTCATGGTGCTCGGCGTCATCCACGAGCATGATGCTGATGCGACGGTGGCCGCGGCCGCTTATGAAAAAATCCTGGCCCGGTATCCGGATTTTGCGCCCGCGCAAAGACAGCTTGCCATTCTTTACGCCCGGGATCCCGCCAAGACCGACCGGGCGGCCGCCCTCGCGGCCAAGGCGCGCGCCGCTTTTCCCAACGACGGCACGCTCACGAAGGCCACGGGCATCATCGCCTTTCAACAAGGCGATTTTTCCAAGGCGGCCGGCATCTTGAAAGCGAATGCCGCCGTGAACCGCGACGACGCCGAACTTTTTTATTACCTCGGAACCGCCCAGTTCAAGCTCAGGCAAACCCTGGCGGGCAAGGCGTCGCTTCAGCAGGCGCTGGCCTTGAAACTGGCCGGCCCCCAGGCCGACGCGGCGAAACAAATGCTTGGCCAATTAAAATAGCTTCGGGATTTTCCGGCATTGCTCCAAACCCGCATGAAAGCCCGGAGGCGGCCTGATTTGAAAACTGTATAAACGTCGGCAGGCTTTACACTTTCTGGCTGGAATCCATTTCAGAATCAGGTTAATGTTTCGACACAAGACATTAAAAATAAACAACTTGCAATTTGTTTTGTAAAATCTAAAACTGGTTGGCATGGCCATTGCTTAAAGTATTTCACAATTGATTAAACTGACTCTAAAATAACCAATTAAGAATATGAAAAAAATCTGTATCATTGCACTTCTGGCTGGAATTTGCGGTTATGCTCAAGCAACGGTGGTTTCTTATGCCAACTCGATTACGATAACGCCAAGCGGAGGTGCTATTGATGGTGCAAACGCATATGAATGGCTGGTTAATTTGGGCAGTGGAGTGTCAGTGACCGGTGCTGAAATTGATATTAATAACATCACGCTGACCTCTGTATCCACTGGTAAGCTTTATACCGATTTGCTGAACTCTCATCATGCAACCACGAGTGTTTCCGATGGTGATGCTGCTGGTGATTATTGGGGCACCCAGTTTTCTGGCGCAAACATTTCCCAGATCGGAAACGCCAACTTTGTGCAGAATGTTACGCAAAACCCTGTTTACACATTGACTACTGGGCAGGTGAGTTCTTTGAATTCATATCTTGCCAGCAATGGAGGATCTTTCGATTTAGGCATTGATCCGGACTGCCACTATACAGTTAGCTCGATTGTGATCAAGTATAACACCAGCTCGATTCCTGATATTTCAGCGACTGCCTTTTTGTTGGCTCTCGGCCTGCTCACTGTCGAGATCTTCCGCCGCAAAGTTGTCGTGGCCAAAGTCCAATCCTGATTTTTCTCGCCCTGTTTCAAAACCGGCAATGCAAGTTGCCGGTTTTTTTTATGCCCGCCATGCCCGCCGCCACCTGCTGTCGGCCGCCACCGGTTTTTGAAATTGCCTCGCCGGTCTGACTGACCATTTTTGACAATCCGCTGACATGGCATGATTGCGCTGGCGGTTCTGAGCGCCATTCCGTATCGTCGGCCTGACCGGGCGCAATCATTCAACGTCATAGCGAAAAGACCATGAACTCATCTGCCACAAGCTTCACCCGTGCGGTCCGCGGCATTGGGCTGCTCCTCGTGGCTGCCGCGCTGTCTGGCTCCGGCTGCCGCTCGCCGGACAAACCGGCCCCGGCTGGTTTCGCGTCGGTGTTCATAGCGAATCAAAGCCCCGGGCGGATTCGTGCGGCCGCCATCTCCGTGATGGAGAGCAACGGTTACCAGATGATCCAGTCCTCCGGCGGCACGCTGATGTTTGAAAAGGAAGCCACCCGCGACGAGCAAACCGCCTACGCAGACTTGATCGGCGTGCATGAAGGGGAAAAAACCATTGTGCGCGTGCGCATGGGCTTGGAGAAAATGGGGGCCGGTTCCTATCTGCTGGACGGCAAAGCCTGCGTCGTGACCAGCCCCGGCGAGCCGGTTTATGAGCGGAGTTATGCCCTGTTTGCGTTCAAGAACGGGGCTTACCAGAAGCTTCTGAACGAGGTCAAAATCACCCTGCAACCATCCGCCGCCACCCCATGAGTGTGTTTCCCGTCACCCCCGAAAAAGAAAACCAGCTCGCGCAACGGATGGCCGCGCTGGGCGTGCGCGAAGCTGACATTGAGGAAAGCTTCGTGCGCTCCGGCGGCCACGGCGGGCAGAACGTCAACAAAGTTTCCACCTGCGTGATGCTGCTGCACCGTCCGACCGGCATGCAGGTGAAATGCCAGGAGACGCGGCAGCAGGGGCTCAACCGCTTCATCGCCCGACGCCTGCTGCTCGACAAGATCGAAGCGGCGAAAAGTGGTTTTGTGGCCGCGCAACGCGCCGAGATTGAAAAAATCCGCCGCCAGAAACGCCGGCGCTCCCGCCGCGCAAAGAACAAGATGCTGGCGGACAAGTCCCGGCACGCCGACAAGAAGGCCGCGCGGCGTCCGGTGGCGGGGGATTGAATCGAATGCCGTGACGGCAGTTCAAAGTTTCCGGCGGACGAAAATATAAGCCCGGTTTGCATGCTGGTTGTGCCGGAAACTGTGTTAACCTGTCTGTCCATGAACATTATCATTGAAGATGCGGAGTCGCAGAAATTTTTCAAGGGCGAGGGCTTGTGGACCGAAAACATTGCCGAAGGCAAACGCTTTGCGGGGACGATCCTGGCCCTGAAGGCGGCGAAGCAGGAGCCGGTCGGCAAGTTCAACATTGTCGGCTACATCGGCGAAACCAAACAGTTCATCAATCTCGACCACGGCCGCGGCAGGGGCGCGGCGGAAATTCTGGCGTGACGAGCGTCAAACCGGTCACATGGGCGGCAGTTTGAGTTCTTTCGCCGCCGAAAATTTTGCCACCCGCCGGATGGCTTCGGCGACGTCGCCGTGCGTCATCTTGAAAGTCACGGTGACAAAAGCGCCTTCGGAATTCTTGTAGCCTTGCGCGGCGGCCAGTTGGAACCATTTGTAAGCCTCGATCCGGGCTTCCGGCGCGTCCGCCGGCAGCCCGTCCAGGCTGGCGCGCTGGCGGCTTCGGCCCATGTTATACTGGCCGCCGGCATCGCCCAGATTTGCCGCCCGGCCAAACCAGACTGCGGATTGTGCGTCATCCCTGGCCACGCCCTGTCCGTTGGCATACATCGTTCCGAGATTGAACTGTGCGAGCGCATGGTTTTGCTCCGCCGCCTTGCGATACCAGTCCGCCGCCTGCGCGTAATCCCGCGCCACACCCGCGCCGCTGGCGAATTGCAGCCCCCGGCTGAACTGCGCCTCCGCATCCGTGCAGTCCGTGCCGGGCGGGACCATTGCCGGTTCCGGTTTCTCCGCCGGTGAAAATAATTTGCCGAGCCAGGATTTTTTCATGGTTGCAAGCATGGGCTGTTTGGGACGGAACACAAGCCGCGTTTCTGCGGCGGCAAAGCCTTTCACGCCGCCACCAACGGTCAACCGCCCGCCGATGCACATAAAAAACTTCCGCTGTTGTGGTTTGCCCGGTCACGGTCGTGATTTATTTTCCCGGACCGGGTTCGTGCTGGCCGAGGCGCTTCACCCTGTGTCTGGCGGGCGCCTCATTTGTCATGGTAAAATCCGGCCTTGAGCAAGGCCTGGCGGGTTGGATTCGCCAGGCCGGCGAATTTTCCATTGCCGCCGCGGCTGACGGGCAGAAAATTTTGCTTCTGACCGCCCGGGGCAACCTCCATAATCACGACGACTTCCTGACGTTCAAACATCCCGGAGGGCTGAACTGCCGTTGCGCAGCGAACCCGGTTGGGGTAATCAACGAACACGATCAAATGTCAGAGCCACCTTCATTGTCCGCCAGACGCATTTCCGCGCGCACCCGGCGCGAGGCGATGGATTGGAGTCTGGTCCTCGCCAGCCAGGGAGTGGAGCACGTCATTGAACACCTGGACGAAACCGGCTGGGCGTTGATTGTGGCGGCGGAGGATTACGAGAAATCAATCAACGCCATCCGGCAATACCGCTTGGAAAACGCCCGCTGGCGGTGGCGGCGGACAATCTTCCAACCCGGTCTGTTCTTCGACTGGAGCTGCCTTGCCTGGGTTTTGCTGGTCATTATTTTCTTTTGTTGGAGCGAGGCGTGCCCCGATCTGCGAAGCCTGGGCCGGATGGATGGGGCCGCCGTGGCGCGGGGCGAATGGTGGCGCTTGTTCACCGCCATCTGGTTGCACGCCGATTCCGCCCATCTGGCGACGAACGCCGTTTTCGGCCTGGTGTTTCTGGGACTGGTGATGGGCCGCTATGGTTCCGGGGTGGGCTTGCTGGCCGCTTATCTGGCCGGCGCGGGCGGCAACGTCGTCACTTGGCTGGGTTATGGTCAGTCGCAGTTGGGCCTCGGAGCGTCGGGCATGGTGATGGGCGCGCTGGGTTTGTTCACCGCGCAGTCGGCTGGCCTGCTCAAGCGGCGGAATGCCATCGCGTTCAGGCGGTTTGCCGTCGCAATCATGGGCGGGGTGCTGCTGTTCGTCTTTCTTGGCCTGAGTCCGGGAACGGACGTGGTCGCCCACCTTGGTGGTTTTGTTTCCGGCCTGCTGCTGGGCTCGCTGCTGGCGCTCGTGCCGCGCCTCGCGGACAAGCCGTGGCCTGATCTCGTGGCTGGAGTTGCGTTCGCAGCCCTCGTAATTCTCCCGTGGCTGCGGGCGCTAAAACCCTGATTAACAGGTGTCTTTTGTGGCGCTTTACCGGCGGTTCGTTGCCCGGCAACTGCCGTGGCCGACAGACGAGGCGGGGATTTTCAAGGTCTTCCGCATTGAAGTGCGGTGGTCAACAGCAGCTGGCCGGCGGCGTTCACCGCTTTGCCCGCGCTGTTCAAAATCCACCTGTCAATTGCAATTTGAAAATGCTCCGTTCTGATGACGCAGCCAAGGAGCGTCATGCCGGAGCGGATTTGTGAAAATGTGAAAACCGGCGGCATCAACTGGCATTGAGAAATTTTCCGGCCATTTTCTCCAGCGCGTCAATCCACGCCGGATGTTCGTTCATGCAAGGGATGCGGGTGAATTCCCGGCCGTTTCCAGCCATGAATTGAGCGCAGCCACGGATGCCGATTTCCTCGATCGTCTCCAGACAATCCGAGACGAACGCCGGGCAGATGACCAGCACCCGCTTTTTCCCTTCCGTCGCCAGCCGAGGCAGTTCGTAATCCGTGTAAGGCTTCAGCCACGGGTCGCGGCCCAGCCTTGACTGGAAGGACACCGACCATTTTCCCGCCGGCACGCCCGCCTTCTCGATGAACAATGCCGCCGTCTTGAAACACTGCGCACGATAACACGTCGCATGCGCCGGGCTGGGCGTCTCGCAGCAGTTTGGAGTGGCGAGGCAATGGCAGCCGGTTGTGTCCGACTTTTTGATGTGCCGCTCCGGGATGCCGTGAAAGCTGAACAGCAGATGATCAAAATCCTTTTTCAAATAATCCGATGCGCTCGCCGCCAGCGCCGCGATGTAATCCGGCTGGTCAAAATACGGCCACTGCACGACCACCTTCATCTGCGGCGCGAGCTTGGCGACGACTTCCTGCACGCGCACAACGGCAGTTTCATAGCTCGACATCGCGTAATGTGGAAACAGCGGGATGAGCAGAGCTTCCGTTGCATTCTTGACCGCCAGATTTTTCACAGCAGATTCAATGGACGGATTTTGATACCGCATTGCCAGCTCCACCGGCACGCTGACGCGCTTCTGCAACAAGGCTTGAACGTGCCGGCTCGTGGCGACCAGCGGCGAGCCGTCCTTCGTCCAGACTTTTTCATAAGCGTGCGCCGATTCCTTCGGACGATTAATCAAAATCATCCCGACAATGAATCGCCGCACCAGCCACGGCGTGTCAATCACGCGCCCGTCCATCAAAAATTCGTTCAGATACCGCCGCACATCCGGCACGGACGGCGAGTCGGGCGAACCAAGATTGACCAGAAGAATGGCTTTGCTCATAAAAAATTCAGCCGCAAATAAATACAGATGGACACAGATTCAAAAAACTTTTAGGAAATGATTTGTGTTTCATCTGTGCCATCTGTGGCTAAAAAAAGTTGCCGACGCGCTCCGCGATGTTGACGCCGGACACAATCGAGTCGCCCAGCGAAACGCCGTCACGGTAATGCCCGGCGAAAAATAGATTCGGTGTCTTGGCCTCGATGTCATTCAGCAACTCGCGGTATTTGCCATAGCCGACGTTGTATTGCGGAATCGCCTTCGGCCAAAACGCCGTGTGAACAAAAGTCGGCTTGCCTTTTACGCCCAGCAGCAGGCGCAAATCCGCCAGAACCGTTTCCACGAGCTTGTCCGCCGGCAACGAAGCAAGTTCCGGATAACGCGCGCCGCCGATGTAGCTTGTCAAATTCAAATGCCCGGCCGGCGCGCGGTTCGGAAACAGCGCCGAGGAAAAAATCGTGCCGAGAATTTTGAAGCCTTCAATTTTCGGGATCAGCATCCCGAAGCCGCACGCCGGATGTGTTACGTCTTCACGCCGGAAGCCCAGCACCACCGCCGCCACCGGCGGATAACTGATTTCGGAAAACGCATGGAGCGCCGAGCATTGCTCGGCGTGTGCCTCGACTGTTCCCTGCCGAGCAATGCCCGGCACGCCGGCTATGTCCATCTCCGCCAACCGATATGCCGTGCCGCAGTAGATCACCGCGCTGTGTTCCACGTCAAATTCTCGGAGGGACGCGCTCTGCGAGTCCCCAATTTTATTTTCTGGATTTGGGACTCGTGGAACTTGTCCCTCCGAAAACGTCACGCGCCAGCCATCTCTCGTTTTAGTCAATTTCGTGACCGGCGTATTCAGCTGCACCGCATCACCCAACTGCGCCGCCAGCGTGTCGGGCAACACCTGCAAGCCTTCGTCGAAAGAAAATTTTGCCGCGCGGTCTTTGGCCACCTCGCCGGATTTTTTCCGGTCATATGCGCCAAAAATCTGGCCTTTGATCATCGAACCGTAATTGTCTTCCAGCGCCTTCAATTTTGGAAAGGCGTGCGGCAGCGAGAGCTTGTGCGGGTCGCCCGCGTAAATGCCCGCCACCAGCGCGTCAATCGCGTGATCGAGAAATTCCTGATTGAACCGGCGCACGACGAATTGCGCGATGCTTTCTTCCACGCCATCGCGGCGAGGCTTGATGAACGGTTCGCGCAGCACGGCCAGCTTGGCCTTGGCGGTGAACAACGGCGTTGTAAAAAATCCCAGCGGCGAGCCGGGCATTTCAATTGGCCGGCGGTAGCGCACGACGTAACGCGCCTTGGCTTTGGGGTCGGAGTCCAGTCTGCGCGATGCCAGTCCGGCGTCGCGGATGAGCTGCGAAATTTTCGGCGAGGTTTCGAGAATCGTGTTTGGCCCGAACTCGGCGAGAAAACCGTCCTTGCGGATAGATTGAATCACGCCGCCGACGCGCCCGCCCGCCTCATAAACCGTGACCGGCACGCCTTGGCGTTTCAGATAAAACGCCGCGGTCAACCCCGTGATGCCAGCGCCGATGATTGCGACGGATTTCATTTAATTTTAACACGATCCATTTTACCGAACACGTCATCGTCAGCTAATTTCATGAAAACTTTCCAAAGCCTTACAGCTTCGTCAACGTGACCCTGCGGTGAATTTGTTTTTACTACTTGGGCAAGAGAAGCTGCCGCGTAAGGCACAATGAAAAGAATTGATTGCAGAACATGTCCCACACCCACTTTACCTTCTCGCAATAAAATCCCACTGGTCATTGCATGGACGTGTTTGCTAAAAACAAAATACTCGCCTCGATAATGCGATTGACCAAGTCCCGCAGCGTCTGCACATTCAAATGTATTCCATTTTTTCTTTGATGTTACATTGTGTTCCGCCCGTAATTTTTCTACGAAACCCGACAATTGCTCAATTGTAGGCGCAATATCAAAATCAGTTTGTGCCTTCATCCACGCAATTTCTTCGTCGATCTCGCTTATGAAAATTTGAATAGCTGCCTCCGGTTTTTTTACAGCGGCGACAAGTTTGAACAAGCTTTCCATCATTGCCCGCACGATGATTGGACACGAATCCAATCGGCTTGCTTCCAATAAAAAAATGGTGTCTTGGCCAAGTTGGTAGATGCTGCGAGCATGGCGACAGATGAAAGCTGTCCTGTAATCCGATTGATCGTTACGCGTAATTGCTTCGTTCAAAGCTTTACCAAGAAGGTTAAGGCTATCCTTGACTAAATTTTCAAGCTCCTCGTTCATTTACCAAATCAAATCGTCTTCGAGTGCCGCCGCTCATTCGCCGCGCCGAGCGTGTTGTCAAAACACATCGCGATGTTGCGGATGAAGAGGCGGCCGGCGTCGGTCACTTCGAGGCCGCCGGGCTTGAGCTTCACGAGGCCGTCGGCGGCAAACGGCGCGAGCGCGGCGAGTTCCTTTTCAAAATGCTGCTCGAAGTTGATGCCGAGTTTCGCGCTCATCGCGGCGAAGTCGAGCGAGAGGTCGCACATCGTCCGCATGATGGTTTCGCGGCGGATTTTGTCCTCGTCGCTCACGATGTAAGCCTTGTGCAGCGGCACTTTGCCCGCGTCCACGGCGGCCTGCCATTTCGGCAGCTCCTTTTCGTTCTGCCAGTAGGCGTCAGGAATTTGCGAAACGCCGCTCATGCCGAAGGCGTAAATATCCGAACCGGCGCGCGTGCTGTAACCCTGGAAATTCCGCTGGAGTTTTTTCTCGCGCTGCGCCACTGCGAGTTCGTCGTTCGGCTTTGCGAAATGATCCATGCCGATATAAACGTATTGGTTGTCGGCGGTGAGCCGTTCGATGACGAGCTTGAGGACTTCAAGCTTGCTTTCCGGCGTGGGCAAAACTTTTTGCTCCAGAATTTTTTGCGACGGCTTGATCCACGGCACATGCGCGTAGCTGAACACGGCGAGCCGGTCGGGCTTCATTTCCAAAACGGTGTTCAGCGTTTCGTTGAACGATTCCGGCGTCTGGAACGGCAGGCCGTAGATCAAATCCAGGTTGATGGAGCCGTAGCCGAGTTCGCGCATCCAGTCCATCGCCTGCTGCGTCATTTCACGCGGCTGGATGCGGTGGACGGCCTCCTGCACCTGCGGATTAAAATCCTGCACGCCCATCGAGGCGCGGTTGAAACCGATTTCGCACAACGCGACCATGTGCTCGCGCGTGAGCCGGCGAGGGTCAACTTCCACGCTCGCCTCGATGTCCGGCGAAAATGTGAAATACTTGTGGATGATCTCGCCGAGGCGACGAATTTCGTCCGGTCGCAAAAACGTCGGCGAGCCACCGCCAAAGTGGAGTTGAACGGCCTTGCGCTGCGGATTCAACATCGGCGCTATTTTCGCCACTTCGCGGCCTAGCGCCTCGACGTAAACCATGCCTTGTGAATGGTTGAGCGTGATGACCGTGGTGCAGCCGCAGAACCAGCAGAGCGTCTCGCAGAACGGAATGTGAAAATAAACCGAGAGGTCGCGGGGCGTGCGGTTGTTGTCCTTGATCTTCGCGGAAAGCTGCTCCCACGTCACGGCGTCGGTGAACTTGGTCGCGGGCGGATAGCTGGTGTAACGCGGCCCGGCCACGTTGTATTTTTTCACCAAATCGAGGTTTACGTTCAGCATTTTCATTTGCAAAAATAAACCGCAAAAGCACAGAGGCGCAGAGATAAAAGATTAAAACTCTGCGTCTCGGCGTCTCGGCGGTAAAAAGGTTTTCATCAAAAGTTTTTTACAGTGTCCACCAAGGCGGCGATATTTTCCAGTTTTGCCGCCGGCGTCAGACCGTGGCCGAGATTGAAGATGTGCCCGGCGCGGCCACGCATGGTTTCCAAAATCATTCTCGATTCGCGGACCACAACCTCTGGCGTCGCATCGCTGACCAGCGTGGGCGACAAATTTCCCTGCATGGCGATGTGTGCTGGAATGATTTTCCGTGCTTCGGCAATGGAAGTCTGCCAGTCAATGCCGATGACGTTCGCGCCGCTGGCGATGAGGTCAGGCCAGTTGCCATGCGTGCCGAGCGAGAAATTAATGACGGGCACTTTGCCGCCGAGGTTGGCAATGATTTCCTTCGTCCAGCGGCCAGACGCCTCCTGAAACTCCGTCGGCGCAAGATGACCGCCGTGGCTGTCGAAGATTTGCAGCGCGTCAACGCCCGTGGCGATCTGCATTTTCAGATACGCGGTGACGGCGGCGGTGAGTTTCTCGGCGAATGCAAAATACATTTCGGGATCTTCGCGGAACAGTTGCAGCGCGCGGCTGTATTTTGGCACGCTCGCACCCTCCATCATGAAAGTCGCCAGCGTCCACGGCGAACCGCTAAAGCCGATGAGCGCAGTCTCGTCGCCAAGCTCTCTTCGAAGCTGGCGCAAGGCTTCGTCCACATAGCTCAATCGGTCAACGACGTGCTCGACGGAAAGTTTTTCAATATCCGCCCTGCTCATCACCGCAAAATCCATGACCACGCCGCCGGTTTCCTTGAAGTGATACGTCTGCCCCATCGCCTCGGGAATCACCAGGATGTCGCTGAACAGAATCGCCGCGTCAAAACCGAACCGGCGCACCGGCTGCAACGTCGCTTCCACCGCGAGCTCGGGATTCTGGACCAGCTCGACGAACGTATGTTTCTCCTTGAGCTTGCGGTATTCCGGCAGCGCGCGGCCCGCCTGGCGCATGAGCCAGACGGGCGGACGATCCACCGGCTGACAGCGGGCGGCGCGGGCGAAGCGTTCGCGGGAGGAGACAGCTTTTTCGGCGGTCAAATTCATCAAATAGGCCATGATGAATAGCATGAAACAGCGCCGAGGGACAGCGGCTTTTCATAATTTGGCGTCGGCGGCGCATTTTTGGACCAGCGGCAAAAGGCGGCCGACTGTTTTTATCCGCCAGCGGCGGCCTGAAAATAATTCCGCAACTTTGCACGGTCGCCGGTTTTTCATTCGCGGAACGGTGAACAACCAGCCTGACAATCCGGGCGAATCGCTTTGGCGGCGGAAACTTTCCGCAGCCGAACGCGCGGGACTGCGCGCCCAGCCGGAACTGGAGCTGGAAGCACGGCTGACGGCCGCGCTGGCCAAAATGCCCGATGCGCCGGCGCCGTCCAATTTCACCGCGCGCGTGCTGGCCGCCATCGAGCTTGAAGAGGCGCAGGCCGCCCGTTCCCGCGACTGGACTTTGAACTGGCGTTTTCTGTGGCCGCGCGTCGCCGCGACCGCCGCAGTTTTGATTTTTGCCGGCGTGAGCATCCAGCGTTACGAGACGAATTCACATCGTCTTGCGCTGGTGAAAAATGTCGCCCTGGTGGCTGCGGCGCAGCCGCCTCCGAGCGTGGACGCGCTGGAAAATCTGGATGTCATCCAGCGCATGAGCCAGCCGGCCCGCGCGGACGGCGAACTGCTGGCTGACCTGCAATGAGCCGGATGCGCCAGCCATTCTTTTGCCTGGCCGCCGCGCTGGTCGTTATAACCGCGCCCGCCCAAACCCCGCCACCGTCGTCCGTAAATTTTTCTCCCACCGCAGTGAATCTTCTGCCGCCGGTCGCGCAGTCGCCGGTGGATTTTTTCCGCCAACTGCTTGTGATGTCGCCCGCCGAGCGGAACCAATCGCTCACAAACCGCCCGCCCGAAGCCCGCGCCCGCATCCTCGCCAAGGTGCGCGAGTATCAGGCGCTCGACCCGGACGAGCGCGAGCTGCGGCTGCGCGCGACGGAGCTGCGCTGGTATCTGATGCCGTTGCTGCGGATGCCGCCGGACGAACGCGAGGCGCGGCTGGCGCTGGCGCCGCCGGATTTGCGCGAACTTGTGAAGCCGCGGCTGACGCAGTGGGATTTGCTGCCGCCGCCGTTGCAGCAGGAATTTCTGGCGAATGACAAGGCGCTGCATTATTTCGCGCAGGTCGAGACGACCAACGCTCCGGCTGCCAGTCCCAAACAGCAGAAAATCGCCGAGCAGTTCAACCAGTTCTTCGACTTCACGCCGGCGGAAAAGCAACAGACGCTCGGCACGCTTTCCGAGGCCGAACGCGCGCAGATGGAAAAAACCCTGCAATCATTCGGGCGGTTGCCGCCGCAACAGCGCCGGGAATGCGTGCGCAACTACGCGAAGTTCGCCGGCATGAGCGGAGCCGAACGCGCCGAGTTTCTGAAAAACGCGGAGAACTGGTCCAAGCTGTCGCCCCAGGAGCGGCAGACGTGGCGCGACCTTGTGGCGCGCGTCCCGCTGTGGCCGCCGGCGCCGCCGCTCGTCATGCCGCCGCTGCCGCCCGCCACACCCAAAATTCCACGTCCCGGCATGGCGACAAATTTGAACTGACCTTCAGTTTCAAATGTCAATTTCCCCGCCGCCGCGCTAATTTCCCCACGTGCATCCGATTGCGTTTTATCTCGGCTCGCTGCCCATCCGCTGGTATGGCGTGATGATGGCGCTGGCGTTTCTGGCCGGGCTGTGGACGGCCACGCGCCGCGCCCGGCTCGTCAACGTCTCCGGCGACGTCATTGCCGACGTGACGCTGTGGCTGATGGCCGGCAGCATCGTCGGCGCGCGGTTCGTCTATGTGGCGACTTACTGGAAAACGGAATTTGCCGGCGGCCCGTTCTCCGAAATTTTCATGATCCAGCACGGCGGACTGGTCTATTACGGCGGACTCATCGGCGCGACGGTGGCAGGCATCGGCTATCTGCTTTGGAAAAAACTTCCGGTCTGGAAAATCGCCGACATCATGGCACCGAGCATCGCGCTGGGCAGCGTCTTCGGGCGCGTCGGCTGCCTGCTCAACGGCTGCTGCTACGGGCGCGCGTGTGGTCTGCCGTGGGCCATTCATTTTCCCGCCGACCACGAAACGCACGGCGTGGGTGTTCACCCGACGGAAATTTACGACGGGCTGCTGAACCTGATCCTCTATGTTTTTCTCGCGTGGCTGTTCCGCCGCAAAAAATTCGACGGCCAGATTTTTGCGGCCTACCTGATGATTTACGCGGTCTTCCGTTCCATCGCCGAATATTTTCGCGGTGATTATCCGGCCGACCACGTCCATGCCGGCCTCACCTCGGCGCAGCTCGTCAGCGTCCCGATTTTTCTGGCGGGAATTTTTCTGGCGATCATTCTTTCACGCCGCACCCCGAAAAAACAGGGTTGAAAGATGGCTCTGCTCCAGCTTCCATCGGCCGGCTCCCAACTGCCAGTTTTCCTCGCCGGCCCGACCGCTGTCGGCAAATCGGAAATCGCCCTGTTGCTTGCGGAAAAAGTCGGCGGCGAAATCATCGCCGCCGATTCCATGCAGGTTTATCGCGGGCTGGACCTCGGCACCGCCAAGCCGTCGCCCGCCGAACGCGCCCGCGTGCCGCACCACCTGATTGACGTCTGCGATTTGCACGAAGCCTTCGACGCCGCGCAATTTGTCCGGCTCGCGCAAACGGCGGTGGCCGGAATCCAGGCGCGCGGGCGGATGCCGGTTTTCTGCGGCGGCACCGGGCTTTATTTCAAGGCGTTTCTCGAAGGCCTCGGTGAAGCGCCGGCCACCGATCCCGAATTACGCGCCGAACTCGAAGCCGCGCCGCTGGAAATTCTGCTGGCTGAATTGCGCGAACGCGATCCGGCGACGTTTGAAAAAATTGACCGGCAAAATCCGCGCCGCGTCATCCGCGCCGTGGAAGTCATCCGGCTCACCGGCAGGAAATTTTCCGGGCAGCGGGCGGAATGGCAGGCGGCAGGCGGCAGGCGGCAGGCGGCAAACTTTTTTTGCTTCACGCGTCCGGCGGAAGATTTGCACAAACGCATCAATGTTCGCGTGGACGAAATGTTTAAGCGCGGCCTGGTGATGGAGACGGAGCAGTTGCTGAAACACGGCCTCGCGGAAAACAAATTTGCCATGCAGGCCATCGGCTACCGGCAGGTGGTGGAACATTTGCGCGGCGAACGCGGGCTGGCGGAGACGATTGAGCTGGTGAAAACCCGCACACGCCAGTTCGCCAAGCGGCAACTGACCTGGTTCCGCCGGCACGGCAACTGCGAATGGATTGAGCTGCCGCCGGGCGAGCCGGCGGCGGAGACGGTGGCAAAATTGTTAAAATGAAATTCAATTCTTGGGCTTTGTGTCCTGGCGGCTTCGTGGTTAATTTATCCGCATGAACCGGGTCCAATCTGAAAAGCTGTTTGCCGAGGCGTTGAAATGCATTCCCGGCGGCGTCAATTCGCCGGTGCGCGCGTTTCGCGCCGTGGGCGGCAATCCGTTTTTCGTAAACCGGGCCAGCGGTTCCAAAATCTGGGACGTGGACGGGAATGAATTGATTGATTACGTCTGCACCTGGGGGCCGGCGATTCTCGGTCATGCGCACCCAAAAATCATTGCTGCCGTGAAAGCCGCCGCCGAACACGGCACGAGCTTCGGCATTCCCAATCCGCTCGAAGTCACCATGGCAAAACTGATTTGCAAACTGGTGCCGGGCGTTAAAAAAATCCGCATGACCAGCAGCGGCACGGAGGCGTGCATGAGCGCCATCCGGCTGGCGCGCGGCTTCACGCGGCGCGACAAGATCATCAAGTTCGACGGCTGCTATCACGGCCATGTGGATTCGCTGCTGGTGCGGGCCGGCAGCGGCGCGCTGACGTTCGGCCAGCCCGACAGCGCGGGCGTGCCGGCGGCGTTCACGCAGCACACCATCGTCGCGCCGTTCAATGATGCTGACGCGGTGAAAAATATTTTTGCAGCGAACAAAAAACAGATCGCCGGCATCATCGTCGAGCCGGTGCCGGGCAACGCGGGCTTGTATCTGCCGCAGCCGGGCTACCTGGAATTTTTAAGCGAGATCACCAAGGCCAACGGCGCGCTTTTAATTTTTGACGAAGTGATGACGGGCTTCCGTCTCGCGCGCGGCGGCGCGCAGGAGCGTTTCAACATCACACCGGACTTGTCCACGTTCGGCAAGGTCATCGGCGGCGGGCTGCCGGTGGGCGCGTTCGGCGGACGCGCGGAGATCATGGATTATCTCGCGCCGCTCGGTCCGGTGTATCAGGCCGGCACGTTGAGCGGCAATCCGATTGCAATGGCGGCGGGCCTCGCCAATCTGGAAGAACTAAATGCGGAAAGCGGAAAGCGGAAAGCGGAAAACAAAAATGCCTATGCGTTGCTTGAAGCACTCGGCGCGCAACTTGAAGCCGGCATGAAGGACGCCGCGAAATCCGCCGGCGTGGCCGTGCAGTTCAACCGGTGCGGTTCGATGTTCTGCGGTTACTTCACGGGCCAGCCGGTCCACAACATGGCGGACGCGCTGAAAAGCGACCGCGAGCGGTTCAAGAAATTTTTCCACGGCATGCTGGATGAGGGGATTTATTTCGCCCCGTCGCAGTTTGAATCCGGTTTTATTTCCACCGCGCACACGGCTGCGGACGTCGAACAGACGGTCCGTGCAGCGGCGCAGGTGTTGCGGAGGCTATGACCGCCATGCGCAAGTCGTCTGGCTGGCAAACGGGCGCGACGGCGACGGGAGCAAATCATTTAACGCCGCTGGCATTTTTAGACCGAAGGAACCGAATTTTCAGAATTCAATTCGCGCCGCCGGCTTGAGTTTAAAAAGAAATTACTCCGGCTTTTGAAAAATTGATTCCCCGCCCGCAACCACAAATTTCACTGGAATTTTCGGATTGTTGATGTCCTTCCCGCCCGATTCATGCCATTTGGTTTCCCATTTTGAGAAATAGAATTCCAGCTTGGTCGGGTTCATCAGGTAAATGGATTGGAGTTCTATTCCTTCATAAATGGCAAACACCCAATCCACTTGCCGATATTTCGCGAGAATGGCCGGGTTCATATGATGATGAGTCGAAAAACTTTGCGTCAGTAATATGTTTACTGATTTCAATTCGTATTCTCTTCCGTGTTCGTCACGGGCATCATTGCCTTCGCGACTACCCACACCTTTGAGTCCGGTGATAAGCAGTAATTGAAGCAGTTTGCCGCCGTTATCTTGGAAAATGTCTCCAATGCCGTGCTTCGACGCGAGTGCCTGATACTCACGAATGAAGGGAAATAGCCGATCTAGTTCGGCTTTATCGGGGTGCGGCTTCATCGTTTGCCTTCTTTCAATAATTCCGGCAGCGAAACGCTGACCGCCTCCGACAGACGCTCCATGTTATCAATTGAAACATTCCGCTCTGCCCGTTCGACCGAACCAACGTAAGTGCGATGAAGGCCGGCCAACTCCGCCAGGTCTTCTTGCGAAAGTTCTTTCGCCAGTCTTGCCTTGCGCAGATTTTCAGCGAAAATTCTGCGTGCGGGTGATTTGGTTTTCATCTGCGACAGATTATTGAAGTTGACGACTTTACATCTACAGACTTAAAGTAGCTTTTATGTTGCTGGAAAATCATGCGCCCGCCTACCTCACGAATTGGGGAACGGCGTATTGTGGCGATTCGCTTGAGCTGCTGGCCGCGCTGCCTGATTCCAGCGTCAACCTTGTTCTCACCAGCCCGCCGTTTGCGCTCCAGCGTGAAAAAGAATACGGTAACAAAGCACAGGCCGATTATGTGGCGTGGGTGGCACAATTTGCCCGGCTGGTGTTTCGCAAACTCAAAGACGATGGCAGCTTCGTCCTCGATCTCGGTGGTGCTTACGAACTCGGATCGCCAACCCGAAGCCTTTACAATTTTCGTGTCCCGATTTTTTTCTGCGACGAGATCGGTTTTCACCTCGCAGAAGATTTTTACTGGCATAATCCGGCGAAACTTCCCAGCCCCATCGAATGGGTCAACAAGCGCAAGCTGCGCGTAAAAGATTCGGTAAATACCGTTTGGTGGTTCGGCAAGACTCGCTGGCCGAAAGCCAACGTATCCAAAGTGTTGATTGAATACAGCGACCGGATGAAAAAACTGCTGGAAGACCCGGAGGGCTTTTACACTCCAAAAAAACGTCCGTCTGGCCATGACATTAGCAAATCTTTTGGCAAAAACAATGGCGGCGCGATTCCGTCAAACCTTTTACAAATCTCGAATTCCGAATCCAACGGCAGCTACTTGCGAGGCTGCAAAACCGTCGGCGCAAAAGTCCATCCAGCACGTTTCCCGTCAAGGCTGCCGGAGTTCTTTGTCCGTTTTCTGACCGAGCCTGGAGACTTTGTGCTGGACATTTTTGCTGGCTCAAACACGACCGGCTACGTTGCAGAATGTGAAGCCCGCAAATGGATGGCTTTTGATGAGCGGCTTGATTATCTCGCAACGTCTTCGTTTCGCTTTTGTTCGGAAGCCGTGACTGATGCCGAACTCAAAACTACGCACAATGCAATTTTAGCGGGCGAAGCTGTGGATATGCGTGCCAATGTTCTTAACGCGCCCCATGAACAGCCGCGCAATGGAACTTCTCACCGACCCGCAGTGGCAAAGCAGGATTTGTTAATCCTTGCTGAAAGGGTAAGCCACATCGCACCGACACAAATTGCGAAAACCAAAACTGTTTCCTACCGACGCCAAACAAAACACCGGTTAAAAAACACATAGAGATTTTCCCGCGTCCATTTTCACGAAAGCTGTTCCCGCCAGCGCGCCAGTTGCTTTGCGACTTCCTTTGTGCCCGGTGCGCCGGTCAGATTTCGTTTCGCCATCGCCGTTTTCAGATTGAACACGCCCAGCGCGTCGCGGCCAAAGGTTTTGTCAATGGATTGCAATTCCGCGAGCGTCAGTTGGTTCAACGGTTTGCCGGTTTTTTCCGCCAGCGCCACGACTGCGCCGACGACGTGATGCGCCTGGCGAAATGGCATTCCTTTTTTCACCAAATAATCCGCGAGGTCGGTTGCCAGCAACGCCGGGTCACCCGCAGCGGCGGCGCAGGCGGCGCGGTTGATCTTCGTGTTCTGCAACATCACGGCCATGAGCCGCGTGGTGGCGCGCACGGTGTCGGCGGTGTCGAAGAGCCGTTCCTTGTCCTCCTGCAAATCGCGGTTGTAGGTCATCGGCAATCCCTTCAGCAGTGTGAGCAGCGCCATCAGGTTGCCAAAGACGCGGCCGGTCTTGCCGCGCGCGAGTTCGGCGATGTCGGGATTTTTCTTCTGCGGCATCAGCGACGAGCCGGTGGTGTAGGCGTCGGCGATCTTGATGAAATTAAATTCCGTGCCGGCCCAGAGAATCACGTCCTCCGCGAGCCGCGAGAGATGCACGGCCAGCAGCGCGCCGGCGGCGCAGAATTCGACGGCGAAATCGCGGTCGCTCACGGCGTCCATGGAATTTTGCGTGAGCTGGACCTGGCCGCCGGCATTCACGAAGCCGAGCAGCTTGGCGACGAGCGCGCGGTCGAGCGGCAGGGTGGAGCCGGCAATCGCACCGCTGCCGAGCGGGCAGACGTTCACGCGCGAGTGGCAGTCCCAGAGGCGCTCGC
>CAYVGC010000030.1:0-42076 GCA_964449815.1 uncultured Bifidobacteriaceae bacterium
AAAACATCCATGCGCCCCGTCCTTCAAAGGTGTCCACCAAACCGGGTCAACCCCACCTTGCGGTTCCAGAATGCAAATCCAGTCCGGGTAATGCCTGGCAATGATGTTGGTGTTTAACGAATGCCAGCGCTTCTGGACGAACTCCAAATCTTTGGCTTGCTCGCGCAGTTCCTTTGTCGCTTGCGATCCACGACCGCTGCCGGGGACACCAAAAGTCAGCGTGAGCAGGCCAACAAAATTAATCCCGTGTTTTTTTCACCATCCATTCGATGGCCATAATCAGCCGATGCCGACATTTCCGACGGTAGGGCGAAAGCTGATTTGAAGCTGATTCATTCTCATCGTCATCTTCTTCAATGCAATTACCATTCCTCTGACAAGGAAGGGCGGCGGACACCCCTCCCGTGTCCGCGTGCGTCTCACGAACCTCCGACCGCAGAACCGACGAGCTGTCGGCTCGCTGGTTCGGCTCTGCTCGTTCTAGCTCGCTGCCTTGATCTCCCTCAGAAAAGACAGGGGCGCTCATTGAACGCCCTCCGTTGAATTGACAATGGCGAGGATTGCCGCCTTGAGCGGTTCAGGAAGTTTCGACCATGCCGTGACTACGCGGGACAGGTCAGTCCCAGACGGGACTAATTTTTGTGAGTCTATTTGTGAGTCTGCATCACAAAACCCGCATGAAATATGGTGCGCGCTGCAGGTTTCGAAACCGGAACACAAAGAAGAACCGTTGCTTTCAGAAAGTTAAAATGCGTCTTTTTGAATCAATCATAGACGCGAATCACCGGGCGGTGGCCGGTGACGCCAGCGCCGGACTGCATCCGGCGGAGTTTGCGGACGCGCTGCCGGTCGTGGCGCTGACGTGCAATAATGGGGCAAAACGCCTTAAACTCCAGGATTATGCACATGACAAACAAAACGGCATTTGCCTCCGCAGATTCCGCCGAGGCACGCAGATTTTCTGGCTTTTATCGGCGAAAATCCGCGTCATCTGCGGATAAAACTCGGATTGTTTGTCAACGACATAATCCCATTAAACTCTTCAAAAATGCCCCAATGGCTCAATGCCAATGAATAAAATGACCCGGCAGCCGGAGCAAATGATCTGTCAAGCCTGTTAAAGGCAGTGGCGGTTGGGTCGGATTTCCACCAGCCCAAAAACAAACCTCAAACCTACCTGCGGCGCAAATCCGCCCGCGGACGGATCAGTGGCGGCAGCGGTGCTTTCGTTCCAGGCGGCAAAGGCGGTGCCGGCATCCGGATCGGCGGTTTCGGCCAGTTCTTTTCTGCAAACGCCGCCACCTGTTTTGCCACCGGCTCCACCGGGCCGGCCACCGGCGCGACGTTCGGCAATTCCCCCCTGGCTCCAATCTTGCCGGCTTCCTGGGACAAACGGTCTTCCACATTCGTGGCCACTTCGCCGATTTTCATATCCGGAAACTTCATCTCACCCATCGCAAATTCCTTGAACGCGCCGAGCGATTCCAGCGCGCCGCCAAATTTCGGCGGCGCTCCGTTGCCCGGCAGTTCCGGCGGTGCCAGCGTCTGCAACATGTCATAGCCGTTCACGATCCAGTCCAGCTTTCCGGTGCCGACATCCAGCAGCAAACCATGCACGGGAATTGTCGGCCCGATGAGCGGACTGTGCCGGACGAGGTCGCAGGCCTTGATGACATTCTGCCGTTCGCTGCCGAACGTCCCGAAAAATTCGTTGATGTTTTCCGGCAAGCGGCTGCGGTCCACGCCCAGCTCCTTGAGTTTGTCGAGGAGCACCGTCGTCGTTGTCTTGCAGACCTGGCAGTCCGAGTGGCCGATGATGGCGATCTCGCGTCCGCCCTTGACCGCGCACGCCAGCGCAAGCGAGCGCATGGTGCTGCTCAACGGGCCGGTGATGATGTTGCCCGCGTTGCGCAGCCAGATGAACTCCTCGGCGGGCAGCGCCAGCGCGTTCGGAAAAAAAACGTTCAGTCGCGGGTCAATGCACGTCAGCGCGATGACCGGCAGCTCCTCGGCGAACTCCGCCGGATGCAGTCCGGCGTTCGCGTCACCGGCCACCGCCCGGTGATTCGCGTCAATGATGGCTTCAAACAATCGCATGGGTCACCTCGTCAGGTTCATGGTTCAACTTCACATAAAACTATAAAAGCATAAAGTCGCCCAAATTTCGTTTCAGGCCGGAATCCTGAAATGGTTCAGATGTCAGTCACTTTGACGCATCCAACTGACTTATTCTTGATTCAATTCACATTCCCGCCCGGTTAGACAGTTACCAAACCGGCTCAAAGGGATTGGTGCATCCGGCAGGAGTTGAACCTGCAACATTTTGATCCGAAGTCAAATGCTCTGTCCAATTGAGCTACGGATGCAACTAAATTTCAACCACTAAAAACAGCAGAAAACAAGCTGTTGATATTATTCTACTTTTTGACTGCATTTGGTTGTCAACATCATCGTCATACTATTGCGGCTAATATGAGAATGGAAGCAGTAAAATTTAAGAAGGTAAAAGACAAGTGGAGAAAAGCGATCCGTGGACTCTCGGTCGTTGTGTCTAGTTTGTTGATTTCATCGTTTTTTCAATCAGCCGTTCAATTGTCCACGTTTTGTTTGTCAATTTTCATACCAATTAATTCAGCGACACCATCCGGACGTCAAAATCCGAATGATTCTCGAAACTGAATCCGGACGAGAATTCGGACGTTCCATATTTCGTCCCACCAAAAGCAGAGGCGCGTTTTGCGTTACACTATTATAATCAATCGGTTGTGAATAATAAAACAAGCTGGCATGAGAACTGTTAAAGGAGTGATGAAGCTTGTTATGGAGTCGAAAACATGAACGCAAACAAAACACAGATTGTTGAAATTGGCGAAGCGAACTTCGAGTCGGCAGTTCTGAAGTCAAAGCAGCCAGTGCTGGTCGCATTCTGCGCGCCATGGAGTCATCCCTGCCATATCCTCAATTCGGTGTTGAACGAGGTTGCGGCCGCGTGCGCCGGAATCGCGAAAGTTGCCAGGGTCAATGCCGATGACAATCCTGATCTCAGCCTGTGGTATGCGATTCAATCCATTCCAACACTGCTCTATTTCGTTAATGGAACCGTCCACGCCAAGGTTGTTGGGACCGCCAGCAAGGAAGCGATTCTTGCCAAATTACAGCCGGTTTCCACGGCGGCGTTTCCAAATCCATCACTCCCAGCGCAAATGGAAAAAATGAAAATCATGCCCACCACGACCAATAAGACCTCCAGCCCGGCCGCGCCTTTTCAGCATTACTCGGCAAGGCAAAACCACCATCAAGTTGATTTTTTCTGCCAGACACCAGACGCGGCGAAAGTCGCCCTCATTGGAGACTTTAATCGGTGGCAACCCGGAGCATGCCCCATGCACCAGATGCCGGATGGCTGCTGGACGGCCAGCTTGGAACTTTCTCATGGTTATCATCAATATCTGTTTCTCGTGGATGGCAAGCCGATGCTTGATCCGAGTGCCACTGGGGAGACGCGCAACGAGCGCAACGAACCGGTTTCACTTATCGCCGTCAGTTAGATGCTCTCCTGAACCAGACTATGAAATCAATCAACCAACTCTTGGTCATTAACCGAAAAACAGTGATGCAACTTAATATCCAATCATTTTTCAATTTCATTTATAAATATGAAACGGCTCTGGCACTGTTGTCGTGCGGGCTGGCGCTAACCGCCTGCAATCGTCAGACCCAGGCTCCGCCGCCACCCGCGCCGGCGGTGGCGACAGTGACGGTGGCCCGGCAGCAGGTCTTGCTGACCACGGAATTGCCCGGACGCACTTCTCCCTACCGCATCGCGGAAATCCGGCCACAGGTCAACGGCCTCATTCAGAAACGCCTGTTCACGGAAGGTTCCGATGTCCAGACCGGCCAGGAACTCTATCAAATTGATCCCGCACCCTTTCAAGCGGCGCTTGACAATGCCCGGGCCGCTCTTGGCAAGGCGGAAGCCAATTTGCCAGCCATCCAGTCGCGTGCCAATCGCTACAAGGAAGCGCTGGCCGACAAATCGGTCAGTCGGCAGGACTTCGATGATGCGGATTCCGCCCTTAAACAGGCCGAAGCCGACGTTCAATATTACACGGCCCTAGTAGAGACGGCCCGCATCAATCTTAATTACACCCATATTGTCTCGCCAATTTCCGGTCGTATCGGAACGTCCGCCGTGACCGAAGGCGCGATCGTGACAGCGTATCAACCTGTGGCGCTGGCGACGATTCAGCAACTGGATCCCATTTATGTGGACATTCCCCAATCCACTGCGGAACTGTTGCAATTGCAGCGGCGGCTGGCGGATGGCCGGCTCTCCCACGATGGGACGAACCAGAACACGGTGCAGCTCCTCTTGGAAGACGGCACGAGGTA
The DNA here is from genome assembly GCA_964449815.1 of uncultured Bifidobacteriaceae bacterium. Lineage (GTDB taxonomy): Bacteria > Verrucomicrobiota > Verrucomicrobiia > Limisphaerales > UBA11358 > UBA11358. The sequence continues at coordinate 4,393 of CAYVGC010000030.1, forward strand.
TCCTTTGGAAGGGACGCTTCAGTTCCGGGACATCTCGGTGGATCCGACCACAGGCTCGGTAATTTTGCGGATGGTCTTCCCGAATCCCAACGGGGTTCTTCTGCCGGGCATGTTCGTCCGGGCGGAGGTAAAAGAAGGTGTCAATGACCAGGCCATACTGATTCCCCAGCAAGCGGTTTCACACGATCCAAAGGGTAATCCATCGGCCTTGATCGTGAACGCCGCAGGCAAAGTTGAGCAGCGGCTGCTCGTGCTTGACCGGGCCATTGGGGACCAATGGCTCATCACTTCAGGTTTTGTGCCCGGCGAACGGGTGATTGTCGAGGGGATGCAAAATGTCAAACCCGGCATTCCGGTGAAAGAGGTTCCCTTTGATGACGGGCGGAAAGCGGAGGCAAAACCAGGAAACACGGCCCAGCCGGCCTCAACATCGAAATAACCAAGGCGCGCCATGTTATCGAGATTCTTTCTGAAGCGTCCGGTCTTTGCCTGGGTCATCGCCATCATTCTGATGGTGGCGGGCGGGCTGGCGATCCACACCCTGTCAGTTTCACAATACCCGCCCATCGCTCCTCCTTCCATCGCCATCACCGCTTTTTATCCGGGAGCTTCGGCGGAAACGGTTGAAGATAGCGTGACACAAATCATCGAGCAAAAAATGACGGGCTTCGATTCGATGCTGTATTTGTCCGCCACCAGCGATTCGGATGGCAATTCCCGCATTGAACTGACGTTTGCCGCCGGCACCGATCCGGACATGGCCTGGTCCCAGGTGCAGAACAAACTGCAACTCGCCATGGCAAGCCTGCCGGCGGTGGTGCAGCAGCAGGGTGTCCAAGTCAGCAAGTCCACCAAAAACTATCTATTGGTTCTGGGCCTGATTTCGGAAGACGGGAGCATGGATGGCAATGACCTGCGGGACTATGCCCAGTCCACCTTGGAAAAGGTGATCTCGCGGGTGCCCGGGGTGGGTGAAGTGGCCGAATTTGGCAGCCAGTATTCGATGCGCATCTGGCTGAACCCCGACAAGCTGACCGAATATAACATGACAATTCAGGATGTGACCACGGCGCTTCAGGCCTACAACGTGGAAGTGTCCGCCGGACAGTTCGGCGGAGCACCGGCGGAAAAAGGCCAGCGCTTGAATGCCTCCATCATTGTCCAGAGTCTGCTCAAGACGCCTGACGAGTTTGCCGCCATCCCCATCCGCACCAACCCGGACGGGTCCGTTGTGCGGGTAAAGGATGTGGGGCGGACGGAACTCGGGACGGAAGATTACAGCATCGAAGGTTTTTTCAATGGCAAGCCCTCCGCTGCCATGGCCATCCGACAGGCCGCCGGCGCCAATGCCCTGGCCACGGCTGATTCCATCAAGGCCAAGGTGAATGAGATGAGCCAATTTTTTCCCCCCGGCATGAAGGCCGTTTATCCCTACGACACCACTCCCTTCATCCGGGTGGCCATTGGCGAGGTGGTCAAGACTCTTTTCGAAGCGATCCTGCTGGTCTTCCTAGTGATGTATCTGTTCATGGGAACCATGCGGGCCACCTTGATTCCGACCATCGCCGTGCCCGTGGTGCTCCTGGGAACTTTCGCGGTGCTGGGGCTTTTCGGCTTTTCCATCAACATGCTGACCATGTTCGCCATGGTGCTGGCCATCGGCCTGCTGGTGGACGACGCCATCGTGGTGGTGGAAAATGTCGAACGGATCATGAGTGAGGAAGGGCTTTCGCCATTAGAAGCCACGCGCAAGTCCATGGATCAAATTACTCCCGCATTGATCGGCATTGGTTTGGTGCTCTCGGCGGTCTTTGGTCCCATGGCATTTTTCAGCGGTTCCACGGGGGTCATTTATCGTCAGTTTTCCGTGACCGTTATCACTTCGATGCTCCTTTCAGTGGTGGTGGCCTTGATCTTGACGCCGGTATTGTGTGCTTCAATTCTCAAACCGGTGCCCAAGGGACATGAACCGGCCGAAGGGGCGATCCGGTTCCTACAACCATTTTTCCAGTGGTTTGACCGCCTTTTCTTCCGGTCCAGAGATCGCTATCTGCAACTGGTGGGCCGGTCTCTTTCCCGCAAGATCCGTTACGTGGTGATCTTCCTTCTAATCGTGGTGGCGTTGGGTTTTCTGTTTAAGCGGATGCCCACGGGGTATCTTCCTGACGAGGATCAAGGCATTTTGCTGGTGCAAGCCCTGCTGCCGGCGAATTCGACGATGGAGCAGACAAAAAAAGTCATGGATGAAGTGCGGGACTATTTTCTGAATCACGAAAAGGATGCGGTGGAAAACTGCATGACAATTTCCGGCGCCAACCTGTCCGGACGGGGACAGAACGCGGGGCTGGCGTTTGTCAAAATGAAAGACTGGAAACTCCGCGAGCGTCCGAACTTGAAGGTGGATGCCGTGGCGGGAAGAGCCATGAAAGAGTTTTCCCAGTTTCGCAACGCCATGGTGTTTGCCTTTGCGCCGCCGGCCGTCGTTGAATTGGGCCAGGCGAAGGGTTTTGATTTTCAGTTGCTGGACCGCGGCGGTTTGGGTCACGCCCAACTGATGGCTGCCCGCAATCAGCTGCTTGGCCTGGCGGCTCAGGACCCGGTATTGACCAAAGTCCGGCCAAATGGTTTTGAAGACGTGCCCGAATACCGGATTGACGTGGACTGGGAGAAGGCCGGCGCGTTGGGCGTGCCCATCACCTCAATCCACAACACGATCTCGGCAGCCTTCGGCAGCGAGTATGTCAACGACTTTATTCAAGGCGGCCGCGTGAAGCGGGTCTATGCCCAGGCCGACGCCCCCTACCGGATGCTGCCCAAGGATCTTGATAAACTATATGTGCGCAACAACGGGGCCAAAATGGTTCCCTTTTCCTCCTTTGCGTCCGGCCACTGGATTTCCGGTTCTCCGAGGCTGGAGCGTTTCAACGGCTTTTCATCCATCAACATTTTGGGCGAGCCGGCACTGGGGAGAAGTTCCGGCGAGGCCATGCAAGACATGGAAAACTTCGTCAAGAAGCTGCCGCAGGGCGTTGGTTTCGACTGGAACGGGCTTTCCTACCAGGAGCGGCAGGCCGGCTCGCAAGCCGCGCCCCTTTACATTTTCTCCATCCTTGTGATTTTTCTGTGCCTAGCCGCCCTTTACGAAAGCTGGCCCATTCCCATTGCGATCCTGCTGGTTTTGCCTTTGGGCGTCATTGGCGGAGTGATCGGCACGTCGCTCCGGGGATTGCCTAATGACATTTATTTCCAGATCGGGCTGTTGACCACACTTGGGCTTGCCACCAAGAACGCCATCCTGATTGTCCAGTTTGCCAAGGCCCGCGTGGAAGAAGGAATGGAACTGACTGTGGCCACTCTGGAAGGCGCGAAACTGCGGCTGCGTCCGATCCTCATGACCTCGCTGGCCTTTGGCTTCGGCGTCCTGCCGATGGCGGTTGCAAGCGGGGCGGGTTCCGGCGCGCAGCGGGCCATCGGCACCGCCGTGGTGGGCGGGGTGGTGACTTCGACCTTCCTGGTCACGCTGTTTGCACCACTCTTCTTTGTGTTGATCCAGAAAACCTTTGGCAAACGAAAACCGCAGCCAGCGGTCAAGAGTGACAAGACCACTCCATCCGGGAATCAATAAAATGAACAAGAACCTATTTCTTTTGCTGATAGGAATCGTCACCGGCTCTGGCTGCACGATGGCTCCGAAATATACCCGGCCGACTGCACCAATCCCTGCCACTTGGCCGGCTGGTTCGGCTTACGAAAATCCCCGCCTGACTACAAATTCTCTGCAAGCTCAGGACCTGGGCTGGCGGGAGTTCTTCACCGACGAGAAGTTGCAACGGGTCATTGTAACAGCCTTGACTAATAACCTCGATCTGCGGATTGCCGCTTTGAATGTGGAACTGACCCGGGCGCAGTATGGCATTCAAAGAGCCGAACTGTTGCCCACGATCAATGCCACCGGCAGCGGCACGCGTCAGCGGCTGCCAGAGGATCTGTCCTTCGGCGCACCGTTGACCTCCAGCCAATATGAAGTCAATCTCGGGGCGGCTGCGTGGGAGATTGACTTCTTCGGCCGCATCCGCAGCCTCAAGAACCAAGCCTTGGAAGAATATCTGGCCACCGAGCAGGCCCGACGCAGCACACAAATCCTATTGGTCTCCTCGGTTGCCAACGCCTATCTGACGCTGGCGGCGGATCGGGAAAATCTTAAATTGGCGGAGGCCACGCTGACGTCTCAGCGGAGCACTTACGAAATGATTAAACGGCGCTATGACCTTGGGCTGGTGCCGGAATTGAATCTTTATCAGGCACAAATGCAGGTGGATGCTTCCAGAGGCGATGTCGCCAGTTATACCCAGCTGGTGGCGCAGGATGAAAATGCCCTGAATCTGCTCATGGGCTTGCCTGTGCCCGGCGAACTGTTACCGGCAGAATTGGGGAGCATGGTTCCTCCCCAGGAGATTAGTGCCGGTTTGTCCTCTGAAGTGCTCCTGCGACGGCCGGATGTGCTGCAAGCCGAGAACCAGCTCAAGGCGGCCAATGCCGACATCGGTGCCGCCCGGGCGGCGTTCTTTCCCCGCATTTCGCTGACCGCCGCCATTGGCACCGCCAGCAGTGATCTATCAGGACTCTTCAAAGCCGGCCAAGGTGCCTGGAGCTATGCGCCGCAGATTGTGATGCCAATTTTCGATGCCCGCACGTGGTCCGCCCACCGGGCCGCTAAAGCGCAACAAGAAATCGCCGTGGCCCAATACGAAAAGGCGATTCAGAGGGCGTTCCGGGAAGTGGCTGACGCCCTGGCCGTTCACGGCATGGTGGACCAGCGGGTGTCGGCGCAGCAATCCGAAGTCAACGCGGCGACGGAAACCTATCGCCTGTCCGTTTCCCGTTATGACAAAGGGATTGACAGTTACCTGACCGTTCTTGATGCGCAACGCGCTCTCTACGCGGCGCAGCAGGGACTAATCTATCTGCGCCTGTCAAAGTTTTCCAACCAGGTGAATCTCTATTCTGTATTGGGCGGTGGCTGGAAAGCGGAAAAGTCATCTCCTTCGACATGCTGGCACAAAAAATTAAAAAGTTTCTAAGAAAGCGAGGCACCATGACAAGCCAAAATCAAAGTGAAAACGGCAAGTCGCCTGAAAAATCTGTGATTAAGGGCTGCCTTAAGGAACCCCTGATTGATTTTGTTCAGGAAAGTCAACGGGCTGGAGATACAGGCGAGAAGTTGAAGGTGGAACCGGGACATGAGGTGAAACCGTCAAACTGGGACTGGGGAGCAGAAATTATTTGGCTGTTCATTGCTATTATCATCATGGTCAGCGCGGTTGCCGGTTACCTGCTCTGGGTCAAGCTCTCTTTTCATTCTCCGTAGCAAAGGTGCCTCGCACTTCTCAAAAATTCCCATAAGTGTTCTAGAGAAGCCCGGCAAACGAAAACGGCAGTAGAAAAAGACTGTTGTGAAAAACAAGATAAGAGCTGGAAAACACGAGCCAGCACAAGATGACAGCCCGTTTCAAGCGAGTAAGACAGCCACACTCTCAAAGCAAAAGTTACAATCTCCTACGCCCGGCAAATCCGGCAACGCGCCTATGAAATTCACAAGGCACGAGGCGGCGGTCCAGGTCAGGAATTGGACGACTGGCTTCAAGCGGAGCGTGAATTCATGGCTGAACAGGAACGCCCGTTCGAACCTGGCGAACGGGCGGGAGCAGTTGGCGACGGAGGCAAACCACCGCCTTTCCCAGAAGATTGAAGTGCCAGGCATGAATGTCACCTATTTTGGGACGGGAGGCTTCGTCACCGGGGGTGTTCCGGTTCTGGTCTCCGTGGCTGTTGCGGCCATTGGCAGTGGCACGGTCTGCGCGCGATCTGTCGGCCAGCACCTTTCGGCGCGAGGTCGGAATCTTCGGCCTTAATAGGATGTGGAAAAAGCCTATGTAATTTGGAATCGCCTAAAATCGCGTCTTGATAATCAATAACTTGCATAAGCAAAAAACAGCAAACTTTAGTTTTTCAGCAGCCTGTTAAGGTTCCTTCGCTGCTGTGCGCCTTCAAACTTGACCCAAAGATTGCCACTAGGCCGCTGCCCTTGCACTCACCGACCCTTTTCACGCTGGCGGCGGGGCTGTTCCGCGCCAATCACGTTTTTCGAAGGTTTTTCAGATTTTCTCCTCATGTATTTTTTATGCAAAATTGTGCAAGTATCCCCGTATAGACATGTGAAAGGCAAAAATAATGACAGCACAAAGAATACTAGCCCATATTGCGCCGCACTCGCATGCAGTGGTAGCTGTTCTTTTTCTCATCCTGTTGTTTTTGATCGTGGAGATTCTGCTCATTTCTTCAATTTATCGGGACGGTTCAAATGATAAGGACAAATGACTGTTTTGCTCCGTCTTGAATGTAAAAGCAACTCGCCCGCGCGCGCGGTGTTAAAAAAATTGTGAGGTGATTTATGAAAACAAATCATTTGAGAAACATGGTGGCGGTCATGGCCGTCACAGGACTGGTTTTATCGGGGGCATCAGCACTGGCTCAGGGTTCAACCGCGGCAAATATGGCGCAACCGGCGGTGAGCGCACCTGTGCCGCAGTTGGCTTCTGGCGTCCCGCAAATCCTGCAACTCGCGCAGGCGAAAGTCAGCGATGACACGATCATCGCCTACATTAAAAATTCCGGGAACCGCTATGGTTTGAACGCGGATCAGATCATATATTTGCGGCAGCAAGGAATTTCTGACGCCGTTCTCACGGCGATGTTGAACCAGCCCAGACCGGCAGCGGCCGCCGTCATGACGGCCATGCCTGCACCGCCGCCGTTGGCTGCCGCCACGGGCACGGAATCCGTTTCACCGGGCTCCTCAACGCCAGTGAAGGGCGCGGCTTTGCTCCGGGGAACGCCCGCCAGCGCGGAACCTGTTTCTTCGGCCACAGTTGTTCCGACGGTAACGTATGTGCAAACCGTGCCGGCCTCGACTTACTATTATTACCAGCCTTATTATTATCCCGCCTATGCTTGGTTTCCGCCGGTGTCATTTTCCTTTGGCTGGGGCGGCTGGCGCGGGGGCTGGTGCCGCTAAAACAAATGTCGGACTGGGTGGTCGGGGCCGTCTTTGGCAGAAAACGCCAGAGCTGGCGGCGGTGCCGCGACACAAGGCAAACAAGTCCGCGTGTTCCTTTTCGATGAACCGGCACCAGCACCGCTGATCATCCTGTGCCGGCTTGACTGCATTCTCAAACTTCCGGCCATCAAACTGTTCGTGATTTTATTGACCTGCCACTAAAGCCGGTTAAAATCCAATTCATGGCTGCAGATGTAAAAACATTTCGGGAGGTGTGTTGTGGCAGGCTGGGAATCTCCACAGAAGCCTTTGAAAAAAAAGTGTTGCTGGCATGTCTTCCCAGCTATTATTGGTTGTTGGGTGTGTTGCGATGGCATTTGAACCGGTCCTATTTCCAGCGTGACTTGGAAATCATCCGGGCGGTGGCAGGCTGCACCAGCGTGAGGGATGTCCGTTCGGAAATCACCTACTACCATCACCAAAGGACCGTTGGTTTTCAACGGAATTTTTTGCGTTTCAGAATATCCGGCAAGCGCCTGTTGAGCTTCGCAAACAAGTTCCTGCCCCAAAATTAGAAAGGCGTTTTGCAAATGTTCGCCTCATGACAACGAGGCTGCGGAAAGCAAACTATATGGCATATCAAATTCTCAATCTTGACGCGGTTGCAGAGTATTTGCATTTGACCCCGGATGACATCTTGCAACGCGTCAAACGCAACGAGATGCCGCACGAGAAGCGCGGCCGCCGGGTCGTCTTTTCCAAGGATGAAATTGACCTTTGGGCATCGCAAAGCCTCCTGCGCCTGCCCGACCAGCGGTTGATGGAATATCACCGGAAATCCACCCATGACATCCGCGAAATCCTGCCCCGCCAAACCCTCCTGCCGGACATGATCCAGCCCGGCTTCATCGCCCCGGCACTATCGGCCAAAACCAAGTCTTCCGTTTTGCATGAGTTGGTGGCGTTGGCGGCGACCACCGGGAATCTGAGCAACGCTCATGACCTGATGGCCAGTCTGGAAGCGCGTGAAGCCCTGTGTTCTACCGGCATGCCCGGCGGCTTTGCGGTCCCTCATCCCCGTGTTCCAGACCCTTACCTGTTTGAAACTTCGTTCATCGTCGTCGGTCGCACGGTTCAGAAAATCCATTTCGGCGCGCCCGACGCCAAACCGACCAACCTGTTCTTTCTGATTTGTTGCAAGGACGACCGGTTGCATTTGCACACCCTGGCACGGATCTGCCTCATGGCCCAGAAAACCGCAATCCTCGACCAACTGCGTGAGTCCACCGATGGCCCATCCATGCATGCATCCTTGCTTGCAGCAGAAGATCTGGCGCTGGCCGAAACAAATACTTGAACACAAATGAACCCCCAGATGTGCTGGCAGGCTGCCCAATGAAACTGCGGCCAAAGCGTGGATGGAATATGTTAAAACCGGCACGGTGAGCGACACAACTCCGCCGCCTCCACCTTGCGATGTGGAAACAACGCCCAAAGGCGGCATGGGAATGGAGGTCGCCTGGAAAGCCTACGCGGATTTCGAGGGCGGCGTTCGCAATTTCATTGTTTTGTGCGACGGCGAAGAACTGGTGCAGGTGCTGGAAAAACCAGTCGGGCAAATCGCCTGCCGTTGTTTCAACTGACAACGTCAGCCATCAGCGTCGCCCGCCTGCCGTCTTTGCGGGCCAAATGTTCCGGCTCATAATCCACAGGTTTTGAAATTGGTCGTTAGTCGCTCGCATTATTACCAAGGTTCACGTTGAGCTTGCCATGGTTTATGACACGGGCTTTGCCGGTAATGATGTTTCCGGAAATCACGGCGTGGCGAACGGCCTCGCCTAACTCAATCTGCGGCTTGTCTTCTTGAAATTCGCAACCCCGAACCAGCAATGATCCGCCGCCGGCTTGAATGGCGCACCGGCCTTCCTGGTTCCGGTCCCATTGCACAAACGTGCAATCGCTGAATCCCACCGTGCCAGGCCCCGCAATTTTTGCAATCTGGTTGCACGGCCCCCAAAACGAACAGTTCACAAAGCGCACGCTGCCGGAATTCTCCTTCTCTACACGCACCATGGTTGGATCCGGACCATGGAAAGAAGTAAATTCGCCATTGGAAATAAGCAGTCCAAAAACCGCCGAATCTTCGACCATCACAGCCGTGTAACAATCATCGGCGCCGATGCCCAGAAAATTGCCGTTGCACATGCCGGTCTTGGTCTTGGTAAACTTATAACCCAGATTGTAGCCAAAGCAGAATGTGTTAAAGACATACTCCCAGTCGCTGCGACCGAAAACAAAGGCCTCGCCGTGTTCCTGCTGCCAGTGGAACAACTGCGGTTGATTGCTCCACCAAGGGTTGAAATGAACATCCTCAATGCGGCCAATATCATAGATGGCATCAACATAAATGCCGCGTCGCAAGGGCTGGCCCTGCACGTCCCGGATCAGGTGGCGTTCGTTGCGCGAAGCGTCAATGCCATTGTAAGGATTCAGCAATTCAACCCCCAGCACGGCCGGATTTTTTCCGCGCATGGCGATCGCCCAAGGATACGGCTTTGGCACCGCCGCAGGATCTTGCTCCGGGTAATAAATAACAACGCCTTTTAATGTGCTGTCGTTGTGCAGAGTGATGAACGCCGGCCCATCTTCATTCCCCTGATTTTCTATGACCAAAAACGTTGTGCCGTTGTCAGTCGGTTTTGTGGCTCCCGAATCGCGCAGGCCATTGTGTGCGGGGACGGATTCCCAAATTCCTTTTAAGGTCACGGCCTGCGGCACATCAAGATGGCCGTTAAACAGATAGTTGCCACGCGGTGCATAAACCACGCCGCCGCCAGCCTCCTTGGCGGTGTCCAATGCCTTTTGAAAGGCAGCCGTGTTGTCCGTTTTGCCATCGCCTTTGGCACCAAAATCCAACACGGAATAAACATCCGGTTGTGCTTCGGCGGCAGCCAGCAGGGTGGCAGAAAACAGTGTTACTAGTATTTCCAAGAGTTTTTTCATTTTTTTCTTTATAATTTAGTCAGCTTGACCTCTATTGTTGGATAGAAGTATTCTCAAATTTCAATGAAATTAGCGGGCCGTCGGGTTTTTGACCAGACACCATTTAATTCGGCAAAAATTGTGACGGACAGCTTCGCAGTGCGATGTGGTGAACCGGTCGCGTGGCGGAAATGAACAGTGCGGGGTTTGTCCGCGTGCGGTTGCATGATGACAATCCGGAGCATGATCTTTCAGAGAAAAGGCGGGTTATTGCATCGCCGATCTTTTAGTTTCTAACTCAAGTTTTGATAGAAAGTTCAGGTCCGTGCAACTGAACTTGCCGGCAAACTTCCATTCACCACCCACCTGAACAACCTTGATCACGAGCTGATTCCAGCCAAGCTTGAGCGGCAAATAATTGAGGTTGAAATCCTCTGCTCCCAGCGGTCCGGTGCGTTCGTTGCTCGCCAGGAGTTTCCCGTTGAGCCATATTTGACAGCCATCGTCGCAACCATAAATAAATGAAAGCCTGGGTAGATCTGGTTCGGAAAGGAGATCATCCAGCGGTTTAGATGATTTAATCCAGACGGCCAGATAGGCGAAGGTATTTTCCTGCGGTCCGGTCACCAAGCCATTCTTGAAATCAAACACTCCGTTGCCGTCCGCGTCGTGGGTTTGCCATTTCCGTCCGTCTAACGCAGCCTCTTCCTTGATCTCGCCGGTTGGCGGGATAACATTGTATGCCTCCTTGGAGTCCGCGAATGCAAAGCTGCCACAGATCAGCGCGCGGATCAGGCGTCCGTTCAAATCGATGAATCCACCATGAACCATTATCTGGCTTGGTTGGATGCCTGCGTTGCGGAAAAGGCTTTGAATGATTCCCAACTTCTTAGTTGATGTTATTTCAGGGTCAAGGTTGCAAAGAATGACTTTGCCTTTCCCGGCTGGCCGGATGACCATGGCCGCTCGTGGTGAAGTGTTTTCCGCTTCCGAGCGGTAAAGCGACGCGGTTTTGACTGGTTCGCCCTTGTAATTCCATTCGCGCCAATCTGCCGGACAAATTTTCAGCACAACTTGTGCTCCGGTGACGAATTCACCGCTCAATCCGAAATTTATTAGTCGCCAGTCATCGTTCTCGGAAAAATAAAGGCCGGCATTGTCAAGTCCGGCAATCAAGGGAGCATTCTGCTTCACAATCAAGGAAGAGGCCACTCGTGGTTGAGCCAATACTTCCCGTCCGAGCAACCGGCTTACGCCGGCCGCACCGCTTGGTTGGATATTCCATACCCAAACCGTGCCGCCAAAAGCGAGCACTTTGTCCACCGCAACTTTTAACGAAGAGGTTGTGGTGGGATCTTGAACGCTGGAACCGTCCACCAACAGAAAATCCGTTTTGGTGTCGCCGGAATAAACCGACAGGTTGATGCCAGCCTTGTTCAAGGCTTGAGCGAGGTTATTTCCATTCTCTGGCAGATAGCTGACAGCAGCATTAATTTGATTGGTTGACGGGGCCGGTTGATTGAGTCTGACCAATTTAGGGTGATGCGACCAGGGAGAATCCGTGACGTTCAAATTGGCGTCGCGGACCGCATCAAACATGGGCCAGGACCGGTAGAGCGGCAGCGCCGGATCGTAGCCTGGATTCAATGTGGAAACATACGGGCCGAGGCGTTCGGGCTGCATCCCGGTAACGCCTTCCTGATATTTGCCGAAAAATATCCCTTCCGCCAGTGATGGAGCTTGCGTCAAATCACGTTTGCCCAGCGGCAATGGTTGAACCCCATACCAGACGATGTTAAAGACGCTCTGGTAGTTTGCCTGGTATTTTTGCTGGTTACGTAGCAGGCCGTAACATTCATAGGCGAGTCCTTCCATGCGGCCAAGGTCAGATTCGTAAGCCCGGTTCCCGTTGAACTGGGAAACCTGTTTGGGCGTGCCATAATAAGCCATGCTGGTTTCGCCCACCGCCCACGGCTTGCCGGATTCAGCCGCGCGTTGCATATCGCCGTCGCCTCCGTAATGGATGTTGATTACCGGCAGACGTCCGCCGGCATCCCATTCACCATCGCCGGAAATCCAGCCGCGCGTGGGATCGTTGGTCAGGCAAATGTTTTTCCAGGCGGCGATTTCGTCGAGGCAGTGATCCACCATGTTTTGCGGCGCATGCCAGACATTGCGAAGCACCGGCAGAATTTCATTGCAAATACTCCACCCGAACACGGAAGGATGATTGCGGTCACGTTTAACGAGTTCTTCCACATGGGCGCGGCAATTGCCCCAGAACAAATCGCTGTCGGCCTTGGGTCCGCCATCGCTCAACCAGATCGCGCTTTCATCCAATATCATGATGCCCATTTCGTCCGCCATGTCGTGATAAAACGAAGGATACACCGACGCATGCAGACGAACGGCATTGGCCCCGGCATCTTTGAGCAGTTGAAACCAGCCATACGCATAGCGACGGGTCATCTGCGGCACGCCCATGAAGTGCCAGGAATCGCCTTTCAACACAATCGGCCGGCTGTTCAGACAAAGCTGGTTTCCGTTCAAGGTGAATTGCCGCCAGCCAAACCGTTGATACTTGGTGTCAACCGGCTTTCTGTCTGCGGACAAAGTCAGCAGCATCCCGTAAAGATTGGGTGTGTCCGGACTCCATAATTTCAGGCGGCCATCCACCTTTACGGTCAGGATGGCCGTCTGTGATTCGCCGGGCGCCAGGGTGATCTGCTGGTCATCATTCAGTTTCAGGGCGGGCGGGTCGGCAAGCTTCCATTTTACTTCGGGCGCTTCCAGGACGGACTTGCCGGTTTGATTAAGCCATTCGCGGACGCTGCCGGACAAAGTCACCTTCGCCGAGGTCGCACTGTGGTTGGCAATCGTCGCCGCAACCCGCAATTCGTCTTGATTCACCAAGGGCTGCACAAATATGTCGCTGACGGCCACTTTAGGCTCTGCCACCAAAAAAACATCCTGCCAGATGCCGGCAATGTGCGTGCCCCAAAATGAACCGGACAGATATTCGCGCCGTCCATAGCGGCCAGGCTGGTCAAAAGCTTTTGGGCTGATGATTTTGACGAGAATTTGATTCTCCGCACCCGGATGGATCAGGTCTGTCACGTCAAAGTCCTGAGCGAAGAATATGTCGAACCCCTCGCCAGCCCGTTTTCCATTCACATAAACCACCAGCCTGCCTGCGACTGCGCCAAAATGCAGAAGCATTCGCCTGTCGTGCCAGTCGTCCGGCACGTTCACCTTTTTCTCCATCCATGCTGCCGTCAGTTTTTCCCATTCTTTCGGATAAGAAGGATAGGCGCGGAAATCGCCGCCCTGCACGTCGAGGTCCATGGAAAAAGAATTCACGTTCCAAGGGGAGGGAATCTTGATCGCCACCGTGTCCCAGGTGCCGAGCGGCGGCAAAGTTCCGCCCGGAACGGTCTTGTCTTCGTCGCCTTGGAACTGCCAGCGGCCGTTCAAGCAGATTTCCCGGCGGTCGGGTTCCTCATACTGGCTGACCAGGCCGTCCTGCGGCGCAAAGGCCCGGTTGAATTCAACTTTTTCTGCCGCTGATAAAAAAACACCAGACTGCATTGCCAAAAGTCCCAATAACAACCTCGTGCAGATTCTCATATGCTTGTTAGCTTAATTTGAAGCCAGTCATCTCCGTTTCGCCGGCGGTTGCGATGACTTATGCGGTTTCCGTCTGTCAAAATTGTTTTGTGCCGCCGGTTTGGGTTGTGCTGAAAACATCCAATAACCGATTCTCGCGAGCCGCGGCATTTTTCTGGATGGGGCCGGGGGGATGAAATCAGGGCAGAGATATAAACGAATGGTGATCAGCATGCACTGGTAACTTGCGGCGAAAATCAATCATTCAGTGATATTTTCAGATTTTGATGCTAATAACATCCCCGATTTAGGGGATGGCCTCATCAACAGGCGGTTCGCACATGCCCGCAAGGCGGATATTTTTCCTGCCGCCAACGGGCTGGCGGGTCTCCCGCCCGGATCCTGCCGCTGGCAGGGCTGTCGGAAAAAGCATCGCCGCCATCCGTGGAATTTCATCCGGCAGCCCGCACCGCGCCTGGGAAATGAAACCAGCCGCGCGGGCGAACCTGCGTGGCGGCGGGCGGCCCCGCCGGCAATAATTTATTTGAACAAATTCGTTGACAAAAGTTCGTCCCTTGTGGTTTGCTCGCCCCGGAAGTTTTACCCGGCTGGATTATGTGGCGAATTGGCTTCCTCAGAAGCGCAAGCAGTTATCATCGAAACGAGAACTGCCGCGCGGAAGGCGGCTTATATCCTGGCCGGACAAAACCCCCGCCGCACCCCCGCCTGCGCCCGGCCGGCTCCCGCCATTTCCCCGGCCGCACTCCGACCGCCCAGACCGGCATCCGCCGGCCGGCCGGTGCCAGTCTGGCCGCGCCGGACGTTGCCGGCAGGACGGTAGGCAGCATTCCGCTTGAGCGGACAACTGCAAACAGGACGGATGACACCAGTCTGGCTTGGCAGACTGCCGCCGACAGGACGGTTTGTGGCATCCTGGCCGACAGAAGTGAGACAAACAGTCACACCGGACTCGCCCTAGCCGCAGATAATCAGCATTTTAGCTATAATTGCTCCCCAAACGCCGAAATCACCTCAAAATTTCATTTTCAGTCCTAAACAACCGTCAAATAAAACAAAAAAAGTAAAAAAGTTATGCCAAGTCGTCGTTTGCCAAACACCACGCCCACCGTCATCCGCACCCTCAAAGCCGCGCGGGACGAATGGAAAAACACCCCCAACGCCGCCGACCGCGCCATCAGCGCCGACCAGTGGGCGCAACTGGACGACACCGTGCCGACCAGCCTCCTCAACCGGTTTCTCGGCGATGTCAGCGCCGTGGATCTGGCCGAGGCCGCCCAGGCACCGATCGTTTCCGCAGAATCGCACGCCGCCGCCAAACTGACGATGGGCATCAGCCATTTCCATCAGGTGCTGGACCTGGGCGTGGCGCGCGGAATTTTCAGCGCCGGCGCGCGCGGCTATTACGGACGCGAGATCACCGCCACCAGCATTCCCGACCTCTCCAGCTACGCGGCCATCGCCGAGGCCGGCGAAGCTGTGGTGGCCGGCGAAGCCGCCCGCAAGACCGCCGAAGGCGCGGCCTATGTGCCGATGGCCCTCCCCAGCGCGGCGGAAGTCGGCGCGCTGCTGACGACGTTCACCACCCTGAACAGCCAGAACGAACAGGCGCAGGTCAGCACCGACAAGCAGCGCGGAGGGGTGGCCACCGACTATCCCGCCGCGCAGGCGCTGGCCGTGGACATCTGTGACACGGTGGAATTTTTCTATCGCAAGGAGACGAATGACGCCACGCGCCGGGTGGATTGCCAGCGCTGGGGCGTCGTCTATCTCTACGACACCACCGCCACGCCCGCCCCCGCGCCGCCGGCTCCGGCGACAACCCCGACGGCCAATGCGACCTCCAAATAAGATGGGTAGCCAATGTCAAAGCCGGTCCCTTCAACTTCGGGCCTTTGGTCAATTTCCACGCATAATGCGTGAAGGTCACGCAAGCCGAATGCAGTCGGTGCTGGTTTGCCTGATAAAACGGCATGGCCTGATGAATGCTTATTTTTCAGTAATGAAACCCTGCCGGTCAGATCAAAAAAAACCGCGCAAGAAGTATCGCGGTAGAGCGTTCAATCCAATGAAAACCAAATCAATCGGATGGCTGGCCGCCGCTTTGGTCTGTTTGACCGTGCGGCTTAACGCCGCCACGCTGTATGTGGATTTGAACTGCACCAATCCCATTCCGCCTTATGCCGATTGGAGCACCGCCGCGACAAACATTCAGAATGCCGTGGATGCTTCAACGAACGGGGATTTGATCCTCGTGACGAATGGCGTCTATCAGACGGGCGGACGGGTTGCGGGCGGAATGACCAATCGGCTTGCGGTCACCAAGGCCGTGACGGTTCAAAGCATCAACGGCCCGGCGATGACAGTCATTCAAGGTTATCAAGTGCCGGGCACGACCAACGGGACCAACGCAGTAAGATGTGTCTTTCTGACCAATAACGCTGTTCTTATTGGTTTTACAGTGACCAATGGGGCCACCTATCCGTTTTTTGGTGGTGGAACTATTCCCCAAACGGTGGGCGGAGGTGTTTTCTGCAACTCCAGCAACTCCATTGTCTCAAACTGCGTCATTGTCGGCAATTCAGCGGCCGATGCGGGCGGTGGCGTGGGTAACGGGACAATAAATGACTCCGTGATTATGGCAAATTCGTCTGATACCGGCGGCGGTGTTTGTTCGGATGATATTGTAACCACGCTGAACAATTGCTTGGTCGTCAGTAACTATGCAAGCGACGAGGGTGGTGGCGTCTTCGCGTGCAGGATGAACAATTGTTTGATCACCGGCAATATTGCTGGCTTCCGTGGCGGTGGGGCAGTTGATATTGGATACCTCCAAGACACTTGGAACAACTGCACGATAGTCGGTAATTCAGCAACCTATGGCGGCGGTGCGGTCAATGGCACGTTAAATAATTGCATCGTCTATTACAACAATGGGACCAATAGCAATTATTACGCGCCCGCGCCATTTCCGCCAATCATTTTGAATTATTGCTGCACGACGCCGCTGCCTAGTGGACCAGGGAACATCACCAACGAACCTGCTTTTGTGAACTTAGCGGGCGGGGATTTTCATCTGCAATCCAGCTCGCCCTGCATCAACTCCGGCAACAATGCCTTTGTCAGCATCACCAATGACCTTGACGGCAACGCGCGCATCGCCGGCGGCACTGTGGACATCGGCGCTTACGAATATCAAGCGCCCAGTTCCATTCTTTCCTACGCGTGGGCGCAGCAATACGGCCTGCCCACCGACGGTTCGGCGGATTATTTGGATTTGGATGGCACCGGCATGAACAACTGGCAGAAGTGGATTGCCGGGCTGAATCCCACGAACCCCGCGTCGTTGCTCGTAATGACATCGTCCGCCGTCAGCACAAACATTGCCGGCGTAACCATGACCTGGCAAAGCGTGAACACCCGGACATATTATTTGCAACGCAGCACGGACCTCACGGCATCGCCGCAGTTCTCTGCCATTCAAGGCAACATCGTCGGCCAAGCCGGCACCACCAGTTTTACAGACGCCACCGCCACAAATGACGGACCTTATTTTTATCGCGTCGGCGTGCAATGAGATGACCAAACGAAAATTATACAAAGTTTGCAAGCGGAATTGATAAGACTCCTCGCCTTGGCCGGGAGTCAGCTCCCGGCCTTTTGATTTGCAGCCTGAACCTCAACCAAATCAAAACTATGAAGAAAATCCTGATTGCAATTGGATTCATCTGCCTGTTCGCCACGTTGGCGACGGCCCAGGGGCTGGTCGTTTTTGCCACCGGTCCGAACCCGCTCACGCGGATCAGCACCAACAGCTTCATCGGCGGGGCGGCCACCGGCTACGCGGGTGGCACGCCCGGAACCTATTATTATGCCTTGTTCGCCTCGCCGGTGAATGCGTCCATCAACGGCAACACCAACGCCATTTGGGGTGATAGTCCCAACTATGTGTTTGACAATCCGTCGGGCTGGACCTTGGTGGGTCTGGGCATGAACCCAACGGCGCCTGGCCGGATAGTCGCCGTTTCGCAAGGCACCACCTCGGCCAACCAGATGCCGATTAATCCTGATGGCACGTTGACGGTGCAAGGCATCGGCGCCGGACAATACGCCCATTTTGTCGTGGTCGGCTGGTCGGCGGCCGGCGTGGGCACAAACATAGACGCGCTCAAGGCCGCGAATGATTTTGGCGGCTTCGGCGGCTGGATCGGCCAGTCAGCGGTATCGGGCGCCATCCAGTTGGGTGATGGAGGTGTAATCCCGCCAATCAGTGTTTTTTCTTTCGCTGGACCGCCGCAGCTCCAAGGCTTTCTCCTGGGAATGGGCGGGCTGTTCGATGGTCCGATCATTTACCAGGAACCGACCAATATGAACATCTGTGTTGGCAGCAACGCCACGCTCTATGTTGGAGCGGTTGGTCCGGGAACTTTGACGTATGCCTGGTATAAAGATTCGCAATTCATCGGCGGCTCCTCCAGCTACCAGATCATCAACGCCACCACCAATGACACCGGCGAATATTGGGTGGTGGTTTCCTGCCTACCTGATCCGAATGACTCGGTTCCAAGCGCTCAGGTCACGGTCACGGTTGGAGTTCCGCCATCCATCAGCCAGCAGCCGGCCAACCAGACGGTGGTTGCTGGAACCGCTGTTACTTTCACCGTCATGGCCAGCGGGACGGCGCCGTTGAGCTATCAATGGTATGACAGCAGCGGCGTGATCGTCGGTGCCACGAGCAACTCGCTGACTTTTTATCCGGCGCAAACTGGCAACGGGGACAATTATTTTGTGGTTGTGTCCAGTCCGTTCGGGACGGTGACAAGTGCGTCGGCGACGGTCATCGGCTATCTGCCAGTGACCATCCTGGCCCAGCCCGTCAGCCAGTTGGTGGCCAATCGCGGCACGGCGACTTTTGCGGTGAGCGCCAGCGGATTTCCCGCACCAACATATCAATGGTCGTTGAACGGGACCAACCTCGCGGGCGCCACGAACAGCAGCCTTACCATCAGCTCCGTGCTGTTGCCGGACCTGGGCGATTACTCGGTCATGGTGGACAATGGCTACAGCAGCACCAATAGTTACGGCGCGGGATTGTATATGTTGCCGAGCATCATCAGGTCTTTCACCGGAACTGTCGGCATTTGGGGCCAGCCGGCCACTTTGCAGGTGAACGCGATTGGTTCGGGACCGATCTCTTACCAGTGGTTTCTCAACGGCACCGCCATTGCGCAGGCAACCAATGCGGGTTACGTCCTGCCCGCGCTGCAATTCACCAACGCGGGACTTTATTCGGTGATCGTCAGCAGCGCCTACGGCAGCGCGACCAACGCGACGTATCAGCTTGTCGTGAATCCGGCGGAAGTCAGTATCGCCATGCGTCCGAGTCTGACCATCAACGGCGCAGCCGGGTATCAATATGCCATCCAAGGCACGTTCAGCCTGGCCGACACCAACACATGGACCACTCTGACGAACCTGACCTTGAGCCAGCAAATCGAAATCTGGCATGACGACGGCACCAACCCGACCGATCCAGTGAATGCGACCCGGTATTACCGCGTGCTGCCGGGACAATGAATTTATTCAGCCTTCGCCTTCACGTCCCGAACAGCCGGTCGCCCGCGTCGCCGAGGCCGGGGAGGATGTAGCCGGCCTGGTTCAGTTCACGGTCAATCGCGGCGGTGAAAATCGGCAGGGTCGAATATTTCTTGCGGACGCGCGCAAGGCCTTCCGGCGCGGACACCAGGCTGACGAGGCGGATTCGTTTCGCGCCCTGTTCCTGAAGAAAATCCAGCGCGGCCACGGCGCTGCCGCCGGTGGCCAGCATCGGGTCAATCAGGATGACTTCGCAGCGGCCCAGTTCCTTCGGCAGGCTCTTGTGATAGAAATGCGCGATCAAGGTGGACTCCTCGCGCTTGAGGCCGATGAAGCCGACGCGGGCGTGCGGGATGAGCTCCAAGATCGGATCCAGCATCCCCAGGCCGGCGCGAAGCACGGGAACCAGGACGATTTCGCGTTCGAGTTTCGAACCGGTGGTGGTTTCCAGCGGCGTGCGGACGGAAGTTTTTTTCACGCCGAGCGACCGCGTGGCCTCGTAGATCATCAGCGACGCAATTTCACCCAGCAGCCGGCGGAATTCCTGCGGCTGGGTCCGCTGGTCGCGCACCCGCGTGAGGTTGTGCTGCACCAGCGGATGCGTGATGACCGTGACGTGTTTCAAGGTTCGTAGAGAAAATAGAGATAGCCGGCGTGCAGCTTCGGAATGTCAGCTCCGAGCTGCAGCTTGATGTCGTGCGCCTGGCTGCTCTGGCCGAACATCGAGAGGAAATTCGAGATGTCGTAACGCTCGCGGTATTCGATCAAATTGGAATCGGTGAGGTGCGCGATCTTCTCCGCGCGGTCCACGGCGTCGTCAAAATCGCCGAGTTCGTCCACGAAGCCGTGTTCCAGCGCCTCCTTGCCGGAGACGACGCGGCCGTCCGCAAAATCCGCCCAGTTGTCGGCGAGCGCCTTGCCTTCCTTTTTGTTCAGCTCATGCGCCGCGCTGCGGCCGTCGGCGACCACGTCCTTGAATTTCTCGTAGGTGTCGTCAATCAAGCCCTGCACCATCGCGTGTTCCTCCGGCGGAATCTGGCTGGTTTCCCGTTCGCCGCTCAACATGTCCTTGAACTTGCCGCTTTTGTAGGTCATGGGCGCGATGCCCACCTTGTCCAGCAGGCCGCGATAATTCCAGCCGTGCATGATCACCCCGATGCTGCCGGTGAGCGTCAGTTCATTGGCCACAATCCAGCGGCTGCCCGAGGAGATGTAATAACCGCCCGACGCCGCGAGGCTGCCCATCGAGCAGATCACTGGTTTTTTCGAGTCTTCCTGAAACTCGCGGATGTCCTTGTAAATTTCGTCCGAGGCCAGCACTTCGCCGCCGGGCGAATCCACCTTCAAGATGACGGCCTTCACGCGCTTGTCATCGGCGGCGCGGTCCAGTTGCGCCTTGATCACATCCACCATGTTGTTGCCCGCCTCGTCCAATTCGTGGCTGGTGATGATGCCGTCCACCGTGATGACGGCGATTTTGTTCGGCGACTTGTTGTTTTCCAAAAGACATTCGTCCAGCTTCGGGCCGGCCTCGCGCGCGCTGCCAAACGCCTCGGTATGGAAGCCGCGCTTGAACGACAGCGTCTGCGTAACGAGCTGGGTGAGGTTGCCGAACAGGCTGAACACCAGCAGCACGAACAAAATTATGGCGGCAACCATCCAGCCGCGGCGCTTGCGCGGCCGGGATGCCGGCGGCGGGGCGATGACCGGCGGCGGCGGTGGCAGCAGCGGCGGCGGAACAAATTCCGGCGGATTGGGCGATGTTTCCATAGTGCGTGCAAGCTAGCGCAAAGCGGGCGGGGCGGCAAGGCGTTTGCGGGCGGCACAGGCTGTGTTCCGTCCTCATTTGCAAATAATCCTTTGACCGGCCTGCGCGCGTCTGTTTTCCTTCCGCGCAACTGATGGATCTGCTCACGTCTGTTCTAAACCACGCCAATGCGCTGGTCGGCGGCTGCCTGGCGGTGGTCATCCTCCTGTATTTCCGCAACAACCCGTTGCACCACAGCCGGTGGTTCATGGTCCGCCGGTTCATCAACTGGCTTCCGCTCGGCATGACTTATTCGTTCCTCTACATGGGCCGCTACAATTTGAACGTGTCCAAAAACGCGCTCGGCACGCTGATGACCAAGGAGGAATTCGGCACCATCTTCGCCGTCGGCACGACCGTCTATGCTTTTTCCTTTTTGATCAACGGCCCGCTCGTGGACAAGATCGGCGGCAAAAAAGGAATCCTCATCGCCGCCATCGGCGCGGCGGTGGCGAACGTGCTGCTCGGCGTGCTGACGTATCTCACCGTCATGGGCCGGCTGCACATGAACATGGTCGTCGCCTATTCCACGCTGTATGCGGTGAACATGTATTTCCAGAGCTACGGCGCCGTCTCCATCATCAAGGTCAAGGCCTACTGGTTTCATGTCCGGGAACGCGGCATGTTCGGCGCGATTTTTGGCGCGCTCATTTCCATCGGCGTCTATTTCGCTTTCGACTGGGGGCAGCGAATCGTTGACCTCACCAAAGCCGGTTCCACCGGCGGCTGGTTCCATGATTTGCTCCAGGGCGCTTTTGCAACCAACGTCCTGGTCGGCGGCAAGCTGGTGGACGCCACCTGGTCGGTCTTTTTCATTCCCGCCGCCATCATGATTTTCTGGGTGGTCATTGACCTGTGGCTGATCAAGGACACGCCTGAGGAGGCAAACTTCCCGCCCTTCGACACGGCCGACGCCTCGTCCGGCCAGATGCACATCGAGCTTTCGACGCTCGACCTGCTGAAAAGGGTTTTTGCCAGCAAACTGATGCTGCTCATCGCGCTCATCGGCCTCACCTCCGGCATTTTCCGCAACGGCATCCAGAACTGGTATTTCATTTTTGCCGCCGAGGTGAAACAGCCCGGCGCGGAATTTTTCGAGCAGCATTGGGGTTTGCTGCTCTGCGTCTTCGGTATTGCGGGCGGATTCTTCGGCGGCTGGATTTCCGACAATTTGTTTCAATCACGCCGCGCGCCGCCCGCCGCCATGTTTTCCGGTCTGGTCATCGGGCTGGCGCTGTTGATGGCGGCGTATTTGTTTTCCGCGCCGCTCTTTCTGGGCTTGGCCTGCGTGCTGGTGGTGGCGGCCGCCGTCGGCCTCACCTCGCTGATGTCGGGCACGGCGGCGACGGATTTTGGCGGCCGCAAGGCCACCGCGACCTGTTCCGGCATCGTGGACGGCTGCACCTATCTCGGCAGCGCCATCCAATCGTTTTTCATCGGCCACCTCGTGCCCAGCGAGCAAGCCGGGGCAGCGGCCACGTTCATGGGCGTCGCGCGCGACTGGCACTGGTGGCCGCTGTTCATGGTGCCCTTCGCCGTCCTCGGATTGGGCGTGGCGATTAAAATCTGGAATCACCTCCCCGAAGCCACCCGCCGCTACAATGCCGAGAGCGCCCGGGCGAAAACTCGGTCGGCGAACCCGAAATGACAATCCACCCCGCTGCAGGAGGACGCGGTGCGAATCCGCCAATGCAATCACGATTGACGAATCCACCGGCAGGGTGTTCCTTGACAAAGGCAATCGGGGCGTGGTCATATTGGACGGTCGGAGTTAATTATTATTTGGCAAAGCGCTCAACCCATTCGATTTGATTCAACATGCATAAAACCTGTTTTTTACTTTCGCTCACCGGCGCGGCCCTCCTCTGTGGCTGCGACAGACAGATCAAAATCAACAGCGAAAAAATCCAAGTGCTGTCGCAGAATATTGTTCAGTTCGAGCAAAGCCAGGCCAAACAAATGACGGCGATTCAAGCACAGCTCACATCGCTGGCGCCCATGCTGGACCGGATGAATAATTCCTATTTCGAGAAGAACCGCGACTATGAGCTGCTCTACCACACCAACACGTTGTATTTGCTCTTGATGGTGGACAAAAAAATAGAGGCGCATTTGCAGGTGGCCGACACCGAACGCGAGGCGGAAAGTTCACTGGCGTATTCCTACCACACCAATGAAATGGACCTGCTGCAATCCTGCGCCGCGCAGATTCAGGACGCAATAACCAGCCAGGAAAGCCGGATGCGGGACGCAATGGCCGGCCAGGAAAGCCGGGTTGAGGACAAAGTCAATGCCGAAACCAGACGGGTGGGCGCGAACTTGAGCGATGAATTGCTGAAACAAATCAAACTGTCGGCGCCGGACGCGGTTGAAACCGCCCGGCGGAGCCAGATGGCGGCTGACGTGGCGCAAATGAAACAAGCGCTTGACCAGATCAAGGTGCAGCTTGGGCAGATGACCAACCCGCCCGCCGCCCGGCCTTGATCTTGGGGATGACCGGCATTTCCAAACCATAAATTGCCATCCGCAGGATTGTCCCCCGGCATCCGGGGCCGGTTTTCAGCATTAGAAATCGCAACGTGAAAAATTTCACAAACTTTTCTTGCGGACGCCGCGCGCGGTTGCTAAACAATGCGCTCGTTTTGGAGTTGAGAAGGCAATTTTTTGGTTCGCAGGTTTGAATCTTTTGCAGCAGTGATTTTTCCGAAATGGACAAACAGTTTGCCGCTGGTGCTTGGCCTGGTCGCCGTGCTGGCCGGAGGTGCCGTGGCGGCAGGCGTGACGATTTACCTGACGCCCAAATATACCCGCGCCGGTTACCAGCCCGTCCAGCCGGTGCCGTTCTCACACAACATTCATGCGGGCCAGCTTGGCTTGGATTGCCGTTATTGTCACAACGGCGTGGAAAAATCCTGGTTTGCCAATCTGCCTGGCGCGTCCACCTGCATGAACTGTCACAATCAGGTGCTCAAGGACGATCCGCGTTTGCAAATCGTCCGCGACAGCGCCACGAACAACACGCCGATTCCGTGGGTGCAGATTCACCGGGTGCCCGACTACGTTTATTTCAACCACTCCGTCCACGTCCGGCGCGGCATCAGTTGCGTGGAATGTCACGGGCGGATTGACCGGATGGACGAAGTGCGCGAGGTCAAATCCTTGAGCATGAGTTTCTGTCTCGACTGTCACCGCGATCCGACGGCGCACATCCGGCCGGTGGACAAAGTCACGAGCCTCGGCTGGCAATGGAGCCCAAATGCTGTTGAAGCCTCGAAGTTGCAGGAAGTGAACGGCCAGAAATTCGTCCACGAATGGAAAGTGGAATCGCTGCAAAGCTGCTCGGCGTGTC
This sequence comes from uncultured Bifidobacteriaceae bacterium, assembly GCA_964449815.1. GTDB lineage: Bacteria > Verrucomicrobiota > Verrucomicrobiia > Limisphaerales > UBA11358 > UBA11358. The sequence continues at coordinate 28,807 of CAYVGC010000030.1, forward strand.
ACCGATGAAAAATAATTTATCCAATTCCGCGAACCCGACCGGCCGCCGTTACTGGCGCAGCCTGGACGAGCTGGCTGACACGCCGGAGTTCAAAGACTGGCTGCACCGCGAATTTCCGTCGGGCGCAAGCGAGATGGTGGAGGACGGCTCCAGCCGCCGGCATTTCCTCAAGATCATGTCCGCGTCGTTTGCGCTCGCCGGCGTGGCGACGCTTGGCGCTGGCTGCCGCCGGCCGGAAGAACATCTGGAACCGTTTGGCCGGCAGCCGGATAATTATACGTTTGGCGAGGCGCAGTATTTTGCGACCGCCATGCCCACGCGCACCGGCGCGGTTCCGCTGGTCGTCAAATCCTACGAAGGCCGGCCGGTCAAGATTGAGGGCAACGCGCTTTATCCCGGCAGCAACGGCAGCACGGATCGTTACGCGCAGGCTTCGCTTCTCGATCTTTACGATCCCGACCGCGCGCGGCATTTCAAGCACGACGGCAAAATCGTTTCGCGCGACGAGGCGCTGAAATTTCTTAACGACCTGTCACAAAAATTTTCCGCGAACCAGGGCGAAGGTTTGGCATTCCTCGCCGAAAGCAGCACCTCGCCGTCGCGCGCGCGTCTGCAAAAAATCATCGCGGACAAATTTCCGAAGTCGCAATGGTTCACTTACGACGCGATTGATTCCGGCATTCATCAACGCGCGGCGACGCAGGCGTTCGGCCAGCCGGTGAAGCCGGTGTTCCATTTTGACAAGGCGAAAGTCATCCTGTCGCTCGACTGTGATTTTCTCGGCGGCGAGGACGACGCGCACAATCACATCCGCAAATTTGCCGCCGGGCGCAAAGCAGAGCAGGGGATGAGCCGGCTTTACGCGGTGGAATCGCTATTCACGCTCACCGGCACGAGCGCGGACCACCGGCTGCGCGTGGCGGCGAGTGAAATTGCAGGACTGGCACAAATTGCTCTGCCTGTGATTTCGGCTGATCCGATTCCTTATTCTGATAAATTTGAGGCAAAATGGATTCTGCGTTGTATTGAAGATTTGGCAAAACATAAGGGCGAAGCGCTAGTTGTGGTTGGCCAACGGCAGCCGATTGAAGTCCACCTGCTCGCTTACGCCATCAATTCCGCCCTGGGCGCAATAGGCAACACGGTGACTTTGATTCCGGCGCGGGAAACGGCGCAAACGGATTTGAAAAATGTTTCCGTGAGTGACACGCTCGTGATGGTCGGTGGAAATCCCGCTTACAATTCGCTGATGCCGACGCTTCAAGCTCAGACGCAAGGGAGTCCGACGATTGTGCGTCTCGGTTATTACGAAGACGAATCGGCGAGCATGACTTGGAAATCACAATGGCTTTTCCCCGCAACGCATTATCTCGAATCTTGGGGCGATGCGCTGACGAGCGACGGCACGCTCGTCCCAATTCAACCGCTGATTCAGCCGCTGTTTGGTGGAATTACGGAATTGGAACTTTTAGCGCGCATTGCTGGCGAATCGCAGACAAATCCTTTTGACATCGTTCGTTCCACACAAAATATCGGAAACGGAGTTGAATGGGGAATTGGTTCTCTAAAAGCGGAAGAATTTTGGAAGAAATTTTTATTTAATGGCTTCAAGCCAAATTCCGCGGCCGGGCCTGTCAGCGCAAAGTTCAGCGGCCAAACTCCAAATATAAAAACCGTTGTGCCATCTGCGCAAAATCTCGAAGTCATTTTCTTCCGCGATGCGAAGGTGGACGACGGTCGTTACGCGAATAACGGCTGGATGCAAGAGCTGCCCGATCCCATCACCAAGATGACTTGGGACAACGCCGTGCTCATCAGCCGCAAGACGGCGCGCGAACTGGGCGTGGCCAACGGCGACATCGTGGAAATCACGTTGAACGGAAAAACAGTTTCCGGGCCGATCTGGACGCAGCCGGGCATGGCGGATTATTCGCTCGGCCTCGCGCTCGGTTACGGCCGCGAAAAAGCCGGTCGCGTCGGCAACGGCGTCGGCTTCAACGCGTATAAAATTTTCAGCGGAAAATACATCGAGACCGGCGCGACGATCAAAAAGACCGGTGCGACTTACACGCTGGCCTGCACGCATCATCATTGGTCCATGGAAGGTCGTCCGGCGGTGCGCGAGGCGAATCTGGAGGAATTCTTGGCCGCTGCCAAGAAAGACGAAAATTTTGCGGAAGAGGATTTTCACGGTGTCGAGCCGCCGGTGGTTCAGTCGCTTTATCCGAATCCGCTCGACGCGGCGAAGAAGACGGCGTTGCACCAGTGGGGCATGACGGTGGATTTGAACGCCTGCGTGGGCTGCGGCACCTGCATCGTGGCGTGTCAGAGCGAGAACAATATTCCGATTGTCGGCAAAGATCAGGTGTTGCGCGGGCGCGAAATGCACTGGATGCGCATTGACCGGTATTTCACCAGCGATCCCAAGCGGAAAAATAATCCGAGCCTTTTTGACCTCAAAGCCGACGAAAACCAGTCCGACGACAATCAGCAGTTCGCGGAGTGGATTGACGACGTGCAGGCGGTGAACCAGCCGATGCTTTGCCAGATGTGCGAGTCTGCGCCGTGCGAAAACGTCTGCCCGGTCAACGCGACCGTCCATGACCAGGAAGGCTTGAACGTGATGGCGTATAATCGTTGCATCGGCACGCGCTATTGCTCAAACAACTGCCCGTATAAAGTCCGCCGCTTCAATTTCCTCGACTACAACAAGCGGCCTTTGACCGAACTCAAAGGCACGCTTTACCAGACGACGCTCACGCACAAGACGGACGGCGAATGGGATATGTTCCGCTGGCTGAAGGACCCGAACAGCGGGATGCGCACGGAAGATGAATGGGATTTGATCAAGCTGCTGAAAAATCCCGACGTGACGGTGCGAATGCGCGGCGTCATGGAGAAATGCACTTACTGCACGCAGCGCATCGAGCAGGCGAAAATTTCTCAGAAGGCGAAAGCCGGCGGGAGCGACGACGTGCGGCTGACCGAGGCTGCCGGCACGGTGCCAAAAACGGCGTGCCAGCAGGCGTGTCCGGCGGGCGCGATTGTGTTTGGCGATGTCAGCGATCCGAACAGCACGGTGTCGAAACAGAAATTGCTGCCGCAGAATTATTCTGTCCTCGGCGATTTGCTCACGAAGCCGCGCACGACGTATCTGGCGCGCATCCGCAATCCGAATCCTGCGATGCCGGATTACCATGAAGCGCCGTTCAGCACGGAAGAATACGAGAACCGTCTGTTGACGAAGAAAGGGACCAGCTAATGGCTGATTCTGTGACCAATTTGGAAGACTTGAAAAAGCTCGCGCCGCCGGCGGAATTGCAACGTGCGCCGGTCGTCGAAGGCCGCCCGAATCTGGGCGCGCTGACGGACAAGCTGTCGGCGTTCGCCGAGGGCAAGACGCCCCTGTGGTGGTGGATTTTCTTCGTGCCCGCCGCATTCAGCGCCACGGTGATTTTTCCGGTGTGCCTGTTTTACCAGGTGTTCACCGGCGTCGGCGTCTGGGGCAACAATCATCCGGTGATGTGGGGCTGGGACATCGTGAATTTCATCTGGTGGGTCGGTGTCGCGCACGCCGGCACGCTGATTTCCGCGCTGCTCTTTTTGACGCGACAACACTGGCGCACGACGATTGGCCGGATGGCCGAAGCCATGACGGTTTTCTCCGTGGCGATGGCGGGGTTGTATCCGGCCATTCACGTCGGCCGCGCGTGGTTCGACTGGTTTATGTTTCCGGTGCCGAATTCCAACGACCTGTGGCCGCAGTTCCGTTCGCCGCTGATGTGGGACGTGTTCGCAGTGAACACTTACTTGGTGGTGTCCTCGCTGTTCTGGTTCATGGGCATGATTCCTGATTTCGCCGTGCTGCGCGACCGTTCGAAGACGCGGATCCGGAAAACGATTTTCAGTTTTCTGGCGATGGGCTGGACCGGCTCGGCCTGGCAATGGCACAATTACGAAAAGGCTTATGTCGTGCTTTGCGGCCTTTGCACCCTGCTCGTGTTCACCGTGAGTTCCATCGTCGGCCTGGACTTTTGCACGGCGCAGATTGCGGGCTGGCATGCGACGATTTTCCCGCTCTACTTCGTGCTCGGCGCGGTGTTTTGCGGCTTTGGCATGATGCTGGTGCTGCTGATTCCGCTGCGCAAATGGTGCGGACTGGAAAGCGTCATCACCAAAAAACACATTGAAACCGTGGCCAAGCTCACTTTGGTCAGTGGCCTGCTGATTGACTACATCTACCTGATGGAATTTTTCATCGCGTGGTATAGCGGCGATCCGTATGAGCGCTGGGTGTTCGGCCACCGGTTGTTCGGCCACACGTATTTTGTTTTTGGCTGCATGATGTATGGCATCAACGTCGGCGTCACGCAACTGCTCTGGTTCAAAAAAGTCCGGCAGAATCTCAAGCTGCTGTTCATCATCGGCCTGGTCATCAACATCGGCATGTGGACCGAGCGCTTTGTCATTGTCGTCGGCTCGCTGTATCAGGATTTTCTGCCGGCGAACTGGGGCAAATACATGCCGACCATGTGGGACGTCGGCCTTTACATCGGCACGCTCGGCGCGTTTTTCATGCTCTATTTGCTGTTCGTGAAATTCCTGCCGATGATCGCGATTTGCGAAGTCAAAAGCGCGACGCCGCAGGGCGACCCGCATCATCCGCTCGGCGGCGCGCAGAAGGAGGCCGGCCATGAGTGAAAAAATCTACGGCCTCATGGCGGAATTCAATTCGCCCGGCGAAGTGCTGCGCGCGGCGGAAAAAGTCCGCGCCGCCGGCTACCGCCGCTGGGACGTGTTCACGCCGTTCCCGATTCACGGCCTCGACAAAGTCATGGGCTACGGTAACTCGCTCGTCGGCTGGGTTTCGCTCGCGATGGGCGGCGGCGCGTTTTTGTCCGTCGTCGGTTTGATCTGGTTTTGCAACGCGTTTGATTATCCGCTCATCGTCGGCGGCAAGCCGATGTTCAGTGCGCCGATGACGTTTGTGCCGTCTTACATCATGCTCATCATGGGCGCGGCGGTTGGTGCGCTGGTCGGGATGCTCGGCATCAACCAGCTCCCGCGCCTGCATCATCCGCTGCTGGACACCAAGCGGTTTGAACTCGTCTCGCGCGACAAATTCGTCATCGTCATCGGCGCGCAGGATGAAAACTTCTGCGCCACGGAAACCAAGAAGCTGCTGGAAAGCATCGGCGGCGCGCAAATCGCCATCGTGGAGGACAAGGACTGATGCGCTACATCCTCTCCATCATCTTGATTGGCGCGGCCATCGGCGTGGCGTTGTTCGGCATGTTGGGATTGCCCGGCCGGATTTCGCACAAACCGCCAGTGGAATTGTATTCGGACCGCGCTTTTCCCGGCATGGACCAGCAGCCCAAATTACGGCCGATGGAACCGTTTTCCTTTTTCAGCAACGGCGTCAGTTCGCAATTGCCGCTGGCTGGCACGATTGCACGCAGCCAGCCGATGGAAACCGCCAGCGGCCCGGTTTATGGCTTTGAAGATGCGCCTGTGAACACCGGCTGCGTCACCGGCACGACGAATTTTGTCGAGACGAATCCGCTGCTGGTGAACGAGCAATTGCTTCAGCGCGGGCGCGAGCGCTTTGACATTTATTGCGCGCCGTGTCACGGTCGGCTCGGTGACGGCAACGGCATCACGAAAAAACTCGGCGTCATGCCCGCCGTGGCGAATCTGCATGACAAGCGCATCGTGGAAATGGCCGACGGCGAAATTTTCAACACCATCACGCACGGCAAAGGGTTGATGGGCGCGTATGGCCCGCTGATTCCGACGCCGGACCGCTGGGCCGTGATCGGGTATCTGCGCGCGCTGCAATTGAGCTGGCTGGGAACGACGAACGATTTGACGGCCGCGCAAGCCGCCGCTTTGAAATGATATGAGCCGCCACGAAAACAATCAATTGCCGCCGCCGCTGGACTTGTCCGCCTGGCGCGGGCTGCCGGGCGTTTTGATGGTCATCGGCGGATTGCTCTCCGTCATCGGCTTGCTCGTCAGTTTCCACGGCCAGCAAGACCGCGGGGCCAGCTTCGGATTGTCCTGGCTGCTGGCGTTCATGTTTTATTACAGCATCGCGCTCGGCGCGCTGTTCCTCGTGATGGTGCATCATCTGACCGACGCTGGTTGGTCGGTTGGCATTAGGCGTTTCTGCGAACATCTCGCGTCGCTGCTGTTTCCGTGGCTGGCAATTCTGTTTCTCCCGGTCGGTTTGCTGGGTCCGAAAATTTATCAATGGATGAAACTTAGTTCGTCCACCAACAATCTGGTGGCCGCCAAGCTGCCGGTCTTTACGATTCCCGGTTTCTGGGTCACGTCGGCCATTTTCTTCGGCATCTGGTGGCTGCTCACGTCGCAATTGAGCCGCTGGTCGCTCAAGCAGGACGAGACCGGCGCGGCGGAATGCACCTACAAAATGCGTTTCTATTCCGGCTGGGGCATCGTTGCCTTCGGATTGACGCTGACATTTTCCGGCGTGCTTTGGATGCAGGCGACGTCCTATCAGTCGTTCTCCGCGATTTACGGCGTCTATTTCTTCGCCGATTGCGTCTGGATCGGTTTGGCCACGGTCTATGTCATTGCCGTGATTTTGCTGCGGCAGCGAATTCTCACGCCGGTATTAAAGCGAAATTATTTTTATTTTATTGGCGTGCTGCTATTCGGTTTCACGCTGCTCTCGGCCTACGCCGAGTTCGCGCAATACTTTGTGGTTTGGAACGCGAACATGCCGGAGGAAACTTTCTGGTATCTCATCCGCGAAAACGGCAACTGGTGGACGTTGAGCCTGATCATCATCTTCGGCCATTTCTTCCTGCCGTTTTTTGTGCTGCTGCCGGAGCGGGTGAAAACCAATTTCAAAATCATTGTGCCCGTTTGCGTCTGGGTCTGGCTGATGCACGCGGCGGATTTGGGCTTTAATATTTTCCCCTCCCGGTTTACGCAGGGCTTTCCGCTGCACCTGCTGTGGATGCCGCTCGGCTGCCTGCTGTTCATGGGCGGATTTCTCGCCCGGATCTTTGTGAAAAAATTCAACGCCCACCCGCCGTATCCGCAGCGCGACCCGCGCCAGTTGGAAGCGATGGGCGTGAGTCAAAACGTCATCCGCGATCTTGCGGACGCGTCAACCGCCGGAGGCCGCCAATGACTTTGGAAAACACCAACCGCGCTTCCGGTGCCGCCGTGGGTTTCATTTTGGCGACGATTCTTTTCGTGGCGGTAACCGTCATTGTAAAAATATCCGTGAAGGTTCCGGCGATTGACGCCGACCGCGCGGTGGCACGAGGCAAGGCGTTGGCGGAAATCCGTGCCGCCGAGGAGACCTCGCTTAACAATTTGGGCTGGGCCGACCAAGCGCGCGGCATCGTGCGCCTGCCGGTTGCCGACGCGATGAAGCTCGCCGTGCAAACCTGGCAGAATCCCGCCGCCGCCCGTGCCGATTTGAATGCGCGCGCCGAAAAAGCCGCCGCACCCGCGCCCGTCGCGCCGGCCAAACCCAATCCTTTTGAATGAACCCGGCTGAAACAGACCAAGTTTGCACCGCGAAAATTGACGCCTCGTGCCGCGTGCCGCTGCTCGCGCTGTTTGGCGGCGCAGCGCTGTGGCTCGTCGTCGGCCTGCTGCTGGCACTGCTTGCGTCACTCACGTTTCATGCCCCAGAAATGTTCGCAGCCTGTCCGTTCGCGACCTACGGCCATCTGGCTCCCGCCGCAAACGATTTGCTGGTTTATGGCTTTGCCATTCCCGCCGCGCTGGGCGTGATGCTCTGGATTTTTGCGCGCCTGAGCCAGGCCGAACTCGTCCTGCCGATTTTGCCGATTGCCGCCGCCAATTTCTGGCACCTCGGCGTGTTCATCGGTCTGATTACGATTTTGTGCGGCGGCAGTTCCGGTTTTACCTGGCTCGAATTTCCGCGCGCGGCGGCCATGTTGCTCGGCGTGGCGTTCGTTCTGATCGCCATTTCCGCCGTCGGCACATTCGGCCAGCGCAAAGAGCGCGAGCTGTATCCGTCGCACTGGTTCCTGCTCGCGGCACTGCTCTGGTTTCCATGGATTTATTCAGCGGCCAATCTCTTTCTCGTCACGCCGACGCCGGTTCGCGGCGTGACGCAGGCGGTGATCAACTGGTGGTTTGCCAACAATCTGGTTTTCGTCTGGCTGGCGTTGGTTGGTGTTGGCATCGCGTTTTACTTCCTGCCAAAACTCTCCGGCCGTCCGCTGCAAAGCCGTTTTTACGCGCTGTTCGCGTTCTGGACGTTGATTTTATTTGGAGCGTGGACGGGCATTCCGCAGGGCGCGCCGGTTCCCGCGTGGCTGCCGGCATTGAGCGCGGTTGCATCCGTGCTGCTGGTTGTGCCGCTGCTGGCGATTGAAATTGTCGCCTGCCGGACGGCGTGGGGATCGGTCCGATCCAAATGGGACAACGGTTCGTTTTGTTTCATCAGCTCCGGTGTGGACTTCTTTTTTATTTCCGGCCTGTTGCTGGTCGCCGAAGCCTGTCCGCAGTTCAGCCGCGTGCTGGAATTCACCTGGTTCGGCGTGGCGCAGGTGCAACTGCAAATCCTCGGCTTCAGCGCCATGATTCTGTCCGGCGCGATCTATGAAATTCTGCCGCGCGTGATGGCGGCGGAACTGCCGTTCAAGGGGTTTGTGAAAGCGCAGTTCTTTCTTTCGATTTTTGGTGTGGCCTTGTTCGTGATTCCGCTGGCCGTGGCCGGCGTGAAACAGGGCAGGGCGGCCTATGATCCTGCAGCCGCGAAGCTTTGGCTGATGATCAGCACGACCGGCCTGCTGTGCCTGCTGCTCGGCAGCCTGCTGCTGGCGGCAAACATTTTTGTGATGACGATGAAGTGGAAACTCGCGCTGGCCAAAACGGTGATCGCCTACATCAAGTCGCCGCTCGAAGCGCCGGAGAAAATTTCGGAGGTGAAGCCATGAGAAACGGCTTTGCAGTCTTCTTCGCCGTCTTGATTGCGCTCGGCGGTTCATGGCTCGGCTTCGTCGTGGCACCGGCCATCCAGCTTGGCAAGGCGAAGCAGGCGGTCATTCTTAATTCCGCCGACACCTGGCCGTTGCAGCGCACGGGCGACGCGACACTTGGCCTGCAAATCTATCGCGCCAACGGCTGCGCCGCCTGCCACACGGAACAAATCCGGCAGGACGGCGTGGCGGCGGAAATCACGCTGACCGGTCTCGGCAATTCCAAGCCGGACGATTTCAAGGCGTTCGTGCAGTCGCTGTTTGTCTTGCCGGAACTGGTAAAAGTCACCAACAACCTTGCCGCCACGTTGCAGGATTGGAAAGGTGATTTGCCGGCGACCATTTTGACCACGGATGACAGGGCGGTTGCCGAGGCCATGGCCGACCGCCTGAAAGCCGCCGGGGTGAAATCCGAGACGCATATCGTGGCCACCGGCGAAGACATTCCGCGCTGGGGCATCCGTCGCAGCGTGGCGGCGGATTTTCTTTACGATGATCCCGTGCAGCTCGGCAGCCTGCGCGTCGGACCGGACCTGGCGGGTGTCGGCGCGCGTCTGCCGGATGCGAACTGGCAGTTGCAACACCTTTACGCGCCAAAGCTGTCCGTGACAAACTCCGCGATGCCGTCCTTCAAATTTTTGTTCGACGTGCGCAAGACGGGTTCCGCGCCTTCGCCGGACGCACTGAATTTGCCGAAAGAATTTGCGCCCGCCGCCGGCTGCGAAGTCGTGCCGAAGCCGGAAGCGAAGGAACTTGTCGCGTATCTGTTGAGCCTGCGCGCGGATGCGCCGTTGTATGAAGCGCCGTTCACGCCGGTCATTTCTGCCAAACCATGAGTGAAGAAAAACCATCCTGTCCCGCCCCGGCCAGCACCGAACCGACCGCGACACGCTCGACCGCGCCGATGTGGATCATCGTCGTGACGCTCGCGCTGCTGTTCCTCGGCTTTGTGTTTTTTGACAAGCACAGCGGCTGGTTCAACGCCAAAATTTACTCGCCATATTCCTCGCCGGAGCAGCTCGACGCCTACCAGCCGAAATCCGGCGCGGCGATGGCGGCGGCGCAGGGCAAAAAAGTTTACGAGGCCGTCTGCGGCATTTGCCACGGCGTGGATGGCATGGGCAAGCCTGGCCAGGCTCCGCCGCTGGCCGGTTCCGAATGGGTCGTCGCCAAGGGCATCAACCGGCTGGCGCACATTCCGCTCGCCGGGGTGAGCGGCGCCCTCGTGGTCGAGGGCAGGGAATGGAACTTGAACATGGCCGCGATGGGCGCGGCGCTTTCCGATGCCGACCTCGCCGCCGTGCTCACCTACATGCGCGCCGCGTGGGGCAACAAGGCCGGCGAAGTCACGGCGGACGACATCAAGAAAATCCGCGGTGCGCTTGGCGGCCGTCCCCAGCCCGTGAACGGCGAGCAGATGATGAAGCTGCCGGAATAATCCGCTGGCGGCTGTTGAAACCCCGTAAAAAAAACCGCAGGTTTCAATTGAGGCTCGCGACAACAACTGGCGCTTTTCTCCGCGATTTCATTTTTGGCTCGGTGAGGCCGTAAAGCTCATGGACGCGCATCCGGGGGATTGACGGCCAACGACGAATGGCAAACTGGCGAGGTGATTGAAGTCGCGCGATAGTTTTTCCGGGCGTCAGCCGATGCCCAGCAGCTCAACCTCAAACAGCAGCGTGGCATTTGGCGGAATTGCGCCGGGATAGCCGTCGCGGCCATAGGCCAGTTCGGGCGGAATGGTCAGCTTCACCTTGTCGCCGATTTTCATCGTGGCGACGCCCAGGTCCCAGCCGGCGATGACCTGGCCTTCGCCGAGGACGAAAGCGAACGGCTCGTCACGATCCACGGAGCTGTCGAACTTCTGGCCGTCTGCGAAAGTGCCGGTGTAGTGGACCGTCACGGTGTCGCCTTTTTTTGGCGTTGCGCCGCCGCCGGACGCAAGCTTTTCAATTTTCAATTCAGGTTTTGCCATCCCGGATTTTTGCCGCGCGAGGTTGCAGCGTCAACAAAACCTTTGCCGCCGGAGAAATAAAAAAAGCGCGGGCCGAAGCCCGCGCTTGGAATTTTACACGTTGTAAGTGCTGCTGCTGGTCGTGCCGCCGTGGCCGGTCCAGTTCGTGTGGAAGAATTCGCCGCGCGGCTTGTCCACGCGTTCATAAGTGTGCGCGCCGAAGTAATCGCGCTGCGCCTGCAATAAATTCGCCGGCAAAACGGCGCTGCGATATTGGTCGAAGAACGCCAGCGCGGTGCTGAAGGCGGGAACCGGAATGCCGCGTTTCGCTGCCGTCGCCACGATGTTGCGCCAGCCTTTCTGCGACCGTTTGATTTCGCCACGGAAATAATCGTCGAGCAGCAGGTTGGAGAGCTTCGGATTCTGGTTGTAGGCTTCCTTGATCTTGCCGAGAAAGCGCGAGCGGATGATGCAGCCGCCGCGCCACATCAGCGCGATGCCGCCGTAGTTGAGATTCCATTTGTATTGCTTCGCCGCCTCGCGCATCAGCATGTAGCCTTGCGCATAGCTGACAATTTTTGAGGCGTAAAGCGCGTCGCGGATTTCGGCGATGAACGTTTTTTTCTTTTCGGGCTTCGCCGCGATGCTGGTGAGGGCGGGACGCGGGCCTTTCAATTGCGCCGCCTTCACGCGCTCGTCTTTCAGCGCGGAAATGCAGCGGGAATAGACGGCTTCGGACATGAGCGTGATGGGAATGCCGAGGTCGAGCGAATTGATGACCGTCCATTTGCCGGTGCCTTTCTGGCCGGCGGTGTCGAGAATGTGATCCACCAGCGGCGAGCCGTCGGCGTCTTTGAACGCCATGATGTCGCGGCTGATTTCGATGAGATAGGAATCCAGTTCGCCCGTGTTCCATTCGGCAAAAACATCGTGGATTTCCGCCGCGGACAGGCCCAGCCCGGTTTTCAAAATGTTGTAGGCCTCGCCGATCAACTGCATGTCGCCGTATTCAATGCCGTTGTGAACCATTTTGACATAGTGCCCCGCGCCGTTTTCGCCGACCCAGTCGCAGCACGGCACATTGCCTTCAACCTTGGCGGAAATGCCCTGGAAAATATCCTTCACGTGCGGCCACGCGGCGGGCGAGCCGCCGGGCATGATGCTCGGGCCGCGCCGCGCGCCCTCCTCGCCGCCGCTCACGCCGGTGCCGACGTAAAACAGCCCCTTGCTCTCGCAATGCTTCACCCGGCGGTTCGTGTCCTCAAACAGCGAGTTGCCGCCGTCAATGATGATGTCGCCGGGCGACAGGTGCGGGATGAGCTGCTCGATGAAATCATCCACCGGCCGGCCGGCCTTGACGAGCAGCATCACGCGGCGCGGCGACTTGAGCTTGGAAACCATTTCCGCGATGGAATGCGCGCCGATGACTTTGGTGCCCTTCGCCTCGTTCGCGAGAAAATGGTCAACTTTTTCGACGGTCCGGTTGTAGGCGACAACGGTAAAACCGTGGTCGTTCATGTTGAGAATGAGATTCTGGCCCATGACGGCCAGACCGATCAATGCGATGTCTCCTTGCGGTTCCATAATATGCTTTTCACCATACTGGAAACCGGGCGCCGGCGGCGAGCAAAATATGGCGGGGACCATGTCTTGATCCGGCATTTTCAGAGCGCGGGTGGTCCTCCATCCTCGGCGTGTGGCCAAGGGCGTTAGCCAGTCGCGACGCGACGTGGTGACAATGGCGCAGCCATTCATGGCTGGGCATCGCGTCCATCAAATGCAAAAGTCCCGCCGGGACGGCAGCATGGTGCGCTCGGGTTTTTGAACCGGCACAAAGGTGGCGCGGCCGTCCCCGGCGGCGAGTGCTGGCGGCGTCTCGCCGCCAGTTCTATCACCGGGCGGGACGCCCGGCCAAGCCCGCCGGCGGGATGCCCGCGCCACGAGGCCCGTTGGGATGGGTGTCCGTGCGCCAGCACCCCGGCACCAGAAATTGTCTGACACGCACGACCGGTTGCTGCTTGATGTATAAATTTAGCCAGTTCAGGGTTGAAATCGGCAAAGAACATCAAAATATCGTTAAATCCGTCATCGTCATGCCAAAACCGGTCATATCCATAACCATAGATGGTGCATCCATGGTTCTCGGTGGAGCATCTTTGGTTCTCGGTGAAGCATCTTTGGTTCTCAGTGAAGCATCTTTGGTTCTCGGTGAAGCATCTTTGGTTCTCAGTGAAGCATCTTTGATTCTCGGTGAAGCATCTTTGGTTCTCGGTGAAGCATCTTTGATTCTCGGTGAAGCATCTTTGATTCTCGGTGAAGC
>CAYVGC010000031.1:0-41001 GCA_964449815.1 uncultured Bifidobacteriaceae bacterium
TCTTGACGGCGGCGGTCACGGCGTCGCGGTCGCCGGGCTGGATCTTGCCGGTGGCCACAAGGTTGCCAATGAGTTCGTCAATTGCTTCCCAGCGGTTGCCCGCATTGAGTTCGGGCACGATTTGCTCGCGTCCCAAGATGTCGGCTAAATCCATATCTGACGTGAGGATGAATCCAAACGCGGTTGCATTTCAAGACTGAATTGCTAACAAATTTTCGGGACTTCAGAGCACGCGCTGCAGCCAGTGGAAAATCATGCCCGTGCTTTCGGCCCACCAGCCGAGCGAATTCAACATGCCGACGCACGCGGTGAGCAGCGGAATGCCGAACAGCAGCACGCAGACGTTGCCGAGAAAGATCACCACGGCGGAAAACAACCAGCCCTCGCTGGTGATGTCGGACTGCTGGGCTTGCAGAATGTGGAATGTGAGCGTGATGTGAAACGCATAGGCCATGCCAATGCACAAATGAAACCAGACCAGCGGCCAGTGCCAGATGAAATGGCCGAGCGCGAACACGCCGATGACCAGGACGGCGTAGAGCGGGAAAAAATACGGAGCAAGCGCGATGATGAAATTCGTTTTCGAGATGACAACGTGGCCGCCGGACGACGTGATCTTCATTTTTTTGACCTCGCCGCCGAACAGCCAGGTCCACAGCGCGTGCGTCAGTTCGTGGCCGAAGACGTAAAGCCACATCGGCTTGGGCAGCGTGAAAAAAATCACGATCCAGCACAACGCGCCGGCGAGCAGCGGAATCCACACCGTGTCCGCGCCGTAGCCCGCGCGCAACACGAGCCACAACGCCCGCGCCGCGCCGGCGCAGACCGGCAGCAGCAGGACGGCGATGATGAATTTGATCCACTTCGGCACGGCGGAAGATTAACCGCAGAGGCGCAGCGACGCAGAGGAAAAACTTTTCAAGCCCGGCGTCCCGGCGTCCCGGCGGTAAAATAAACTTTGAACTTTGAACTTTGAACTTAAAATCCCGGGATGACACAAGCCCAGGTTCTCCAGGTTTTTCGCGACACCGGCGCGCTGCTCGAAGGCCATTTTATTCTGCGCAGCGGATTGCACAGCCGGCAATTTTTCCAATGCGCGCTCGCGCTCCAGCAGATGCCCGTCGTCGAAAAACTCGGCGCGGCGCTGGCGGCAAAAGTCAGGCCGTTCGGCGCGGTCACGGTCGTCGCGCCCGCGATGGGCGGGCTGGTCATCGGCCAGGAAGTGGCGCGGCAGCTTGGCGTGCGTTTCATTTTTGTGGAAAAAGAGGAGGGCAGACTGGTTTTGCGGCGCGGCTTCAAAATCGCGGCCGACGAAAAAATTCTCGTCGTGGAGGATGTCGTGACCAAGGGCGGTCGCGTGCAGGAAACTTTGGATATCGTTCGCGCTCACGGCGGCGATGTCGCGGGCGCGGCCGCAATTGTGGACCGCTCAAACGGCGCGGTGAACTTCGGCGTGCCGTTTCAAAGTTTGATCGCGCTGAAAGTTGAAGCCTTTGAGCCCGACAAATTACCGCCGGAACTGGCGAAAATTCCGGCGGTCAAGCCCGGCAGCAAATAATTTTGGGCTGCGGCGGCAGGCGGAAGGCGATGCCGTTCTTGTGCTGAGGAACGTCCGTGTTTCAAAAGCTCTGTCGTTGCTGCGCCATGCCTGCGTAGTCCAAGATGCTGCCTGCTCTCATTCGCCGGGGTCTGTGACGCGCCTTTCTCTAATAAACTGCTGGAAGTTCTTTGCCAGCCGGCAGCGGGCGAACCTTGATGTTGCGGAAGGAAACGGAACCGTGGTCGCCTTGCAGCGCGATGAAGCCGCTCGTGGCCTTGGCGAAGAACGGCATCGTGTGGAATTTGCTTTTGGCGACGCGCGCGTTGAAATCGTCGCTGCCGAGGACGTATTCAAAATATTTCACGCCGTTGATTTCGTGAATGCATTTTTTCGGGCTGATCACGAGGCGGACATGATTCCACTCGCCAACGGGCTTGGTGGCATCGAGCGTTTTGCCGGTGGCGGGATCAACCGGCGGCTGATAAAGCGCGTAGAGCCAGCCGCAGCGGACCGGGTCGGCGGCTTTGACGTTGTCCTCCAGTTGAAATTCCGGGCCGGTCGCCCACACCGCGCCGCCGTCATCCGTGACGTGGAACATGATGCCGCTGTTGCCGGCTTCGGAAATGTTGTAATCAAGCTGCAGCTCGAACCAGTCGTATTTGTCCGTGGTGACGATGTCGCCGGCGTTGTGCGGGTCAACGCAGACGAGCGCGCCGTCCTTCACCTGCCAGCCGGGGCGGACGCCGTCATGCTTGAAATTATGCCAGCCGGCAAAGCTCTGGCCGTCGAAAAGCAGTTTCCAGCCGTTGGCCTTCTCGGCCTCGGTGAGCGTGTTGATTTTTGAGTCCTCGGCGGCGGCAAGCTGAATGGCGGCGAGGACCGTGCAGGTGAGGGTGAGCAAATAATTTTTTTTCATAATGAGGAACATTGCCTGTCCGCCGTTCTCGTGACCAACACGAGCATTGTGGCGGATGTGTTCAGGCGCCGCCATGATGGAGGATGTTGCCCCTGTGTTTCAATCAATTCTTCGCCGTTTTTAAGGCGACAGATAATAAGTCCGGTAAAACCGCTGGCTGAAACTTCCGGCATTCGTGTCCGTGAACACGAACGGCGCGATGTTGGTCTGGACAGAATCCCAATCAACCAGGTTGGTGGAGGCTTGGACGACATACTCCAGTCCGGCATTATCCGAAACCGTAAAGCTGAATTGCCCGTCCGAGGTCGGCAGGGCTGTCGGCAGCGTAATCCTCGTCTTGGCCAGTGTAATTTTCAGAGTTTTGGTCGCGTTTCCCTGGTAATTTATATCCACGATGGTGCCCACCACTTGGTAATTGCCTGGATTGATGGGCGCGCTGGGGGAACCATTGTAAGTTAAAACCACCTTGAGATTACTGGGCACCGTGCTCGCCGTCACGAATTTGGCCTTGCCGTCATACGACTGGCTCAGGTTGTTCAGCGTCACGCTGGCGGCAGCCTGACCGATCACGAGCGTGTTGGTGGCGCTGCCGGCGTAGTTCGGATCGTTCACCGTCGCGACGACCAGGTAGCTGCCGGCGTTTGTCGGCGGCAGCGAGGAGGCATTGTATGTCACCCCCACGTTCAGACCGGCGGGCGAGGTGGTCACGTTCACCGGTTTGGCCGTTCCGTCATACGTCTGGCTCAGATTGCCGAGGGTGACGGTGGCCAGGGCTGGATTGACAGTCACACTCACCGTTGCCGTGGCGGTTGTAAAATTGCTCGCATCCGCCGGCGTAAACGTCACCGGCACGTTCGCCGTTCCCGCATTCGGCGTCAGCCCCGGCGTTGCGAAGGCAAAGCTGCCCGCCGTGGAAGCCGCGCCGCCGCTCAAACTCGAACTGGCCAGCGTCTGGCCACAGGTGATCGCTCCCGCCACCGGCAGGGTCGTGATCGTCGGCGTCATCAGGGGCACGGCGTAGCTGGCTTCATTGGAAAAGACGCTTTCGTCGCCGGCGCCGTCAAAAGTCGTGGCGGCGAAATAATAGGTCTGCCCCGCCACCAGCCCGGCCACGGTCGCATTGGTGACATTGCCCACCGCCACCACGTTGGAATAATTGTGGCTCGCGGTGCCGTAATAGATTTTATAGCCCGCCATGTTCGTGGCGGTGCTGGCATTCCAGGTGAGCGTGACACTTTGACTGCCAGTTGCCTGACCGATCACGAGCGTGTTGGTGGCGCTGCCGGCGTAGTTTGGATCGTTCACCGTCGCGACGACCAGGTAGCTGCCGGCGTTTGTCGGCGGCAGCGAGGAGGCATTGTATGTCACCCCCACGTTCAGACCGGCGGGCGAGGTGGTCACGTTCACCGGTTTGGCCGTTCCGTCATACGTCTGGCTCAGATTGCCGAGGGTGACGGTGGCCAGGGCTGGATTGACAGTCACACTCACCGTTGCCGTGGCGGTTGTAAAATTGCTCGCATCCGCCGGCGTAAACGTCACCGGCACGTTCGCCGTTCCCGCATTCGGCGTCAGCCCCGGCGTTGCGAAGGCAAAGCTGCCCGCCGTGGAAGCCGCGCCGCCGCTCAAACTCGAACTGGCCAGCGTCTGGCCACAGGTGATCGCTCCCGCCACCGGCAGGGTCGTGATCGTCGGCGTCATCAGGGGCACGGCGTAGCTGGCTTCATTGGAAAAGACGCTTTCGTCGCCGGCGCCGTCAAAAGTCGTGGCGGCGAAATAATAGGTCTGCCCCGCCACCAGCCCGGCCACGGTCGCATTGGTGACATTGCCCACCGCCACCACGTTGGAATAATTGTGGCTCGCGGTGCCGTAATAGATTTTATAGCCCGCCATGTTCGTGGCGGTGCTGGCATTCCAGGTGAGCGTGACACTTTGATCGGCACGAGCGGGGAGTTGAACAAACAACATCAGCGCACTGCTCAAAATCAAATCGAAGACCAGCCACTTCGTCCGGCAACCAACTGTTTTGCTCTGCATACCACCCCTGACGCAGCCGGCTTGCCAGCCTGTTTTGCGCCCGATTTTATTGTTGAATATTTCCCTAAAGTAAAAAAAAACCGTTTCGAGAAGGGAAAAAATTCAAAATCTGCTTGAATTGGAATGCGAGCCGTGAAGTCCGTCAAAAATAAATTTCTGCCCGAGGCCGGCAAAAAAACCGCCGCCTTGGCCTGCCTGAATCTTCCATCGTCAATGATGTCCCGATAAAGGGCAGCGCCTGACAATATTTTGTGTCACGGAGCCGAAGGCCAGCCCGGACGTCAATCCAGACTCTGTTCCACCGGCGGATTCCTGCGGAAAACCGGCCGGGTTATTGCCTCCCGCTCCCAGCGCCAAACGGCTTCGGCTTCCCCTGGCCGGAGCAATGCAGAAGCATCAAGAATGAAGAACCCTGCTGTTACGAATGAATTCCGGCGCACCGGGCTGACGCCGGCCTTCCTTGACCGGCCAGCGCGGCCGCCGCATTGATGCCTACAGGCGGCTGTAATGGTGCAGTATTTGATACACGATCAGCGTCGCGATGTAGGCCAGGCTGGTCATGTAGGCGATTTGAAACAGCGGCCATTTCCAACTGTTCGTCTCGCGCCGCACGACGGCGGTGGTGGACAAACATTGCGCCGCAAGAATGTAAAACACCAGCAGGCTCGCGCACGTCGCCGTGTTGAAAATCGGCGTGCCGTCCGTGCGCTCGGCCTGCCGCAAAGTGCTGTAAAGCGACGACTGGTCGTGTTCCGCCGCGTCCCTGCCCACGCCATAAACAATCGCCAGCGTCGAGACGATGACTTCGCGCGCCGCAAACGAGCTGATGATGCCGATCCCAATCTGCCAGTCGAAGCCGAGCGGCGCGATGACCGGTTCGATGACGTGGCCGATTTTGCCGGCGTAGGAATTTTGCAGCGAAGACTGCGCGGTCAGACGGTCGGCCGTGCCGAGCAAGGCCGCCGCCTGGTTCGTCTCGCCGGATTTTTCCAGTTGCGCGGCCTGCGCGGTCAGCGCGACCGCCGCCGCCGGCGGGCTGGATTTGGGATAATACGACAGCGCCCACAAAACCAGCGAGATGGCCAGGATGATCGTGCCCGCCTGTTTCACAAAAATCTTCGCGCGGTCGAACGTGTGCAGCAGCGCCGTGCGCAGCGCCGGCACGCGGTAGGGCGGCAGTTCGATCATGAGCGGCCTGGTTTCGCCCGGCAGAATGGTCCGCCGGAAAATCACCGCCATGCCGAGCGCCGCCGTCACGCCCGTCGCGTAAGCCGCGGTGAAAACCAGCGCCGCTTTCACCGGCGAATGCGGAAACAACAGCGCCGTGACCATCGCATAAACGGGAATGCGCGCGGAGCAGGTCATCAGCGGCGTGACCAGAATCGTCACCAGCCGGTCGCGCGGATTTTCGATGACGCGCGTGGACATGATGGCGGGAATCGCGCACGCGTGCGCCGAGAGCAGCGGCACGAACGCCTTGCCCGGCAGGCCGAGCTTGCGCATGATTTTGTCCATGACAAACGCCGCGCGCGACAGGTAGCCGGTGTCTTCCAGCAACGACAGCGCAAAGAACAAGATGCAGATCTGCGGCAGAAAAACCAGGATGCCGCCCACGCCGCCGATGACGCCGTTGGACAGGAGGTTTTGCAAATCGCCCGCCGGCAGCAGCGCCATGGTCCACGACTGGATGCCCGCGAACAGGTGGTCAATCAGCTTCATCGGGATTTGCGCCGCCCAAAAAATCAGCGCGAACAGGGCCAGCATGACGACATGAAAGACCGCGACGCCGACGACCGGATGCGTGAAATAGTCGTCCAGTTTGTCCGTCCACTTCGAACGCTGGATGATGGCGGCGTCCATGACGCGCGTGGAAATCTGCTCCGTCCATTCGTAGCGCGCCTGAAACGTGCAGCCGGTGCAGCCCGCGCAGTGCGGGTCAACGTGGTTTACCGCCTCCGGCATCGCGCCGGTGACGAGCCGGTTCAGCTCGTGTTTCAATTTCTCAACGCCTTCGCCGTTGCGGGCGGAGACCGGCACCACCGCACAGCCGAGTTCGGCGTGCAATTTTGCCACGTCAATGCGGATGCCGTCGCGCCGCGCCATGTCAATCATGTTCAGCGCCACGATCACCGGGCATTTCAGTTCCAAAACCTGGCTGGCCAGGAAAAGATTTCGTTCGAGGTTCGTCGCGTCCACCACGACCAGCGCGGCGTCGGGCGCGGTGTGCCCCAGTTTTCCCTGCAGCGCGTCGGCGGCGAGCTTTTCATCCGGCGACTTGCTGTCGAGGCTGTAAAGCCCCGGCAAATCCACGACGACAATCTGTTTGCGGTCGAGGTGCATCCGCCCGACTTTGCGCTCGACCGTCGTGCCGGGGAAATTTGCCGTCTTGGCGTGCAGGCCGGTGAGCGCGTTGAACAGGGTGGTCTTGCCGGCGTTGGGGTTGCCGACCAGCGCGAGCGTGAACGCGCGGTGGTGGGGCGACGCGTCCGGTGACGCAGCCGGAGTTTCGAAAGCCGCGCTCATGCGCCGTCGTCTTCGCGCATCGCGCAACGGCCGGGCTGGCAGACTTCCACCCGGACGCGCGCGGCCAGCTCGGCGGACAGGCCCAGCCGCGAGCCAAAAATTTTCAGGATGAGGGGATTGCCCGCGCGGACGAGTTCCACGCGGCGGCCCACGCAGACGCCGAGCGTTTTCAGACGGTTGGTGTCCTCGTCGCCGGTCTCGACGCTGCGCACGACGGCGCAGATGCGCGGCGGCATTTGGTCGAGCCGCACGGTGACGGCAGGGTGTTCAATAGTTGCCACAATCATAACAAAATAAGCTTTCCACCGGGCAAGTCAAACCTTCCGCGCGCGGTGGTTCACATCGGTGAATGAAAACATTTCCGCATTTACGATTTTCATGCGGCATGAATTTAACCGCCGGAATTTGAGCACGCTGTCGGCTGGTTGCGATTTGTTGTCGGCCAATTGCGCTGGAACATCCCGACCGACGCTGCCGGAACCCGGAGCAGTCAGCAAAAAAAACACCCGCCACGCCTGAAGTTTAATTCAGGCGTGGCGGGTTTGGGTCAGCCGGCGGGATGGGGGAAGGCTGAACCTGCGTTCAGCCCCCGCCCATCCCGCCGCTGATGTGGTTGCGCCCAGATGGCGCAGCGTTGTTCATGTTTCAGTTCTTCACGCTGCCGCTGGTGGCGGCGGTCGGAACGGTGGCGGCCGGGCTGGCCGTTGCCTTGGCCGTGCCGGTGGTGGTGCCGCCCGTGCCGGCGGTCACGGTCGTCTTGCGGGTCAACCCGCTCGCCCGCTCGTCACGCGGCACATAACCCATCGCCTTGTAGAGGCTGCTGTTGGCCCCATACTTGGCGGTGCTGCCCTTGACCCCGTCCACCACGTTGAGCATGGCCGTGTTCAAGGCGTCATGGGCGGCGTTCCGCTGCATCCTGGCATCGGTGTAACCGGCATCCAGCGTCCCCAGGGTGGCCGACTTGCCCTGGGCGTCCGTCTGCAACTGCTGGAACTGTGCCAGCGTGTAGCCGCCGAACGTCTCGTCCTTGGCCAGGGTGCCCCAGACCGTCGCAATTGCATTAGCCCTGCTTTGTATTCGTTTATTTTTATTTGGCATATTTTTCTATGTGCTGTTTTTTATTTGTTAATGTTTACTATGTTTAATGGAGCATTTGAACCACTCAGTTCAAATTTCCATGATGCGATGTTATCAAATAACCTTATGCGTGTAAAGTTATTATAATTCCGGGGTCGTAAAATCTGGAAAAAGGCGGGGAACGGCGCCTGGGCAGGGGTTGGGAGGCAAAAATGGGGAGTCCGTCCCCAGCCCAGGCGGAACCGGGCAAGTTCCAAGCCGGACGCACCAAGTTCCGACCCGCCTTCGCCAAGTTCAGGAAAGAACTTGATGGGTTCCGGCTGGAACCTGGCAAGCTCCAGCGTGCCCGCCGTAAGTTCCAGGCGGAACTTGGCGCAACCCGGCGGGGGAAAAGCCCGGCCTCACCGCAAAAAATGCGAAAATGCCCCGTTTCAGCTTTCAGACTTTCCCCTGCAAAGCGCCGTCGCCGCCACGCTCTGCCGGCGCAGTGCCATGCAATAAAACGCCGTCGCCGTTGGAGTTTTCCTGGCCGTTGCACCTCAAAAGTTAATTCTTGATGTGATTTTGGAATTTTGTCTAATTGTGGTAATCCGCAGCGCGTGGCCGGCCAAAGGCAGGCATGAAGTTCGTTGAAATGCGCCGTCGTTTGCGGCAACTTGGCGGTGTGAAAGTTTTACGTTTTCTGCCGTTGCTGCTTGCCGCCGCTGTTTTCGCCGGCTGTGCCAGGTCCAGTCCGCCCGCCGCGCCGGGGGCCGCTTCGCCGGGAAGCGCGCTGCCGCATGCGCAGCCGAAGTTGCGCACGCTGAAAATTTACCTCGGCGCGGAAACACTTGACGCCGAGCTGGCGTTAACCGACCAGGAAATACAAACCGGCATGATGTTCCGCACCAACATTCTTGAGACCGATGCCATGCTGTTTAATCTCCGGTATCCGCAACGCGCCAATTTCTGGATGAAAAATTGTCCGGAATCCATATCCGCCGCCTATCTCACCACCGATGGCGTGATTCAGGAAATCCATCACCTCGAACAAAACGACACCAACGGCGTCGTTGCCGCGCGGGACGACATCGTGTTTGTCCTGGAAACGAAAGACGGCTGGTTCGCGCGGCACAACCTTTCGCCCGGCACGGTGGTTCAATCGGCAAAAGGCCCGCTGGCGGAGGTTCTGCTGCGCCAGTGAATCATTTGCCGGCGGCGAGGAAAAAACTCAACGCCGCGGCCGCGGCCGGCAAATTTTTGGGGCAACTGCATGAATCCCAGCGGGGCATTTAATGCGGGGTGCCTGCGGTGCAAAACATTTTCCAACGCCAATCTGTTTGCGAAATTTCAATTCCTGCCTACGCTACGGCCATGCTGTCGCTCGAACAACTGGCCGCGCTGCTCGAGGAAAACCGCGCCGCCGCCTCCGTGCGCGTGCGGGAATTTTCCATCGGCGGCCGGAAATTCAATTTCAATTCCCAGCCCGCCATCATGGGCGTGGTCAATCTGTCCGCCGATTCATGGTATCGCGAGAGCGTTTGTTTAACCGCGGAAGCGGCGGTTCAGCGCGGGAAAGTCCTGGCGGTGCAAGGCGCGCAAATCATTGATCTCGGCGCGGAATCCACGCTCGCCCGCGCGCCGCGCACGAACGTGGCGGCGCAGAAGTCACAGTTGATTCCGGTCATCAAGCGGCTGCGCGCGGAAAAAATTCTTGTTTCCGTCGAGACGTATTCGCCCGCCGTCACGCGCGCGAGCCTGGAGGCCGGGGCAAACCTCTTGAATCTGACCGGCACGGCGGGTTCAAAGGAAATTTTCAAAATGGTCGCGGCGCACGATGCCGCCGTCATCATCTGTTATGTCGCCGGTAAAAATGTGCGCGAGGCCGGCGACTTTGATCCGGGTGCCGGCCCGATTCCGCTGCTGCGGGATTTTTTTGCGCGGCAGATTGAAACCGCCCGGCGCAACGGCGTGGAGAAAATCTTTCTCGATCCCGGCCTGGGCTTTTATTACCGGAATTTGCAGGACGGCGCCGTGCGCGTCCGCCACCAGATGAATGTCTTTCTGAACACGTTCCGGCTGCGCGAACTGGGTTTTCCCGTCTGCCACGCGCTGCCGCACGCGTTTGAATTTTTCGGCGGGGAAGTCCGCTGCGCCGAGCCGTTTTTCGCGGTGCTCGCGGCGCTGGGCAAAACGGATTTGTTCCGCACGCACGAAGTTCCGCGCATCAAGGCCGTGTTGGAAACGATGAAGACATTTTAGCCTCACGCAAAGCCGCAAAGAATCCTTCTTTTGGCGACTTTGCGGCTTTGCGTGAGCTTGGATTATTTTTGCGGGAAAATCTGGTAGAGCAGCAGGTAAATCACCACGCCGGTCACGGAAACGTAAAGCCACAGCGGCCACGTCCGGCGCGCGATTTTTTTGTGCAGCTCGAACCGCTCCTTTTTTGCGCGCCAGAGCGTCATCAAAATCATCGGCACGATGGCGGCGGCGAGAACCGTGTGCGTTCCGAGAATGGTCAAATAAATCGGTCTGAACCATTTTGGTTCTAAAAACCGCGTCGGCCCCTGGTGCAAAACCACCGCGAGCCAAGTGTGGTAGGTAAGATAGCAGCCGAGAAAAACCGCCGACATGCAAAACGCGGCGACCATGCAGTTGCGGTGTGCGATTTTGTTGCCGCGTCTGATGAAGAAAAAACCAAAGGAAAGCAGGACCGCGCTCAAGCCGTTGAGCGAGGCGTTGACGGCGGGCAGGTCGTGGACGCTCACGGCTCGTTCTCCAGCTGGCGGACGGTGTTCAGCAAACGCGGCGCCACGTCGTTCGTCCAGTCCACGCCGTCGCCGCCGGTCTCAAAAAAGCCGCGCAATTGCGCGTGCTTGTCCACCACCACAAAAATCGTGGTGTGGATGAACAGGTCGGCGACGTCTTTCTGATCTTCGAGCCTCACCGGCACGGCGCTCAATTTCAAACTGCCGCTGGC
The DNA here is from genome assembly GCA_964449815.1 of uncultured Bifidobacteriaceae bacterium. GTDB lineage: Bacteria > Verrucomicrobiota > Verrucomicrobiia > Limisphaerales > UBA11358 > UBA11358. The sequence goes on from CAYVGC010000031.1 coordinate 11,050, forward strand.
CAGCGCGGCGATTCCGCCTTTGGTGCCGGTCAAAAAGGTCCAGCGGCTGAAATCGGCGTCAAAGCGGTCGCCGTATTTTTTCAACACGGCGGGCGAATCAAATTCCGGGTCGGTGGTGAGCGTGACCAGTTTGGCGGCGCTGTCCGCCGGCAGCAAATTTTCCAGCGACCGCATCTGGCCGGTCATGCGCGGACACGGACCGGCGCAGCGCGTGAAGATGATGTCGGCCAACCAGACGTGGTTCGTGAAATCCGCGAGCGTGGTGATTTTGCCGTCCTGATTCGTCAGCGTGAAATCCGCGACCGGGCCGATGACGGGCGGCGGCGGACGGTGGCTGTGATTGAAATCCACAAACCACAGCACGAACGCCAGGCCGATGGAGCCGAACAGCAGCGCGAACCCGATCCAGATGGTGCGGGGCGGGCGGGGCGAATTTTCCATCATAATAACGTCCGGAGATTATGCGCCAAAAAAATCGCGCCGCAAGCCAAGCCGCGCCGCGGAGTTGCCGGCGGCGGCTGGAGGGCCAGTTCATGAATTTGTGTCCGGCTGGACAAACCATCACCGCTCCTCCGCGAGTTTAGGATGGATTTGTGCCGGGTTTTTGCGACACTGCCCGCCTGATGAAGCCGATTGTCAAATTGTTGCTCGAAGGCGGCAGTCTCGGCGCCGCGCAGATGGCGCAGGTGCTCAACCTGTCCGAGGCCGAAGTCAACCGCCAGCTTGACGAGCTGAAAAAACAGCATGTGCTGCTGGGGTTCCGTCCCGTTTTGAACATCGCCGACGAAGACTCCGGCGTGGTCCGCGCGGTCATTGAGGTGCGCATCACGCCCGAACGCGGCGGCGGCTTCAACCGGCTCGCCGAGCGCATCAGCCGGTTCGACGAGGTGGAGTCGTGCTACCTCATGTCCGGCGGCTACGATTTGCTGGTGTTCGTCAACGGCGCGAGCCTGCAAAACGTCGCGGCGTTCGTGTCGGAAAAACTGTCCACCATCGAGGGTGTGCTGTCCACCGCCACGCATTTCATGCTGCGCTCCTACAAGGAAAACGGCTTCCTGCTCGAAGGCAAGGCCGAGGAAAACGAGCGGCTCAAGGTCACGCCTTAACCCGGTTCCAAATTTGAGATTTCCCGAAATGGACTCCTCGCGTTACATCGCCAGACACGTCATCAACCTGCCCAAGTCGGGCATCCGCGACTTTTTTGAAATCGTCGCCAAGATGAAGGACGTGATTTCGCTCGGCATCGGCGAGCCGGATTTCGACACGCCGTGGCACATCCGCGAGGCCGGCATTTACGCGCTCGAAAAGGGCAAGACGCATTACACCTCGAACCTTGGCTCGATCGAACTGCGCCGCGCCATCAGCAAATACGCCGAGAAATATTATTCCGTCAGCTACCGGCCGGAGGACGAAATCCTCATCACCGTCGGCGTGAGCGAGGCGCTGGACCTCGCCTGCCGCGCGCTCATCAATCCCGGCGACAAGGTGATGTTCCACCAGCCATGCTACGTCAGCTATTCGCCGAGCATCACGCTCGCCCACGGCGAGGCCGTGCCGGTGCCAACATTTGCAAAGGACAATTTTGCGCTGACCGTCGGGGCGCTCCGCGCCGCGTGGCAGCCCGGCTGCAAATTGCTCATGCTCAACCTGCCGTGCAATCCCACCGGCGGCACCTGCGACCGCGCGCAAATCGAGGCCATCGCGAAGTTCGCCGTGGAAAAGGATTTGATCGTGCTGAGCGACGAGATTTATTCCGAGCTGACGTTCGAGGGCGTTCACACCAGCATCGCCAGCATTCCCGGCATGAAGGAACGCACGATTTTCCTGCACGGATTTTCCAAGGCGTTTGCGATGACCGGCTGGCGCATCGGCTACGCCTGCGGCCCGGCGCCGCTCATCGAGGCGATGATGAAAGTGCATCAATACTCAATGCTCTGCGCGTCCATCATCAGCCAGGAAGCCGCCGTCGAGGCGCTCCTGCGCGGCCGGGACGCCATGAAAAAAATGCGCGACCAATACCATCGCCGGCGTGATTTCATCGTGCGCCGGTTCAATGAAATCGGTTTGAAATGCCACCTGCCGCGCGGCTCGTTCTATGCGTTTCCGGATGTCTCCGTGACCGGGCTGAATGAAAAAGATTTCGCCGTCGGTCTGTTGCAGGCGGAACACGTCGCGATGGTTCCTGGAAGCGCCTTTGGCGCGAACGGCTCCGGTTTTTGCCGCGCGTGTTTTGCGACGAGCTACGAACATCTCATTGAAGCAAGCAACCGCATCGAACGTCACGTCCAGTCGCTCGTGAAAAAAAGTTAGCGTTTGTTTCCCCAACGAGTGTCACTGGCAAAGGACCGGTTTTCGGCGGCGCGCCCGCTGGCCGCCGCCCGAATTTTCATTTTGCGGCCGCCGTCAGTGACAGGAATATTTCCTCCAGCGCGCCGGCCGCGCCGCTTTGCCGGCGCAGTTCCTCCCGCGTGCCGACGGCAATCAGTTTGCCGCCGAGAATGACCCCGATGCGGTCGGCCATTTCCTCGGCGATGTCCAGTTGATGCGTGGAAACCAGCACAGTCATGCCCGCGAGCGAGCGTTCCTTCAAAACATCCTTCACCACGCGCGCGTGCTGCGGGTCCAGGCCGACCATCGGTTCGTCCACCACAAACACCTCCGGATTGTGCAGCAGCGCGGAGACAATGGCGATCCGCTGGCGCGTGCCGTGCGAAAGCCCTTCCAGCGCGCGGCCGGCAAATTCTTCAAGATGAAAACGCGCGACCAGTTCCTGCGCGTTTTTTTCAATGTTCGCGGCGTTGAGCCGGAACATCTGGCCGGTGAAGCGGAAAAATTCCCACGCGGTCAGCTTGTCGTAGAGAAACGGAAAATCAGGGACATAAGCCAGCCGCCGGCGCGCTTCGAGCGGCTGCGCCTGCACGTCAAAACCGCAGATGCGCGCGCGGCCGGACGTGGGCTTGATCAGGCCCGTGAGCATTTTCATCATCGTTGTCTTGCCGGCGGCGTTGGGGCCGAGCAGGGCGAAAAATTCGCCGCGCCTGATCTGGAGCGTCACGTCATTGACGGCCACGAGGTCGCCGAATTTTTTTACGAGCCGGTCGAGTTCGATCATGGCTTGCTCCATTCGTCAATGCGGGCGCTGATGCCGCCCGGCAGCTCGACGCGCAAAATTTCGCCGAGCGTGCTGACATCCACGATCACGGGATGGCCGAGCATGCTGGTTTCCAGCCGATAGACCGGCACGGCCTCGGTGCCGATCTTGACCCGTGTGCGGCGGGTGTCCCACCCGAGGTTTTGGGCGGCCGGCATGATCTCCGGCAGGTCAAACGCGCCAAAAAATCCGTCGGCGACATTGCCGGTCAGGGTCCGGACCAGCGCGCCGGGATTCTGCAGGTCGGCGAAGGTGAAATCGCGTTCCAGCACGGGCAGGCCGTCGTTGGTGAATTTGACATGGGCCGTCTGATTGGTGGCCAGCGAATGGATTTCGATGACGGCCAGCCGCGAGGTGATTTTCAAATTCACCTCCTGCCACTGGTGCGCCGGGGTGAACTTGATGCGGCTGTCAAATTTCAACCGGTTCGTGAAATCACCGAGCGCGACGTTGCCCGCGAGATGAATCTGGTAGCCCGCGCGCGTGCTGAAGCCTTCCGGCGGCGGCCTGTCCTCGTCGAAGGCGGCCATCTGCTGGCCGACGCCGGTGGAAAATTCGCAGTAGCCCATGCGGTCGCCGTTCTGATAAACGCTCAACGAGGACGCGTCCGGCGCGGTCAGAATTTTCCGCCAGACCAGCTGCACCGGCACGGGCGTGTCGCCGCCATGCGCGCCAAATTCCGACTGCCAGAGCCACACGTTCATCGTCAGCCAAAAAGCGACGATGCCAAGAAATGTCAGGCGTGCGGTCATGGCGGTCAAGGCGCAGGCAGGTTCAAAACCTGGCCGGCCTTGAGTTTTTTCGGGTTGACGCCGGGGTTCGCCGCCTCCATCGCCGCGAGGGTGACGCCTTGTTTGCGTGCGATGCCGGCCAGCGTTTCGCCGCTGACCACGCTATGCGTGCGCGGCCGGTAAATTTTTGACGGCAACGGCTTGTGCGGGATTGTCGGTGTTTTTGTCACGGCGCTCGTCGTTGCTGCAGCCATGTCGTCCGTCGTCCGGCTGGTGACTTGCGCCGGCGTGGCGACACCATTTGGATTTTGCGCGATGGGCGGATTGGTTTTTACGGCGGCCTGCAGCATGGCGTAGGCCGCCTGCCACTGGGACAGCTGGTCATGCAGCCGGCGGTTTTCCTCGGTGAGTTTTTCGAGCTGCTGCTGCGCGGCGGGCGCGCTGGGCAGTTGCAGGACGTCGGCGGCAAGCTGTTGTTTGCAACTGGAAATGTGCTGCCCGATGATCTCCGCGTTCTCGGCCTTGGGGTCGTATTTCAAAAATTCCTGGTAATGATAAATGGCCGCCGCCGGATCGGATTCCTGGTTTTCGTAAAGCATCGCGAGCTGATAATGCGCCTGTGCCGAGTGCGGGTTGGCTTCCAGCGATTCCTCAAACGCCTCGATGGCTCCGGAATAATTCATCGCGTTCACCCGGCTTTTGCCGAGGACGAAATGCGGTTCCTTTTCCTCGTCCATCGGCCCCTGATCCATCGGCGAGCAGCCGCTGGCGGCCGCAAACAACGCGGCGGCCAGCAGGACCGGACTCCATTTGCCTGAAAATGACATCCGCTGAAATTAAACGATGCGCTCCGCGCGTGCAATCGCGGGCTGTGACGGGAAAAAGGTCCGGGGCCGCCGCCAACCCGCCAACCCGAAGACAAAAAACAACACAATCAACGGTGAAAGTTCCATGCATTCGCCGCTTGACCTTTCGCCCGGCTGCGTCTTAACTAGACGCGATTAGGCACATTCATGCTTGAGCAATTCAAAAGTCTCTTCACCAATGACATTGGAATAGATCTGGGAACCGCAAATTCCCTCGTCTATGTGCGGGATCGTGGAATCGTCCTGCGCGAACCTTCAGTCGTGGCCATCCAGGCGGGGACAACCAACGTCCTCGCCGTCGGTGACGAAGCAAAACGAATGCTGGGCCGCACGCCCGGCAACATCGTGGCCATCCGCCCGATGAAAGACGGCGTCATCGCCGACTTCGAAATCACCGAGGCGATGCTGCGCCATTTCATCCAGAAGGTTCACCATCGAAAATTAATTGCGCCACGGGTGGTGGTCGCAGTGCCTTCGGGTATCACCGAAGTGGAGAAACGGGCCGTGAAAGATTCCGCCACGCACGCCGGCGCGCGCGAGGTTTATCTGATCGAGCAGCCGATGGCTTCGGCCATTGGCGTCGGTCTGCCGGTGCATGAACCGGCGGGCAACATGATCGTGGACATCGGCGGCGGGACCTGCGAAATCGCAATCATCTCGCTCGCCGGCATCGTCTTCAGCCGCAGCCTGCGGGTGGGCGGGGACGAAATGGATGCCACGGTCATCGCCCACATGAAGCGTGCCTACAACATGATGATAGGTGAACGCACCGCTGAAGAAATCAAGATTCGTATCGGCTCCGCCTTTCCTTTGGAACAGGAATTAACGATGGATGTCAAAGGCCGCGACCTCGGTTCCGGCCTGCCCAAGACCTTGACCATCCGTTCCGAGGAAGTCCGCGAAGCCTTGCAGGAACCGCTTTCGAGCATTCTCGAATCCATTCGGATCACGCTTGAACGCTGCCCTCCAGAACTCGCCTCCGATCTTGTGGATCGCGGCCTGGTGATGGCCGGCGGCGGCTCGCTGATCCGCGGCATTGACCGGCTGGTGGCCGGGGAAACCGGACTGCCCGTGCATCTCGCCGACGACCCGATGAGCGCCGTCGCCGAAGGCACCGGCCGCGTGTTGCAGGAGATCGAATTCCTGAAACGCGTCGCCACCAACGCCAAATACTGATTCTTCCGGGGGGTTCACCTGCACGCGGCTGAAATTGCCGCAGCGGCAGGATGTTCAAGCAAAAAAATTATCTCGCGCTCGGCGCGGTGGTGTTCGTGGCAATCGTTCTTCTGAGCCTGCCCACGCACGCGACCGTGCGCCTGAAGCTGGCGGTCGGAAGCTGGTTTCTGCCGCTGTTCGGCCTGGCCGGTGCGGCCCAGCAACTGCCCGCCGACCTCGCCGATTCCGTGCTGCCGCGCCGCGAACTGCTTCTGCAGATTGACAATCTGCGCCGCGAAAACCAGCAGCTCAAGGAACAGCGAATCCAGACCGTCGCCATCGCCCGCGAAAACGACCAGTTGCGAAACCTGCTGGGCTGGCAACGGCAGGCGCCGTGGAAACTGAAGCTGGCCAATGTCGTGATGCGCGACCCGGCGAACTGGTGGCGCACCATTCAAATTGATCTGGGCAGCCGCGACGGCATTCAAACGAACCAACCGGTGCTGACCGCCGCCGGCCTGGTCGGACGCATTTCATCCGTCGGCTATGTGAGCTCGCAGGCGGTCTTGATTGGCGATCAGAACTGCCGGGTGTCCGCGCTCGTCGAGGACGCCACGCACGACATGGGCGTGCTGACCGCCAGCGGCCCGTTGGACACGTCGCTCGTCCAATTGAGCTATCTCGCCAGCAGCGCCAGTTTGAAACCCGGCCAGACGGTGCTCACCAGCGGCCTCGGTGGTGTTTTTCCGAAGGGAATTCCGATTGGCAAAATCGTGGACGTGCAAGCCATCGAATACGGCCTGGCCACCGAGGCGCGCGTGAAACTCAACGCCGACCTCGGTGCGCTCGAACAAGTCTGGGTTTTGTTCAAATGAATTTCTCAAAAACATCTTTTCACCGCCGAGGCGCAGAGCCGCCGGGAAGAAAAAAACATTTTGCCCTGCGTCTCCGCGTCTCGGCGGTTAAAAAATGAACTTTTTCAAGCCAGCATTGATTTTGTCATTCGCGTTCCTCGCTGTATTTGGCGAGGCCACGCTGGCCGCGCCGCGCAGCCTGCTCGGCGCACAAATTGATTTGCTGCCCGCGCTGATGGTCTATGCCGCGTTGAACGCCGACCTCGTGACCGTGTCGCTGCTCGCCATGCTGGGAGGATTGTGGTTCGACTCGCTCTCCGCCAATCCGCTGGGCGTGACGGTCCTGCCGCTGATGGCCGCCGGTTTCCCGATTTATCTGCAACGGGATTTGATTTTGCGCGGACTGCCGTTTGCGCAGTGCGTGCTCGGCGCGGCGGCCAGCGCGCTGGTGCCGCTGCTGACGGTGCTGCTGCTGCTGAACGGCGGCAAGCAGCCGCTCGTCGGCTGGGGTTCGCTCTGGCAATGGCTCGTGATGACCGCCGGCGGCGCGGCGGCGGCGCCGGTCATTTTTGCGCTGTTTGAATGGTGTGGACGCACGTTCGGCTACCAGCCGCGCACGGAAACCAGTTTCCGTGCCGACCGTGAAATTCTTCGTGGCCGGAATAATTTATGAACTGCGAATTTCAAATTGCGAAGGGAAGACCGCGCGCGGCGGCGCGCGGTCACGGCGGTTCGGGATTGGAAATTCAGGGTTCAGAGCTTGAAAGATGCTAGTTTTTGACGAATTGAAAAAGAATGATCCGCAGCTCCGCCTCGTGGCAGTGGTGCTGGCGGGCGGGCTGTTCATTTTGCTGGCGGGCCTGTGGTGGGTGCAGGTCGTCTCGGCGCGCGAATATCAGGCGCATCTGGACACGCAGGCGTATCGCACGATCCGCATTCCCGCCGTGCGCGGAAAAATTCTGGATTGTGAAGGCCGCGTGCTGGCGGAAAACCGCCCGCGCTACAACTTGAGCCTTTACCTCGACGATTTGCGGAAACAGTTCGCCGTCGCGAACGACCAGTTGATGAAGCAGGCGCTCGCGGCGCAAAAACAGGCCATCGCCGCGCAGGAAAAAAAACTCGACCGCCCGCTGACGAAGGCGGAGCGGAAACAGTTCGCGTTCGCGCCGGAGCAGCTGGAGAAAATCCACGAGCAGGCGCGGGCGCGGGTTGCCGGCAGGGTCGTGGCGCAGATCAGCCGGAAGATGGGCGAGCCGCTGCCGTTTGATGCGGTGAAGTTCAACCGGCATTACGTGACGCAGCTGGCGATGCCGTTTTCCATTCTGCAAAATCTCGATGCGGCGCAGATCGCGTGCTTCGAGGAGAATTTCACCGGCGGGCTGGGCGCGGATCTGGAACTGCAGTCCATGCGCAGCTATCCGCTCGGCACCACGGCGGCGCATCTGCTCGGCGAATTGCGGCAGGATGACAGTTCCATCGAAGGCGAAGAACCCTTTTTCAATTACCGGCTGCCGGATTATCGCGGCGTGACGGGCATCGAAGGCAAATTTAATGCCGAGCTGCACGGCCGCGCGGGCCAGGTGTCCGTGCTGGTGAACAACATGGGCTATCGCCAGTCGGAAGACGTGGACAGCCAGCCGCGGCCCGGACAAAACGTCGTGCTGACGCTGGACCTCGACCTCCAGCGCGCCGCCGAGGAATCGCTCGTGAGCCATCAGGGCGCGAGCGTGAACGCGGCGGTCGTGGTGATGGATGTGCGCAATGGCGACGTGCTGGCGATGGCGTCATCGCCGACGTTCGACCCGAATGATTTTGCGCAGGGCATTTCGCCGGAAAAATACCAGCAACTGCAGGAATTGACCGCCGAGAAAAACCGCGCCGCGCAGGAAAATTACGCGCCCGGCTCCATTTTCAAGGTCGTCACCGGCCTCGCCGCGCTCGAAGCCGGGTTGAACCCGGACAAATTTTACACGGTGGAACCGAACCCGCTGGATCCGGCGCACGGCTTGTATGATGTCAATCATGTGAAGGTCAAGGATCTCGCGCCGCCCGGCCAGTATAATTTCAAGCGCGCCGTGGAACGGTCGAGCAACTCCTATTTTATTCAAGTCGGCTTGCAGGCCGGCGTGAACCGGATCGTGGAGCTGGCGGAAAAATTTCATTTCGGCGAACGGACACGCCTGCCCACCCGGCAGGAAACGAGCGGAGATCTGCCGACGCTGGAGCGCGTTCACCACAACTGGCGCGAGGGCGACACGGCGCATTTGTGCATCGGCCAGGGCGAAGTGGCCGTCACGCCGTTGCAGATGGCGGTGGCGTATTCAGCGATTGCCAACGGCGGGACGGTTTTCTGGCCCCGGCTGGTTTCGCGGATTGAACCGCAGGATCCGGCATCGCGCGAAACGGCGACGAGTTTCCCTTCCGCGCTCGTGCGCGACCGGATCGGCGTGAGCGCGCAGAACCTCCGGCTGCTGCACAACGCGATGCTCGGCGAAACCGAGGATGTGGAAGGCACGGGCAAGGCGGCGGTGGTGCCGGGCCTGAGAATTTGCGGCAAGACCGGCACGGCGCAGGTGCAGGACAGCGCGAACCGGATCACCGGCCACAACTACTGGTTCGCGTCGTTCGCGCCGTATGAAGACCCGAAATACGCCGTGGTGGTGATGGTGCAGTCGGCCGTCGAAGGCGGTTCCGGCGGCGGCATCTGCGGGCCGGTCGCGCATGACGTTTACGAAACGATTTTGCAGAAGCAGAATTCCGGCGGGCCCAGGATTCTGGCGGCGAATTGAATTCGATGACCGACGAAGCACTCAACGAGAAATACAGCAAGCTTGACCGGCTGCAGCTGGCGGCGCTGGCGGGGCTGATGCTCCTTGGCACGGCGTTCGTGTTCAGCGCCACGATGGTGAGCCCGTTCGAGATGGAAAAGCTCTGGTTCGCCCAGCTCTGGTTCCGGCAGGTCATCTGGTATGCGCTGGGCGTCGGCGCGGCGGCGGCGGTGTGCCTGGTGGACTATCACACGCTGGCGCGGTGGTCGTTCGTGGCGTATTGGGCGGTGATCATCTGCCTCGTCGCCGTTTTGATCCCGCACATCGGCCAGGCGCACGGCGGCGCACGGCGGTGGATTGACCTGCCGTTTTTCCAGTTTCAGCCGAGCGAATTTGCGAAGCTGGCATTTATTCTTGCCGGCGCCAATTTCCTGAGCCGCCCGCCGGATGAATTGAAGCAGCCGGAAGTTTTCTGGCAGGGCATCGGTTTGCTGCTGCTGCCCTTCCTGTTGATTTTGAAAGAGCCGGATTTGGGTTCGGCGCTGGTGCTGTTGCCGACCGGGCTGGTGATGATGCTGGTCGCGGGCACGCCGGGACGATTTCTGCTGCGGCTGGTCGGCGGGGTCGGGATCGTGGCCGTGTTGCTGCTGGCGGATGTGTTGTTCGCCCCGCCGCATTGGCGGGTTCCCATGCAGGATTATCAGCGCCAGCGGCTGCTGGTTTATTTTGGGGCGGATTTTGCGACCGCCAACGCAACGCCGGCCGAAAAGGCGGCGGCGCGGGTGCTGCAGCGCAAATGTTCGTATCAGGGGCAACAGGCGTTGATCTCGGTCGGCGCGGGCGGCTTCTGGGGCAAGGGCTGGCACCAGCCGGACAGCCAGACGGCGCTGGGATTTTTGCCGCCGGGCGCGGCCCATAATGATTTCATTTTCTCCGTGATTGCCGAGGAGGAAGGATTCGTCGGCTCCGTAGTGGTGCTGGCGTTGTATGCGGTGGTTCTCTTCACTGGTTTGAGAATCGCCGGCCAGGCGCGCGATCGTCTGGGCAGACTCGTGGCCGTGGGCGTCGTGACGCTCCTGTTCAGCCACGTTTTCATCAATATCGGCATGAACATTCGCATCGTCCCGGTGACGGGCATCCCACTGCCGCTGTTGAGTTACGGCGGGTCTTCAGTGCTGTGCTCGTTGATCGCGCTGGGCCTGATGCAAAACGTATACATGAACCGTAGAGGATACTAACTATGAGCAACAACAACTTCTCGCGGCGCCGCCGCGGAATGCGGTTCCGGCCGAAAGGCGGCTTGAATCCCGCTCACCAAAAAACCGACCGCGAGGCCGTGGAGGCCCGCGCCGACGTGGTCAGCGAACAGGGCGGTTCCGACCGTCTGTTTGAGAAGCGCCATCTGCACGAAATCGAGCGCGCGGAAAACCTCGCCGCCGGCCTGCCGCCCGACGGCAAGGCCGAAACGGCGGTCGTCGAAAATGCGGAACCTTCACCCATGCACACGCACGAAGTTCCCGCGGCCGCGCCGGAAGCGGAAGAAAAGTTCGAGCCGGTGAAAATCGCCGAGCAGCCGAAAGGCCTGATCGAGACGATCAAGTCCGCCGCGGCGAACCTCGTCAAAAAAGTCCAGCGGCTCATCCGCCCGGAGAAAACGACGCACAAGGAAGTCATCATCAACGCCGAGACGCTCGAAACGCGCGTCGCGGTGACGGAAAACGGAAAGCTCGAAGAGTTCAACATCGAGCGCACGACCGAGGAACGCCTCGTCGGCAGCATCTTCAAGGGCCGCGTCCGCAACCTCGAAGACGGCCTCAAGGCCGCGTTCGTGGACATCGGCTTTGAGAAAAATGCGTTCCTGCATTACTGGGACATCGTGCCGAACCAGTTCGACAGCGGCGTCGAAATCGTCGAGCGCGAAAACCATGGCCGCCGGCCGCAGCGGCCCAAGATCACGCAGAAGGACATTCCGCGCCTCTATTCGCCCGGCTCGGACATCATCGTGCAGGTCACGAAAGGGCCGATCAGCACCAAAGGCCCGCGCGTCACGACGAACATCGTCCTGCCCGGACGGTTCCTCGTGCTGCTGCCGAACTCCGACCAGTCCGGCATTTCCCGCAAGATTGAAAACCCCGAGGAGCGCAAGCGCCTCAAACACATCCTGCGCGAACTGAGCATCCCCGACGGCATGGGCGTCATCATGCGCACCGCCGGCGAAGGCCAGCAGTTGCGTTATTTCGTGCGCGACCTCGCGCTGCTGCTCGAAGAGTGGAACGAGATCTCCGACAAGATCAAGCGGCAGCCGATGGCCACCTGCGTGTTTCAGGAGCCGGACCTGATCGAACGCACCGTGCGCGATTTCCTCACCGAGGACGTCGAGCGCATCGTCGTGGACACCTCCAAGGCGTGCGACCGGATGCGCGAGATGATCACCAAAATCTCCCCGCGCGCCGCCAAGAAGATCATGCTCTACAGCGAGGCGCAGCCGATCTTCGACCGCTTCAACATCAGCAAGCAGTTGGAAAACACCTTCTCCCGCCAGGTGCATTTGAAGAGCGGCGGCTACATCGTCATTGACGAGACCGAGGCGCTCGTGGCCATTGACGTGAACACCGGCCGGCACAAGGGCGGCAAGGACCAGGAGGCGCTCATCCTGAAAGTGAACCTCGAAGCCGCCGAGGAGATCACCCGGCAGCTCCGCCTCCGCAACATGGGCGGCCTCATTGTGCTCGACTTCATTGACATGAAATCCGGGCGCGACCGCCAGCTGGTCCACAACCGGATGCGCGACGGCCTGCGCCGCGACAAGGCCAAGACCCACATCCTGCCCATCTCCCAGCTCGGCCTGATGGAGATGACCCGCCAGCGCCACAGCGAAAGCGTCCGCGCCGCCGTCTATGATGACTGCCCGTATTGCAAAGGCCGCGGCAAGGTGAAAAGCTCCATTACCATGAGCGTGGAGATCCAGCGCAAGCTCCAGGAAATCCTGAAGAAGCGCACGCGCGACGAGAACGACTTCCAGCTCCGCATCGTCGTGCATCCCACCGTGCTGGACCGGCTGCGCAACGAGGATGAAAAGCATCTCATCGCGATGGAGAAACGCTACTTCGGCAAGCTGTCCTTCCGGGCGGACACCGGCATGCACGCCGAGCAGTTCAAGATTGTGAACGTGGAGACCAACGAAGAACTCTGCAGCGTCGGCGCGTGAACTAAGTCAGCAAACACCAAACGCCCCGCGAGCCATCGCGGGGCGTTTTTATTTCGGTGAACGGGGAATGGCTTTCAGGTCACTCTATCTGGTCCGTATTTCCGCAACACTCGTTCGATGCTCGGATTTTGCGAGACAATCATGCGATATAACTCCGGCCAATAATCGGTCGCGCGTGGACGGCCTTGCATCTGGCCACGAACAAAACTCGCATCACATGTAACCTTGTTGTCTTGCAACTGCTTAAAATGCAAAGGAGCCTTCAGCTTGCAAACTCGCCGAATTTCCGCCGCGTAGTCTTTGCCGGGCTTCCAACCAGCGCTGTCGTGACTGACAGGACTGGCCACTCGAAAAACATCTTGAACGCAATTCTTTGGCTCAGTGCTTTTGCCGGTGCGGTAATAGAGCAACAGATCGCCCTCTATTGCAAGTGAGGGAACAGACCAACAATAGCTAGAGCCTTTCGCCAGGTCATCCGCATAGTTTTTATTATTATAGATACTCACCGGCTGGAACCAGACATTGAAGCCTTGCCCGAACTCTCGCCGAAGCTCTACCACTCGCAGACGTTTGGGCACACCCGGCCAGTTGTGTTCCCAGCAGACAATCCAGTCACATTTCTTGGGGTCGTGGTTGTGTTTTGAAATTTTTAGATTTGAACTCAAATTCGATCCTGATGCGCTTGTCGCCGCGATACGCAATACAGTCTGGAAATCCGGTCTGAACTCGCTCTACCCGCAAACCGAATTTTTTACGCGCCAAATGTGAAAACAAAAACACAACGCCTTGCTCATTGTCTGGCGCGTAATCCATAGGTGCTCCGTCGGGAAGTGGAGACGGACGATGTTCGGGTGATTTGCGATTCTTTTTCATAATGGTTCAGGTGGGTTTCACGTCCCTGACGCTATTTCCGCCCCGCCCGCGTGTCGAGCCGAATTTCCAGCCCGGCGGCTGTCTGCCGGTTCTGAAAAGTGACGGAATTGCCAGAATCAATGGCTGAAAGCACCCAAATTCAAGCGGCTTGGGCGGGTTGTCCAGACTTTCTAGTTGTTGTAAACGCCTGCGCAAACGAAATTTAGGCCGTCGCAAGTCGCCGGATGGTGTTCTGGAGCGACGGAAAGGCCTCCGGCAGGCCATCGCAGGTCGAAAACACCCTGTCGCAATTGGTCGGAAGGGCGTCGCAGGTCGGCGGACAGCCGTCGCAGCCCGCCGGCGGGGTGTCGCAAGGCATCGTTCGCCCGTCGCAACTCGAAGATCATTGCCCGGCGGCGGGGGCATCCGGTTTGGCGGCGGCATCCAAGGTGTCGCGCACACATTGGGCGTGCAGAATGGTGCCAAGTCCGAGTGGATAATGGACGACCGCCTCCCCATATTCGTCCTCGCGCTTGAGGTCTTGAAAGCCCCGCCCCAAAACGATGCCGACGATGAGCGGGTGACCCCCTGCCGCCTTGATAAACACGGGGCCGCCGCTGTCGCCCGAAAACGTCGTGAAATCCGCCAGAAAGGTGACTGGTCGGAGCGAGTTCGTTGACTTGGGCAGCAGCACCGAATTGACGGGCAGGGGCAGCAGCGGCGGACTCGCGAAGATGCCGCTCCGGGCAATCGGGAAACCCGCATCGTTCGCCTCAAGCCGCGCCGGATAGGTGAGCACAAAGAGGGGGCTGCAAATATGCACCCCGGACTGTTGGAACCGGGTTTCATCCGCGAGCACGGAATCGGGCAGCGCCGCCACGGGGACGGGCAGCGGCGCGATCAGCCGCAGCACGGCGACATCCTCCTCCGTTTTGTTGCACACCCACAGTGGCTTGTCCCCGGAGCGGAGGGTGATCGTATAATCCTGGCGCGCATACGAGCCATCGGGCTTGGGCGCGCGCAGAACCAGCACGGCGGTCTGGCCTTTCGTTTCCTCCATTACATGCGCCGCCGTGACGAGATAACAGGCCGTGTCCGGCGGCTTCCGCCGCACCAGGAAACACGTCCCGGTGGAATCGGGATCATAGAATTTGAAAGTGGCATTCATCACTTCCGAGGCGAAGTCTGAAGCCGCCGCCGTTTGGATGGCGGATAAGATAACAAGTGTGGCCAGAAAGGGTCGCAGGAGCCGGTTCATAATGTCTGTGCTAAAGGACATTCCGCCACCGCACCATCGCACAAATGGTTTCACAGCCCCGACCCTATTTCCGCCCCGCTCCTGTGTCGAGTCGAAATTTGGGGTCAGGCCTCACGTCCCAAAGTGCCGGCGGCCTGGTGTCTTCCAAGCCGCTGCGCGTATTTCAAGAGTCGGCGGCCAACGTCAGCTCGAAAAATAAAAATGAACCGCCGGGACGCGGCGGCGCGGAGGTAAATTCCTTTGCGTCTCCGCGTCCCGGCGGTGAAACAAAACGCCCCGCAACACCTTGCAGGGCGTTCTGTTTTTTCCTTTCTCTTTTCCGCGCGTGGGTTATTCGCTGACGGTGATCTGTTTCGGCTTGGATTCCTCGGCCTTGGGCAGCGTCACGGTGAGGATGCCGTCCTTGTAGGCGGCTTTCACCTGGTTGCCGGACACGGCGGTCGGCAGCGTGAGCGCGCGGGAGAAGCGTCCGAAATAGCGCTCCTGCCGGTGAACCTCGACGTCTTCCTTGAGGGTCTCGGTCTTGCGTTCGCCGGAGATGACCAGCGCGCCGTCCTGCAACGAGACTTCAATGTCCTCGCGTTTCATGCCGGGCAGTTCCACGCGGATGGTGTAGCCGTCCTTGTCTTCGTGAACATCCAGCGCCGGTGCCCACGCCTGCATCGGCGATTCAAACAACTGGTCCAGTTCATCCTGCAAACCCGCCAGCCGTCCGAAGGTCGGCCACGCCAGCCCGGGTCGTTGATATTGCATCAGTTTCATATTTGATCCTTTCGTTATTGATTTGGTTGATTGTCTCGGTTCCAACGAATCTTCTTTCAGCTTTGACAATGCCAATGGCAGGGACGGCGGAAAGCCGTTGAAAATAAAGGAGAAACGCGCACCGGGGTTTGCAAGGGATGGATGGGCTGGAAACTTTTGGCACAAAATTTGTGCCAGTGGCGCGGTCAGGCTGGCGCGGTTGGCACACCCCGGCGGCACCGCCGATCCTCAAAATAAAAAGCCCCGGACGAATCGCCCGGGGCCTGGGATCGGAAATAATGTTCAGTCAAACGCGTGACCGGCGCAGCAGAGCACGTTTTTGACCTTGTGCCGGACGAGGTCTTTGACATGCGTGCGTGCGGGTCCGAGATATTTGCGCGGATCGAACTCCTTCGGGTTTTCCGCGAACACTTTGCGGATGCCGGCGGTCATCGCCAGGCGCAGATCAGTGTCAATGTTGACCTTGGTGCAGCCCACGCGGCGGGCGACTTCGATGTCGGGTTCCGGCACGCCCTGGGCGTTGGGCATCTTGCCGCCGTATTTGTTGATTTCGGCAACAAGATATTGCGGCACGCTGGAGGCGCCGTGAAGGACCAGCGGATAATCGCCGAGGTTTGCTTCGAGCAAAGCCTTCTTGATGGCCTTGAGGCGTTCCAGGTCGAGGTGCTGGGTGCCGGTGAATTTGTAGGCGCCGTGGCTGTTGCCAATGGCGACGGCGAGCGAGTCGCAGCCGGTTTCCTTGACGAATTTGACGGCTTCGTCCGTGTTCGTGTAGTTGCCGCTGGTGGAGTGGACGCCGCCCTCTTCGCCTTCGTCGAACTGCGCGCCGACGAGGTGGCCGAGTTCGGATTCCACGGAGGCGTTGAACTTGTGCGCGTATTCCACGACCTTGCGGGTGATCTCGGCGTTCTTCTCAAACGGCTCGTGGCTGGCGTCAATCATGACGCTGGTGAACCCCTCGTCAATGCACTGCTTGCACAGCTCAAACGTGTCGCCGTGGTCGAGGTGGACGGCGATGGGGATGTTGGACACGCTGACGGCGGCCTCGATGAGTTTTTTGAGGTAAACCGGGTTGGCGTAGGAGCGCGCACCCTTGGAAATCTGGAGGATCAGCGGGGCTTTTTCCTCTTCGCAGGCCTCGACAATGGCCTGGATGAGTTCCATGTTGTTGACGTTGAAAGCGCCGAGGGCGTATTTGCCTTTGAGCGCTTTGGCGAACAGGTCTTTGGTATGTGTTAGTGGCATAAATTATATTTTGTTTTCCGGGATGAACACGCGGTTTTTACCAACAGTCTTGAAGATTACCAGATGCCGGACGAATGAAAACGAAAATTTATTAACAGTTTTTGCCATTTTACGGGTGATGTTGCCGCCCGGCTTCTGGCGAAAAGCGAGGCTTGCGTGGCGCAAGGCAAACCAGGCGTTTGCGGTTTCCGGCATTGCTTTGCAGTCTGGATTGTCCGCAAAATGGCCCCGCTTTATGTCCGAAGAAATGTTTGATGTGGTCAACGAGCGCGATGAAGTGGTCGGACAGAACACCCGGCGCGAAGTTCATGCGCGCGGGCTGTGGCATCGTGCGGTGCATGTGCTGGTGTTCAATGCGCGCGGCGAGGTTTTTCTCCAGAAGCGCTCGCTGAAAAAGGACATCGCCGCCGGCAAATGGGATTCATCGGCGTCCGGTCATCTGGACAGCGGCGAGGCTTACGACACGTGTGCGGTGCGCGAGGTGCGCGAGGAAATCGGCCTGCGCCTGCCCCAGCCGCCGCCGCGGCTTTTCAAGATTGACGCGCGCCGGGAGACGGGCTGGGAATTCTGCTGGATTTACCGCTGCGAAAGCGACGGGCCGTTTGTGCTGCATCCGGATGAAATCGAGGCGGGCGGGTGGTTCGCGCCGGCCGCGGTGACAAAGTGGGTGAACGAGCAGCCGCAGGATTTCGCAAGTGCGTTTGTGTTGATCTGGAAGATGTTCAAGCTTTGACCTCCTCGTCCTCGTGCTTGACGTTTTCCCGGTTGCAAGGACGATGGATGAAAACTTTACTTGCGGCGAAAATGGAGTAGTTATTTCCCCATGAACGACATCAAAAATTATTCGGTCCCGTTTGTAATTGAACGGGACGGGCGCGGGAACGAGCGTAGTTTCGATATTTATTCACGGCTGCTGGTTGACCGCATCATTTTCATCGGCACGCCGATTGACGACCAGGTGTCGAATGTTGTGGTGGCGCAGCTTCTGTTCATGCAGATGACCGAACCCAAGAAGGACATCCACATTTACATCAATTCGCCCGGCGGCAGCGTCACGTCCGGCCTGGCGATTTACGACACCATGCAGTATCTCACCTGCGACGTGAACACCTACTGCATCGGCCAGGCGGCGAGCATGGGCGCGGTGCTTTTGTGCGCCGGCACGAAAGGCAAGCGATACGCGCTGCCGAATTCCAACATCATGATCCACCAGGTGCTTGGCGGCGCGGAAGGCCAGGCCAGCGACGTGGAAATCCGCGTGAAGCACATGCTCAATCTGAAGAACACGTTGAACGCCATCCTCGCCAGGCACACGGGCAAAACGGTCGAACAGGTGGACAAGGATTGCGACCGTGACAATTTCATGAGCGCCGAGGAGGCGAAGAAATACGGGCTGGTGGACCTGGTCGTGCAGTCCCGCAAGGAAATTCCCGGCGTGGAAAAAATTTAAGGCCGCGAGACGAACGGGTTGCCCTTGATGTAAAATCGCAGCCGCCTTTTCGCCCAGTGCCTCGCGTAGCCCACGCCGATGCGCGGACGCTTGGCGATGGAAAATTTTCCCGCGCTTTCCGGCTCGGCGATGAAAAAATCATCGCTCAGCAAATCGTGGGCGTTCAGGCGGCGGTCAATTTCCATGGCGCGGCAAAGCAGGCCCGGCCCCTGGGTGCGCCCTTCCAGGTTTTGCAGCGGCTCGATTGCGCGCAGCAGGACGGCCGACGCGTGGCCTTCGCGTTCGGTCACGACGTTCATGCAGTCATACATTCCGTAGATGAAATAAACGTAGGCGTGACCGGGCGGACCGAACATGGTTTTGGTGCGTTCGGTCAAGCCTTTCGACGAGTGGGCCGCGAGATCATGCTCGCCGAGATAGGCTTCCACCTCGACAATTTTTCCAATGCGCTCAACGCCGCCGGAATGATGGACGAGCAGTTTTCCGAGCAGTTCCTGGGCGACGAGCCTGGTGTCGCGGTCGTAAAAGCGGCGCGGAAGTTTTTGCACGGCGGAAGACTGGCGCAATTCGCGGTTTGACAGGAAGCAAAATGTTCGCACAATGTCGGCCCGTTTGATTGCCAGCGTAGCTCAGTTGGTTAGAGCGTGGGACTCATAAGCCCGAGGTCAGTGGTTCGATTCCACTCGCTGGCACCACTCCACCACTCGGAGAATTTTCGACGAGTAGTGACCACGGTTTGACGCAAGGACAGGTGGCGTTGCAAGCTGTCGAGCTTGTTTTTGAATTCAGATTTCATCCTCAATTGAAAAGCTTTTCCGTCAGTGCCACAAATTGTTCCAGACTCAATTTCTCCGCGCGCTCCAGTCGCGAGATTGACAATTCGGCGAACACGGCCTCCAGTTGTTCCCTCGGCCAGTCCGATTTTAATAATTTCAGCATCATCTTGCGCCGTTGCGAGAACGCGCGCTTCACGATTTTCACGAAACTGGCGCGCAAATTTTCCGGCAGCAGCGGCTGCGCGCGGCGTTCCAAAATCACGCACGCGGAATCCACATCCGGCGACGGGAAAAAACAGCCCGGCGGAATCCTGAACCATTCGCGCGGCGCGAAGTCGAGCTGTACCAGCAGCGTCAGGATGCCGTAATCGTCGTCGTCCGCCTGCGCCATCAGCCGCTGCGCGACTTCAAATTGGAGCGTGACGACGAGCCTTTTCGGCGCGCGCCGGCCGGCGGCCAGCTCCACCAGAATCGGCGAGGCGACGGAATACGGCAGGTTCGCCACGAGTTTCCAATCGCTCCAGTCGCGCGGCTCGCGCTTGAGAAACGCCAGCGCGTCGTCGTGCAGCAGGAAAAGATTTTGTGGCGCAGTTTGGCCGGCGGAAGATTCGTCCGCCTTCGTCTCCGAGGCGCAGGCGGGCAATTCATCCGCCTGCGCGGTCAAACCAAACCGCTCGCACAACAAATCCACGAGCCGTCCGTCCTTTTCGACGGCCAGCACCTCGCCCGCTTTTGCCAGAAGCAGTTCGGTCAGCGGCCCCAGCCCCGGACCGATTTCGAGGATTTTATCCGACGGCTTGATTTCCGCCTCGTCCACGATGCGCCGCAGCTGGTTGCCGTCATGCAAAAAATTCTGGCCGAGCGAACGCGTCAGTTGGATGTCGCGTTTGGCCAGCAGTTCGCGCATTTCATGGAGCGTCATTGCAGCACCTCCGCGAGCGCGCCGACCGCTTTTGCCAGTTGCGCTTTGGTGATTGTCAGCGGCGGCGTAAAACTGATGACGTTGCCGTGTCCGCCTTCCGGCAGGAGAATAAAGCCCCGATGCAGCAAGGTTTTTATCGCGTTCAATGCCGGTTCAGCGGCGGGGATGCCGCCGGGCCGGGTCAATCCCACGCCAGCCATCAGCCCAAGGCCGCGCACGGAATAATTGATCGTTGATTTTAAATTTTTAATTGAAGCAAGTCCGGCCAGTAAAAAATTCCCCAGCGCCGCGCTGCGTTCGCAGAGTTTCAGCCGGCGGATTTCGGAGATTTGCGCCAGCGCCATCGCGCAGCCGACGGGATGGCCGAGGAACGTGCTGGTGTGAATCGCCTCGCCGGTCGAGGCGGGCCAGGCGGCATCCATCAGCTCCGCGCGGCCGACGCAGGCGGAAAGCGGAAAGCCGCCGGTGAGCGCCTTGCCGAGACAGATCAAATCGGGAATCGTTTGCGAGTGTTCACACGCGAACCATTTTCCGGTGCGGCCGAAGCCGGTGTAAATCTCGTCGAGAATCAGCAGCGCGCCGAATTCGTCGCAAAGTTTTCGCAGCAACGGCAGAAATTCCGGCGGCGGAACATTGATGCCGCCACGGGCTTGGATCGGCTCAACGAGAATCGCGCCGATTTTTTCGCGGCGGAAAAGCTGACGGAGACGCGGTTCAACTTCTCGGAGGGACGAGCGCTGCGAGTCCTCATTTTTGATTTTGGAAACTCGTCCCTCCGAAATTTGGGGGAACGGCACGAAACGGGCGAACTCGCGGAGCTGTGAACGAAACGGGCTGCGGAAATGCTCGCGGTGCGTGGCGTTGAGCGCGCCATAGCCGAGTCCGTGGTAGCCGCCTTCAAAAGCGATGACGCCCTTTTTCCCGGTGGCGAGCAGCGCGGTCTTGAGCGCGGACTCGACGGCTTCAAAGCCGGAGTTGGAAAAAATCACCTTTCCCGTCTCCCGCTTTCCGCTTTCCGCCTTCCGTTTATTTTGCGCCCAGCGCTCAAACGTGATGCCGCTCAACTCCCGCGCCAGTCCGGCCTTGAGCGCGTGCGGATGCACGTCGCCCATTGCGTGCATGAGTTTTGCCATCTGTTTTTGCCCGGCCTTGACGACTTTGGGGTTCGCATGTCCGGCGGCGGCGACGCCGAAGGCGGCGGTCAGGTCCAGATACTTTTTCCCTTCGGCGTCCCAGACGTGAACGCCTTTCGCGCGTTCCCAGACGATCGGCCACGAGCCGTCCGGCTCGGTGAACAGCACGTTGCGCGATTCGTAGCTGCGGAGCAGTTGGAGGGTTTGGCTCGTCTGGCTCATTTCAAACTCCGCGCTGTTCCGGCGGCCAGATGATTTTGTGCTGCTGGATTTGAAAGCGGACGGGCAGGGCGTCGGCAATGATTTTTTCCGCGAGTTCCCGGCGGGAAACCGGCGGGAGGCCGGCGGGAACTTTTTTCAGCAGCCTGCTTTGCTGCTCCGGCGCGAGCGGATGCACCCACGAAAACAGCAGCGGGCAGATGGAAGCCAGTTTGTGCGCGGCGATTTGTCGTTTCGCCCATTCGTAATCCTCCATCGTGCCGATGACGAACTTGATTTCGTCGGTGGTTTTCAGGTGCGCAAGGTTGGAAAAAAGATTTCGCCCCGCTTCGCCGCTCGACGGACATTTCAGATCCATGATGCGGCGGACGCGCGGATCAATTTTGGCGATGTCATGCGCGCCGCTGGTTTCGATCAAAACGGTGAAGCCGTCGTCGCAGAGTGATTCCATCAAGGGCCGGGAATTTTTCTGGAGCAGCGGTTCGCCGCCGGTGAGTTCAACGAGCGGCAATCTGGAATTTGAAATTTGAGATTCTAAACCGGAAAACGGCCCGGCCTGCCGCCGGACTTCCGTCAAAATTTCCGCGAGCGATTTCGTTTTGCCTTCGGTGAAGGCGTAGGCGGTGTCGCAATACGAGCAGCGGAGATCGCAGGCGGTGAGCCGGATGAAAACACACGGCAGCCCGGCAAAGGTGCTTTCACCTTGCAGGCTCAAATAGATTTCATTGACGACGAGCGTGTCGGACATCGCCTTGAAATTAGCCGGAAACGCCAAAATTAAACAGGATTATTCGAACCCGGTTCCTTCCCGGTTTTCGGGTTGAAACGGCGGCAAATCAGCTTTCGCCCGTTTGGATCACCGCTGATTTTTTCGCGCCCGGCATCACGCGCAGCAGGAACTGCCGGAATTTGAAGGCGGCGGTTGCCGGCAGCTTTTCCGCCTTCACGGGCCGGATGTTTGAGCGCGGCCATCGAAATCTGGCCGAGCGCAAAGTGATTTGCCACGCGATAGCTATTGGCGATGGCCGCGGTGATGAAGTTTTTCCCGGTCTCCACCGCGCCCGGCAAATCGTGGCCGAGCGCGAGTGCGGCGCAGATCGCGGCGGAACAAGTGCAGCCGGTGCCGTGGGTGGAAACGCCCTGGACGAACGGCGCGGACAGCAGCAGCTCTGTTTCACCGTCAAAGAAAACATCCATCGCCTCGCGGCAGTTTTTCAGGTGGCCGCCTTTCACCAGAACCGCGCCGCCGAAGCGGGCATGGATTGCGCGCGCGGCGGAACGCAGGTCTTCCGGCGCAGAAATTTTCCGGCCGGCTAGAATCTCCGCCTCGGCCAGATTCGGCGTGAGGAGCGTGGCGCGCGGCAACAGCTTTTCGCGGAGGATTTTCTCCGCCGCCGGTTTCAGCAGTCGCGCGCCGCTGGTGGCAAGCATCACCGGATCCACGACCAGCGGGCATTTTTCCCGCTTAAAAAAGTCCGCGACGATGCGGATATTTTCTGCGGAGAACAGCATCCCGGTTTTCACCGCCGCCGGCTCCAGTTCTTCAAACACGGCTTCGATTTGCCGCCGCAACATTTTTGGCGAACACGGTTCCACCGCGAGAACCCGCCGGGGATTTTGGGCGGTGAGGCAGGCAATGGCGCTGGCGCCATGGACGCCCAGCGCGGCGAAAGTTTTCAGGTCGGCCTGGATGCCCGCGCCGCCGCCGCTGTCGGAGCCGGCGATGGTCAGCGCGACTTTCTGCGTCTTAATCATGGGTGAATCCTAGCGCGAATTGCGAGTCGTTGCATCGTTAAATCGTTGCATCATGAATCGGCGCGGCGCGCGCATTTTTCCGATGCAACAATTCACGATTCAACGAACTTTGAACTTTGAACTCTGAACCTTGAACTTATATTAAGCGCATGGACAAAGACAAGGTCGCGGAAATTTTGGTGGAGATCGGCACGCTGCTGGAATTGAAGGGCGAAAACCCGTTCAAAACCCGCGCCTACGCAAACGCGGCGCGGACGCTGGAGGGTTTGAACGAGCCGCTGGCCAAACTGGTCGCGGAAAAACGGCTCGGCGAAATCAAGGGCGTCGGCGAGGCGCTCGAACAGAAGATCACGGAGCTGGTCGAGACCGGCAAACTGAAATATTACGAGGAACTCAAGGCTTCGATTCCGCCGGGCCTGATCGAGATGCTGGAAATTTCCGGCCTTGGCCCGAAGAAAATCCAGGCGCTGAACCAGAAGCTCGGCGTGGATTCCATCGCAAAGCTTGAGGCCGCGTGCCGGGCGGGAAAAGTGGCGGAACTGGACGGCTTCGGCGAGAAGACGCAGGCGAACATTTTGGAAGGCATTGAACTTAAACGGACTTACGCCAGCAAACATTTGTTGAGCCAGGCCCGGTGTGCCGCCGTGCCGCTGCTGGAAAGTCTGCGCGAACATCCGGCGGTGATCCGGTGCAGCATGGCGGGCAGCCTGCGCCGTTTCAAGGAAATCTGCGGTGATGTTGATCTGCTGGCGTCATCGAAGAAACCGGCGGCTGTGATTGATTTTTTTGTTTCCCAACCGGGCATTGTAAAAGTCCTGGCCAAAGGCGAAACGAAGGCGAGCGTGATTCTGGACGGCGGCATCCAGTGCGATCTGCGCGTGGTGAGCGACGCGGAGTTTCCGTTTGCGCTGGCGTATTTCACCGGCAGCAAGGAGCATAATATCGTGATGCGGCAGCGGGCGATTCAGCGCGGGCTGCGGCTGAACGAATACGGTTTGTTCAAATCGAAAGAGGAAACGCGCGACCCGAAACTGCTGGTGCCATGCCAGGACGAAGGGGAGATTTTTGAAAAACTGGGCCTGGTTTTTGTGCCGCCGGAATTGCGCGAGGATCACGGCGAGTTTTCGGCGGCGGAGAAAAATGAGCTGCCAAAACTGATTGAATGGACAAATTTGAAAGGGGCGCTGCACAATCACTCAAACTGGAGTGACGGCAAAAACACATTGCAAGAAATCGCGGCCTGCATGGAGGATTTGGGACTTGAATACTGGGCGATTACGGATCACTCGAAATCGTCGTTCCAGGCGAACGGCCTGGATGCAAAGCGGCTGCGCGAACAGATTTTGGAAATCAAAAAGCTGAACGGGAAAATCGCGGCGCGCGGCGGTGATTTCAGATTGTTGACCGGCAGCGAAGTGGATATTCTAAAAGAGCGGCTGGATTTTGAGGACGAACTGCTGGCGGAATTGGAGGTGGTGGTCGCCAGCCTGCATGTGCCGTCGAGCAGCGAGGCGGAGAACACAAAACGAATCATTCGCGCGGTGGAAAATCCGTTCGTGCACATCATCGGTCACCTGACGGGCAGGCTGCTGTTGGAGCGCGAGCCGTATCCGGTGAATGTGCGGGCGGTGATTGACGCCTGCGCCGAAACCGGCACCTGGCTTGAGCTAAACTGCAATCCGCATCGGTTTGATCTGGACTGGCGGCACTGGCCGTATGCGAAAAGCAAGGGCGTGAAATGCGTCATCAATCCCGACGCGCACCGCAATGAACACGCGGGTTTTCTGCGTTTGGGTGCCGGCATCGCGCGCAAGGGCTGGCTGACGCAGACGGACGTGGTGAATGTTTTGCCGTGGGCGCGGCTGCAAAAAGAATTGTCACGAAATGGCGCCGGCTGAAGACGTAATAATATCAATCGCAAAAATTTATGCCGCTCCCGGCATGATAATTTTCAAAAAAAACCTTTGACGGACAACTTGTCGGCCTGATAAATTGATCCTGTAATCGGCTGTAAGCACTTTTTTTGAACGGGACGGAGTGCGAACGGTCAAAAAAACAAAACCAGAAGAATTATGAAGAATCTGTTTGTCTCTGCCGGGCTGGTGGCTCTCGGGGCCGCTGCACTACAACAATCCGCGCTGGCCGCCGACGTCAACTCGCCGAAAGACTGGAGCATTTCCGGAACGCTGCGTGGTTTCTATGACGACAATTACGAGCCAGGCACCGCCAACTCAGGCACGTTTGGTGCCGAGGTGTCGCCATCGGTTTCCTACCACCTGCCTTTGCAGCAGACAGACTTGGGAATTCGCTATACTTACGGTCTTTACTATTACCAGGAGCGGAATGATACGGGACAGGACGCTTTTGACCAGACGCATCAGGTGGACTTGTGGCTGGATCACGCCTTCAATGAACGCTGGCACGGGAAATTCACCGACACTTTTGCCGCCGGTCAGGAGCCGGAATTACTCCAGCCAATGCAAAATGGAGAATCAGTTACTCATCGCGTCAATGGCGACAACATTGCCAACCACGGTGCCGTTGCATTGACCACCGACTGGGCGCGCCAGTTCAGCACCGTTTTCACATATAACAACAATTTTTACGATTACGACAACGCCGGGGCGACGGAAGCGAATTGGCTTACCACCCCGGATCGCCCGACTTTGGCGGGTGTTTTGAACCGAGATGAGAACAGTGCGTCCATTGATTTCAAATGGCATGTTCAACCTGAAACCACTTTGTTTGTTGGTTATCAGTATAGTCTGGTGAACTACACCGGAGATGAGCCAATTGCATTCAGCATCCCTCTTCTTATCGATAAGCCTGGTTCTAAAGGTTTCTATCAAAGTTCCGATCGTGACAGCATGACTCATTATGCCTATGTCGGCCTTGAGCATCAATTCACTCCCAATTTGGGTGGGTCGGCCCGCGGCGGCGTGTCTTATACGGACATTTACAACGATCCGCTGAATTCAAATACTTCGTGGGCACCGTATGCGGATGTGTCCTTGACCTACACTTACCTTCCTGGCTCCTATGTGCAGGTTGGCTTCACGCAAA
Organism: uncultured Bifidobacteriaceae bacterium; assembly: GCA_964449815.1. Lineage (GTDB taxonomy): Bacteria > Verrucomicrobiota > Verrucomicrobiia > Limisphaerales > UBA11358 > UBA11358. The sequence goes on from CAYVGC010000031.1 coordinate 37,218, forward strand.
ACATCAATGCGACGGATCAAGTGCAGCCTGACAGCTCTGGAAATATGACGCAATATGCCGAGAGTTCAGTCGGTTACGCGTCCTTGAACCACAAGATCACGTCGAAACTGACTGGATCGGTGATCGGCCGCATACAGTATTCAACTTTTCAAGGTGGTGCTGCGAGCAGCGAGGACGAGACGGATTATAGCTTGGGTGTCAACCTGAATTACATGATCAATCAGCATTTTTCGCTGGATGTGGGTTACAATTATGATGACGTCGTGACGTCCGGAAGCGAAGTGGTTGATGTCGGTTACTCCCGCAACCGGGCTTATCTTGGGTTGTCAGCAAATTACTAATCGCGAGCAAACCATAGCATGGTTTGAACGTGGAGCCGGGAGCCGGGTCGTTACAGGCTCCCGCTATTTTTTATACTTTTAAGATATGGATGATTTTAAGACCTCCGCTCCGCCGGAAACCAGGCTGCATTTTCTGGATTACTGGCGGGTGATCCGCATTCGCAAGGCGATCATCATCACGGTTTTTCTCATTACCGCCATCATCGCCACGGCCGTCACTTTCATCTTGCCGGAATCTTATTCCAGCACCGCGCGCATCAAGGTGGAAAACGACGTGATGGACATTGGCAGCATCACCGGCATGCCTCAGAACAACAGCTATGATCCGTATTTCATCCAGACGACGTTTGAAATCATGCAGTCGCAAATTGTTTTGAGCAATGTCATCGCGGGGATGAACCTGAATGTGGAATGGGGCAAAAAGTATTTCAATGGCGAGACGCTTAAAACCTCCGAGACGATGGAAATTCTCAAGCAGCGCATGCTGCTCGCCCCGGTAAAAAACACCAAGCTGATTTCCATCACGGTTTACAGCGATGACAAGAACGAGGCGGCGCAACTGGCGAATGCCATTGCCGAGGCTTACCGGGCTTACCGGTTTCAGTCCCGCCAGCAGTTGACCGAGAACGGCTTGAAGACGCTCGAAGAACAGTTTCAGGAACAGGAGCAGGAAATCAAGACGAACCAGGATTATGTCGAGCTGCTTCGGCAGCAGCTGCACATCACCGATCAGGCGGGTGCCTCCGGCTTTACACCCACGCTGACTTCGGAGGTGTTGCACCAAATCGAGGAGCAAAAGATCGAAAAGGAACAGCTTTACAAGGAACAGTTTGTGCAATTGCAGGAGCTCCAATCCATCCAGCAAACCAACAAGGACAAGTTGTGCGATGTGCTGCCGCAAATGGTTCAGGACGCTGCGCTTAATGACTTGTTGAGCAAGCTGCACGAAGCCCAGCAGAAGTGGGTGACGATGACCAACGATTATGCATTGACGAATTATAACATCATCCGGGTGCAATCTTTGCTGGATGAATTAAACCGTGAAATTGATGACCGTGTGATTGGCATTATGGCGGGTCTGGAAAGCCAGGTGAAATCCAAAAAAGCAGCTCTCGACGCCGTGACTGATTTAGTTGATGCCGCCAAAACACAAGACCAGGAGGAGGCTCGGAAAAACCAGCCCTACTACGACCAGAAGCGGAATCTGGAACAGATGCAGGACATGCACAAGCTGCTGTATTCAAAATTGGAGGCGGAAAAGATAGACCTTTCACTGCCCAAAAATTCCATGGTGCAAATCACCGATACGGCCGAGCCGGGCAAGACCCCGGTCAAGCCCAACAAGACCGTCAACATTGTTTTGGGGCTGGTTTTTGGCCTCATCATGGGTGTCGGCCTGGCCTTTTTCATTGAATATCTCGACACCAGCGTGAAGACGATTGACGATGTTGAACGCACCTTCCAAGCCCCGGTTTTGGGTGTCATTCCGCAAAACATCGGCTACTTGGTTGACGAAGGCACTGAAAGCAAGCACGCGGAAGCCTACCGGGTGTTGCGCACCAACCTTCTCTTCTCCCGCAAGGATGAAAAATTGAACACCATCGTTGTGGTCAGCGCCGGTGCCGGCGAAGGCAAGTCCACCACCACCATCAATCTCGCCACGGTGTTCGCCCAGGCTGGCAACCGGGTTTTGGTCGTGGACTCCGACTTGCGCCGTCCCACGCTCCACAAACATTTCAAGGTGGCGAACAACCTTGGGCTGACCAATTATCTCCTCAAGCAGAATAAATTGATCGAGCTGGTGCAGACCACCGCCGTGCCCGGTCTCGATTTCATGTCGAGCGGCCGGCTACCCAACAGCTCCATGGGCATTCTTGGCTCGGCCCAGATGAAGGAGATGATCGCCGAACTCAAGCAGCGCTATGATTTCATCTTCTTCGACTCACCACCTATTCTCGGTGTCAGCGACGCCTCGATTCTGGCCAGCGAAGTTGACCTCGTCATGCAGGTCATCCAATACCGCCGCTATCCACAGCCGATGACCATCCGCGCCAAGCAGATGATTGAAAAAGTCGGCGGCAATTTTGTCGGCATGGTGCTCAATAACATCAACATGTCGCAGGACGAAGGTTATTATTACTACAGCGGCTACTATCACGACTACTATTATTCCCGCAGCGCCAGCGAACAGGAAGCCGAGGCCAAGAGCGAAGGCGATCTTGGCGGTGCCGACAGCGGCAAAACCGAGACCAACATCAAACAAAAATATTAAGCGACGTTGCTGATGCATATTCTACCGCCGATGAAAGCCAAAAATGTCTGGTTTGTCCGTCTGAATCTATTGTCCTTCGCAGTCTTTTTGTCGCTCGGTCTTGCAGGCTGTTCGCAGCCTGACTATTCCAAGGCCATGCAACCGCCGGGACAGGAGATCACCGGCGACCCGAATGTTGCCCGGCTTCACATTGGCGACACGGTCACCATCACCTTGACCGGCGTGCCGGATGAACTGGTTCCGCAGGAAAAACCCATCAAGGAAGACGGCACGATTACTTTGCAGGATGTGGGCCGCGTCCAGGCCGCCGGCAAGACCGCCGGCGAGTTGGAGGATTTAATCCACAGCCTCTATGTTCCCGCGATTTACAAGCATCTCAACGTTACGGTCAAGACCACCAACGACCGTGTATATTATGTCCGCGGCGAAGTCAGGACACCCAACCGGGAGGTGTATGTCGGGCAGATTACGGTTACCAAGGCCATCACCTCGGCCGGCGATTTTACGGATTTCGCCAACCACAAAGACGTTATGCTGATCCGCGCCAACGGCCAGCACTTTAAGCTCAACGCCGACGCCATTCTCAATGGCGAGGCTCCCGACCCGCCGGTTTATCCCGGCGACCAGATCGTCGTCGGCCGCCGCCTGTTTTGATGGTTCAACTCCGCATTCTTTCCGGCAAAATGGCGGGCGATGTTCAAGTCGTCCGCCGTTTTCCTTTTTGCGTCGGTCGCGCGGCGGATAATGACTTGTGCCTTGATGCCGCAGGCATTTGGGACCACCACTTCAAGCTGGAATTTAAAAGCAACGAGGGTTTTGCCTTGCAAACAATTGAAGAGGCGTTCATTGCCGTCAACGATCGGTTGCAGACCTCCACACGGCTTCGCAATGGGGACATCATCTCCTTCGGCTCCGCCAAAATTCAATTCTGGCTCGCCGCCCCGCGCCAGCGCGGCCTGCGCGCGCGCGAGTTTTTTGTCTGGGTGCTGCTTGCCGGCGTCACTGCCGTGCAGATCGCGCTGATTTATTCCCTGACAAAGTGATTTCCGGTTTCGGTTTGCACTTTGAAAACAGCAAATTGCGGACGGCAAATCTTTTCAACCAGTAGCCATCATCAATGCCGGAAATGCCGCGTGCCGGTGAACGCCATCGCCATCCCGCGCGCGTCCGC
>CAYVGC010000032.1:0-11322 GCA_964449815.1 uncultured Bifidobacteriaceae bacterium
AGGGGTTCAAAGCGCGAAATTCCGTTTGGGAGAATTCTCACCCCGGCCCTCGCCCGTCGGATGGGTGTCCGCCGGCCGGGTGAGGGAATAATTTGCGGCTGAAAAACCAGACGCAGACCGGGTGATGGAGACCCCGGTCACAAGCCAAATTCCTGCAAGAATCGTGACCGGCCATCGCCCGGCAACTGTTTTTCCAAGCAAGAGACAGGCCGGTCGGATGGGATTGATTCGGGCGCGCATCTGCCTGGCCACCCGCTGCGAATTGAGGACCATCCGCGCTCCATTTTCAAATCAGAACCCCGCCCGGATTTTCGGCTGCTTGCCATGCGCGCGCCGGCAATCTATTTTTACCGCGATGAAATATCGTCGTTTTGGCCGGACGGGATTGAACCTCCCGGTGATTTCCTGTGGCGGGATGCGTTACCAGCACAAATGGCAGGACGTGCCGCCACAGGACATTCCGCGCGCAAACCAGGAAAATCTCGAGGCGTGCATTCATCGCGCGCTGGAACTGGGCATCAACCACATCGAAACCGCGCGTGGCTACGGCACGTCGGAAATGCAGCTCGGCAACCTGCTGCCGAAACTGCCGCGCGACAAAATGATCGTGCAAACCAAGGTCTCGCCGCGCGCCACGGCGGAGGAATTTCTCAAGACGTTCGAGACTTCAATGAACTACCTGAAGCTCGAGCAGGTGGATCTGCTGTCGCTGCACGGCATCAACAACCGCCAGTTGCTCGACTGGTCGCTGCAAAAAAACGGCTGTCTCGCCGCCGCGCGGAAGTTGCAGAAGGAAGGCCGCTGCCGGTTCATCGGCTTTTCCACGCACGGCACCACCGACATCATTCTGGAGGCCGTCAACACCGGCGAATTTGATTACGTCAACCTGCACTGGTATTTTGTGAACGACCTGAACTGGTCCGCCGTGCTGGCCGCACACAAGCACGACATGGGCGTGTTCATCATCAGCCCGAATGACAAGGGCGGCAAGCTGCAGGAGCCGGGGTCGAAGATCAGCAAGCTTTGCGCGCCGCTCACGCCGATGCAGTTCAACGACCTTTATTGCCTCAACCGCCCGGAAGTCCACACCTTGAGCTGCGGAGTGGCGAAGCCGACGGATTTTGACGAGCACGTCGCGGCGCTGAAATTTTACGACAACATTCCTGCGACGATTGCGCCGATTGAAAAGCGGTGGCGCGCGGAAATGGAAAAAGTTCTCGGCGCGGACTGGTGCGCGCGATGGCCGGAAGGGCTGCCAAATTATGTGGATGTTCCCGGCCAGATCAATGTCTCGGAAATATTGCGCCTCTGGACCTACGGCAAACCGCTCGAACTCACCGCGTGGGGCAAGATGCGCTACAATCTGCTCGGCCAGGCCGAACACTGGTTTCCCGGCCAGAACGCCGCGAAGCTGCGGGAATTTGACCTGCGCGCCACGTTGAAAAACAGTCCGTTTGCCGGCCGCATTCCGGCCATTCTTGAAGAGGCGCACCGGATGTTTTTTGAGAAACCGGTGGAGCGCCTGAGCAAAAGCTAGTTTTGGCGCTCGGCGTCTGGCGACGGCTGCCAGCTAACTGCGCGCCAGTCCCGCAGCATGGCCTCGACTTGTGCGAGCGTGCCGACCGGCACGAACATCCGGTAGCTATAATCGCCGGCACGGATGCCCTGCGGATTGTGGACGCGATAGACGCAGTTCCATTTCACGACGCGTTCGTTGACAAATTTCCACCGGCCATAATTCGGCCCGCTCGTGTCCGGATGCGTTTGCGGTGGTGCAAAAATACCCATGGCGAATTTTCCGTCCGCCGTCGCGAGCACCACGGGATTTTTTATTTCGCCGGGACCGTCGCTCGACGGCTGCAGCTTTGCCGTCGTCGGATTGAATTCCCAAAAGCAGTTGAATTCCGGCGGCAGGTATCCGGTCAATGCCTCGAACTGCGCCGAGACATGCTGCGCGCCGGCGGGCATCGAAAACGTCACCCGATAATCCAGCGCCTGCGGCCAGGGCCCGAGGCCGATGGTCACGTCCTTCGTAAGCACATAATCAGACAGCGTGTTTGTGTTCCGCGCGAGCTGGCCCTCTGAACGCTCGCCCGGCGCGAGCCAGAACGCCATTTGCGTCCGTGTGCGCAAATGGTTGCCGCTGGCGTTGAGCTCGAGCAGGCGGCTGGTCGAGCTGGTTCCCGCGCCATCCAGCCTTGAACCGGCTTCGGTGGGATTAAAAGTTTCGCAGTTCGCTGCCGGCGTGTTGTCGAAGGAACCGGCCGATTGCAACTGCCGCCCGTGGTCCGTGCTGTTGATGAATTCGTGGCCGCGCCATTGGAGCGAATCAATCGCGCCCGCCCGCCGCCGCGTGGTGGTGATGACAATGGCTGAATCGTTTGTGCCGGAGCGGATTTGCGCATCGCCGTCCGCCGGTTCGGCGGACAAGGGCAGGGCGGCCAGCAGCAGCCATCCCCAAAAAACAGTTCGTTTCATCGGTTCAATTTTCCGGTTCACGTCGGACGCCAGTTCAACCGCCGCACCTTCGCATGGTCGGGGTAATTTGGATCGAGCGAGCGCAATTCAACTTCCATGCCGTCGGGCGCGAGCGTGACGCGCACCCAGCCGCTCGGCCGGCCGGCGTCGAAAACGTAGCCCGTCGGCGGCAGGTTGATCAAATGCACGCCGCTCTGGTGCGTCCTGACGTGCCAGTCGTGCGTGTGGCCGAAAACGAACGCCTTCACCTGCCGGTGCCGGGCCAGCAATTTCTCCAGCGCGGACGAATCTTTCAGGCCCAAAAGCCCGGTGAAGTCCAGGGGATGATGGCCGACGACAATGGCCGGTTGGTCCGGGCGCGATTCCAGTTCGCGCGCCAGCCAGTGCAGTTGCGCCGCACCCAGCCTGCCGGGGGTGCGGTCCGTGACGTTCAGGGAATCGAGTAGAAACCAGTTGGCGCGGGTGCTGGTAAAAACGGCGACCTGTTTTTCCGGCACGGCGGCCGCGCGCGTGGCGTCCTGCGGAAACGCCTGCCAGAAGTTTCCCCGCGCGTCATGGTTGCCAAGCGTCAGATGCACCGGCGCGAGCGCGCGGATGGGTTCCATCAATTTCCCGAACGTCGCGTAATCCGCCGGCAGTCCGAACTTGAACGCCAGATCGCCGTTGACGATGACGGCGGCGGGCGGCACCGGCCACGCGGCGAGTTCACGGGCGCAGGCGGCGAGATTGTCCGCCATGTTGACGCCGGCGAAGTTCAGCGCGGCATCGGCGGCGACGTGCGGGTCGGAAAAAAAAGCGAAGGTGTGTTCGTCCCGCGCCCGGTCAGACGGCCCGGCGTAGCTTGACGGTCCAAGCGCGACGGCGGCCCCGGCCAGCGCGGCGCGTTTCAAAAATTCACGGCGCGTAAGCTGTGGCAGGAAGATCGGCATAAGCAGCGGCACGCTAAACGAACCCGCCGCCGTCTGCAAGCCTCCGCCGGCGGGGGACTGATTTAATTGAAATTCATTTTCCCAGTTCCGCCCGCAGTTTTGCGGCGACGTCCTGCAATGCGTCCGGAACGACGCCCGTGCCGGCGATGACCGGCATGAAATTCGTGTCGCCGTTCCAGCGCGGCACGACGTGGATGTGCAGATGTTCCAGGATGCCCGCGCCCGCGACTTTGCCGAGGTTGATGCCCACGTTGAAACCGTCCGGCTTCATCACGGCCGTCAGCGCGTTGAGACAGCGGCGGACGAGCTTCCAGAGATCGGCCACTTCCTCGTCCGTCAGCCCGTTCAAATCGGCGGCCTCCTTGTAAGGCACGACCATCAGGTGCCCGCCGTTGTAAGGATAGCGGTTGAGCAGCGCGAAACAGGTGCGGTCGCGCACCAGGACATAGTTGGCCTCGTCCGCGGACGATTGCGCGATGCGCGTGAAGATGCCTTGCTTCAATTCCGGCTTTGGCGAAAGGATGTATTCGATGCGCCAGGGTGCATGCAGTGAGTCCATGCCGGAAAGTTAATGAGCAAAACCCGGAAAGTAAATCCTCCTCGTCCGCCGCCTCAGCGCCCGCGAAGGATCCGCCCCGTGTGATTGCCCTTTTCCGTTCGCGCCTTTGCGCCTATGCTTCGCGCATGGAGCAGGCGATGTCGGCCATCTTGTTGTTCGCGGGCGCGAGTTTCTTTTTTGCGCTGGCGGAGACGGCGTTGTTTTCGCTGAGCCGGTGGCAGGTGGCGCAGATCGCGGAACAGCATCCGCACCGGGGCCGGATCGTGGCGCAGCTGCTGGAACGGCCGCAGGATTTGCTGGCGACGCTGGTGCTGGGCAACACCTTTGCCAATGCCGCGATGCTTGCGCTGGCGCTGCGCATGGTTTTCAACGCGCAGTGGGCGCTGGCGCTGACGATGATTTCCCTGGCGGCGCTGGCGCTGCTCGGCTGCGAGGTGCTTCCCAAAACCCTGGCGGTGCGGCGGCCGGAACGGTGGGCGGTGCGCGTCGTGTGGCTGATGTTCGTCTTCGAAAAAATCTCCAAGCCGTTTTACCGGGTGGCGCAATGGCTGAACGCGGCCATACTCAAAAAGGCGGCGCAGCAGTCCGCGTCGTCGGCCAGGCTCACGGACGCGGAATATCAGGAGCTGCTGGACATGGCGTATCAGCAGGGCGCGCTCGCGGAAACGGAAAAGGAAATCATCCTGCAAATCATCAGCCTCGACCAGCGCGTGGCGCGCGACGTGATGCGGCCGCGTCCGAACATGGCCTGCGTGAGCGACGAGACGAGCGTCGAGGAAATGATCGCCGCCGCAAAAAAATTCCATCATCGCCGCCTGCCGATTTACGACGAAACACCCGACACCATCGTGGGCATCCTGAACACGCGCGCGGTGCTGCTTGATCCGAAAACTGACCTGGCGGACGCGATGGAATTTCCGTCGTTCGTGCCGGAGACGATGAACCTGCTCCATTTGTTCCGCGCGTTGCAGAAGCAGCGGCGCGGCATGGCGATTGTGCTGGACGAATTTGGCGGCACGGCGGGCCTCGTGACGATGGAGGACATCCTGGGCGAACTCGTCGGCAAAGTCCGGCCGCCGGCGCCGCCGGAAGGTTTCGTCATGGCCAGGCTGGCGCCGGACCGCTGGCGCGTGAGCGGGACGATGCGGCTGGAGGATTTCCGGCGGGAATTCCCGGCGCTGCCGGCGGTGGCGGAGGTTGAAACAATGGGCGGCCTGCTGACACACCTGCTCGGCGTGGTGCCGGACGCGCAGGAGTCCGCCGTCTTTTCGGGATTAAAGCTGACCGCGCAAATCACGGATGGCCGCCGCGTGAATGAACTGCTGGTGCAAAAGGTGAAATGAAAATGGACGCAAGCCTGCTCAACCTGGTTTTGCTGGCGCTGTGCCTGGGCGCGTCGTTCCTGCTGTCGGGCATGGAGGCGGGCGTGTTCGCGCTGAACCGGCTGCGGGTGCGGCGGCTGGCGCGCACCGGCAAGCCGTCGGCGCAAATCCTCAACCGCTTTCTGGAAAAGCCGGAGAAATTCCTGTGGACCATCCTCGTCGGCAACACGCTGGCGAACTTCATCATTCTCGGCTGGACGCTCGCCAAGCTGCACGAGTGGTTTTTCGGCCGGCCGGCATTGGAGGCGGGGCTGTTCGCCGTCATCGTGTTTTTGTTTTACACGTTCTTCGATCTGCTCCCGAAGATGCTTTTCCGCGCCCACCCCAATTCACTGTGCCTGTCGGTGGCGCATGTGTTCCGCATCGTGAATTTTCTGCTGGGTCCGCTCGTGCTGCTGGTCGAGGAGGTGTCGCAGTTGATCCTGCGCGGGACGGGCGGGCAGGTGTTCAAGGGCCAGTTGTTCGGCAACCGCGAGGAGATGCGCGCGGTGATGCGCGAATCGGGCGAGGCGCTGACGGACGACGAGCACGCGATGGTCAACCGCATTCTCGACCTGCAAAAATTTTCCGTGGGGCAGGTGGCCAGGCCGCTCGCGGAAACCGCCGCCGTCGAGGCGGCGACGCCGTTGCGCGCGGCCATTGCGCTCGCCCGGGAGAAAAATCTTTCGCGCCTGCCGGTGTGGGAAACGCGCGACGGCCGGCGGCGCATCGCCGGGCTGCTGGATGTCGGCCCGCTGCTCTTCCGCGAAAGCCTGGACCTGGAGAAGCCGGCGTCGGCCTACATGTTCCCGGCGGTGTTTGTGAATGAAGGCATCCGGCTGGAAGAGGCGCTGCGCCTGATGCAGCGCGCCGGGCAGCGCATGGCCATCGTGCTGTCGCGCGAGCGCGCGGAGGTCGGCATCGTGGCCGTGAAGGACATTTTGAAGGTGATGTTCGGAGAAATGAAATTGTGAGCGGGCCGGCCGTCATTTTAATTGCGTTGAAAATCCTCGCCGTGCTGGCGCTGGTGCTGATGAACGCATTTTTTGTCGCGGCGGAACTGGCGATGGTCCGCATCCGCGATTCGCAACTGGCTTCGCTTGCCGAGAAAGGCAACCGCCGCGCCCGGACCGCCCGGCACATCCTCGCGCACATTGACGTTTATATCGGCGCGACGCAGTTCGGCATCACGATGGTCAGCCTGGGCCTGGGCATGGCGGTCGAGCCGGTGTTCCACGATTTGCTCGAACCGTTGTTCGGCCTGGTCGGCGTCACCGCCGAGCCGGTGCGGCATCGCATCGCCCTCGGCGTCGGTTTTTTCACCAACTGCTACCTGCTGATCGTCGCGGGCGAGCTGGTGCCGAAAGCCGTCGCCATCCGCCGCACGCTGCCGGCGGCGTTGCTGACGGCCGGTCCGCTGATCTGGTTTTACCGGCTGTCGTTTCCGTTCATCTGGCTGTTGAACCGTTCGTCGCAGCTCATCTTAAAATGGCTGGGCATCGGCGCGGATGAACTGCACGGCGCGCAATCGGAAGAGGAACTGCGCGTCATCCTGGCGGCGACACAAGGTTCGCCCGACCGGCGCAATCTGATTTTGAACGCCTTGGATCTGCGCCACCGCACCGCGCGCGAAGTCATGCGCCCGCGCAACGAAGTCACGATGTTCGCTTCCGGCGCGACGATGGTGGAATGCCTCGCCATCGCGGAAAAAACGCGCTACTCGCGTTTTCCCATCTGCGACGACGGCGACCTGGACAAGGCGCGCGGGGTGGTTCACATCAAAGACCTTTACGCCTGCCGCGACAAGGCCGGGACGGCGGCGGACCTGCTGCCGCTGGCGCGCAAGCTGATTTGCGTGCCCGAGACGGCGCGGCTGGAAAAACTGATGAAGCGGTTCCTCGAAAAGAAATCGCACTTCGCCTTCGTCGTGGATGAATTCGGCGGCACGCTGGGCATTGTCACGCTGGAAAACGCGATGGAGGCGCTGGTCGGGCAGATCCAGGATGAGTTCGACGCCGAAGCGACGCAGTTCGTCCGGCGCAGCGAAAATGTCTGGGAGGTTTCCGGCACGCTGCCATTGCACGACCTGGAAAAAATCATCGGCGGCGTCGCGCACGATGAAAGCGTCGCGACGGCGAGCGGCTGGGTGACGCAGCGGCTGGACGGATTTCCGAAGGCCGGCGATGTTTTTGCGGCGGGCGATTACGAACTGCGCGTCGAGGAAATGAACGGCCTGCTCGTCGGGAGGTTGAAAATCACGCGGGTGAAACCTGCTGAAGACGGCACCGCCGGCCTGCGCCGCGAACCGCCAAAACCGCAGTGACGGCGGCGATGGCGGCATCCATTCCGACGGACCACCAGAGGCGCGCGCCCGCCGACCCGGCGGCGAACAGGAGCAGCGCGCCCAGCCAGAGGGCGAGCGGATGAAAATCGGGGGCGTCCGGAGCGCCCGGCTGTTTTTTGATGAGGGCCGGCGTGGCGAACGCGAGGATCAGCAGCGACACAAACAACCAGCCGGGAAAGTTCAGCAGCGCGGCTCCCTGCCAGGTGACGGCAATTTTTGTCGGCTGCCAGAGCCAGAAATGCTTCACATGCCACGCGAACGGTTCGAGCGCCACATCAAATGCCACGGCCAGCGCCGCCGTCAGGCCGAGGAGCCAGAAACCATGATTCTTCACCCCGCACCACGGGCGCAAAATCAGCCGCGCCAGGCCGCGCGCGTTGAAAATGGCGATGATCCAGAGCAGCGGAACGGTCCACGGCACGGCGTGGAAAATTTTCGCGCCGCTGGCCGGATTGAAAACCACCGGGCCGAACGGCATCGAAAAATCCCGGTTTGAACTTAATCCATGCGCGCCGCCGCCGATGAGCGCGGCCAGGAGCGCGGCCAGCAAAACATTTTGCAGCGGCAGCCGGCGGCTGAGCGCGGCGATGCTGGCGGCGGCGGCGAGCACGATGGCGGCCGCGTCCAGGCCGGCCGAACTCCGGGGCGACAGAAGTTCGCCGACAAGCGCGGCGCCAAGCAGCGCATTCAGCAGCCAGAACAAATACTTTGGTGTGTTCGCGGGCATTCCCATGATCTTTCCGGACAGTGTATGGAAATCGCGCGCCGGTAAAAACTCGAAACTCGTGAAATGTCCGGGATTTCTGGATGAACGAGAATTGCCTTGAGCGCGGGCATCGGTTTTGCTCTGCTCAACCGCATGACGCTTGAAGAAATCAGCCGGCAGATCGAACGGTGCGCGGAGCGGATGAACTCGTGCTACGGCGGCACCGTGTTTGACGAATGGGCGGTCGTCTCGCTCGCGGAAAACAAGGCGCGCGTGCTGCATTACACCGGGCCGCGCAACGACGACTTCCTGAAAAATTTCGCGCGCGACCTGGGTTCGTTGCGCGCCGGCCTGCTGGGCGGGCAATACGGCCCCGGCGATTTTGAATTTTCCCGGCACGGCACCGGCACCGGCTTCGAGTCGTTCATGGTGCTGGGGCAGGGGATCTATCTCATCTGCAACCACACCGGCGAATCCATGGAGGTCATCGCCAGAAACCCGCGCTGGCTGGACGCGCAGGTGCCGTTTGTGGAACTGGCCGAAAAAATCCGCGCGAACCCGCTGGCGGTTTCGTGGGATGCCAGGATTTTCTTCAAACCGAAATAATTTTTCCGCAGCAGCGGTCTGTTAACTGAGCAGCCCCTTCCATAAAAACCAGCCGTAGGCCGCGACCAGCGCGACGCCGGCGAACCGCGGCAACCGCCCGAAAAGGGCCACGAAGAAAAGGTGGACGATGGTTGCGCCCAGCAGAATCAGCATTCCCAGGTGGAAGAACGGCGGCAGGGTCATCGTGTGATACAGCACATAGACGCCGAGGCAGAGCGGAATGGAAACGTGCGCGTCGCCGACCTGCGAGGCATAGACCACTTCCGGTTTTTTGCGCCAGCCGTAATAGAACGCCAGCAGCGCGTTGGGCAGCACCATCAGCCAGCCGCTCAACCAGCCGAGATGTTTCACGCTGACAAAGCCGGTGTGAATGTGCGAAACCCACGCGACCAGCCAGTCGGTGCTGACGTAAATGCCGTAGGCGCCCGCCGCGAGCAGGGCCAGATCCACCGGCAGCATCCAACTGAACGCCGATTTGCCCTGCCGGGCGCTCTGTTTGAGCACTTCAAAAACGTGGAAGCACTGCCAGAATAAAAACAATCCGACCAGCACCAGGCCGTCGTTGAAATCCAGCCGGCCTTTGCGGCCCATCGCCCAGACCGCGCCGGTGAAAAACAGCACCGCCAGCAGCGTGAGCAGCAGCGAGAGCCGGTTCAATTCCGGCGCATTGCCGCCGTTTTTGGATTTTTTTCTGCCCGCGGCCGGCTTCTTTTTAGGGATGATGTTCATGCCCCAGAGGATTGCCGGCAGGCCGAGCACCAGCGTCAGGTTGGTGATGTTGTTGACGAGCGAGTTGGTCATCACATCCGCGCCGCTGCCGCCGTTGCGGCCCAGCAGGAAGGCGAAGATGAGGTTGCCCATGCCGGAGCAGTAAGGCATGACGAGCGTGCCCAGCACGGTGCCTTCAAAACCGCCCGCGCCCATGGCTTCCAGCCGCCAGATCATGAGCAGCGACGCGACGACGAACAACGCCAGGAACAGCCACGGCGCGCGGGGTCCCTGGGCTTCAATCCAATGAATGACCGGATGCAACACTCGGCACAGTCTAGCGAAAAGTTTTTTTGCAGGCGACACCAACTTGCGCGCGGGCCGGGCCGCCGGCTGTTTACATTGCGGAAAAACCGCCGGCACGGTTTCCCGCGCCGGCGGCTGATTCCAGTTTTCAGCCTTCAACCTTTTTGCGTCTGCCTAGGTGGACATGATGGAGACGGGATTGCTCCATGGACCCTGTTTGGTGCTGCCGCCCAGCGCACAGAACTCCACCAGGTAAACCGTGCCGGGCACGGTCGGCGTGAGCACCATCAGGCGCGCGCCGGTGAACACCGGCCAGAGCGTCCACGTCTTGCCGCCGTCCGTGCTCGTGCGCACCTGATACATCCGGCCGTTCACCACGCCCTGGCCGCGCACCGTCAACTGCCCGCTCACGTTGTTGGCGATGCTGAGGATCGCCGGCTGGTCCAGCGGCGCGGGCGTGCGGTTGGTGCTCACCACGTCATAGCCCGAGGAGAGCAGCGCATTCAAGTCATGCCGGGCCTCCCCCTGGCAGTAGAGGGCGTTTTTCATCAGTCCGTCCACCACCACCTGCAAGGCGGCGTTCTTCAGCCGCGTCCGGTCGGAGCCGCCCTTGCGCGACTCCATCATGGCGGCGGTCAGCGCCAGCCGGTTGGTGGTCATGACCGTCACCGGCACCGGCGGCGTGGGGAAGGCCGGGTTGTTGAGCAGCGCGTCCTCCACGTCCAGCGAGAGGTTGTTGGCCACGTCGCCATTGCCCCGGGTGAAACTGGTGTCCAGCCGGTAGCTTTTGATTGATGTGATTGTTGCCATATTATTTCTGCTTTCTTTTTTTGTTTAGGTTGATTTATAGAAACCTTCGGCAGGGAGCCATACGGTCCCGCGGAAGATTTGACGGGTCTATGCCTATGCGTAAATCGTGCCAGCCAAACCCGGCGGCGGCCCCGGCCCGGCGCAATTTGAAAAACAGGTGGCCTAACCCAGCGATGAAGCGTTTTGAAATAAAGTGATGCTAATGAAAAAATTTAAGCCGGCTTTTCAACCCGGCCCCGGCGCAAGGAGTTAGAAAGATTTTCCAGCCGGCGCCTGGTCGAAATGAAAAAACGCCGGCGGCCGCCGCCACCCAACGGACAACCAACGGCCAGCCCACGGCAAAAATGCACTGTCCTGTTTTTTTGAATGCGGACTGTCCCCAGATGGGACATTTTACCAGCTTGCAGAGCCTTCCCGCTAACCTGCGGGAAGACCCCGCAGGTTAGCGGGAGCGTTCTGCAGGTAAGCGGGAAGGCCCTGCAGGTTAGCGGGAGCGTTCTGCAGGTAAGCGGGAA
>CAYVGC010000032.1:11422-40651 GCA_964449815.1 uncultured Bifidobacteriaceae bacterium
GGCCCCGCAGGTAAGCGGGAAGGCCCCGCAGATTAGCGGGAGCGTTCTGCAGGTAAGCGGGAAGGCCCCGCAGGTAAGCGGGAAGGCCCCGCAGATTAGCGGGAGCGTTCTGCAGGTATGCGGGAAGCCATTACAGGTTTGCGGACAGGCTTTACAGGCAAGCGGGATGAACGAGCAGACCTGCGGGAAGACGCCACAGGTTTGTTCGTTCAATCAACAAACCTGCGGGCGGGCAAGCCAGGTTTGCGCTTTCATCGGGCAGCCATGCGGGTGCTGTCCTAATCCGTGTCCGTGGTGGGCGCGGCGTTGCGTGCCGGAGCGCCGATTTCCACATCGGCAGGGCCTGAAACCTTGCCCCAACTTGCCGAATCGGAGTTCGGCGCTCCAATCCCGCCGTCTATGGCCCGCAAGCCTGGCGCCTGACCTTTGCCGAAGCCGCCCGCCGGGGCATCATCTGCGGCTACAAAGTCATCATCTCCGTCATCACTTCCGAAATGGTGACGAACGCCTGTTGAGCCACGGCGAAGTGCTGGTGAACGGCGACGCCGTGCGCGCCCGGCAGGTGGCCAACCAGATTGCCCTGCGCGATGCCATTGAAAAATTCGGCGGAAAAAAGTGTTCACGTTTCATCGCGACGTGAAATCCGCGCCATCCTTCGTCAGCGCCGGCCCGGAGGGAGTCGGCACGCATCTTTTGAACGTAGGAGACGACGTGAGGAGGCTCGCTTCAAATTCTGAAACGAGCAAAAGCTGCTTCGTAGAAAACACGACAACGCGAGGTGGCGGCGACGCCCCCGTCGCCGGAAATTCCTTGTCTTCCAACTGCGCCGGGGCGGCGCAGCCACCTTCCAACGATCTTTTTAATAAAGCAAATCAGAGCCTCGTCACCTCGTCTCCTACCAATAAATTTCAAACCTTCCACGTCAACAGTTCCATGCCGACCGCGCGGCGCGAGCGCGAACTGCGCGATTTCCGGGCAGCAGTCCGGCGAAGGCGGAAACGGCACGGAACAGCGCACGCCGTATTCCGCATTCCGAATGCCGCAGGGGCAACGGGGCGCGTGGCTCGCCCTGTGAAATACGGCGGAGACTATGGGAAGCCTTGGCGCGGGGCATTATTTCACAGGGCGAGGCGCACGAGGCCGGGCGATGACGGAAATCTGATGCCGGCGGACGGGAACTCTTTTCCGGTTTTCATTTTGGGATGGCCGATTGGGGCATTTGGCGCTCGCCAGTCGCGGAGTGGCGGGGTGACAATAGCCCGGCCATTTATGGCTGGGTAATGCGTCCATCAAACATAAAAGTCCCGCGAGGGACGGCAGAAAATCTGGTGGCCGTGCGCAAGCACCTTTCGTCCCTGACGGGACTTTGGAGAATTGCGGGCCACGAATCCCAGCCATGAATGGCTGGGCTATTTTCAATGGAGCGCGGAATGGGGCATGAATCCCGCCGGGGCAACGGGGCGCGGGGCGCACGCACGAGGCGGGGCGAGGACGGAAATCTGACTTGTCGCGCTGAAATCTCATGAAAGTGGATGCCGGCGGACGGGAACTCTTTTCCGGTTTTCATTTTGGGATAAGGGCTGGCGTTTAGCAGTTGAATCCAATCGCTCATCAGTGTTTGCCGTTACCACCTTTGGTTGGTATAAATCAACCATGCAGCTAAACGAACTATTTGCGCAAATTGACGCGCACAAGGCGGAAATAGACAAACTCCGCCCACTCAAGCCCGAGGTTGAGCGGCGCATCATGCAAAAATTCCGGCTCGACTGGAATTACCATTCCAATGCCATCGAAGGCAATTTGCTGACGCTTGGCGAGACGCGTGCATTTCTGTTGGAAGGTTTGACCGCAAATGGCAAACCGATGAAGGATCATCTCGACATCAAAGGACATGATGAACTCATCACGTTTCTTGAATTGTTCATCCAACGGAAGGAAACCCTCACAGAGGCTGCCATCCGCGAGATGCACAAGATTTTACTCAAAGAACCTTACGAAACCGATGCGGTCACAACGGATGGACGAATTGTGAAGAAGAGGGTCCAGTTGGGCACATACAAAACCGAACCGAATTGCGTGCGCATGAAATCCGGTGAAGTGCATCAATATATTTTGCCTGAAGACGTGCCGGCCAAAATGGCGGAACTTGTCGAATGGCATCGCCAACAGGATGCCAAGAACGACGCGCATCCCGTTTTGCACGCCGCTTTATTCCATTATCGTTTTGTTTCGATTCATCCGTTTGACGACGGTAATGGTCGAATGGCCCGGATTCTGATGAATTTGATTTTGATGCGGTCGGGTTTTCCGCCAGTGGTCATCAAACTTCAAAATCGCGAGCCATACATTGCCGCGTTGCGCAGGGCTGACGTCGGCGAAAACGAAGGAATCGTTTCATTCATCGGCGAAAATCTTTTGGATGCGGAAAATCTTTATCTTCGCGGGGCGACCGGTGAATCCATTGAGGATTTTGATGACGTGGACAAGGCGGTTGCTCTGTTGAAAAGGGAAATTCAAGGAATACCTGCGCCTGTCGAATTGTCGAATGAGGTGCAGATGAAATATCTAAAGGAGCAATTGCAGCCATTTATAACACGCTTGGATAACAAGCTTGCTCAGTTCGATGATCTTTTTTCAAGCAACGATGTGCATGCCCAATGGATGGCTGGGGCGATGCGGGCAAATCAGTTTACGCGAGGAAAAATCGGTGAAGCGATTTTGAATCTAGACAGATTTCAGAACAATCCAATCTCTCAGCTAATTGTCATATTTAATTGGAACGGCTTCATCAAAGGTAAAAATGCTTTTTCTGTAGCATTTCAGTTGACGTTCCATTTTAATCGCCGTTCTTATTTGTTGAGTTGTTCCGATGCAAAATTAAATCGAGAATTTAAATATGGCTCTTGGTTTAGCGAAGATGAGTTGAAATCGTTTATCTCTGCCATAACCAAAACGGTGTTGGATTCAATTCAGCAGCAAATCAAAAACAGTCCTAAATGGTAACGTGCCATTTCCTGTTACGAAAATCCCGATTAAGATTCCCGCCAAATAGACGAGCGCGCCGCCGAGTATGACTTGCAGCGGGGAGGACACAAGCGCGGGTTTGATTGACGCCAAGGTGGTGCAGGTGGATGCGGCCAATGATCTGGCCTTGCTCAAAGCGGACGGAAAATTTTCTCCATTGCCCGTTTCATCCAGCCGGTCGGCGCAATTGGGCGGCACGGTGGCGACGGTCGGTTTTCCCGACATCGGATTGCAGGGGTTCGCGCCCAAGGTGCTGGCGCACGGCCACCACGGGGGAAATCGCTGGTGGGAAGTCGAACTTCGACCGGCGCGGGGGATGACCCGCGGTGTTTTCAAATCAGCGTGCCGGTGCAGCCGGGCAATTCGGGTGGGGCGCTGGTGGATGACCGGGGCAACGTGATCGGCATCGTGTCGGCCAGGCTGGATGCGGGGGCGGCGCTGGCGGCGAGCGGGGCGTTGCCGGAGGTCCTTGCGGACGGCCACCAATTGAATTACGCGGTCAAGAGCAGTCTGCTGTTGAGCTTCCTGGAATCGGTGCCGTCGGTTTCGGCCAAGCTCAAAGCGCCGAACACGGCGGATGAGAAGTTTGAGGAGGTGGTGAAGTCGGCGCAGGATGCGGCGGTGTTGGTGCTGGTGTATTGATTCTTGCCGCAAAAAGATGGCCGATCTGGCCCCGGCTCGGTCTTGCGATGGCCATTGGCTTTTTGCCCCGGTCCTTGCCACCGGCCAGACCTTGCGGTCAGTCACCAATTAATTTGTATCACGCGCCACCTCACCCGCCATAGCCGCTGTCGCTGCTCCCCCAACTCCCGTTGGCGGCGAGGGAGAATCATTCGCCGTCTCTTTGGAAAACGACTGGATTGGCCCGATGCGAGCGACTTGATAACAGCCTGCGAGATTCGCAAATGGCTCGCCCACCAGCATGGAATTCACACAATCAGAACGACCAGTTGACAATGGGGAAACCGGTCGCGAACTGGTCGGGCAGTTCAGTAAACCAGGGGTTGTTCCGCGCGATGTTGATAAAACCCACCTGGACGCCCCGCAGGTTTTCCGCGTAGTTCACCAGCCCCCACTGAAGGCCGTGTATCTCCTGCGCCATGTTGATCCAGCCCAATTGCAAGCCGGTGAATTCACCTTGCGAGTAATTTATCGCGGCAGCTTGCCAGCCGTAGAATGTCTCCCGGCTCACATTGACAAAACCCCACGCCACACCTGTATATGAGTCGGCGTAGTTGACCAACCCCCAGCTTAATCCCTGGCTGTTGCCGGTGCTGCCGTTCAGCAAGCCGATATTCAGGCTGTTTTGCGGGTTCTCACCCCAGATGTTCAGCGCAAAACCGTTGATCTGGGTGTCCCTGGAGTGAATGGCCATGTCGGGCGTCAATGAAGCTTGGAAAACAGCGTCATCAGCTTTCGAGCAAACGGTGACAGCTAAAGCGGTCGAGAGGAACAGTAGTTTTTTCATTTCTAATCTTTCGGTGGAGACATTAATTCTCTTTCAATGCGTGTTCAATGGGGTGAACACCTGACGTGACGGACAAACAGCCTTGTCACATTGCACGCACCTGAAGGGGTCCCTTTAGACTGCGCTTCTTCGGCGGACTGGCGTTTCCACAGGCCGCCCAGGTGCTGGGACTATCTGAACGCACCGCCAAGCGCCAGTGGACCTACGCGCGGGCGTGGTTGACGCGAACCGCAGCACGCCGAAGCCCAGACCGCCGGCGAAAATCCATTTCAACCGCCAACCGGCTGGAGTTGGAGTTCAACAGCATCTGTTGGAACCTGAAACGAATGGCCAATTTGAGCGCGGCATGAACCGGAGCCCACAAAACGCCCGCCGACCGGGTGAAACCGCTCGCCGCGAACGCGGTCAAGGCAATTTTACCTTTGCGAACTGTAACGGCATTAATAGCTTATCCGTAAATAGTGTTGTGTGGTTGTGAACAAAGTTTATGTTGGCGGCATGGCCAAAATCCAATCGTTGGAAGTTTCCGACGAACTCTGGCAGCACGTCGAACCATTGGTTCCCAAGCCGCTGCCTCGCCAGAAGCGCCAGCGTTATCAGCGACGTCCCGGCGGCGGGCGCAAGCCCTTGGGCAGCGCGCCCGCCGCTGGGTGGTCGAGCGCACGCACTCGTGGTTCAACCGTTTCCGCAAGCTGCTGGTGCGCTACGAAAAAAACGCCGCCAACTTTCTGGCACTGCTGCAATGCGCGGCGGCCCTGATTTGCTGGCGTATGTGCTGATTTTAACATGAAACTCTATTTATGGATAAGCACTAAATTAAAACACTCAAACCGGGTTTAGCAAAGGTTCCAAATTATCAATTGGCAGAAGTTGGCAGTCCGTGAATAGCAACCACAACATTTATAAAACTATGAAATACACCCGACGCACATTTATCGGATCAGCCGTCACCGCTGCTGCGGGGATGGGATTGACCAACCCCTTCTTTTTATTGGCCGATGGCTTGACCCCGGCAGTTAGTCAGCCGGCTGGCGCGGGATTGGAAGCAACGTCTTGGCAGCGCGCCAAGGGAATACTCACCACGCCTTGGACCAATCAAGTGAATCCCGATAAGGTGTGGCCGGAATATCCGCGGCCGCAGTTGGCGCGTGAACGGTGGCTGAATTTGAACGGTCTTTGGAATTATCGGATGACGACAAAAGAGGACTTAAACCTGCCCGGCGATTATGCCGGAAAAATCTTGGTTCCCTTTGGCGTCGAATCTCCGCTTTCCGGCGTGATGAAACCTCTCTTGCCTCATCAGCGGCTTTGGTATCAGCGTAAAGTCGTCATCCCGGCGGACTGGACAGGGCAGCGGGTGTTGCTGCATTTTGGCGCGGTGGATTGGGAAGCCACCGTTTATATTGACGGGGAAAAAATTGGCACGCACCGGGGCGGTTATGACAGTTTCAGTTTTGACATCACCCGGCATGTAAAAGCCGGACAAACTCATCGCCTGGTGGTTTCCGTCTGGGATCCCACCGATGCCGAATGGCAGTTGCACGGCAAACAGACCCTGCATCCGGGAGGCTGTTCCTACACCGCCACCTCCGGCATCTGGCAAACCGCCTGGCTGGAACCCGTGCCGGAATCTTACATTGAAACAATCGAGCTGCGGCCGGATCTGGAAAAGAGCGTATTAAAACTTACCGTGGTCGCCCGCATGGTTCCCCGGCCTTTGAAACTACAGGCGATTGCCACCGACAATGGCCAGCCGGTGGCGGACATTTCCGGCGGCATCGGTGATGAACTCACGCCGATGATTCAGGAAAACCTGGTGAATTTTTTCAAGGCCACTTCCACCCAGGTGTCTGCCGAACTTGAAATCCCCATTACAAAAGTAAAAACGTGGTCACCCGATTCGCCCTTCCTCTACGATCTGAAGGTCTATCTCAAGGATACGGATGGCAGTGCGCTGGACAGCGTGACGAGTTATTTTGGCATGAGAAGCGTGAAAGCCGGCCGCGACACGCAAGGTAATACGCGGCTGCTGCTTAACGGTCAGCCCATCCTGTTGCCAGGTGCGTTGGACCAGGGTTTCTGGCCGGACGGCGTCTATCTGGCGCCGACCGATGAGGCGCTGAAGTTTGACATCGAGTGGGCCAAAAAACTGGGACTTAACTGCGTCCGCAAGCACGTCAAAATTGAACCGGCCCGTTGGTATTACTGGGCTGACAAACTGGGGCTGATGGTGTTCCAAGACATGCCCACCGGAAACTGCGGCAATCCGACAACCGATCTTCCCACCTCGCCCGAAGCGGCCGAGCAATGGCGGACGGAGGTGCGCCGCATCATCGAGGATAACTGGAACCACCCGTCCATCGTCTCTTGGGATTTGTTTAACGAAGCCTTCGGCGGGTTTGATTACCGGGGCAATGCCGCTTGGGTGCGCGAGATGGATCCCTCGCGTCTGATTGATATTTCCAGTGGCTTCCCCTGGCATGGTGGCGGGAATGTGCTGGATGGTCATGGTGGCGTGCCGGATAAAGTTCCCAACTACGTCACCATCATCAGCGAGTGGGGCACACCTTCGTTGGGCTGTGCCGGCCATCAATGGCCGCACGCCTGGAGTTACGGCAGTTATGATCCAAAAACCGGGAAGACGACGGATTTTCTCGCCTTCTATAATCAACATAAGGACACCGCCGTGCTCCCCGACATCACTCCCGATGCCAAAATCTGGCTGAACAAACAGGTCGGCGATTTCTATCGCAATTTTTTGCGTGACACGAAGCAGACCGGCCGCAGCGGCCAGTTCTATTGCCAGCTCGTGGACGTGGAAACGGAATGCGACGGGCTGATCAGCTATGACCGCGTCGTTTACAAAGTGGATCCTGAACAAATCGCCGCAGCCATACGTGCCAATATGCCAACGCTGCTGCCAGAATAGAACCTTGATGTGTTAGTGAACCACCGAGTAATTACACCATGCTGAAAAGAATCCCGGTTTTGCTTTTGGCGGTGATGCCGCTGCTTGATTTGCCGTTCGCCAAGGCCGACCAATTCTGGCCGGACCGCCGTTCTGGATCGGTTGTCAACGTGGCCGACTTTGGCGTCAAACCAAACACCGGCGACGACGCCACCTTCGGCGTATTGCTGGCTCTGGATGCCTGTCGCGCGGTCAAAAATCCTGTATATTGATATTTCCCAAAGGAACTTACCCGTTCACCCGGATCGGGCACGGGAACGGCATTATGCCATCGCCAACAACTGGCACAAAATGCAGCGCGTGGCGCTGCCACTCTGGAATTTTGACGGTCTTACCATTGATGGTCAGAGCAGCGATTTCATCCTGCATGGTTCAATTCTGCCAGTGGTGATGGATGGCTCGAAAAATGTGACGATCAAGAATTTCTCGATTGACTGGCAGCGACCGTCGCTTTCGCAAGGTGAAGTTGTTGAATCCGACGGAACGCATTTTGATCTGCGGATTGCTGCCGAGTATCCGTTTAAAATTGTCAACGGCGCATTGATTTTCACCAACGGCGCGCCGGAATATCCGCTTCGTGACTTTTTTGGAATTTGACTTCAGGGCCAGGGACACCGCCTTTTAAGCTCAGGACGCGGCGGGTGCAGGCAAACCCAAAAATGTCGAAGCATTGGGCGACGGGCTGGTTCGCCTGACATTCGGCCAGATGCGAACTCCGCCCAAAAAAGGGAACATGGCTGTTTTGCGCGGCGGCTTGCATCGCGATACGCCGGCGTTTTTTTGCGTCAACAGCAAGAACATCCATTCCGAGAACGTGAATATTTACACGTCCAGCGGCATGGCTTCATCGCCCAACGTAGCGAGAACCTCACCTTGAAAAATACCAATGTCCGGGTGCGTGAAGGTTCCGGGCGTCTTTTTAGTTGCGATGTGGACGCCGTCCATTTTGTGTATTGCCGTGGACGGATTCTGCTGGAGGATCGTCTTTTTGAAAACCAGTTGGACGATGCGGGCAACATTCACGGCATCTACAGCCGGATTGAACAATAACTTGATGAGCACAAGTTGCTCAGGCATTGCAGATTGTCCTTGGCGCGCGTGACCCAGAACATCTCCCGCATCGCCAGGTCGGCGAGATGGGCAAAGTCCAGATACGCCTTGTCAAAGATGACAATCTCCCCGGCCTGCACGCCGGCGCACATTTCCCGCGCCCGCAGATTGTCATGTTCCGCGGCGGTATCCACCAGCGCGAACTGGGGCAGGAAGGTTTGCAGATTCAGTCGCACATGGCATTTGGCCGCCGCCTTGCGCCGGCGATGTTTGGCCCAGTCCAGACACCGGGCGACCAGTTGGAGGGTGGTCGAATCCACGACGTGAATCACCCGCTTGAACCGGAAGGCGAAGCGCGGCCGGTGCCGGGTGCCAAAGTCCGGGGACAACGCTTGCAAGTGCGCCAGCATTTTCCAGAACAACTGTTCGGCCAGGCGCGGATCCCGTTGCCGGTTGGCATGGGAAAGCCCGTTTTTGCTCGGCGGCGTGGCCCCGCGAATCGCCGACAACGGACCGGAGCGCAACCGCAGGGCGTCGCAAACGTCGTTGAGGCCGAGGCTGTGTGTCACCTGGGCATAAAGCAAGCTGACCACATGACTCCACGGACTAAAGGTTCGGGCTTTGGCTTCACTGTCCGTGCCCCGCGCCAGTTGCGGCACCAGATGGTTGGGAATCAGATTGCAAAGTTGCCGCAGAAGCGAAAACTTACTGGCGGTTGGCTTGTGTCGTGTTTGTTTATTCATGCCTTACCTTGTGGCAAGGCCCAAACCCGCAAGCCAGCCTTTTCTTACCCATCAACCCTCAAACCCGTGGGACTCCTGTGAAAAAAAATCATATTGTTGTCGGCCAAAGCGCAGCAAAGACAGCCTCACGCCGAATTGTGCCGATTGTCGAAAATCTCGCCTGGTGGCTGGCGCCTTACACAGAAAGCAAAGGAAACATTTGGCCGCACGGACGAATTGCTTTTCACAAACGCGAAAATTCCACGGCAAAGGCTGCTGGAGTCAGTTGGAAGCGAAACGCCATGCGGCACAGTTTTGCCAGTTATTCGCTTGCTCTGTTAAACAACGCAGGGCGAGTGGCTGGCTTTTGCGGAAACAGTCCAAAGGCTATTCATCGGCATTACAACAAACTTTGCACACAAGCCGACGCGGTAAAATTTTTTGCGGTCAAGCCTCAGCAACTGGTAGCCGACGCAGCACAAGCGCCGATGCTGGAAACAAAAAACGCCAATTAGTTTATTGCGAAACTTTTGCGGCATTGCTGGCCGTATTTTGTTTTGAACCAAGTTCTGACTTCCAAAAGGTCAAAACGACACATGCGCGGCGAAGGCTTGAAAACGGGGCAACCTACTTGTGTAGGCACGGTGGGGTTGGATGAAGAGAAGATACGGAAGCATGTAAAATATCAAGAACGGCAGGAACAGCGGCAGGAGGAGTTCCGCTTTAGCCGATAACCACAGAACCGGGGATGACATGTGTAGCCCAGCCCCTTTATAGGGGGCAGATTCAAAACCACACGCAAAGCGCGTGGTTCTTTATTTATACTTCTGGATGCCGCCACGCGGCGCGGTATGGACGACGGAGCAGGGAGGTGGCTTCAGGATCGCCAACTATCACCTGTTGCGCCGGATCGTAACTCAACGTCCTTCCGACCTTCATGGAGAGGTTGGCGAGGATGCAGCTCGCCGTGGAAATGTGTCCCTGCTCGATGTCAGCGACCGGCCGCGTGCGCTGCTCGATGGCGGCAAGGAAATCAAGCATGTGGCGGCGGGTAGCTGGCGCGGCGTTGAGTTCAATGTCTCGTTCCGTCAAGTCCGCCGGGTATTGCTCGCGTTCATAGACGCAGTCGAAATGAATCGGTTTGGAGCTGTTGTCTGCGGGAATAAAATCCCCGCGCATGGTGCTGATTTTGAGCGTGCCCTTTTCGCCGTGGATGAACAGCGCCCACGGATAATCCGGGTCGGGCGCGGTTCCCCAGGTGCGGTGCTGCCAAACGGCGTTGAAGCCATCGTATTCAAACATGGCCGTCTGCGTGTCCGCGATGTTAGACTCGCCACCCTTCTGCACAAAGATGCCACCGGAAGAACTGATGCGTTTGGGCCAGCCCAGATTCAGCATCCAGCGCGCACCATCAAACATGTGAACGCACATGTCTCCGACGATGCCGTTGCCATATTCCATAAATCCCCGCCACCAGCCCCGGTGCGGCAGACCTTCGCAGGGTCGCAGCGGTGCCGGACCGGTCCACATTTCGTAGTCGAGAAAATCAGGCGCGGGCTGGAGCGGCCGGTTTTCATTGGGGCGCATCGGATAATAACAGCACATTTCCACCAGCCCGATTTTGCCGAGCAGGCCGGCGTCAACGACCTGTTTTTTCGCTTCGATCCAATGCGGCGTGCTCCGGCGTTGCGTGCCGATCTGCACCACGCGCTTGAGTTTGCGGGCGGCAGCGAGCATCGCCTCGCCCTCGATCACATCCGCGCTGATGGGCTTCTGGCAATATACGTCCGCGCCCGCTTCCATCGCGGCAATCGCCAGCAGCGAGTGCCAATGATCCGGGGAGCCGACCAGCACAATGTCCAGGTCCTTTTCCTTGAGCATCTCGCGGAAGTCCGCATAACCGCGCGGTCTCTTTCCCGACTTCTGCCGCTGGCTGGCCAGTTCCACCGCGCCATCAAGTTGATGCTTGTCCACATCGCAAATTGAAACCACTTCAACCGGTGCCACCTGGAGCAGCCGCCACAAATCGCTTTTGCCATACCAGCCCGCGCCGATCAGCCCGACGCGCTTGGGCTTGCCGTTGATCAGGTCAAGCGCGTCGGCCCCGAGCGCGGGAAAAGCCGCCAAGGCCGCCAGTGCGGAAGCGGACTGGAGAAACCGCCGGCGGCTGATGTTGAAATTCACTCTGGCAGTGGTGGTGGCAGGCATTGATTTCATGCGCGCAGTATTAACTACTTGCGGCAACGAGCGCAACCTTCCAGCTCCATGGCCTTTGCCATCCGCCGGGCGCTGACGGTTTTGTCTTCGATCTTGGTCATCGTTTTCTGGCGGATCATCTATTCACTCTCAAGCGGCGCATGCGTGAGGCAATGCCGCTGAAGCTGTCTATGAGAAAGATGGATTCAACCAATTCCGGACGGAACAATGCGGCGCGGGCGGCAACGGACAAAGCCGCTGCGTTCGTGCTTCACCTGAGAGAAGCCGGCGACAACCACCGGTCGCTGGTGGGCGGCAAGGCGTTTAATCTTGGCAAAATGATCGTGGCAGGTCTGCCAGCGCCGTGCGGCTTTTGTGTCACGACGACGGCGTTCGATTTCTTTCTGGCTTCGTGCCCGAGGCGGGCTGAATTATCCCATCTGCTGGCGCAATGTTCCGGCGATGAGATCGGGCGGATCGAGGAACTGAGCCGGGAAATCCGCTCCTGTCTGGCGGAGGTTCGCGTGCCGGCGGTGGTGAAGGACGCGGTGCTGTCCGCGTGGCGGGAACCGGGTGGAGAGCGGAGTTTTGCCGTGCGTTCCAGCGCGACCGTCGAGGACGCAGCCGGGATGTCTTTTGCCGGTCAGTTTGAATCCATTCTGAATGTGCATGGGGCGGACGCGTTGCTGGACGCCATCAAGACGTGCTGGTTGTCGCTTTTCTCCGAGCGGGCGCTCATTTATCTGGCGCGGCAGCGGGTGCCGGCGGAGAAAGTCAAGATGGCGGTGTTGGTGCAGGAAATGGTGGACGCCAGCCACGCCGGGGTGGTGTTCACGGCCGATCCGCTGACGGGGACAACAGACCGGTTCGTCGTGGAGTGCGTGAGCGGCCTGGGCGAAGGACTGGTGCAAGGGACGGTTCAGCCTGAGCGGATGGTGGTTGAAAAGCGCACGGGGCGGGTGCTGGCTTCGCCTGAAAATGAGCTGCTTTCGTCAGCAACTCTCGAAAACCTGTGCGATCTCGCCCGCCGGACAGAGAACCTCTTCGGGTCGCCTCAGGATATCGAGTGGGCGCAGCGGGACGGCGAGGTGTTTCTGTTGCAGTCCCGTCCGATCACAATCAAGGCTCCGGCCAGAACGTGGGAGGACCGGCAGGTCTGGACCAATGTTAACACCGGCGAAGTGATGCCGGACGTGATGACGCCGATGACGTGGTCCATGATGCAATCTTTGCTGGGTGTGGTCGGTTCCATCTTTCGCCTGGTGGGCGCTGATATCCGGCGTGGTTCGCTGGTCGGGGGTCTCGTTGCTGGCAGACTCTATTTTAACGCCAACACCGTTTTGGCTGCGGTTAAACCATTTTCTTTCCTGCTCAAGGGAACTTCTGATTTTTTCGAGATGGTGGGAGGCGTGTCAGTGGAGGCTTACCGCCAAGGCCCTCTGGCCATCGCGTCGGAAGACCTTCCGAACCTAGGTTTCCGCTGGCCGAAATATATCCTCTCATTGCCCCGCATCTTTTACGATCTCATCACCCATTTGTCCCGCCGCCGTGGCCGTGCCTGGCTGGACCGCTTTACAAAGCAAACCGACGAACTCGACCGCCTGGACCTTGGTGCCATTTCGACCCCGGAACTGGCCCGGCTTTGCGGCCAATACATTCGGGAAGTTTTCAAAGACGCGGATGTTCTCTACCTGATGACGCAGGGGGCTGCTCTGCCGGTGTTTTTGAAAGCCTGCCGTGATTGGCTGGGCGAACCCGGCCTGGCGCTCCGGTTGTTCGCCGCGTTGGGCGGCCTGCCGGTCGCGGAAGCCGGCCTGGCGCTCTGGCGCTTGGCGGTGCTGGCTCATGCCGACAGTGACACAGAGGCCGCTGTGTCTTCCGAAAACAGTTGGCCGGAGGTCCGCGCCAGGCTTGGCCGCGCCGAACACGGCCGGAAATTCCTGGCAGCCTGGGATGCCTTCATGACCGAGCACGGACACCATTGCCGCGGCGAATTCGAGCTGTCCAATGCCCGCTGGTTCGAGACGCCCGATTACATCCTGGGGCTGGTGCGCGGCTATCTTCGCTCGCTGGGCCAGTCCGATCCGCTGGAAAATCAGCGGCGGCTGGCGGAAGAGCGGGAACGCCTGAGCGTCGAATGCCGCGCGCGTCTGAAGCATCCAATCAAACGCTGGATATTCTCGCACTCGCTGCGCCGCACGCAGGAACTGACCGTCTTTCGGGAGCAATTGAAGAACCTCGGCATCCGGCGGTTTGCCTTCGTGCGCCGCGTTCTCCTGGTTCTGGGCCAGCGGCTCCACGAACAGGGCAGCCTGTCCGGCCGCAACGACATTTTTTTCCTGGATGTTTCCGAGCTTGAACTGGTCGCGACGGGCGGCGCTTCGTTCGATTGGCGCGGGCGCATCGAATCGCGCCGGCAGGAATATGAAAAGAACCTGAAGTTCAACCCGCCGCGGATCGTGAACGGAAGATTCGATCCCAACGCGCCAGTCTGGCCGGTGGCGAACGCGGACGTGAAATTTTTGGAAGGCATTCCGGTTTCTCCCGGCATCGTCACCGGATCCGCCCGCGTGATTTTGCGCGCGGATGAGCATGAGCAGGTTCTTTCCGGCGAAATTCTCATCGCCCCGTTCACCGATCCGGCGTGGTCGCCGTATTTCATCACCGCTGCCGGCGTGATCATGGAACAAGGCGGGATTCTCTCGCACGGCAGCATCGTCGCGCGTGAATATGGTCTGCCGGCGGTGACCAACATTGCTTCGGCCACACGGGTCATTCGCACGGGCGACTTGGTGCAGGTGGATGGAAATCGTGGCTGCATAAGCGTGCTGCAAAGGCTGAACGCTAACGGCTGAAACAACAGCCGCGCAGCGAAACTTTCCGCATCACCCGACCGGCCAATGCCGTCCGACAGGCAGCGCCAGCTTCTCTTTCTGAAATTCGATGTTCGGTGCCGTTTCCTGCCACCCGTCACCCGCCGGCGCTAGGGTGAAATCGGAAAGTTCCGGCTGTTCGGGAGTTCGCCGCGGATGACTTTTGCGCCCTCGTCCGTGAGGCGCAGATACCAATCCGCCGGCAGGCCTTCGTAGCTCACAAAATGTCCCTGCCCCGGCGGCGTGTTGCTGACCTTGAAAATGGCCGTGCCTTCGTCCACTTCGTCGAACATGCCCACATAGCACATGTCCACGCCGAGATTTGCGACGGCGTTGAATTGTTTCCAGAGAAACTCGCCGCCGAGCCGCGGGATGTTGGAAGCGCCCGGCGGCAGGTGTTTGAGATTGTCCCAACTGAATCCGGGATAAACCTGCGGCAGATAAAACATCCCCGCGTTCGTCGCTGCGGCCAGATCCTGCGCCCAACAAGCGGTGGCGGCGAATTTGTTGGTGCCGGCGCAGTAATAATTCCCCGTGTTCCATGGGCAGTAGCCGTCGAAGCTGCGATACACATTCGTCCAATCGCCGGTCGCGCCGGTGTGCCAATCCCACCAGCCACTGCCAATGAGCGTCACACCATGCGTTACATTGGTTTTGAACCACGCAATGATTTGTCTGGGAAGCGCCGTGCCGGAAAAACGTTCGGGATAAAATCCAAAAATCATCAAAACCGGTTTGCCATGGTGATGCAGGTAGCGCAGGTCCTGCGTGATGTGCAGATTGTCCACCAGATAAGTCCAGTCATTGGTCAACTGGCTGAAGAGCGTGTTCGTGTTGGCGCCGCTCATGTCATATTCAACCATGAACACGCGGCCCGTCCGGTTGGCGGCAGCTCGCACATGAAGCAGCACATTCGTCTTCCAACCCTGGATGTTGTCTGGTGGAATCTGTGTGACAAATCGCTGCACCACCGCGCCGTCAATGCCGTATTTCTGCATCCAGTCGAAGTGCAAATCCACCGTGCTCTGATCCTGCGAGCTAAACAAATACGCCTGCGCGCCGCCCGGACAGGTGAAATCGGCCACGGGATATTTGTTGGTGTAATCGTCCACGTCCGGCCACATATCAAACGTGATCATATCCAGCGCATTCGTCTTGAGCGGAGCGAGCCAATCACGGTTCCAATGATCCCATCGGGCATCTCCGTCGCCCGCCGCGCGAAACCAGCCCTGATAACCGACGAGAACTTTTTGATGCAGTGTGGTGGCGTCCGCCGGCTGGTTTGCCTGGAAAAACTTTGCGCCGCCCGTGATATGATTTGTGAATGGCGGCGAATTGGTGAGGCGCACAGCGGCAGCCGTGCTGTTGACTGGAGCCAACAACAACGCGCAACCAGCCAAGCCAGACATCAACGCTGCCGCAAATCCTATCATGCTGTGCCGTTTCCCGATTTGACTTTAGATTTTTTATCCCATGTGACAAGCGCAACTTGGCAAAGGTTGGTTGATGCATGCTGCTGAGGGACTACGCCGGGAAATACGTGCTGCCTCAGCCGCATACGATACATCGCTTGCAGTGCTTTTCCCATTGGCTGCCAGTCCAGCGTCCGGTCAATCCGTTCCAGAAAGTCATTCGGCGGCATGGCGATCAACAGGCTCTCCAAAAGTTCAAACCGGTGATTGGTCGTCATTTTGCATTCTTTTCTTCGTTAATACTGATGGCACGGTTTTTGGGCGGGGCAGCTTGAGTCACAAGCCTATTTGGTTGCCAGCCCCAGCTCAAACTCCTGCGGCACGGCATAACCGCGCTTATAGGTAAACTGGATGCAACCGGTTTTGTCTGCTCGCAAGGAAATGGTCATTCGTCCGTTGGCTTTTAGTTCGTAAATCGCGTTGGGTCGCAAATGGGTCACGACATGCCGCGTCGCGCCTTTGACTTGCGGCGACGTTTCCATCCATTGGCGCAGCGCGTCCGGAGCGTCGGACCAGTTCATAATTTGAACCGTCACCGGCTGGCCGGTTGGCCGCGAGACCGACATGGCCCAATCCGTGTTGGTGCCCGGAAAGTATTCCAATCCCGTGTCGGTGGCGTTGACACCAAAGGGGTGTGCGTCGCGCAGCGTGCATGCGCCGGCAGTCATTGCACAACCTTCGGTGCTCAGATCAATTTCATAGAGCCGTCCCCGCAGTGGGTAACGAAGTTTCGTGCCGTTGAGTTCGCCCGTGAGGTGGGGATCGAGAAACAGCCGGTTAGGCTTGGGTTGAATACCATAGATATCGCGATACAGCCCCACAATCGCCATGCAGTTACCCGCCAGAATATCATCGCCCGCGCCGCGTTGCGTTTGCCTCAGGTAACGTTGAAAGGACAATCCGTCCTCATCATAGCGGGCCAGGGTTTTCTTGATATATTTGAGCGCCAGAGCCGGATCATAGGCGGCGTAAGCCCGAACGCCCACTTCGCCCCAAGACAGAAACAAATCCCCGTTTTCATAGGTAGGGAAAGACGATCCCGCGCCACCTTCATTGGGCTGATAGGGAAAAAAGCACAGTGGCCAAGAAAATAAATTCTCCTTTTGCATCTCCGCTTCAATCCGGTCGAGAATGGCCTTCTGTCTTGCCGGATCATCGCAAATACCATAGGCAATCGCTGAGAAATTCACCGGAGTGACCAGATTATCGCCGTGAATGGAGTCATCTTTTTCACGCCAATAGACATACCACTGATTGGTCGGATTCCAGAAGCCGCCTGCGGAAACCGGCCGATTGAAACTGGTCTTCAATCGTGCCGCGAAATCACGATAGGTCGCCGCTTGAGCCGGATCGCCCAGCGTATTCTCCGCGTCAGCCCACAGCTCCAGCGCGTAATAAAGTTCAGCATTGACCAGGGCGTTTTCGTGGGACGCCCAGACAACATCAATCCAGTCGCTTGATTTCCCCGCTTTGAGGGAATCGGACATCATCGCCACGAGGCCACTGTGCCCCACCTCCCGGCGCATCAGATAATCCAACGCTTTTTCACACGCGGTTTTCTGCCCGGCCAGCCATTGCCGGTCCCCGGTCAGATCAAACTGCTCCGCCACATTGATCACGTAATCCGGCTGGGAATCCAACAAGCATCCCCACTGCGCCTCATAAAACCCCAGCCGGTCATAGGTGCCGGGCGCCGCATCGCCGGCATTATAGGTCCAGCGTGATTTGACCCGTCCGTCCAGGCCAATCGCATGGTCTCGATAGTAATCCAGCGCTTGGGAATAATTGGCGATGTAATCCGGGTCGCCCAACGCCGCGCCGATCTCCCCAAACCATTGCTCGTGCAGACAGATGTAGCCGGATCGCCAACCGTTGCCGCCCACCAAGCGCGTGTCTATCACCCCATACCGGGCCACGGTGTTCAGCAATTCGCGAATGTTCCCGCCATCCAATCCTTGAAAGGTGCCCCGGTTATAGGCTTGGTCATAGTCCAGCGCCTGCAACGCAAATTCGGCACTCACTTCACCCGACTTCACGGGGAACGGGGCCCACAAATCCTGCCGATCCGACAGAAAACGATTCAAACCGTGCTTGGGTTTCAATTCCTCACCGCTGACGACGTAATTGAAAGAGAAAACATTGTTTGTCTGATGTGAGAAACGGACGGTTCCGTATTGGTCCGGGGAAAGAGTGGGAATAATCCGCAGGCAATCGTGTTGCTCGCGGTTCCAAAAAGTCACCGTCCCGGCGTGCGCGCCATACGTCGCGTTGGGTGTTTCCAGATACTTGTTCCAGACCACGCCTCCGTTATCGAGCATTCCACCGGTCCAGGTGGACATGCTGCTGAAATCCCATTCCGGGAACGCCGTGTCCGCCAGCGTAGCTTCCGTCGTATATTTCCGCGTGATCCGCCACACAGTCCGATCCGCCTGAACCGTGAATTGCCAGGTTTCGTGAACCTCACTTCCCGGCTTGCCAAAAACAATGCCGGTCACAGTAAGGGTGTCCTTGCGAATGACAACGCCAGGCGTGGCGATGCCGGTCCTCGTGGTAAACCACTGGCCATCCATGCGAATACCGCTGGCCACGCCCGATTCCGCCGCCACCTCACGCCCGCGCACCATGACTTGATCCAAAACGCAGCGACCGTCGTAATTCAACCTCAGCGCCAACTGTCCCTGCCCGTCAGCCAGCGTCACCAGCTTCCGTTCAGCATCCAAATGAATCGTTCCCGGCACCGAAGCCAGAACGGACGCATCACCGACCAGCCATGCCGCCAACAAAAACACCATCCAGAGGCCCGGATGATTCCGGGCCGGAGCATTTCTTTGGCGCGACGGAGGCATCCCTTGCTGACGGCAAACACACGCCAGATCAGAATGGTCTGCATAGGTGTTCATATTATCATTGGCACGCAAAAGTTTTTAATACTGGTGTCATGCTTGTTCAATTCCGAATGCGCCAATAAAGAGCCGAATGCGGCAATATCGCCTGCCCGGATCTCTGGGGGCCGGAGGCAATTCCGGTCCCTACGGCGACCGTTACAAACTCCATCCTTTGCGATATTCGGCGCGGACATGCCGGTTCGCGTCGGGCAGGTTGGTGATCTTTAGATTCGCGGCATCCCAGTCAATGCGGGCATCCATGCGCTTGGCGATGTTGCCGAGCAGACACATCTCTGTCAGCGGTCCGCTGTAGCCAAAGTTCGCGCCCGGTTGCTCTCCCGCCTTGGCGGCCCTGACCCAATCCATCTCGTGCGAACCTTTCACGCGCGGCAAGGTTTTGGGCGGACGCCTGAAGGCTTGCATGGCCGGTGCCGGAATCAACTGCGGGCTGTCGCCGTAAACGCCGCACATCAACGCGCCTTGGCTGCCCTTGAATATCACACCGCCTTCATCGGGCAGGTCGCGGCCGTCTTCGAGCTGCGGCGGGCGCGGCGGGCGCGTGCCTTCATACCAGGTCAGTTTTACCGGCGGCAAGCCTTCACGCGCGGGGAACTGAAACGTCACCATCGCCGAGAGCGGATGGGTTTCCGGGTTCAACCCGCAGGAGGTCGCCTCGATGCTGGCCGGCGGACCCAGCTTGAGTGACGACACGACAGAGTCGAGCGTATGCGCTCCACGGTCGCCCATCATGCCGTTGCCGAAATCCCACCAGCAACGCCATACTTGCGGATGATAGGCGGGATGATACGGACGCTCCGGTGCCGGGCCGAGCCAGAGATCCCAGTTGAGTTTGTCCGGCAATGGCGGCGTGTCGGCGGGCCGGGCCGCGCCCCATTTGGAACTCCAGCTCGCGTGACCCCACGGGTAATACGACAGCGAACACCAGGCATCCACCTCGCGCACTTCTCCGATGGCCCCGGCCCAAATCCATTCACAGACCAAACGGAAGCCTTCGCTGCTGTGGCCCTGGATGCCCATCTGCGTGGCCACCTTGGATTCGGCGGCGGCCTGCGCCAGCATTCGGGCTTCATACAGGTTGTGGCAAAGCGGTTTCTGGCAATAGACGTGCTTGCCCGCTTTGATCGCCGCCATCGCGATGACCGCGTGCGTGTGATCCGGCGTGGCAATCAGCACGGCATCAATGTCCTTTTGCTTTTCCAACATCTCCCGGTAGTCGGTCCAGACTTTCGCTCCTGGATACTTGGCGATCGTATGGGCGGCGTAATTGAGGTCCACATCGCAAAGCGCGACGATGTTCTGCGATTCAAGGTTGACGAGATTGTAGGCACCCATGCCGCCGATGCCGATGCCGGCGATGTTGAGCTTTTCGCCGGGCGCTGCTTCGCCGGAGTCGGCGACCACATGACGGGGCACGAGCAGAAAGGCGGTGGCGGCGGCGGTCGTTCCCAAAAACCGGCGGCGGCTGATCTGGCCGGGAGTTTTAGGCTTTGAATTTGATGAGTCCATAAGTTGACACCATTTTAATGAAGTCTGGTTGCGGCGGCGTAATCGAAGAGGGCGCGCAAGTTTTCCGGCGGCGTGTGGCGCGGCACTTCGCAGCCGGCCCCGATGATGTAACGTGCGCCGCTCTGCCGGTGACAGCGCGCGATGGCGACGGCAATCGTCTGCGGCGTGCCATTGAGCAGTTCGCGCACGGGGGCAAGGTTGCCCAGCAGAAACGGCTGCGGCCCCATTTCCGCCCGCGCCTCGTCCAGCGGCACCATCGAGTCCAAATCCACAATGTCGCAGCCCAGCCGGCCGATGCCGGCCAGAATCGGGCGCGTGTTTCCACAGATGTGCAGCCGCACCCGCGCGCCGAGGCGGTGCAGTCCGTCCACCAATTGCCGCTCGAACGGCCGCACAAACTCCTCGTAAATCATCGGCCCCACCAGTGACGCCGAGGCGTCGCCAACGCCAATAATGTCGGCCCCGGCTGCGACTTGCGCTTTGGCGAACCGCAGCGCATTCTCAACCGCCAGCGCAAAAAGGTCGCGCACAAATTCGGGGTCATCGAAAAAATCCAGCATCAGCGTGTTGATGCCGCGCAAGTCCGCGCCTTCGGCGCAGGGACCTTCGACCCAGCCCTCAATGAACTTTTCGCGCCCGGCCCGCTCCTTGAAAAGCGCCAGCGCCTGGACGCGGTCATGCATCCGGCCACCCCCCAGCGGATCGGGCATTTTGAGCCGCATCAGGGTTGTTTTATCAGCCAGCAGCGCGTGGTTCTCGTCAAACGCCGGCGGCTGATCGGCGAAATATTCGACGGTGGCCCCGAAGTCAGCGGCCTCCCGCGCCGGATCGGAAATGGCGGAGACGAAGTCCAGATTGAATCGCTCGGCGGTGCGACATTGCGCCTCGACCAGCACGCGGCAGTCGGTGGCATAGGCCTGATATTTTGCGCCGATCTGGTCGGCGGCGAACATCATGGTCAGCGGCATCAGAGGCAGCCGGTCGGCCGGCTGGCCGTCCAAATGGGCAATGACGCGTTCGCGGCTGTTCATGGATTACTCGATTGACTTGAGCTTGAGGTTCCGAAAATGTGCCGGGATGCCGCCGTGCGCGCCCTGCAGCCCAATCCGGCCTTTGGTTGCCATTTCTGACAGCGGGCGTGGCGTCCATTTCGGAATGTCGCTGCCGTCGGGATTTTTCTCCCCAGACTTCCAGTCTTTCAGGTTGATGTCGGTCACCAGCTCGCCGTTGAGCAGAACCGAGATGGCCGGGCCTTGGCACCGGATCGTCATCCGGTTCCACTCCCCGGCCGGTTTGACGACCGGCTTCATCGGCGCCGAATGGCCGAAAATGCCGCCGCACTTCCAGTTTGGCGGAATATTGGCCCACTTCGGCGCGGCATCGTCCAGCAGTTGAATCTCCACCATGTTCGGGATGTAGTTATTCATGTCCGTGTCATAAACAAACACGCCGCTGTTGGCTCCGGGTTCGAGCTTGAACTCCAGATCGAGAACGAAATTTTCGTATTCCTGCTTCGTCCAGATCGGCTCGTCTTGATCCTTGGATGAGAGTTCGCCAGCTTTCCACGACCAGATGCCGGCCGGAAACACGGCATTGGACAGATCCGCAGCGAACAAATCCGCCCACGCCTTCGAATCTGGATGCGCCTTCAACGCGTCGTCCGCCCGCGCCGCCGCCCAACCGCCCGCCAATGCAATCGCAATCGCGGTAATGATTTTTCTCATGGTATTCACAATGGTGTTTGCGATTATTTCCAGCCAGTCATTTGAACCAGCATGGTTTTGGGAGTTTTAGCGTGTGGAGGGTGTGATCGTTTTACAAAAAATCTCTGCCGTCACGGCGCAACCTACAGCAAAGTTGTGGATCAGCGCAAGCCTCCGATTCGCCGCCGGTGGAAAGGCCACGGACGCGGTCATCCCCAGCTTGCCGTCGAGGATCAGGGCACAGAACCGAAGCAAGCCGAGCGGGTGGGCAAGGTCGCAAAACTTAAGGCGACCCGGATTACGTTCTTTTTCATAGTATTATTTGCTTTTCCTACAAAAAACAACCGGCAGAGCCACGAGGTTCCGTCTGTTGAAGCCAAAAGATGAGCAAGCAGTCATCATGCCAGCGTCAGCAGACTCCCAATTCAGGTCCCGGATCAACCTTCAAACCACCAGCCGCCAACCACGGGGTCCCGGCGCAATGGTGGCCGTCCGCAAGCATTTACCGAGCTTGAATTGCGCGCGTTAAACCCCTGAACCGGCACAAAGGTAGCGCGGTCGTCCCCGGCGGCGGGTTCGGGCGGCGTCCCGCCGCCAGTTCTGTCATCGGGCGAGACGCGCCCGGCCAGCCCGCCGGCGGGACGCCGGCGCTACGAGGTGCATGGGGAGGACCAAAACACTTTTGGTTTGTGACAACTCAAAGTTGTTTTGGAACGAACCAAAGTTGTTTTGAGGCAATTTTGAGGGCCAGTGATCTTTTATGCCGGTTCAGGCAAAAAAGGCACGGCAAAATGTTCCGGGCCTGGCAAAATCTGCATGTTTTGGCATTGCCTCAGTGAGCCACCGAGGCACACAGAGGAAACCCGGATTTTAACCACCAAGACACGAAGCCACCCAGTTTGGCCACAAAGGGCCACCGACGGGCACAGATTCGGTTTGATCAGGCGGAAAAGCCTCGGGTTTTCAGCCCTGCTTGGTGCCTTGGTGGCTTGGGGGGCTGGCTGTTTGCCAAATCGTTGCCAAAAACAACCGGCGCAACCCGGACGCCGGCGTTGAAGGGGGAGCGCCCGCGCCGCGCGTGCCGTTTTCCGCGCCCGTGTCTGCAAAATCGAAGAAGCCTCAAACTAAATTTATCCGTGCGCACCCGCTGACAATTGCCCAGCCATGAATGGGGGCTATGGTCACGGCATCGCTCTGCGATTTCCCATCGTCCGCATATAATGAAAAAGATATTGCTGGGCATAGCCGGCGTGCGGGCCGAAATGGGTGGCGGCAAACTGCCGCAGGCGTTTCCCGCTGGCGCGGCGGCGGGGGAAATAAAGTTCCTGCAAGGCGCGTTCGATCCACACATCCACCGGGAACGCGGTGTCAAAGCCGTAGGCGAACAGCAGCACGCAGTCGGCAATTTTCCCGCCCACGCCGCGCAACGTCATCAGCTCGGCACGGGCGGTGGAGTAATCCAGCCGCCGGATTTTTTCGAGATCGAAGCTGCCGCCGGCGATCTGCCGCGCGGCGGCGAGCAGGCCCGGCGCGCGAAAGCCCATCTTGCAGTCGCGCAGCTCGGCTTCGGATGCGGCGGCAATTTTTTGCGGCGAGGGAAACGATTTGCAACGGCGGTCTGTGACCACCGACCTCATGCCATTCGCCAAATGCTGCGACAGTCGCAGACTGCCGCTGCAGACCGCGATAGGTTCGCCAAAGCGTTCGCAGAGCAGGGCGACGATCTGCCGGATCTGGACGATTTGCTTGGTCGAGGAAAGGATGAATGACGCGAGACATTCCCACGGGTCTTGCCGCAATAATCTTAATCCGTGACAGGCGGCGACGGCGTGGCACATCGGCTCGTCGTCGGGAAAAGTTTTCAGCACGGCGGCCAGATCAATTTCAGTCTGGAGAAACTGGCGCAGCCAGTCCCAGCTTTCAACCGGCGCCGTGGTCGCGGCGCGGATGCCGTCAGGCGTCTGCGTGAGCCGGACGAACTGTCTGCCAATGACGCCGTGCCAGGAATTTTCAATTTGTCGCCAGCGGAACACCTGGCCGGAGTCGAGCGTGGCCGCCAAATCGTAATCGCGGACGGGCAGGAGAATTTCCGTCGCGGCCATTTTATTTCAAATGGCAGCAGCCGAAGATTTGAATGCGCTGGAAAATGCGTCCGTCGCACAGGGGGATTTCGCGCACGCCGAGGTTGGTGACGGTCTCAAATTCAGCGGCAATGCGGTCGGGCGCCGGTCGTGGCGCGGGAATTTCACGGTAGTTGACCGGCTCATGGCGCAGCCATTTTCCGATCCAGCCGGCTTCCAGCTTGTAAGGTTCGAGCCGCAAAACGAAGATGGCATTCTCGCCGTGGCGATGCGCCCGGTAATTGTAATCGTCCCAGTAAGGGAACTGGTTGATGGGCTGGTCGGAATCCACGCAGTAAACCAGCGGCGTGGACGTGGCGGCGGCCGCGCGGGCGGGCGGCGAATAAAAGGAATACAGCCCGGTGGTGCCGTAGTGGTCGGCGATGATGAAGGCATTGGGGTCAAACTTGGCGCGCTCCACCTCGACCGCGAGCGCGGTTTCGCGCCAGCCGCGCACGCGATGCGACAGGTCTTTGTCGCCAGGCAACTTGCCGGCCGCCAGCCGGCCAAGCAGGTCGCTGTCATGCATGAAAACAGAAGCGGTGATTCCGAGCAGCAGCCCGGCGGCGAGCCACGGCTTGAGGCGGATTTTGCTTTCGGTCCAGACGGCGGCCATCAGGCAGAACATCGGCGGCACGGCGGCGGCAATCCAGTTGGGCTGCACGCGCGAGTGGAAGGAGAACAGCCAGTGGCCGAAAAACACCGGCGCGCCCAGGCAGAGGAGGAAAAACCAGAGCGGCTTTTCCTGCCGCCGCCGCCAGGCAACGATCATCGCCCAAAGCGCGGCGATGAAGAAAACGGGGTTGAGCAGTCCGGCTTCATCGCCGGTGAACTCGAGGAAATAATTCAGCGTCGGCCGCCACGCGCTGTGCATCCCGGCGTCGCCGGCGACGTGATTGACCGTGATCCAGCCGTGCTGCGAATTCCAAATCACCACGGGCAAAGTGCAAAGGCCAAACACGAGCAGGCCGAGCCAGGGGCCGGTTTTCTTCAGCTGAATCCGCGCGGACGGTTGCAGTGCGAAGAAAATTATCCAGCAGATGAGCTGTAGCATCGCCGTGTATTTGCAGAGGAAGCCGAGGCCGAGCGCGAGGCCGGCGACAAGCCAGTCGCGCGTTCTGCCGTCCGCCTGCACCGCGCGCCAGCCGGCGACGACAGCCCACATCCAGCAGAGCACCAGCGGCGGATCAATCGTCATCAGGATGGAGCCGACGACGAGCAGCGGCGTGGCGAAGGTGACGAGCAAAAGGCAGAACGCGGCGCGGGCGCCGATTTCACGCGCCATGAACCGCAGCACCAGCACGCTCAAAATTGCGGCGAAGACCGGTGAGAAAAAACGCACGCCGAAATCCGTGTCGCCAAAGAGCGACGTGCCGGCCCATTGGATGAGCGCGATGCCCGGCGGCTTGCTGTAATACGAGAGCGCGAGGTGCTTCGACCAGAGCCATTGATACGCCTCGTCCTCGCTCAGGCCGATGAGGCCGCTGGCGAGATAAATCCAGCGGCCAATGAGCGCGAGAACGATGACGAGATGGCCGAGACGCAGCCATTCGATTTCCGATTTCCGATTTCCGATTTCCGATTGGGAAACAGATTCTGGATTTAACAGACCCGGCAGTTGCGCGTGCCAGCCTGGAAAAAGCTTTTTGCCGATGATGTTCCAGAGCGTCTGCATCAGCACAACGAAGGCGATGGCGTAGCCTGCGCCAAGAACGGCCCCGATCAGCACATCGCCAGGATAATGCACGCCGTTATACACGCGCGAAAAGGCGACGCCCGCCGCGAGCGGAAACATGAACCACGCACTGCGCCGGTAAAACAGAAACGCGACCGTCGCCAGCGCAAACCAGTTGGCCGCGTGGGCGGAGGGCATGCTGTGGAGGTTGGCGGCGGCCGGCAGCGCGCCGTCGGCCAGGGGCGCGACATAGCCTTTGCCGGTCTCGCCGAAGAGGCGTGCATCAGGCAG
The DNA here is from genome assembly GCA_964449815.1 of uncultured Bifidobacteriaceae bacterium. Lineage (GTDB taxonomy): Bacteria > Verrucomicrobiota > Verrucomicrobiia > Limisphaerales > UBA11358 > UBA11358. Next base: position 37,397 of record CAYVGC010000032.1, read on the forward strand.
GGTGACAAACGGACGCGGGCGGGCCACGGCATCCTTAATGGTTCCGACGACGAGCGGGTCGCCGAGGGCGACAACCAGCACCATGAGCAGGGCGCAAATTTTCAGCCGGGCGGAGCCAAAATAAAGAATTGCCGGCACGGCGACGACCACGGCGATGAGCCACGGCACGCCGCGTCCGCTCAGGACCGGCATGAGCCAGTCGAAGAACGGATTGGCGAGCGTGCCGTTGATGAAATGAAACAGCGCGGTGTCAAGTGTTTGCAACCAGTGCATTCTGCGACAGTGTAACGGGCGGGGGAATGAAACCAAAATTATTTCCCCGCCGGCGGGCGCGGTTCAAAAAAACCTTCCCGGCCCGGCGGCATCATTTTGTCGCGGGGATCAGCCTCATCGCTTCCGCCGTGAGCGCGGTGATCCGGCCCCAGGATTTTTCCGCGACGAGTTTGCGCCCGGCCATCCACGAGCCGCCGACGGCGGCGACCTGCGGAATCGCCAGATAATCCGGCAGCGTGGCCGCCGTGATGCCGCCGGTGGGAATGAATTTCACGCCGGTGCGGCCGAACGGGCCGATGAGCGCCTGCAACGCCTTCACGCCGCCAAAAGTTTCGGCGGGGAAAAATTTCAGATGCTTCCAGCCGAGTTCCAGCGCGCGCATGACTTCCGTCGGCGTGGCGACGCCGGGGAGCAGCGGCAATTGATTTTCCTGCGCGGCCAGGGAAACAGATTCGCTCAAGCCGGGCGAGACGCCGAATTGCGCGCCCGCGTCCACGGCCCGTTTCACCTGGTCGGCGGCGAGCAAAGTTCCCGCGCCGACGACGGCGTTTGGAAGCGAACGCCGGATGCGCGCGATGGAACCGGCGGCGCCCGCAGTGCGAAAAGTGACTTCAATGCAGTTTAATCCGCCGGCCAGCAGCGCCTCGGTGAGCGGCACGGCGTCTTCGGGCCGGTCAATCACCGCAACGCAAACGAGCCGTTGTCTGAGAAAAGCTTCTGCGTTCATAAATCTGGTGAACCGATGATACAGGGCGGCGGCGTTGAGTGAACTTGAAATCGAAGCGCGATTTTGGTTTTTAATTTTTCGTTTTTGATTTTTAATTCCGCCGTGAACATTTCCGTCGAACATATCGCCATTCCCGCCGCCAGTCCGACCGCGCTGAAAAACTGGTATGAACGCGTGCTGGGTGCGAAACCGGTCTGGGACAACGGCCAGAATCCGCCAACGTGCCTGATTTCATTGGCGAACATGTGGTTTGAGATATATCAGGCGGAGGCGCCGCTGGCGGCACGCGGCCACAACAAACTGGCGGGTTTTCGTCATCTGGCGTTGCGCGTGCCGTCGCTTGCGGCGGCAAAAGCAGAATTGGAAAAACGCGGCGTGAAATTTACGGGGGAAGTCCGGCCGGCGGCCGGCGGCGGAAAAATTTTGTTTTTTGAGGACGGCGAGGGAAATCTGCTGCACTTGGTGGAACGTCCGGTGGATTTCAAGTTGTAAATCGCAGCCGGGGACGCAAGCGCGCCCTGGTTTCACTTGAATGCGCCAAAGCAATGAGCCGGCCCACGCCGGCGGCAAGCGGATCAAGTTTTTTTCCGGCGGCGCAATTCTTTCGCCCGGAGCAGGAGCACGGGCACGCTGACGCGGTGCCGGACGTGTCTTGACGCGCTGCCCAGAAACAAATCGCCGAGGAAGCCGTGGCCGTGCGTGCTCATGGCCACGAGATCGCAGCCTTTTTTCTCGACCCATTTGACGATTTCACTGGCCGGCTCGCCGTAAGCCAGCTCCGCCTCGGCGGGAATGCCGGCGGATTGAAACTCCGACCGAACCCGCTCCAAATATGCGGTGTCTTCGGTGATCTCAGGGCTGACCGCGTCCGGTCCAAAGGTGCGTGCCGCCCAGCCGTCTGCCACGTGCAGCAGAACGACGCGACCCTGCGTGAGTTTCGCAAGTGGTTTGATGTGTTCGATAATGGCGCGGTCGGTCGGTGTGCCGTCCAGCGTCACGAGAATGGTTTTATACATGCGTCAGGCTTTTTGAGTTTATCCGCCTTTGACAACCTGCCAAGCCTGTTTCACGGCGTCGGGCAGGCCGTAAAAGTCGAAGGCGGTGATCAGCAATGCCGAACCCCACCCGGCGATGAGCAGAAACCAGCCGAGCCGCCATTGTCCCATCCGCTTGCGGGAACTGGCGAAGTGCAGCAGCGGGATCATCGCGAACGGAAGCTGCAGCGCCAGCACCACCTGGCTCAAAACCAGCAGATCGTTGATGTCATTGCCACCACGGATGGCGATAAAGATCACCGTGGGAATAATGGCCAGCGAGCGGGTGATGAGCCGTCGCACCCACGGCTTGATCCGCCAGTGCATGAAGCCTTCCATCACCACCTGGCCGGCCATGGTGCCGACAATGGTGGCGCTCTGCCCGCTCGCGAGCAGGGCGACGGCAAAAAGGATGCTCGCGGCCCCCGTGCCCAGCAGCGGTGCCAACGTCAGGTAGGCTGCGCGGATCCAGTCCGTTGAGTTGTTGAACTGAACCACCTGCCCGCCGGCGGCGGTGACGCTGCTCTTGCCGTAAAAGACGATCGCGGCCAGCACCAGGATGGCGGCGTTGACCAGGAAGGCGACCGACAGGTTGGCGATGACGTCAAGGGTGTTGAAGCGGATCGCGGTTCGGATGGATTCGTCGTCCTTCTGGAATTTGCGGCTTTGCACCAGGGCCGGGTGCAGATACAGCACGTGCGGCATGACCGTCGCGCCAATGATGCCGATGGCTACATAGACCATGCTGGCCGAACCCAGACTGGGCGTAATCATCGCCCGGCCCATTTCCAGAAAACTGGGCTGCGTCTGTGGCAGAATAAAAATCTCAATGAAGTAGCAAATGCCGATGGTTGCCACCAGCAGCAGCACCACCGCCTCAATCATCCTCATGCCCAACCCCTGCAAGGCCAGCAGCAGCAGCACGTCAACGCCCGTGATGATGACCGCCCAAAGCAAGGGAATATGAAACATCAGGTTCAGCGCCACCGCGCTGCCCAGGACTTCGGCGAAATCGCAAGCGATGATCGCAATTTCCGCCATGAGCCAGTTCGGCACGCGCGTCCACCTGGGATACCAATCATAGCAGCACTGCGCCAGGTCACGCCCGGTCGCCACCCCGAGCCTCGCGGCGATAATTTGCAGAAAGATCGCCATCAGGCTGGCCAGGCCGACCACCCAAAGCAGTCCGTATTTGAACTGGGCGCCGCCCTGGAGATCAGT
>CAYVGC010000033.1:0-40507 GCA_964449815.1 uncultured Bifidobacteriaceae bacterium
GCGGATCAAGGTTGACGGCAATGTTGCCTCCAAATACTGCCAGACCAGGTCCGTCGTATTCATAAAAATTTCGGAGGACGCCCAGGTTTGCTTGTTTCGTTTTCATAATGTTGTCGCTTGTTTTCTGGATTCTTTTGATTGACCGCACCCGCAGTTTGACGTGCAGCGCCACGGTCTGCCGGTCGTTTAGCATGGCCGGTGCCAGGCCGTGCCAGGCCAAAGTTTTTGGCTCCCCCATCACTTCACGGCTTAAACCATTGCCAGCCGTTAACTTGCCATAAGTTGCCAGATGACTGGCAATAGATGGTGAGTTATTAGCAAAATATGGCTATATCATTGGCTTTTTCCCGGATACCGGTCCGGCGGCTTCCGTCCGCGGTTGCCGCCGCCCGCCGCCCCCGGCCGGAAACGGGCCAAAAAAAATTCCTGAAAATATTTTTTCAACGGGGCAAATAATTTTTCTGGAATGATGGCATGGCGCCACCACCACCCGGCAAAAACCGTTCCTGCCGGGTAAAAGCTGCCGCCCGCCCGCCGGTCCCGGCTTTTCAGGGAACCGTCACCCAGCAATATTAGTCGGTCACCGACTAATGCCACTCGTTGAGCAACCAATGCCGGTTGCTTGCCGACCAAGGCGACTCGTTGAGCGGCTGATGACCGTTGCTCGCCGGCCAATGGCTCCCGGTCACCGGTCAATGCCGGTCGCTCACCGACTAATGCCGGTCATTCACCGACTTTGGAAGCAAAGTGCATAAAAACAGCCATTTCAGGCCGGAATTTTCTAAAAATGCCGGAATATCGTTAATGACCGTGCGGTCCGACAGAACCTGATCCACCGGTGACGCCGAGGTAAAACCAGCCCCTCTGGGTTAATCAGTGGAATCTGGGTGTGGGCGGCGGGTTCATGGTTTGACCAGACCTGCGGTTCACACGGGTAACCCCGCCAGGCGATCCGGGTCAATGCATGGAACCGCCAGCGGCCCGGCATTGAACCCGATGAAGCGACTTCGGCAAAACCCGGCTTCAAGTTGTGGCGGCGTTCGGTGACCGCCGTGGGTTCCGGCAGTTTCACCTCTCCTCGGCGCTCACCGAGCGCCGCTACCGCGGTTTTGAAAAGGTCCCGATGCCGGGTTGGGTCATGAGGTTAATCCAGGACCAATCATTGGTTGCCCTGCCGGCGACAATGACACATTAATGCGGCTGTAAATGGGCTGATGTATAACATCATATATTGGGCCGATGTGGAACGAATACAATTGCTGTGCTATCAAATCAGCACAAACAAGTTCTGACTCACCGTAATTTTGAACCTGTGTCATCCTGATTTTATGCCAAAAGCCAAACTCGTTTCCACGCACGGCCTGAATTTTGAAGATGCCATGAAGCGGCTGATTGCCACACCGCCGCCGAAAGCCTCATCAAAGGTCAAACAGGCCTCTAAACCCAAAAATCCAGTTCCTTTGCCCGGAACGCGCCGCACTTTTCGAGCACCGTTCACAGCCAGCAAGCTGAAAATAAAAAAGCACCGGTTTTGCAACCGGTGCTTTCTGAATGGACAGGGATAAAATTATTTCACCGCTGCCTGGCGATTTTGCTTGTAACCAAAGAACGCGAGACCAACGAATCCAAGCCCTGAAAGAATCAAGGTGTTCGCAGTGTCCGGAACTGAACTGCCAAACACCTGCACATTCACGTCAGTTGACTTATCCCAACCGTCGCCATTCGAGTCCCATGTCTCTATACTTGTCGGGTCAAGTTCCCCGTTAACAACTTCTGCTATCAGCATCTTGCCATCCGCCCCGTCTTGAGGTGAGCCACTCAAAGCCGCGTTGGACGCCTCAACGAAGGGAAGGCCATAACCACTATCAGGGTCGGTTCCATCGAGGAAAAAATTATAAGTTTGCCCGGGGGCTAACGTGAGATTGACTGCAAAATTAATCTGTTGCAAGGAGAAATATGCGCCAGACATGGCTTGGTAGCCTTGGAGATTTGCGCCAGTAGCGCCCGGGTAAGTCGCGTCTGATATGACACCTGAAGATTGAACAACGCCAATGGTTGAGCCTTGAACTCCACCCCAAAGACTCGCGGCTGTGGTCGTTCCGCCGTCAGTCCAAAGTGTAATTTGATTAATATTCCATGTTTGTGAGCTTGTGTTCTGGAAGGTGTCGCCCACCATTTCGTAGTCGGTCGGAGTGTTGTTGCCGCTTGACGGGACCTGCACCCAATCAACATTGGCGCGGTCAGAGCCAGCAGCATCATTTAAATTTGCACTTGGCAGCCCACGATCCACCAACAGATCTGCAAAAACCATGTTGCCCGTTAAACTAAACACTGCCAGTCCGAGGACTAATTGTGTTTTCATTATATTTGTCCTATTTTGATTTTTTCAATGATTTTACGACACCATGTCGGAGGAACCATTGGATGCAAGAGAATCAGCTTAAACGAGGCCATAAGATCATAACGCCTTGAATCAAACATAAGTCGTTTAATTGCAGCATAATAAAAACACTGTTGGATGCTTATAGTTAACGTAACTTACCTTAATAATGTAAGGCTTTTCGACATGATCTTTGCTTAAGTGATGGATAAATTACAAAATTACCTTATTCTGCCCACCTAACCGGCCCAATTTGGTTTGTGTAAAGCTGGCTGACAATTTTGCAGATTCAGATGCGCCAACGCAACCGCCACAACGCGTTGCCGATGCCGATCAAAACAAAATTTCCCATTTGGTCTCTTAAAGGGGCCGGTCTCCGGCTTGACAGGGGCCGGCGAGGAGAATAAACCGTAGGCAATGCATGTGGATGCAAAATAGTTGGGATTATGCAGTTGACAGAAGTTTGTCGTGGAGGAGTGGGTAGGCATCTTGCTTATCCGAAAAAACCGATGATTTGCTTGTGTTTTCCAACTGAACGCGAGAAGCCAGAAGCCCGTCGCACCGGTTTCAGCCGCTACTTCCGTCAACTGCATAATCCCAAAAATAGTTACAAATAGTTCTTGTAAAGTTTCCCCGACCGACGTAAAAAAGTTAAAGCTTCCTGAAGGGTTAAAATTCCAGGGAGCAATTGGGCAGCTACAATATGAAACATATTTGGGCATTTCCAGTCCGGGCCTGCCTGCTGGCCACGGTGTTCACCCTCAACCATTCATCCGCGCAGATGGCCGGCCCTGCAACCGGCGCCGGCCCGGCCACCATCTCGGCACCCACACCCGGCCAGGTGGTAGATATTGGGCCGAACCATCGTGTGTGGCAGTGGCAGACGTATGAGCTATTGGGCAACGGCCAGGTGATGGCGCAGGTTCACAGTTACACCGAGCTGGCCTCCGGCTTGAATTATTTGAACGCCAGCGGCAACACGTTGACGGCGGGCGAACAGGGAATTTGCGTGCAATATGCCCTGACCAATGCCGTGATTCTGGGCAATGATTTCACCCCGGCGCATTTGCGAAGCGTGGACACTGAAAACATGGGACGAAACGTCGTGGGCGCCATTCAGAGCGCGCAACTCATCAAGAACAAGCTGGCTGGCGGAGATTCATTCCAGTTGCGCGCGCCCTTGCCGGACGGGACGTATTACTTTTTGCTGCAAAACACTTATGTCACCACCAACGGCGCAGCGGCCGGTCTGGTCACTGAGCCGCAATCCCTTCCCATCAACTATCAACCATGAGATCATTATGAAACTATCTTCCATCTGCTATCTGCTGTCTGCCATCTGCTGCTTCGCCCAGCCGCAGCAAGCCTGGGTCGCCCGCTACAATGGCGGCTTCACCAACCAGACGCACACGCCATTGGCCATGAAGCTGGACAACGCCGGCAACATCTACGTGGCCGGTTCATCGCAAAACGCCAGCAATTTCTACGATTACGTGATCTTGAAATACGCGCCCAACGGTGCGCAACTCTATGCTTCCAGATACAGTTCGCCCAACGGGATGAATTTGACGATCAACGGTTTTGTCTTGGACCAGAATGGCAATACCTACGTTACCGGCACCGGCGGGACGGCAAAGGTCGGGACTAACGGCGCGGTGACATGGGTCGCGTCTTATGCGGGGAATGATGTGGCGGTGGACACGAATGGGAACGTGTATGTGACGGGCTTTTCGACGACCGAGTATGCGACGGCAAAACTCGATGCCAGCGGGAGCAATCTTTGGACGCGAGCTTATGTGGGCGTCAGCGGCCCCGACAATCCGGTGGGGGTGTCGCAGAAGGTGGCGGTGGACGGTGCAGGTAATGTTTATGTGGCAGGCTGGACGGACTATCCGCCTGGATGGTCTTATCCAGGACAAACCAATCTAAACTACTATTCACATCCTGTCATGTTAATGTATGACGGGGCGGGCAATTGCCTGTGGACAAATGCGTATTATAACGGAGGTTACGGTATAAACTGGGGACAAACCAAGGGACTTATTCCTGACAATCTAGGAAATGTTTATGTTACAGGAAATGGAGACATCACTTACCAAACAGCGGAGGTAGATATTATGGGAGAAACGCTATGGAGCTTTACATCCTACGGAGGCGAACCAGGTGTCAGGGAGATGAAAATTGACAATAGTGGTGATGTCTATCTTACCGGCGCTGGCAATAGAGTCGTTAGTGTAAATACATCGTATGTCACGTTTAAACTTGACACCACTGGGCAAACTCTTTGGCGGACAAATTTTTCTGGACCAATTTCTGATGGAGCAACTGGTGTCTCTTTAGACAATATTAACAGTGTATATGTTACCGGCGTTTCGACAAACACGACTACTGGGAACGACTTTGTCACCATCAAATACGACACCAACGGCAACCAGCAATGGGTGATCCGCTATAACGGCCCGGCCAATGGCAATGACGGCGCCAACGCCATCGCCGTCGCCCCGGACGGTTCCATTTACGTCACCGGCTATTCCCAAAACGCTTCTGGCGGCAGTGACATCACCACCATCAAATACGGCAATCTGGCCAATGTTCAAAAAAAAAGTGACGGCAGCATCCAGCTTCAATGCTTCGGTAATCCCGGCCAGAGCTACCATGTCCAGGCCACCACCAACTTTCTAAACTGGACTGACTTGAGTTCCGTCATGGCCGGCACCAACGGCCTGTTTCAATTTCTGGACACCAACGCGCCGTTGTTTCCGTATCGTTTTTACCGCTGGTATTAACCCGGCTCCATGAAAAAGGTTTTGTTGTTGCTTCGCGAATCGTGGTCTCGGCTGCGAACGAGGTCAAAGCTCGCCTACCTCCAACTGAACTGCCAAACGCCTTGGCCGCCTCGGAGCGCTGTCCCGGTCAACCAAGAAGGCTGTGGAAGGTTTTTACACTCGCAACATCCAGTTCGCTTTCGGTCATGGCGGCGGCCATCCCGGCCATGTCAGCTCAAAGTGTGGCTCCGACCGCCCGATTCGCAATGCCAGAATTGCATTGGCAGCGGACGGCATTCATTGAACACTGGTGGCGGCATCTGGCATGAGGCACCGGCCCAATATTTTCATCTCATTATTTAACCGCCGCAGTTTCATTCCAGTGGTGAGCGCGGCGGTGCTGTTGACTCCCGGCTGCGCGAGCCTGCATTTTATGGATTCCAAAAATAAAGTTCCCGAAGCCTGTCTGGCCACCTGCGGACGGCTGAAAATTGAGCCGACGAAATTCATTTTGACGGTCAACATTTCCCGGCAGACGGTTTCGCTGTTCGAGAATGGTAAATTCGTAAAAAAATTCCCTTGTTCCACGTCATGCTTCGGCATCGGCGAAATCAAAGATTCCAATTGCACGCCGCGCGGCCTGCACCGCATCGCGGAAAAAATCGGCGGCGGCGAACCGGCGGGAACCGTTTTCAAATCGCGCGCAGCCGTCGGCCACACGTCGCAGCCGGGATTTGCGGACGCCAAGATCACGACCCGCATCATGTGGCTCGAAGGCCTGGAGCCGGGTTTCAATCAAGGCGGCGACGTGGATTCCCACGCGCGCTACATTTACATCCACGGCACCGGCGACCAGACGACGATTGGCCGGCCATCGTCCTACGGCTGCATCCATCTCGCCGACGCGGATTTGGTTTCGCTGTTTGATCTGCTGCCGGGCGGCACGCTGGTGTGGATTGCCGGGCATTGAGCCAAAACTTGACTTGCGAGCGGCCGAAAACGATTGTGTCGCCGTGCCTGCGCGCTGCGGAAAATTTCTTTTGGTCGTCGTGCTTGTCCTTTCGACGGGCGCGCATTGGGCCGCGCTGCAAACCGTCGCGTGGACGACGATGCTGGTGGCGAACAACCTGCGCACGCAGCCGGTCACCCAGGCGGTTTCACACACGTTCGACGGCGAACATCTCTGTCCGTTGTGCAAAGCCATCGCCGCCGCCAAAAAATCCGAGAAAAAATCCGAGGCCGTCTCGCCGACGTTGAAACTGGAATTTCCGCCCGTCGCAGGGAAGTTTGTTCTCATTTCGCCAAGGCCGTCCTCAGTTTTTTCGCCGGCAAAATTTTCCGCTGATTCGTCTTTCCCAAAACCGCCGGTGCCGCCGCCGCGCCGTTTTTCCGTTTAAGTTCCACCGTTTGGTTTCCCGCGTCATTGCTGGCGCGGGAAAATTATTTCCTTTTAACCTGAGAACGCGATGAGGCGTTCTCGCAATCTTTAACTTTGAAAATGAAAAGCAAAAATGTGAATTCGCAGATGAAAAAAGCCGGGGCCGGAATGCTGGCGGGGGTTTTGGCGCCGGGCGCGGCCTGGGCGTGCGCCTGCGGCTGCGGGGTTTTTGACGTGGGCACCAGTTCGATGTTTCCGACGGGCGCGGGCGGCATGGCTTTCCTGAACTATGATTTTCAGGATCAGAACCAAAACTGGAGCGACAGTTCCAAGGCACCGGCGGCAAACAATGACGACAAGGAAATCCGCACGCACTTCGTCACGCTCGGCCTGCAATACATGTTCAACCGCAGTTGGGGCGTGCAGGCGGAACTGCCGTTGGCGAACCGGTATTTCAAGACGAAAGACGACGATGGCGATCTTGTTTCGCGGCATTGGAACGCGCTCGGCGACATCCGCATCGAAGGCGTTTACACCGGTTTCGCGGCGGACTTGTCCAGCGGTCTGACCTTCGGCTTGAAGTTGCCGACGGGCAGCCACAACCGCGACGCGGATGTGGTGGATCGCGACACGGAAATCGGCTCCGGCAGCACAGATATTCTGCTCGGCGGTTTTCATCGCGGCAATCTGACGGCGGACGAAAAATGGGACTGGTTCGCGCAGGCGGAGGCGGATTTGCCGGTGCTGACGCAGGGCGATTATCGTCCGGGCTTCGAGGTGGATGCCGCCGCCGGGGTTGACTACAAGGGTTTCTCGCTCAGCCGGGTGCGGATTTCGCCGCTGGCGCAGGTCATCGTTTCCGAACGCACGGGCGATTACGGCGCGGCGGCGAGTTCGGACAACTCCGGCTACACACGTGTTTTACTTTCGCCCGGAATTGAATTTCATTTTCATCCGGTGAAAGTGTATGCCGATGTCGAACTCCCCGTTTTCCAGCACGTCACGGGCAACCAGGTGGTCGCGCCCATGCTCTTCAAACTGAATGTGAGCTATATGTTTTGAGCGACAATCGCCCGGCAATTTCGCAGAATAAAAGCAAATGCCGACCGCCGTTGAAATCAGACCGCCGCCAGAAGAAAAATTATTCATGCGGCTGGCAATGGTTCTCGCGCTGGTCTTTGGCGCGGGCGGCTGTTTTTTGATTTTCGCGCTGAACCACCATGAAAAAACTGCCGGCATCAAACCGGATCATCCGCGCCGGCTGGTGGATTTTTCTTTGACTGACCGCACGGGCCGCACGGTCACACGCGCGGAACTGGCCGGGAAAATTCTTGTTGTGGATTTTCTTTTCACAAGCTGTGGGCTGACCTGCCCAGAAGTGAACCGGCGCATGGCGGAAATCCAGCGGCTCACGGTGAATCAGCCGGACGTGCGGCTCGTCTCGCTGACGGTGGACCCGCGCACCGACACGCCGGCGGCGCTGATGAAATTCGGCGGGCGCTTCGGCGCGGATACGAACCGCTGGCTGATGCTCACCGGCGACAAGGCGGTGTTGTATCAACTGATCGGCGCCAGCTTTTTGGCGCAGGACTTGAATGATCCGTTCAGCTACATGCCGGGAAATTTTTCGCACACCGAGCACATCGCGGTGGTGGACGCGCGCGGCAACGTCCAGGCTTACTTCGACGGTTTGCGGCGCGAAACGGCCGACGAGGTCGTCGCGGAAATCTCCCGGCTGCGAAAATGATTTATGAAATGGCTGAACTTCTTCTCTGCGCTGGTTTTGTTTTTTGCCGCCGGTTGCAAGCCGGAAAGGCCGGCGCCGGTTGCTGAAAATCCGGCGGTGAAAACTTACGATGCGCGTGGAATTATCCGGCAGATCTCGCCCGACCGGCGCACGGCCACCATCCAGCATGAGGCGATTGCCGGCTGCATGGGCGCGATGACGATGGATTTTACCGTGAAAGAGACAAACGAGTTGAACCGCGTTTCGCCAAGCGACGAAATCACCTTCCAGCTCGCCGTGACCGAAAACAACAGCTGGATTCAGAACATCCGCTTCGTTTCCCATCACATTGGCGAAGTGACGAATAACGCGCTGGTATTTCATGTCGCTTCGGAGGAGCTCGCCGTGGGCGACTTGTTGCCGGACGGCGAATTCACCGCCGAGAACGGACGGCAAGTTCATTTTTCCAGTTTTCGCGGGAGCACGGTGGCGTTCACTTTCTTTTTCACGAGCTGCCCGCTGCCGGAATTCTGTCCACGCATGAACAAAAACTTTTCCGAGGCGCGGAAAATCCTCCTGGCCGACACGAACGCGCCGGCCAACTGGCAGTTGCTTTCCATATCTTTTGACCCGAATTTCGACACGCCGCAAATGTTGGCCGGCTACGCGGATCTTTATCGCGGCGCGGACACGAACCGCTGGCTGTTTGCCGTCGCGTCCACGAACACGCTGGCGGAACTGGCCCCGAAGGTGGATTTGCATTTCTGGCATGAGAACGGCTCTATTTCGCACAACTTGCGGACGGTCGTGCTCGACACGAATGGAAAAATTTCGCGCCAGTTCGACGGCAACGACTGGACGCCACAAGAGCTGGTTGATGCGATCCGCGACGCGGCGAAAATTCCGGTGCGCTGAATCTTTTCTTCCGGCACAAACGGGCAGCGGATGATCTTGATGACAAGGCGGCCGGAACTCCCCAGGTCATTGAACTGGAGATTTTCCCTTTCCAGAATGCAAATTTGACATAGTTTCTCCTGCATGAATTTGCCGGAACAGATGGCGCGGCTGGCCAAACAGGCCAGGATTGCGTCGCGCAAACCCGCCAGACTGACCACGGCTGAAAAACACACCTGCCGGCTCGCGCTGGCCGCCGCGCTGCTCGTCGCTCCGCTTGCCGGTCCGGCGGCGGAGCTGCATTGGCAGCATCTTTCCAGCGCCACGGGTGATCTGCCCGTGCCCGGAACCTCCACGCAACAAACCGGCGCCATCGTTGCTGATTTCGCCAATGACGGGACCAACGGTTTTGTGCTGAGTTTCCGGCAGCAAGCGCCGGCGTTGGTTTGGTATCGTCACGCGGCTCAGGGCTGGGATCGTTACGTGGTTGAATCCCATTTTCTCACGGTGGAAGCCGGCGGCGTGGTTTGCGATGTGGATGGCGACGGCCATCCCGACATTATTTTCGGCGGCGATTGGCAGAGCGACGAAATGTGGTGGTGGGAAAATCCTTATCCGAACTTTGACCCGAAGGTATCGTGGAAACGGCATTTGATCAAAAAGGGCGGTGCCACGCAACATCACGACCAGGTCGTCGGCGATTTTCTGGGCACGGGCAAACCCCAGCTTGCCTTCTGGAACCAAGGGGCCAAGGCAATCTTTCTGGCCGAGATTCCCGCCGATCCGCGCCATGCGGAATCATGGCCGCTGACCAAAATCTTTTCCGGTGAAGCCGGTGAAGGCCACAACGCCGCCTACCATTACGCTGAAGGGATGGCCGCGTGCGACATTGACGGCGATGGCAAGGTTGACCTGCTGGCGGGCAACTTGTGGTTCAAGCATCGCGGCGGCAAAAAATTCGACGCCATCCAGATCGGTTCCATCGGCGGGCGGATCGCGGCCGGAAAATTCAAGCCGGGCAAATATCCGCAGGTCGTCATCGCGCCCGGTGATGGCGACGGGCCGCTCCGCTTTTACGAATGCGTGGGCAGCCCGGAAAACAGCCGCGACTGGGTGGGCCGCAATCTGCTGGAGCGCGACATGATCCATGGCCACAGCCTGCAGGTGGCGGACATTGACGGCGACGGGCACCTGGACATTTTTACGGCGGAAATGGCCAAATGGACCGAGGACCGCAAGGATTCCGACAACCCGAATGCCACCGCGTGGATTTTATTTGGTGACGGCAGGGGGAATTTTCGCACGACAGTTTTTTCCACGGGGATTGATTTTCACGAAGCCCGCGTTGCCGATCTTAATGGCGATGGCCTGCCGGATATTTTGGACAAGCCGTATAACTGGGAAGCCCCGCGCGTGGATGTTTGGCTGCAAACGCCGGCCGCTCAAAACAATCGTCAAACGACCGGACATTAAACCCGGCTGCGATTGGCAAACGGATCGGAAAGGAACCGGCCCCGCGATGCCGGCCCGTGCGCGGCTGCGCCGGTTTGATGCAAGGCTTGAGATTTCCCCTTTTCAGAAGTCAAATATGGCGTAGTTTCTCCCGCATGAATTTGACGGAACAGATGACGCGACTGGCGAAACAGGCCAAGGCCGCGTCGCGCGAACTTGCCAGACTCACGACGGTGGAAAAAAACGCCTGCCTGCTCGCGATGGCCACGGCGCTGGAGCAAAACGCCGACGCCATCAAGGATGCCAACGCGCTGGACATGGAATTCGCCGCGCAACATGGCCTCTCCGCCGCGATGCTCGACCGGCTCAAGCTTGATGACAAACGCATTGCCGGCATGGCGCGCGGTCTGCGCGAAGTCGCGGTGCTGCCCGATCCGGTTGGGAGAATTCTCGACGAGCGCACACGGCCAAACGGACTCAAGCTGCAAAAAATTTCCACGCCCATCGGCGTCGTGGTCATCATTTATGAATCGCGCCCGAACGTCACGGCGGACGCGGCGAGCCTGTGTTTCAAATCCGGCAACGCCACGATTCTGCGCGGCGGCAAGGAGGCGTTGAACTCGAACCAGATCATCGCCCAGACCATGATTGACGCCGGCAAAATCGCGCACCGGCAGTTTCCCGAACACGCGATTCAAGTCGTGCCCACGCCCGACCGGGTGGCGATTCCCATTTTGCTTTCGCTCACGCAATACGTTGACCTCTGCATGCCGCGCGGCGGCGAGAGCCTCATTCGCGCCGTTGCGGACTGCTCGAAAGTTCCCGTCATCAAGCATTACAAGGGCGTCTGCCACGTCTTCGTGGATGCCGCCGCCGACCTGAAAATGGCGGAAGAAATCGTGATGAACGCCAAAGTCCAGCGCCCTGGCGTCTGCAATGCAATGGAAACATTGCTCGTGGACAAATTGGTTGCGGAGAAATTTCTTCCCGCCATCGGCAAATTACTTTTTGAAAAACGCGTCGAGCTGCGCGCCGACGAGGAGTCGCTGGCGGATTTGAAATTGGAAGCTGCAAATTTCAAATCGGCGAGGCTCAAGCCGGTCACCGAGCAGGATTATTTCACGGAATACAATGATTACATCCTGAACGTCCGCGTCGTGGACGGCGTGCGCGCCGCGATTGACCACATCAATTTTTACGGCTCGGCACATTCGGACAGCATCGTCACGAAGAGCGAGGCGCACGCAAAACAGTTTCTCGCCGAGGTGGACTCGGCGGCGGTGTATTGGAACGCGAGCACGCGCTTTACCGACGGCGGCGAATTCGGCATGGGCGCGGAAATCGGCATCAGCACCGACAAGATCGGCGCACGCGGCCCGATGGGCCTGGACGAATTGACCAGCTACAAATGGCTCGGCATCGGCAACGGGCAGATCAGAACTTAAAAAAAAACATGAAAACTCTTTTGAAGGCTGGCGTGTTACTCTGCCTGTTGTTTTTCAGTGCCAGTTCGTTTTCCCAAATCATTACCTTCATTACCAAGGCCGCTCCCAAAATCGGCAGCATGCCACCGCCGCTCAAGTTCAGCCAGATTGTCCAAGGCCCAAATCTGAATGAAATCAGTTGGGATAAACTGAAAGGCAAAGTTGTGGTGCTGGAATTCTGGAACATCGGCTGTGGGCCTTGCATTCAGGCCATTCCTCATCTGAACGACTTGGTGGAGCAGTTCAGCGGAAAGCCGGTCGTCTTTCTTTCCATTTCCGACGACAATCCAGATCGTCTGAAACAGTTCTTGCAAAGGAGACCAATCAAGTCCTGGCTCGCGCTCGATGGCCCTTTCAACCCCACCAAAACCGCGTTTGGAATAAACGGCATCCCGACGACTTTCATCATTGATAAGTCAGGGACCATTGTCGCGATCACTCATCCGGCAAAATTGGAGTCCAAACATCTGGAAGAAATTCTCGCCGGCAAACCGTCCAGTCTGCCATTGCCAGAACCGGATACCGATGAAGCCATCCGTCCCGTCAGCCAGTCCACCACAAGCTCAAACTCAACGCCGATGAAAGTGTCCGTTTCCATCCTAGGTCCGTTTCCTTTTCCAACTAATAACGGGGGGGGGTTCGACTCCCTTGGTTGGAACAAAGAGCACACTGTTTTTAAGGCAAAAAAGGCGATTGTGCGGGATGTCTTGGCGGAACTTTTCGGCGTCAATCCAGAGCAGGTGATGGCAGAAGTCAAGTTGCCTGATGGATTGTATGACATCACTGCCAGCGCTCCGCCCGGCCAATTGTCGGAATTGCGGATGCATTTTGCGGCGATGGCCATAACCAATCTGGGCATTTCGGTTCAACTGACTAATCGCGAGCTGGAAGTTTATGCGATGGCGCTTCGTTCAACAAATGTGTCGGGGTTAAAACGGGCAGAAGAAGGCAGTGGTGGTGGCATGTTTGACGGTGGACTCCGACTGGAAGGCGTCACAATGGATTCGGTCGCCGGCAATTTTGGAGACTGTTTTGGCAAGCTGGTTGTGAACGACACAAAGCTGGCTGGCTTTTGGAGCGTGGATGCGAAATGGAAAATGTCGGAAGAAGAATTGTTGCCATATCAACTCGACAGGAAAATGAACATGCTTGTGATCAGCAATCCGAAGGCGATCGTTTTGGGAGATTTGCCGAAGGAAATGCACGATAAAATCTCCGACCACGATCTCAAACTCCTGCAAGCTGAGTTGGTCAAGCCTGACGACCAGCGATTTCTGCCGGATCCTACAAACGTCATCAATGCCGCCCGCGAGCAACTGGGCTTGGAAATAAAGCCGGCCAGACGAACGCTGCAAGTGGTTGAAGTTCGTTCAGTAAAATAAGGAAATCACCAGTGCTGCCATCCGACGAGAATTTCAAACGCGCAAAATTCATCCGCGATCTGCTTCCGCCCGGCGGCTTGTTCGCCGGAATGGAATGGAAGATTTCACCCGCGCCGTTTCCGCTGGGCGAAAAACTGGCGAAGGAAATCGAATCGCTGGGGCGCGTGCTGCTGCAATTCTATCGCGCGGTGAATCTGCTTTACCGGAAAAGCGCCGAGGGCAAACAGCCGGAGTGGGTCGCGCACTGGCTGGACTTGGGCAAGCCGCGCGAGCTGATCGAGCTTCAACGTTCGGCGGCTTTCAAAAACGATGTGCCGCGCGTGATCCGGCCCGACATTTTGCTGGCGGAAAATGGTTTCAGCATCACGGAACTGGATTCGGTGCCGGGCGGCATCGGGCTGACCGGCTGGCTCAACCAAATTTATTCAAGAGGAGAAAGCGGAGGGCGGAAAGCGGAAATTCTGGGGGGTGCGGACGGAATGGTTGGTGGGTTTGAATCTATTTTCGGTAATGCGAAACAGGTCCACATCGTCGTTTCGGAAGAAGCAAAGACTTATCGGCCAGAAATGGAATGGCTTGCCGCACAACTTGGCAGCCGATTCGCGGTTCACGATTCACGATTCAACTATTTTGTGGACGGCGACGCCGTTTATCGCTTCTTCGAGCTGTTCGATTTGCCGAATGTGGCGAATGCTAAAAAGATTTTTGAACTGGCGGTGGAAAAGCGGATTTGCGTCACGCCGCCGCCGAAGCCGATGTTCGAGGAAAAGATGCTGTTCGCCTTGCTGTGGAACCGGAACCTGCACAATTTCTGGCGGCAGGAACTGGGCGAAGGTTTTCTGGCGCGGCTGAAGAAAATCATTCCTTACACCTGGCTGCTTGATCCGGCGCCGCTGCCGCCGCACGCGGCGATTCCGGAATTGAATCTCACAGACTGGCAGCAGTTGAAAACGATGTCGCAGAAAGAGCGCGATTTAATTTTGAAGGTGTCCGGCTTTTCGGAAAATGCGTGGGGCGCGCGCGGCGTTTTTCTCGGCAGCGATTTGTCGCAGGCGGACTGGAGCGCGGCGGTGGGCGCGGCGCTGAAAAATTTCGAGACGTCGCCGAGCGTGCTGCAGCGTTTTCACAAGCCCGCGCTTGTCGAGGCAGGCTGGTTTGATTTTGCGAAGAACGAGCTGGTGCCGATGAAGGGCCGCGCGCGGCTGTGTCCTTATTATTTTGTTTCCGGCGAAGGCGACGCGGCGCGGCCGGCGCTGGGCGGCGTGCTGGCGACGATTGTTCCCGCCGATAAAAAAATTGTCCATGGCATGACGGACGCCATTCTGGCACCGTGCTCCGTATGAGCCTGATTGAATATTCCTTGCTCGCGGCGAGTTCGCTGTTTGTGATTGTGGACCCGTTCGCGGTGATTCCGGCGTTCATCGCGATGACGCCGAATGATACGCCGGCGGAACGCGCGCGCATGGCGAGAATTGCCTGTCTGGTCGTGGCGGGCGTGCTGCTGGTGTTCGGTTTCGCGGGCAAATGGATTTTTCAGTTTCTCAGCATCACGATGCCGGCGTTCCAAATCGCGGCCAGCATTGTGCTGCTGCTGGTGGCGCTGGACATGTTGCGGGCGCAGCGTTCGCGGGTGCAGGAGACGCACGAGGAGATGGCGGCGGGCGTGGAAAAAACCGATATTGCGGTGACGCCGCTGGCCATCCCGATGCTGTCCGGCCCGGGGGCGATTTCGACGGTGATTCTGCTGCAATCCGAGGCGAAGACGGTCTGGTATAGCCTCGCGTTGTGCGGCTGCATCCTGCTGGTGGCGCTGGCGAGCTACGGCATTTTGCGCATGGCGGCGCAGGGGGCGAAAGTGCTGAACCCGATTGCGCTGCGCATTGGCACGCGCGTCATGGGGCTGCTGCTGGCGGCGATTGCGGTGCAGTTCATGTTGAACGCGCTGAAGTCGCTGCTGCCGCGCTGGTTTGATTAAATCCGAACACCGGTGAAGCGCCGGTGCCGGAAAAGTTTTGCAACCGACCGCGTCCGTCATTTCTCCGCCAGCAAGCCGTCCAAATCCAGGGTCCGCGTGAACATCGCGAGTTCGCCGGCCGGCGTGCGCGGCCATTGTTCGCGGGGCCGGTCGCGGTAAAGCTCCACGCCGTTGCCATCCGGGTCGCGCAGATAAATCGCCTCGCTCACGCCGTGGTCGGCGGCCCCGTCGAGTTCCACGCCCGCCGCCTGCACGCGCCGCAACGCCGCCGCCAGCGCCGCGCGCGTCGGATACAAAATCGCCACATGATACAAGCCCGTCGTGCCGGACGGCGGCGGCGGCCCGCCCTGGCTTTCCCAGGTGTTCAATCCGATGTGATGATGATAGCCGCCCGCCGAGACAAACGCCGCCTGCGCGCCGAACCGCTGCCTCAGCTCAAAGCCCAGCACGCCGACATAAAAATTTAACGCGCGTTCCAGATCCGCCACTTTCAAATGCACATGGCCGATGCACACGCGCGGGTCAACCGGCTTCGGATCAGATGATTTATTCATGGCAGGTTAAAAATTATTCCTTCGGCCAGAACGCGAACGCCACCGCCGCGAGAATGCAGACGAACGCCGCGATGTGGTTCCACGCCGGCCACGTCTTGAAATAAAAGCACGCGAACACCACGAACACCGACAGCGTGATGACCTCCTGGATGATTTTCAGTTGGTAAGGCGAGTAGCTGCTGCTGCCCCAGCGGTTGGCCGGCACTTGAAAACAATACTCGAAAAACGCGATGCCCCAGCTCGCGAGAATGACGAGCAGCAGCGGCTTGCTCTTGAATTTCAGGTGGCCATACCACGCGAACGTCATGAAAATGTTCGAGCAGGTCAGCAGCAACACCGGCAGCCAGCGGGATTGGGTCAGGTCATTCATAATAAATTACGACCAAAGTCTGGCCGCAAACCTTGCGCTTGCCAATCCGTGATTGTGCGGAATAATTCTGCCCATGCCGATTTACGAATTTCATTGCGACCGATGCGAACACGACAGCGAAATCCTCGTCCGTTCTTCCGACTGGAAGGGGACGAAATGCCCGCATTGCGGTTCCACGAAAATCTCCAAGAAGCTTTCCACCTTCGCCGCAGCCATGGCTGGCGAAAAATCCTCCGGCCAGAAGTCCGGCGGCGGACACTGTTGCGGCGGCTGCTGCCACGGGCATTGAATTTCGGATGCGTCGGTGGCGCTGCTGTGCTGGGCCGCCTACCTTGAACAAATTTCCCGCGCGCTGATTCGCGTCAGATCCGCCACCGTCCAGTCCGCGCCGCATTTTTTCAATTCCTCAAGCTTCGCGCCGCCGGTGGCCACGGCGAGCGTTTTTGCGCCGATGAATTTGCCGCAGCGCACGTCGAACGGCGTGTCGCCGATCACGACGATCTCCCGCGCCTGCAAATCTTTTCCGATCACACGGCGGGCCCGTGCCAGCACGGCCACGGCAATGTGGTTGCGGTCCTCGTGGTCGTCGGCAAAGCCGCCGAATTGAAACATCTCCCACAGGCCGAAATGGCGCAGCTTGATTTCCGCGCCGAGCCGGATGTTCCCCGTGAGCAGGCCGAGCACGGGCGACTCCGGCAGCGATTGCAGGTCGCGGATGAACTGCCGGACGCCGTGGCAGGCCTCGCCGCCGTTCTGCTCCAGAATGTGCTGCAGCCAGAAAACGTAATGCTCGAAGAACAGGTCGAAATTTTCCGGCGTCTCGGCCTGGCCGTGGAGGCGGAAAAATTCCCGGACGAGGCTGACGTCCGTGCGGCCGGCGAACCTCATTTTCTCCGTGCCGTGATGCAGGTTGAAATGTTTTGCAAAGGTTTTGGTGAACGCCGCCGTGCCCGCCCCGCCCGTGTGAACGAGCGTGCCGTCAATGTCGAAGAGAACCAGCCGGATCATGCCGTGTGAAAAATACCAGAGCCGCCGCGCCGCGCGAGTTTTTTAGCCCGGCCGGCGCCAAAAAAAGGCTTTGGCATCTGGCCGCGCGGGTGTTAAATGGTTTTCACACTCAGAAAGGCCGGATGAAAGCTTTGCGCGCCTTCACGTTGATCGAGCTGCTGGTGGTGATCGCCATCATTGCCATCCTGGCCGCGTTGCTGCTGCCCGTGTTGGGCCGCGCCAAGGCGACGGTGCAGGCGGTTGGCTGCCGGAATAATTTGAAGCAATGGGGACTGGCGACACACCTTTACGCGACGGAACACCAGGATTATCTGCCCACGGACGGTTCGGCGAGCGGCAGTTCGGTGGACGCCGGATGGTATGTTGACCTGCCCAAGGAACTGGATCTGCCGATTTATGCCGAAATGCCGTGGCGCACGAATGCGGCCATTGAGCCGGGGAATTGCGTCTGGATCTGTCCCAGCAACCCGCGCCGGAGCAATGGAAACAACCTGTTCCATTACTGTCTCAACGAGCATGTGAACGGCATCGGTGCCGGCAACCAGGTGAAACTGACGTCGCTCCGGCAGCCGACCTCCATTGTCTGGCTGTTTGACAACGGCGGCCTGGCACCGGTGGCGCAGGAAAACAACGTGCATACGAACCTGCACAACCAGGGCGCGCAGTTTGTTTTTCTGGACGGCCACGTCCGGCGCTTTCGCAACACGGAGTATTGGAATTTTTCCACCGGCAAAGGCATCACCAACAATCCCGAACTGGTGTGGTGTCCATGATCCTTTCACGGCACACGGCGGCTGCGGAAAATATCATTGGGTCGGCGGCACGGTTTGTTGTGAAATAAATGACCGAATTATTTGCCTCAGAAAATATGGCGCGGACTATCGTTTTTGATTGTGGCACGGTTGCGAGAATTTTTCCTGTGCCAAGGCGTCCGCGTGTTTTTGCAGCTCCTCGTCTGGTGCAAAATCCACCCACGCCACGGGAAAATGTTTTCCGGCCACGGCGCGCATGGCGTCTTCCCAGTCCGTCCGCGTCAGCGGCACCGGCGGCGGCTGCACCGAGCCTTGGATCAGCAGGCCCAGCTTGTTCCGCCGCTGCGCCGCGCCGGCGATTTTTTTGCCGCGCCAGAGCAGATCAAATTTTTCATGGCCGGCGAAGCACTGGCCCGGCAAGGTTTTTTTGCCGCACGGTGCGAGTTCCGTTTCGATGTTCAATTCTGCAAACGCCAGCCGCAGCCAGTCGTGGACGCGCCGGTAGCTTTCCTCGGCCTTGAGCGAATGCCATTCGTGGCCGGGCGGAAAGGCGGCGCTGTAAGTCCAGTCGGCGTCGTGCGGCACGATGCCGCCGCCGGTCGGACGGCGGATGAGCGGACGCAAGTGCGTGGCGCGCCCGACCTCGGAAAATTTCTGGAAATAGCCGAACGTCGCCGCCGGTTCCATCCAGCCGTAAAACCGCAGCACCGGTTTTTGCAGGCGCGGCATGGCTTCGAGCAGCGCCTCGTCCAGCGCCATGTTGAACGCCGAATCACGCTTGCCGGAGTTGATAAGCAGCCAAGAATTCATAAACCACAAAGACACAAAGATACGAAGTTTATTAAAGCAATTCTGGGTGTCGGGGTGGCTAATTTTTCACCCCGGTTTTCGGGCAGAGTTTTTGGATTTCGCAATTTCCACAATCCGGCTTGCGCGCGTCGCAGCGGCGGCGGCCGTGCCAGATGAGCCGGTGGCTGAACAGCGTCCAGTCTTTTTGCGGCACCAGCTTCATCAGCTCCGGTTCAATCTTCACGGCGTCCTTCTCTTTCGTCAGCCCAAGCCGGTTTGCGAGCCGCGTGACATGCGTGTCCACGACCACGCCGATGTTGATGCCGAAGGCGTTGCCGAGCACGACGTTTGCCGTCTTGCGCCCAACGCCGGCGAGCGCGTGCAGCTCCGCCATCGTGCGCGGCACTTCGCCGCCAAATTTTTCCATGAGCGTGGCACAGCACGCCTTGATATTTTTCGCCTTGTTGCGGAAAAAGCCGGTGGACTTGATGGCCGCCTCAATTTCCGCGAGCGGCGCGGAGGCGAAATCCTTGGCGCTGCGATATTTTTTGAACAGTTCCGCCGTGACGAGGTTCACGCGCTTGTCGGTGCATTGCGCGGAGAGAATCGTGGCGACGAGCAATTCAAGCGGATTGGAAAAATTCAGTTCACAGTGAGCGTCCGGATAAGTCCGCTGAAGCGCGGCGCAAATTTTTTGCGTGCGTTCTTTTTTTGCGGCGGCGGTTTCGCGTGACATCGCGCGGTGATTTTCTCACATTGCCGGAAAACATAAAAGCCCGGACGCGAAAAACGTCCGGGCTTTGCGCCGTTTGAATTTTTATTTGGCCGGCGCCGTTGACGCAGCCGCAGATGCGTCGGCGGCAGGCTTGGAGCCATCCGGCGCCGCCGGTGCAGTCTTCCCGGCGGCATCATCCAAGGCTTTTTGAACGGCGGCTGGAACCGTGGCGATTTTATGAATCGGCGCGAGGCTGTCACTGTCTTTGGTCCAGCGCCAGAGCCGCCCCTGGCTGTCGTTCAAGAAGGCCCAGACAAACCACACCACAAACGCGAAGAGCAGCAGCTTGGGCCACGGCGAAGATTTCTCGGCATATTCGTCCGCCGCGCCGAAGGTGGAACCCGGAGGCAACGCCGCCACGCCGGTCAATGCGCCGCCGAACGGCACGTTCATCTTGGCCTTGGCGTTCACGGCCCAGCCGTTCGCGTCGAGAATCGGGCCGAGGTTGCGCTTGCGCAATTTGAGCCACGCGATGGCCATGGACGGCGCGGAAATCACCAGCAGAATGCCGAGGATCACCAGCGGCACCTGCCACGCTTCAAATTTGCCCAGGAAACCCAGAATGCCCGCAAACGCCGCCGCCAAGGTGCCCAATGCCAAACTGAGCAGGGCGATGACGCTCGGATCAAACGCCGGTTTGGCCGGAGCCGCGGCCGACGCCGGACTGACCGGCGTATTGGCGATGGCCGTCAATTGCGCATTGGCATCTGCATCCGCATCCGCAGCAGCTTTTGCGGCGCGCTCCTCGATCATTCGCACCAATTTTTTATACGGCGACCAAAAGGCCTGCCGGACGCTGATCGGATTGTCCACGATCTTGGTGATGGTGGCGTCCCAGTCGCGGCCCGCTCGGTCGTAGAAAATACCGTTGCGGCCGACGATTAAATTGTCGGAGTCTCCGCCGGTGAAGGCGGCGACGATGGACAGCTTTTCGCCGGTGCCTTTGCGCACACAATCGCAGTAAGCAAGGTAGGTGCCGGCCATGCCCGCCATCGCGGCGTGTTTGCCGGCGTCGTCCACCGAGAGGCAGAGATCGCAACTGCGCTGATCCAGATAAAGCGTGCCGGCCTGGAAAATCGCCTTGTCCTTGCGGCCGTAAAAATCGGCGAAGTTCACGAAGTTGCGGCAGAGCTTGGCGATGTCGCGGTGATAATGAATCAGGCGGTGCAGGCCGATGACGGCGGTGGCATTGCCGGCTTCGGCGGCATCTTTCGCAATCAACGCGGTCAAAGTGTCTTTCGCCTTCGATGCGAGAATTTCCCGCGCGCGCGCGAGGGCGATTTTTTCGATGGAGCCGCCGGATTTGCCGGCGTTCCACGCGTCGAACGCGGCGAGCTTGCCGGTGAGCGCGTTCCAGTCCGGCTCGGTCAAAACTGTTTTTGCGCCGAGCAGCGGCGTGATGGCGTTCGCCTGCAATGCGGCAATCGCGCCGGCCCACGCGGGATTGATGCCTTGCGTGAGCGGCAGCGGCGTCGTGGCACCGACCTGCGCGAGCGGCAGACCGGCGATGTCCGCGTGGTTGCTGGTGAG
The DNA here is from genome assembly GCA_964449815.1 of uncultured Bifidobacteriaceae bacterium. Classification (GTDB taxonomy): domain Bacteria; phylum Verrucomicrobiota; class Verrucomicrobiia; order Limisphaerales; family UBA11358; genus UBA11358. The sequence goes on from CAYVGC010000033.1 coordinate 21,215, forward strand.
TTCTTTCGCGCCCAGCGCGGCGTATTCTTTTTCGTCGCGGTTCAGCGCGTTGACGGAACGCGGATCAAACGCGGCGAGCCGTCCGCGCGCAAAATAATCTTCCACCTTGGACTTCACCGCTTTGACGGCGGCGGCGGCGGCTTCGGTGTTCAAACCAAGCGGCAGCACGGACGCGTCGTCTTCGGCTTTTTTCCACCATTCGGAATACGCGGCGGCTTCGGCGAAAAATTGATCCACCTTGGCCTGGTTCACACCGGGTTTGCCGCTGGCATCCGTGGCGGCACCGAGACAATTGATGATGTCGGCAATGACGGCCTTGGTGGCGTCGTCGCTCGCGGAATCAGCGGGAATGATGCCGTCGCCGTTGAACGGCTTCGCGGCAAAAGTCTGCGCGGCGGCGGCGGCTTCGTCGAAAGTGACCTCGCCGGTGTCGGTCTTGCCCAAAACCTGCCGGGAAAAATTGGCGATCAATTTGCCTTCCGGCGTGGCGTCATTGATGGCCGCCGGCTTGAGCGTGGGGCCGCCCTTGAGCAAATCGTCCGGATTCTTGAGCAGGCCGCCCGCCCACTTGGCGGCGGCGATGAGTTCCGGCGCGCGCACGCGGCCATCCTTGTCGGTGTCAATCAGCGCGAGCGTGGCCTTGTCGAATTCGACGCCGGTTGTGGGACACGCGAGTGCAACCCAGAGTTTCTGGTCAAGTTGATCCAGGTTGAGCAGATCAGCTCCCGAACTGATGACGACCTGGTTGAAGCCGCCGGCGCGGAAAAACTTCCATGTGTAATTTGCAGCCATAGTTTTCCTTTTTTGTGTTTTAATCTGAATCGGCGAAAATTTTAACCGCGAAGACGCAAAGACGCCAAGAAAACTTTGCGCCGGGTTTATCCAGCTTCGGGGCCAGAAATTCCAAAATCCGACGCTCATATTCAGCCCTTGTGGCAAAAGCGTGCATGTCCACATGCGCCGCGCTGGTCACAGCCAGAGCTGTTTCGGTTCGGCGGCGGCGGCAAACAACGCCTGCGACTCCGGCATCGTGGTGTCGCGGTCAATGGTTTCTGCGATGAAAATTTTTGCAACGGTGATTTTGGCGGCGGACGCAATCGGTTTCAAATCGTCCAAACCAATTTCCAGCCGCGGCTTCAACTGGCGCATCAAGAGCGGCGTTGCCAGCTTTCCTAAAATTCAAACCGCATTTTCATCCGGTCATCGGTGGCCTGGTAAATCATCGGATAGCAGGATTCCAAAACCATCGCACTGACCGGCAGCGGTGGTTCCGCCAACAGCGCCGCCGCGCCCATCGGAACGCCGATGACGCCGATTTTTTCGCCGGGAAATTTTGGCGGACAAAATTCACGGCGGCGGTCGCGTCGCGGCTTTCCAGAAAACCGAACGTGATTTGTTTGCCAATTGCGTGGTTGGCCGGAGCAACGAGCACGCCACCGATGTTCCAAACGAAAACGTGCCGAGAATCGCAGCGGCGAAATACAGCGCGCCGAAAATTTTCAGCTTCCGATTCGGACTATTAGCCGGGCATTTCAAAAAATGGTTCAAGGTCCAAAACTTTCAACCACCAAGACACCAAGGCACGAAGAAACACTTTGTGCCTTCGTGCCTTGGTGGTTTCGGAAATCAAACCAGTTCCGGCTCCGCCGTTTTCTTTGGCGGCTGGCCGCAGGGCTGGCCGTCGGCGGATTCGGGATACTCGAAAATTTTCCCCTCGAAATTGCGGATGAGCACGCGGCCGGCGTTGCGGCACAAAATGTATTCGGGATTGACCGGCACCTTGCCGCCGCCGCCGGGCGCGTCAATGACATAGGTCGGCACCGCGTAGCCAGTCGTGTGGCCGCGCAATTTTTCCATGATCTCCAAACCTTTCGCCACGCTCGCGCGCAGGTGCGCGGAGCCGGCGATCAGATCGCACTGGTAAATGTAATATGGCTTCACACGGCACATGAGCAGCTTTTGCATGAGCGCCTTCATCACGTCCGCGTCGTCGTTAACGTGTTTGAGCAAGACGCTCTGGTTGCCGAGCGGAATGCCGGCGTCAGCGAGCCGGCCCAATGCTTCGCGCACTTCCGTCGTCAGCTCGCGCGGGTGATTCACATGAACACTGACGAACAGCGGATGAAACTGTTTCAGCATCGCGCAGAGTTCGGGCGTGATGCGCTGCGGCAGAAAAACCGGGATGCGCGTGCCGAGGCGCAAAAATTCCACATGCGGAATCGCGCGCAGGCGGCACAGCAGATTTTCCAGCTTCTCGTCGCTCAAGAGCAGCGGGTCGCCGCCGCTCAACAGCACGTCGCGGACTTCCGGGTGCGCGGCGACATAGGCGATCTGCCGGTCGAATTCGGGATGAAAATCGTAGCCGCTGGCGTTGCTGACGAGCCGTGAGCGCGTGCAGTAACGGCAGTAGCTCGCGCAACGATCCGTGACCAGAAACAAAACACGGTCGGGATAGCGATGGACGAGTCCCGGCACGGGCGAATGCGAATCTTCACCGCACGGGTCGCTCATTTCCCACGACGCGGTGTGTGTTTCCTCGATGCGCGGCACGACCTGCCGGCGGATCGGACAATGCTCGTCCGCCGGGTCAATGAGGTTGAAAAAATACGGCGTGATGCCGAGCGCGAGCTTGGTGTTCGCAAGTTTTGCGCCCGCAAATTCCTCCGGCGTGAGCGTGGGCAGGAATTTCTGCAACTGCTCGACCGTGGTGATGCGGTGCTTCATCTGCCAATGCCAGTCGTTCCAGTCGGCAGCGGAAACGTCGCGCCAGAAACCCTGGCCGGCGGAGGTGAATGGTTTCAAGGATTGAATTCGGTGGTCTGCGGGCGGCTCCCCACCGCCGGCCGTTGATTGGTCAGCCTGCATAATTCAGTTCAGCGACATTAGCACAAGACGACATTTTTGCAAATTCATGGTTTTTGACCGCCGGTTTGGTTTTGCGTTTGTAAAATTCTCCGGCCGGGATAATTTGCCGCCGGTTTTCAAAACAAAAACCCGTCGGAAGGATTTTTCATTCCAGCGGATAAACGCGGCTTGAACGAACTGTTTTCATGTCGTCGCCGGCGCGAGGGCGGGTGCGAATTTTTTATGGCCGGCCCTGGACACGACCGGCGAGGTGGAGTTGCTGGTTCAGCTTGGCAATGTCCAGCCGGCATGGTCAGATGGAAATTCAAATGCGAGAGGGCCGGGGTGAGGGGGCGTGTGAAACCAGTTGTTCGCGTGACGAACTGGCGTTGTTCCAGGCGGGCGGCGCGCGATGCCCGAACTTGCACACGCGCGTGCGCCTCCATTATCATTCCGGAGTTCAGGCTGACTTTGCCGCTTCGAGTTGTGGCCATTTCATGTCACATGACAAACGGACTGAATGGCGCATTCTACAAGCTATAATCATGTGTTTTGAGCGAACAGCCCGGTGGTTCTGCCTGAGTGTTCTGATGACGGTGCTGGTGTTCACCCGGCCGGCGCACGCATTTATTTTTGACACTTTCGGCGACGGCTTCTGGCTGGTCATCAACAACGGCAATGCAAACACGCTCGTGGTCAACGCCGGCGGCGTGAGCCAGGCGATGGCCACCAACACGGCGTTTCAGCAGCAGTTTGAACTGCTTTACAACGAGGCCGACGGCACGTTCCGGCTGCGCAACCACGACAGTTGGCTGTGCATCGGCGCGCTCAACGGCGCGACCTCGAACGGCACGCCGGTCGTGACCGTTTCAGCCTACACGGCGGCCGCGTCGCAAAAGTGGAATTTTGTCACGGTGGGCAGCGGGGTTTATCAGATCGTGAATGTGGCCAGCGGCCTCGCCTTGCAAACGGACAATGGTTCGCCTGCCAAAGTCACGCTGGTTCCGGCGTCCACAAGCACGTTCCAATACTGGCATTTCGCCTATCAGACGCACTATCCCAAGAAAGGCATGGCGGGCTGGGACAGTCAACTGCCGCGTTTCAATGCAAACTGGCTTTACAACTGGGGCTGGAGCACCAGCCAGAGCCTGACGCCGTCGCAGGTTTTCGCCCCGATGCAGTGGGGCAACTGGGGCGTGGGCACATTAAATAATGTGACGGAAAAACCGCTGTGTGTCCTCGGTTTCAACGAACCCGACCAGACGGGGCAGGCGAACATGACCACCGCCCAGGCCATTGCGCTCTGGCCGTCGCTGCAAGCCTTGAACCTGCCGCTCGTCAGCCCGGCCTGCGCCAATGATTTTGGCGGCTGGCTGGCGGACTTTTACAGTCAGATTGCCGCCAAGGGCTACCGCGTGGATTACACCGCCTATCATTGGTATGCCAATCCCAGCGCCAGCGGACTGATGAGCACGCTGCAAAGCGCTTACAATACCTGGGGCCGCGCGGTCTGGCTCACGGAATTTTCGCCGGTGGACTGGGCCGGCACGGCCACTTGGACGGAGCAGGACAACTATCGTTTTCTCGCGGAGTTCATGTGGCAGGCGGAAGACCAGGTCTGGTTCAAGCGCTATTCGCTCTTTCTTTTCAGCGGCACCCCGTCGGTCAATCCGTGGGATGGCAACGGTCATCGCGGCGACACCTTCATGCCGGACAATTACACGCTGACGCCGTATGGCGAACTATATGCCGCGTGGGATGCCGACCGGACGCTGCATCCCCAAACGCCCTATTTCATTCACAATTGCGCGACGTGTTTTCGCATGACCTCCTTGCGGAATGTGAACAGCCCGGCGGCTTCCTCAATCCGGCATGAAGACGCCACCACGCAATGGATGCTCACCAACGCACCCACGGGTTACTACATCCAGTCTCTCGCTGACGGCCGGCGGCTGCGTTACAGCGGCGGGGTGCTGGATCTCGCGCCGCCCGGAACCGCCGGCACGGTGGTGCAATGGACCTTCAACGGGCCGGACAGCAATGGCTACTATTTCATTGATAACAGCGGTGGCGTGAGCCTTTCCGGCGGCGGCTCCGGCGGCGGCATCACTTTCAGCGCGGTGGCGCAAGGTTCCCCGTCGGACAACACGCGCTGGCGGCTTGTCAAACCGTATTATCCGGCGTCGCTGGCGGCCGTCAGCGTGCCGACCGGCTTAAGCGCGACCGCCGCCAACCGGAGCGTCACGCTGCGCTGGACCGGCACCGCGCCGCGCTACAACCTTTATCGCAGCACGACCTCCGGCGCGTCTTACACGAAAATCGCCTCGGACATTAAATGGAATTGTTACACCGACAACACGGCGGTCAATGGCACGACTTATTACTATGTCGTCACGTCGCTGGACAGTTTGGAAAATGAATCGGGATATTCCAACCAGGCGTCGGCTGCGCCGGCGGGCGGCGCCAACCAGGGATTGGTGGCGGAATACAAATTTGAAAACGGCGCGCTGGACACGAGCGGCAATGGTTTCAACGGCATGGTCAATGGCGTCACCAGTGTCGTGGCCGGCAAGATAGATTCCTCGGCCATCAATTTCACCGGCGGCGATGATTCTTATGTCGAGATTCCGAATCCGCTCGGCAATGATTTCAGCATTTCATTCTGGATGAACACCACCGCCACCGGCGGCAACGGCCAGTGGTGGGCCGGCAACGGATTGGTGGACGGTGAAGTGCCTGGTTCAACGAATGATTTTGGCGTCTCGCTGGTCAGCAGCAACGCGGCCTTCGGCATCGGCAACCCAGACACGACGATCACCTCGACCAAAGTCGTCAACGACGGCCAATGGCATCATGTCATGGCGACGCGCAGCGGCGCCACCGGCGCGCTGCAGCTTTATGTGGACGGCGTGCTGCAAGCTACCGGCACCGGTTCCACCGCGACCCGTTCGACCCCGGTTTCGCTGCACATCGGCAATCTCCAGTCGGGCTACGACTATCTTGCCGGCTCAATTGACGAGGTGCGGCTTTACAATTATGTGGTCAGCCCGGCCACGGTGGCGCAACTGGCCGCCGCCGGCTCGACGCTCGTGGCCGAATACAACCTGGAGGGCAATGTTCAGGACAGCAGCGGATTTGGCAACAACGGCATGACCAATAACAACGTCGCGTTTGTCACCGGCAAGGTGGGCGCGCAGGCCGCGCAGTTTGACGGCGCAAGCAGCTATGCGCAAATTCCCGTCGCGGCAGTAAATGATTTTAGCATGGCCTGCTGGGTTAAGACGACTGCGGTCGGCGCCGCCGGCCAATGGTGGGCGGGCAAAGGCATTGTGGATGGCGAAGTCCCGGGGGCGGCGGCCGATTTCGGCATGTCGCTGGTCGGCAACCAAGCGGCTTTCGGGGTCGGCAATCCCGATGCCACAATCACTTCCACGAGCGCAATCAATGATGGCCAGTGGCATCATGTCGCGGCCACGCGCGTCAACGCGACCGGTGCAATGAAACTCTATGTGGACGGCGTGCTTCAGGCTTCGGCCACCGGGCCGGCCGGAACACGTTCGGCACCGCCGGCCCTGCGGATTGGCAGCATTCAAGCGGGCTACGCCGGCGGTTTTTTGAACGGCGCGGTGGATGACGCGCGGCTTTACAATTATCAGTTGAGCGCGAGCCAGATTGCGGCGCTAGTTGCGCCACAGCTTCTGCCTTCGCCGTGGACTAATACTGATATTGGCAGCCCCGGCAGTCCGGGCTATGCCAACTACGCTTCCGCCTCGGGGGTTTGGAGCTTGGGCGGCGGCGGCGCGGACATCTGGCTGGGCGCGGATCAATTTCAATTTGCCTGTTCCAATTTCGCCGGCTCCGGCAGTCTCGTGGCACGGCTGACTTCGGGCGCGATCAGCAGCGACGGCACCACCAACGCGAACGCCAAGGCCGGCATCATGTTTCGCAGTTCGCTGGCCACCAACGCGCCGTTTGTCGCCTTGGTGCATGATCAAGGTCAGGGAATCCAGTTTCTCTATCGCGATGCCACCGGTGCGTCCGCTGGCCAGCAAGGCGCGGATGTTGTCACCAATCCGGCTGTCTGGCTCCGTTTGGTGCGGAGCAACAACACCTTCACCGCCTGGTATGCCGGCACCGTCAGCCCGCCGACGCCGGCCAGTTGGATTTTGATTGGCTCACATGCCACGGCCATTGCCAATGCTGCGTTTGCCGGCGTCGTCGCGTGCTCGCACGACAACACCAAGCTGGCCAACACCGCCTTCACCGGCGTGGCCGTCGCGCCGCCGACACCGCCGACGATTTCCGCCGTGGCGGACCAGGTCATCAATGAAAACACTTCCACCCTGCCGCTGCCCGTGACGCTTGGCGACGCCTTGGTGACGGGGGACAACCTGGTGCTGACGGCGAGTGCGTCGGATACCAATTTGGTCCCCAGTGTAAACATCGTTCTCGGCGGCAGCGGCAATTTCCGGACGGTGCAAGTGACGCCGGCCGCGTATCAATCCGGCTCCGCAACCATTACGCTGGTCGTGAACAACGGCCGGCCCGCCGTCAACACCGCGACCAATTCCTTTCTCGTCACCGTGCTGACCACGTCGGCAGGCGCCTGGCGGCAGCAGTATTTCGGCACCACCGCCAACGCTGGCAATGCCGCAGACGGCGCAAATCCGGCCGGTGACGGAATTATAAATGTGATGAAGAGATTTTTCGGCCTGAACCCGCTCGTGGCATATTCGTCATCCGCCTTGCCTTATCCGCTGATGGCTGGCACCAATTTCACCTTGAATTACACGCACAGCCTGCTGGCCACCGACCTGGCCTGGCAGGTTCAATGGAGCCCGGATTTGTTTGGCTGGCTGACCAACCATGTCACCGACATCAGCATAGCCACCAATGGAAACACAGAAGTGCGACAGGGAAGTGTTCCCGCCAGCACGGCGGATCCGCTTTTCATGCGCGTCCGGGCAACTGCGCCATGAAGTGAAATTCCGGGGACCAAAACAATTTATGAAACAAGCCATCCATCGCGCGCAAAACCTGTCGCGCTGTCTTATCGCGCTCATCACCTCGTTGAACTGCTGTGCCGTGGCGTTTGCGGATGTCCCGCGCGCGGAACATCCGCGCCCGGACGCCTTCCGCGAAAACTGGGCGACGCTGAACGGCGAGTGGCAGTTCGAGATTGACGACCAGGACAACGGCGTGGCGCGCGGCCTGGTTTCCGGCAAAGACCTTGCCTCCAAAATCACCGTGCCGTTCTGCCCGGAAAGCAGGCTTTCGGGCATCAGCCATTACGGCATCATGAAACATATCTGGTATCGGCGCCTGTTTGCAGTGCCGCCGGCCATGCGCGGCCAGCGCGTGCTGCTGCATTTTGGCGGCGTGGATTATCAGGCCTGGGTCTATCTCAACGGCCAGCGCGTCGGCAGCCATGTTGGCGGCGACGTTTCCTTCGGTTTTGACATCACCAAGTTTCTGCATGATGGCAGCAACGAGCTGGTCGTCCAGGTTTTTGACGACGTGGCCAGCGGCAACCAGCCGACCGGCAAGCAAACCCACACCGTCAGCGAAGGCTGCGTTTATACGCGCACCACCGGCATCTGGCAGCCGGTGTGGTTGGAAGCCGTCGGCTCGTCGTTCGTGGAGAATTTTTCCATCGTGCCGGACCCGGACCGTTCGCGCGTTTTGATTGATGCCGCAGTGAATGGCGACGACACCGGCCTGACCCTCACCGCCGAAGCCTTCGCTGACGGCCAGAAGGTCGGTTCCGATTCCTGTCCCGCGTCGTGGCGCGACAATCATCTGGTGCTGGATCTCGCGGAGAAAAAATTGTGGGAGCCGGGCGCGCCATTTCTTTACGATTTGAAATTTACGCTGGCCCGCGACGCGAAAACGGTGGACGAAGTCGCCAGTTACTTCGGCTTGCGCAAAGTTTCCATTGACGGCCGTTCGATTTTGATCAACGGCAAAAGGATTTTTCAACGCCTGATTCTTGATCAGGGATTTTATCCCGACGGCATCTGGACCGCGCCGACGGATGACGAGTTGAAGAATGACATTGAGCGTTCGCTGGCCGCCGGCTTCAACGGCGCGCGGCTGCACCAGAAAGTTTTCGAGCCGCGCTATCTTTATTGGGCGGACAAGCTCGGCTATCTCGTCTGGGGCGAATATCCCAACTGGGGTTTTAATTATCAGGCGACCAATTACGCGACTTATATCAACGAGTGGACCGAGGTTTTGCTGCGCGACCGCAATCATCCCGCGATCATCGGCTGGTGCCCGTTCAACGAGACTCCGGGTGAGGCCGGCGAGTTGCAACAAATCATCTGGCGCCAAACCAGGGCCATTGATCCGACGCGACCGGTCTTGGAATCCAGCGGCTGGGTCCACACCCTCACGCAGCCCGAAGTGATGGACGACCACGATTACAATCAGGTGCCGGCAAATTTCAAACAGCGCTGGGAGGAATTTTTCGCCGGCGGGCCGCAACTGGATGTGCCCAAGCGCTATGCCGCCAAAGCTGCTCCGGCGCGTGCAGACAAGGGCGTGCCGTTCATGGTCAGCGAATTCGGCGGCATCGGCTGGGCCACGGAAGGCGGCTGGGGCTATGGCACTGGCCCGAAAGCGCTCGACGAATTTTACGCGCGTTACGACGGCTTGGTCAGCGCGTTGCTGGACAATCCCGACTTGTTTGGCTTTTGCTACACGCAACTCACGGATGTCGAGCAGGAGCATAACGGACTTTATTACTACGACCGGCGGCCAAAGTTTGACGTGAAAAAATTGCACGACATCACGTCCCGACCGGCGGCGTTTGAAAGAAGCGGTCCGACGGCGGGCCGGCCGGCCGCAGTTACCACGCATAACTGGAAAGTGCTCGTCGGCGCGGCGGCGGATGGCGATCTGGCCAGGGAATATCGCTTCACCACCAACACGCCGGCGGAAAACTGGCGGACCGAAAATTTCGACGACAATTCTTGGGCTTCCAGCCTCGCGCCGTTTGGCAACGCGCTGCCGAATGTGCGCACGCCGTGGACCACCGGCGATATTTGGCTCCGACAGAATTTTAATTTTGCCGGCGGCGAGATCAAAACGGCGGCGCTTGTGATTTTCTACGACGAGGACACGGAGGTATATGTCAACGGCCAGCCGATTTGGAAGCGTGGCGGCTTCACAACGACTTACGATACTTTTGCCGTAACCGAGGCGCTGCAAAAAGCCTTGAAGAAAGGCGGCAACACCCTCGCGGTGCATACGCATCAGACTGTCGGCGGCCAGTTTATTGACCTCGCCTTGCTTTGCGAACCGAAGGAAAGCAGACTGGCCGCCAATCAATCCAACTAACTGCCGCATCCTGACGAGAAACATGAAAACTAAAATGAATTCTGCTTTGGTCTGTCTGCTGATGTTGGGAATGAGTTGTGGGCTGGCCGACGCACAGTCCCGCTGGTCGGAAGCCAAAGCCAACACCTGGTATGGCCATCACGTCTGGCTGGTCGGCTGCAATTTCACGCCCAGCACCGCCATCAACCAGTTGGAAATGTGGCAGGCGGATTCGTTTGATCCCGCCACGATTGACCGCGAACTGGGCTGGGCCGAGGGGCTGGGTTTCACGAGCATCCGCGTCTTTCTTCAAAACTTGCTCTGGCAGCAGGATGCCAGCGGATTTTTGCGGCGCATGGATCAATTCCTTTCCATCGCGCACCGGCATCATATCGGCGTCGTGTTCGTGATCTTTGATTCCTGCTGGGATCCGGACCCCAAGCTGGGGCCGCAGCGCGCGCCCAGGCCGTTCGTGCATAACTCCGGCTGGGTGCAGTCGCCGGGGCGCGAGTTCATGGCGAACCCGGCCCGGCTGGATGAATTAAAACCTTACGTCCAGGGCGTCATCGGCCATTTCCGGAATGACCAGCGCATTGATTTTTGGGATCTCTATAATGAGCCGGACAACCCGAATGTTCCGGCCTATGACAAACTGGAGCCGGCGAACAAGGTGGAAACCGCGCGGCTCCTGCTCGAAAAAACTTTTGCCTGGGCGCGCGAAATGAAACCCGCGCAGCCGCTGTCGTCCGCGCCCTGGCTCGGACCGTGGGCTGATCCAGCGAAACTTTCACCAATGGAAAAAACCCAGCTCGAGCAGTCCGACATCATCACGTTTCACAATTATGACAATTTGGAAAAGCTCAAGACCTGCGTGGAAAATCTGCGCCGCTATCATCGTCCGGTGATCTGCACCGAATACATGGCGCGTCCGGTGGGCAGCACGTTTGACCCGAACCTTCGCTACCTGAAGAAGCAGAACGTCGGCGCTTACAACTGGGGATTCGTCTCGGGCAAGACGCAGACGATTTTTCCGTGGGATTCCTGGACCAAGGCTTACACCAGCGAACCGCCGGTGTGGTTCCATGACATCTTCCGGGCCGATGGCACGCCTTACCAAGCCGCTGAAGTCCAGTTCATCAAGACGGTAACTTCATCGCATTGAGTTGCTGAAGATACTTTCAACAAACAAACCGTTACGAAGCCGAAACAACTCAACCTAAATACAAAATGAAACAACAAATCCTGATGGTGCTCGCGGTGGCCGCCGTGTCAATCATGACGGGCTGCTCCACGACCAGGCAGAATAACATTGCCGAAGCGCCTTTCGGTGCGGACGCCACCGGTGCGCCGGCGACGTTGTTCACTTTGCGCAACACCAGCGGGGCCGAGGCAACGATCTGCAATTATGGCGGCCTGGTCACCTCGTTGAAAATGCCGGATCGCAACGGAAGCTTTGGCGACGTGGTGCTCGGCTATGACAACGTGGCTGACTACATCAAGGACAGTCCCTACTTCGGCGCGCTCATCGGACGGTTTGGCAACCGGATTGCACTGGGCAAATTCACCCTCGACGGCAAGGAATATGCGCTGGCCACAAACAATCCGCCCAATTCGCTGCATGGCGGATTAAAAGGCTTTGACAAGGTGATGTGGCGCGCCAGGGCTTTTCAAAGTGCCGATGGCCCGTCGCTGGAGCTGACTTATGTCAGCAAGGACGGCGAGGAGGGTTATCCGGGCAACCTGTCGGTCAAGGCGGTTTATACCTTGACCGGGGACAATGCGTTGAAGCTGGTGTTTGCTGCCACCACTGATCAGGACACTGTGTTGAATCTTACCCATCACTCCTATTTCAACCTTGCTGGCAAGGGCGACATCCTGAACCACATTGTAATGATTCCTGCCGACAAGTTCACGCCGGTGGACAGCACCTCAATTCCGACCGGCGAACTCCGGCCGGTGGCGGGCACGCCGTTTGATTTCCGCACGCCGACGGCCATCGGCGCCCGCATCGGCCAGGATGACCAGCAGCTCAAGTTCGGCAAAGGCTACGACCACAACTGGGTCATCAACAAACCCCTGGGTGAACTGGGGCTGATGGCGCGGGTCTATGAGCCGGCAAGCGGGCGCATGATGGAGGTTTTTTCCACCGACCCGGGCCTGCAGTTCTATTCCGGGAACTTTCTGGACGGCACGCTGACCGGCAAGGGCGGCTGGGTTTATCAGTTCCGCAATGCCTTCGTCATGGAACCGCAGCATTATCCGGATTCGCCGAACCAGCCCGGCTTCCCGTCGGTGGTGCTCAAGCCGGGCGGGACGTATCACAACATCATCATTTATAAGTTCTCCGTCCAGCCTTGAGCCTTGGTCTGGATGATAATAGTTCTCTTGCGCCGGCCGCGGCCCCGGCGTTTTCTAGCCGGGGCTGCAAGTTATTATTCCTACAGGCGCAGCAAAAACTTTTCAAGACCCCGGCATGGGATATATTCTTTCACCAAGCGTGGAACAAATCTATTTCAAGTTTCGCCGCCTTCTCCTCATGCTGCTGGTTTGCTGGCCAGGGCCGGCATGGGGCGACGGGCCGGGGGCGCTGCCCCAGGACTTGACCGTGCGCGTCTGGAGCAAGCAGCAAGGGTTGCCGGACAACTCGGTCACGGCGGTGTTGCAGACCCGCGACGGCTACCTGTGGGTCGGCACTTCGGGCGGCCTGGTCCGCTTCGACGGGGTGAGATTTGTCCCGTTCGTTCCGGTTTTCGAAAAGACCAACGACATGTTGCGGGTGGCCGCGCTCTGCGAGGACTCGCGCGGGCGGTTGTGGATTGGCAGCCAGGGTGACGGCTTGTTGTCTTATGCCGACGGCCTCATCACGCCATATCGGGCGCAGACCAACAAGCTGGACGACACGATCAACAGCATTGCCGAGGACAGCGCGGGCAACCTCTGGCTGGGCACGCCGTCGGGCTTGAACCTTCTGGAAAAAGACCGGCTGATGCGGTTCACCGCCAGGGATGGATTGCCAAACGACTTCGTTTCCAATGTCCACGTCGCGCGGTCCGGCACGGTCTGGATCACCACGCGCGGCGGGATGTGCCAGTTCAAGAACGGCCGGATATTTCCTTTTCCCTTTCAAACGGACAGCCCCGGCAGAAATCCGGAATCATTGGGGGTCTATGAAGATCGCACCGGCAATTTATGGGCGTTCGGCGACACTTATCTGGTCAATCTGACCGAAGGCAAGCACCTCAACCATTTTGGCAGCGGCGGCAATATATCGTCCCTGCGCATCTGGAGCTTGTGCGAGGGGCGGCACGGCGAATTGTGGATCGGCACCAGCGGCAAGGGATTGTATTGTTTCGCCGATGACAAGTTCAGTCCCATTTCGCTGCGCAACGGCGGACTGACCAGCGACGTGCGCGCTTTGTGTGAAGACCAGGAAGGCAATCTCTGGCTCGGCACCTACGGCGGCGGCCTCGTCCGGCTGCAGCCGCGCAATGTGCGCGTGCTCGACGCCAGCGTGGGGCTGCCGAGCCGGGCGGCGGTCTGTCTCGCGCTCAATCCGCAGGGGCGCGTGTGGGCCGGCTTTGACTGCGGCGGCCTGTATGTGGGCACGGCGGAAAGATTCGACCGTTTCTCCGGTGAAGCCGCCACGGATTTGCAAAACCTGGTCTCGTCCGTCGCGATTGCGCCGGATTCCAGTTTGTGGGTGGGCACGCCGGGCGAGGGCGTTTACTGCGTGGCAAACCAGCGCGCGGTCCACTACGGAACTGCGGACGGCTTGTCCGACAACCTGGTGCTGTCGGTGGCGGTGGATGACGCCGGCGCCGTTTGGGCGGGCACGCTTTCGGGCGGATTGAACCGCATTGCGGCGGGTGTCGTGACTAATTTTGGAACGGAATCCGGCTTGCCGGACCAGCCGATCACCGCCATTCTGCCTTCCACCAACGGACTGCTCTGGCTCGGTTATGGCGACGGCACGGTCGTTCGCGGCGAAGCCGGTGTCTTTAAGACCATCATTGAACCCGGCGTGCTCGGCAGCAAAGCCGTCCGCGCCCTGCATGAAGATTCCGCCGGGCGAGTCTGGATTGGAACGGCGGGCGGCCATCTGGCTTGCATTGTGACCGGAAGGTATTTGAACTGGGATTTGAACCTGGATCCGGCGGACGACGCCATTCTGGGAATTCTCTCCGATGACGATGGGGATTTGTGGCTGGGCACCGGCAAGGCGATTTACCACGGTGTGTCCGCCGACATCAAAGCCGCGCTCGCCGGCCAGGCGCCGGTCCGTTGGCAGTCGGTTTATGAGGCGGAATCCATTCCCGGCCAGGCAAGCCCCTACGGCTGGCCGGGCGCGGCGAAATCGGCCGAGGGAAAACTCTGGTTCGGCATGGCCGGCGGCGTGGTCACGCTGGATCCGCAACGGCTGACGGTGGATTTGACGCCGCTGCCCGTGCTGATAGAAAGCGTCGCGGTCAACGGCATCCCGTGGCCGCGCCGGCCGCCGGAAACATCCGGCACGGCGACGAATCCTGTGGCCGGACCCGTGCGCCTGCCGTCGGATTTGCGCTCGCTGGAAATTCAGTTCACCGCGCTGAATTTTTCCGCGCCGGAAAAAGTCCGGTTCCGGCACCGGCTTGACAATCTGGATTCGGACTGGGTGGAAGGCGGCGCCGAGCGCAACGTGCATTACGGTCATTTGCTCTACGGCAGCTACACGTTCCGGGTGCAGGCCGGCAATGGCGATGCGTGGGACAAAAATGAGGCGGCGTTCAGTTTTGTAATTCCGACTCCCTGGTGGCGCACCGCCTGGGCGCTGACAATTTATGTCCTGGCGGCGGTGATTCTGGTGGCCGGCACGGCGCGCCTGGTGTCGAACCGCCGCCTGCGTTACCGGCTGGCGGTGCTGGCGCAGCAGCAGGCGATGGAGCGCGAGCGCATGCGGATCGCGCAGAACATGCACGACGAAATCGGCTCCAAGCTGACCAAAATATCTTACATGAGCGAACGGGCAAAAGGCGAGCTTCTGGGCCAGGAACCGGTGGCCCGCAAACTTAATTCCATCGCCAGCACCTCGCGCGACCTGTTGCAATCATTGGACGAAATCGTCTGGGCCGTCAATCCGCACAACGACACGCTCGAGCACCTGGCGGCTTATCTGGGGCATTACGCTACGGAATATCTGCAAAACACGGCGGTGGAATGCGAGCTGCACATTCCGCAGGGCCTGCCGCATCATCCGTTGTCCGCCGAGGCGCGCCACAACCTGTTTCTCGCGTTTGAAGAAGCCCTGAACAACGCGCTCAAGCATGGTCGCGCCTCCCGGATTCGCGTGGACATGCGGGCCGAACCCGGCCAGTTTGAGATCAGCGTGGAAGACAACGGGTGCGGTTTTGACGTTGAGGCGATAACCTCCGCCAAACCCGGCCCGGCATCGCTGCGGAAAAAAAGAGTCGGGAACGGCCTGCAGAATTTGCAGCAGCGGCTCGCCGACGTCGGCGGTGAATGCAGCATCCGCAGCCGGCCGGGGCAGGGCGCCACGGTGACCCTGACCGTGCCGCTCGGCGCCGCGCGCAATCAGACCAAACACAGGTGAGATATGACCAAAACGATCACAGTTTCAATCGTGGACGACGAGGCGGACCTGCGCGAAAACATCGCCGGCTATGTGGATTCGGCGAAAGGATTTCGCTGCCTCGGCGTCCACAGCAGCGCGGAGGAGGCGCTGGTGAACCTGCCCAGGGAGAAACCGGATGTCGTGCTCATGGACATCAACCTCGGCGGCATGAGCGGCATCGAGTGCGTGCGATTGTTGAAACCATTGATGCCGGCGACCCAGGTGGTGATGCTGACCGTGTTTGAGGACACGGAAAAAATTTTCAGCGCGCTGGCGGCGGGCGCAAGCGGCTATTTGCTGAAGCGCCTGGCCCCGGCCAAATTGCTCGAAGCCATCCGCGAAGTTCACGAAGGCGGCTCGCCGATGTCCGCGCCCATCGCGCGCAAGGTGGTGCAGTCGCTCCAGCCCGTGCTCGCCGCCCCGGGCCATGAAGCGATCGGGCTGTCGCCGCGCGAGCGCGAGGTGCTGGACGGGCTGGCCGAAGGCCAGGCCTACAAGCAGATCGCCGACAAGCTCGGCGTGAGCATTCACACGGTGCGCAATTACATCCGCCGCATTTACGAAAAACTCCACGTGTGTTCGCGCACCGAGGCCGTGGCGAAATATCTCCGGCAGTGATTTTCCGGCCGCCGGCGCGGGCCGGATGAAAAGACGTGAAACTGAAACTCATTTATTTTTTAAGCGCCTGGCTTTTGCTGGCGGGCCGTTTGCCGGCGGATGCAACACCCGCGCCGTGGCAGCCGGCGCCGGGGCCGTTGATGACCCGCTGGGCGGCGGACGTCAGCCCCACGAACACGCATCCCGAATATCCCCGTCCGCAGTTGGTCCGGCCGGACTGGCTGAATCTGAACGGCCTGTGGAATTATGCCGTCACGCCGTTGTCGGCGGAAATGACAAATTTTGACGGGCAGATCCTGGTGCCGTTCCCCGTCGAATCTTCCCTGTCCGGCGTGATGCGGCGGCTGGATGAAAACAGCACGCTTTGGTATGAACGGCATTTCCGGGTGCCGGCGGCCTGGTCGGGCCGGCGTGTGCGGCTGCACTTTGGCGCGGCGGACTGGCAGGTGCGCGTCTTCCTCAACGGCCGCGAAATCGGCCGGCATCGCGGCGGCTACGACGCCTTCAGCTTCGACATCACCGACCGGTTGCAATGGTCGGGCGAGGAGGAAATCCGCGTGGCCGTGAGCGACCCCACCGAGGGTGACCAGCCGCGCGGCAAGCAGTCGCGCAAGCCCGAGGGCATTTTTTACACGCCCACTTCCGGCCTCTGGCAGACGGTCTGGCTGGAGCCGGTGCCGGAAGATTGCATTGACGATCTGCGGCTGACGCCGGACGTGGATGCGCATGTGTTGCGCGTGCGCGTCGGCACGGCCGGCCGGGCCGGGCCGGCCGAGGTTGAAGTGCAGGCGCTGGTGGCGGGCCGGGAAGTGGGGCGGGTGGCGGGGCCGGCGAACACGGAATTAAGCCTGCCGGTTGCGGCGGTGCACCTGTGGTCGCCCGACGATCCTTTTCTCTACGACCTGCGGGTCACGTTGAACGCCGGCGGGCGGGCCGTGGATGCGGTGACCAGTTACTTCGGCATGCGCAAAATCGCTTTGCACAAGGATGATTCCGGAGTCACCCGGCTCATGCTCAACGACCAGTTCACCTTTCAAATGGGCACGCTGGACCAGGGTTTCTGGCCGGATGGCATCTACACCGCACCCACCGATGCGGCTTTGCGCTTCGACATCGAATTTCTCAAGCAGGCCGGCTTCAATCTGGCGCGCAAGCATGTCAAAGTGGAACCGGAGCGGTGGTATTATTGGTGCGACAAACTGGGGCTGCTGGTCTGGCAGGACATGCCGAGCGGCAACAACACCACTCCCGACAGCCGCATCCAGTTTGAAGCCGAGCTGCAGCGGATGATTGAAGGGCGCTTTAATCATCCGTCAATCGTCGTCTGGGTGCTCTTCAATGAAGGCTGGGGACAGTATGATACGGAAAGGCTGGTGCCGTGGATCAAAGCCATGGACCCCTCGCGCCTGGTGGACAACGCCAGCGGGTGGACCGACAAGCACGTCGGTGACTTCATTGACGTGCATGGGTATCCCGGTCCGGAATGTCCCCAGCCCGAAATGGACCGGGTCTCCGTGCTGGGCGAGTTTGGCGGACTGGGGCTGGGCGTGCCGGGGCACACCTGGTCGGAGCAATTCTGGGGCTACCAGCCCATGACGAACGCGGCCACGTTGACCACCCGTTATTGCCGGTTGCTGGATCGCGTCCACGTCTTGCGCGACTCATTCGGACTCAGCGCGGCGATTTACACGCAGACCACCGATGTGGAAACGGAATGCAACGGTTTGATGACCTACGACCGCGCCGTCTCCAAGCTCGACCCGGCGGTCTTGCAAACGGCCAATCATGGCGAAAACCAGGAGAAACCGCTGCGGGTGATCGTGCCCAATGCCCTGTATGGCCGGGTGACCTGGAAATACACGACCACGGATCCGGGCAAACAGTGGCAGTTGCCCGATTTCAACGATGCCGCCTGGAAGAAAGGTCCCGGCGGCTTCGGCACGGAAGGCACCCCCGCCGGCCGCATCGGCACGGTTTGGGACCGCTCCGACATCTGGCTGCGCCGGGAATTCACGCTGGGGGCGGAAGACCTGCAAGGCGTCCAAATCCAGTTGCACCATGACGAGGACGCCGAAATTTATTTCAACGGCGTGCTGGCCGCCGAGGCGAAGGGTTTCAGCACGAATTATTTTGAAATGGACCTGGACGCCGCCGCCGCCGACACCCTCAAGCCGGGCGTGAACCGGATGGCCGTGCATTGTCACCAGACTCAAGGGGGTCAGTTTATTGACGTGGGCCTGGTGCTCCCCCACGCGTCGCAACCAGCCCCGCCGGCCAGATGAATTTCGCGCCCGGCAGCCGGCTCGATTCCGCCTAGGGACCCCGTTTCCACGACCATTAAAGCCTCTTTGACGACCATCAAAACCCTTCCGATCACCCACCAGACCTCCGGACCTGGCAATAATTGCCCGGCAAAAACCGTTCCTGCCGGGCAAAAGCTGCCGCCCGCACATCAAACCTCCTCAAATCATTGGGTTTTTACGCGAAAATTCCCGGCCGGCTGCCCGCCGGCCCCCTGGATCTCCCCTGCCGCCTTCCTCTTTTAGCCCCCTGGCCGGTTCGCCGTTAACCTTTGAAGGTTAACGACCGAATTTTGAAGAAAAATGACCAAATATCACCAGTTTTCCGGACAGTGTCCCAAAATAAAGAGATGGAGCCCGGATTTTTCCAAGCCCGTCAGGGCTGGCCTATTTGTAGCATCGCCATTCATCAACGGACAAAGCTCCGTCAGCGACATCATCGGGCGTGCGGAGGGAAGATGCCGCCCCGGACGGGGCTGAAAATTATTTTGATTTTGGGTGCTACAAATATGCCGCGCCTGACGGCGCTGGGGATTCTCGGCGGAGCAACGTGGTGACAATGGCGCAGCCATTCATGGCTGGGCATCGCGTCCATCAAATGCA
>CAYVGC010000034.1:0-40367 GCA_964449815.1 uncultured Bifidobacteriaceae bacterium
ACATACCGCCGAACAAAAAGTATTTCAGCGCGGCCTCGGCGGACTTCTCGTTGTGCTTGTTGAATGCGGTGAGGATGTAGAGCACGAGGCTGGCGAACTCCAGCGAGATGAACACCATCAGCAAATCCTCGGTGCTGACGAGGAACATCAGGCCGATGGTGCCGAGCAGAATCAGCGAAAGATATTCGCCGACGTGGTTGGTAAATTTGCCGGAGGTGGAAATTAGGATGGTGAAAATCGTCAGCGCCAGCAGTGCGACTTTTACGAAATCAGACGACGGACTCACTACGAGCAGGCCGTTGAACAGATTAGCTTCGGTGTGGCGTGTGAACGCCAGCAGCGCGGCAGAGACGCAACCAAGGATGGACAGCAGCGCACCGACGTTAAAACGGGCGGCGATGGATTTGCCGCGCATCAAGGTCACATCCGCACCCAACACGACCAGCACCGTCAGCGTTACGATGGTTTCCGGCGCGGCGAGCTGGAGGATTTGCAGGTAGTTCACGGGATTCATTGTGAACCTCCTTTCACCAGCAGGCGCGCAAACATCGAGAGCGGGGAGTTAAAGCACGGTTCAATCCAGTTCATCAGCAAGCCAGGGAAAAGTCCGATGATCAGCGACGCGCCGATGAGCATCACCGCACCAAACCGCTCCGGCATGGAAATCGGTTCCATCGGATGAGCGTGGTCAACCGGCTTCGGCGGCGCATCGGAATAAAACCCTTTTTGGATCGCCCGCAGCGTGTAGGCCACGCCGATGAGAATGCCGACGCCGGAAAGAATCGTCAGTTTCGGGAAGACCGTCCACGCGCCCATCAGCACTTGAAATTCCGCGACGAAACCGCTGAAGCCGGGCAAACCCATCGAGGCAATGCCGGCGATCACAAACGTCACACCCGCAAACGGAATTAATTTTCCAAGCTGCATCGTTTCGAGATCGTTGAAATCGCGCGTGTGGGTGCGGTCGTAAACCATGCGGCCGACCACGCCGAACAGCAGCCCAGCGATGATGCCATGCGAGAACATTTGCAGCACCGCGCCGTCGAGGCCGATGGTGTTGAGCGTCGCGAGGCCGAGCAGCACAAAGCCCATGTGGCTCACGCTGGAGTAGCCGATGACGAATTTGAAGTCGCGCTGCACGAGCGCCACCCCCGCGCCATACATAATGCCGGCGACGGCCAGCGCGGCAATTGCCCACTGCCATTCGCGCACGCCTTCAGGAAACATCACCATCGCGACACGCAGACAGCCGTAAGCGCCGAGTTTCATCACCACGCCGGCAAGCAGCATCGAACCAGCCGTGGGCGCGGCGACGTGACCGGTCGGCGCCCACGTGTGAAACGGCCACATGCCCGCGAGAATTGCGAAGCCGACGAACACCAGCGGAAACACCCAATGTTGAAACGCGATGGGGAACGCCACTTTCGACAATTCGATCAAATCCAGCGACGCGTGGCCGAGTTGGCCTTTCGCCACGACCCACGCGGCGATCAGGCCGATGAGCACCAGATGGCTGCCGACGAATGAATACAACGCCAGTTTCATCGCGCCGTATTCCTTGCGTGTGCTGCCCCAGCGCGCGATGAGAAAATATTTCGGAATGATCGTCAGTTCGTAAAACACGAACAGCAGCAGCACATCGAAGCTCAGGAACACGCCATACACGCCGCCGATGAGCGCGAGGTAAAACGCGAAAAATTCCTTCGTCCGTTTCTCGATGTTCCAAGAAAACAAAATTCCGCTGACGGCCGCCAGTCCGGTCAGGACGACCAGAACTAGGCTGATGCCGTCCGCCGCGAGATAATAATTCGCGCCGATGCTTGGAATCCAAGGAACTTTGACAATCGTGGTGACTGCGCCGGGATTGGCTTGCTGGATGGCGCCGACAAACGCCACGACGCAACCCGCGATAGCCGTGAGCAGGGCGACGATGCGGGCGGCGCGCGCGTTGTCGCGCGGCAGGAGCATCAGCACCAGCACCCCGAGAAACGTTATGTAAATGGTCCAGGCCAGCATTTTAGAAATTCAGTTGTTGCACCAGTTTCACGACGGTCGCGTCCACCGCGCCCAAAATAAATTGCGGCCAGATGCCCAGCACGAACATCAGCGCGATGCTCGGCAGGACGAGAAAACGTTCCGCCGTCGTGAGGTCGGGCATTTTCGCCCAGCGCTCGTTCAGCGGTCCGCAGAAAACGCGCTGGATGAGTGTCAGCAGGAAAATCGCGGTGACGAGCAGGCCGATGGTCGAAATCGCCGCCGCCCACGGCGCGAGCGGAAACACGCCTTTGAAAATCAGGAATTCGCCGACAAAGCCGTTCAATCCCGGCAAACCGAGCGAGGAGAAAATCGAAATGCCCATCAGGCCGGTGAACACGGGAATGATTTTGCGCAGGCCGCCGAAATCGTCGAGTCCGCGCAAACCGCCGGAGCGTCTTTCGAGGAGCGCGACGAACAGGAACAGCGCGGACGCCGTGAGGCCGTGGTTGAACATTTGCAGCAGCGCGCCGTCGAGCGCGGCGGCTTTTTGCAGATCGGAATTATTCACGCCGGTCGCAACGGCCGTCGCCGCGAACAGCGCGAGCAGGCAGTAGCCGAGATGGTTGATGGACGAATACGCGATCATGCGCTTGATGTCTTTTTGCGCGAAAGCGGCGCAGGCCGAGAGCACGATGGTCGCCACCGCGAGCCAGAGCAGCGGCGTCAGCACGGCGCGGATTTGGTCGGGGAAAATCGGCAGCAGAATCCGCAGGAAACCATACACGCCCATTTTGGACATGACGCCGGTGAGCAGCATCGTGACCGGGCTGGGCGCTTCGGAATACGCGGCGGGCAGCCAGGTGTGAAACGGAATCAGCGGCACTTTCACCGCGAAGCCGAGGAACGCGCCGAAGAAAACAATCAGGCCGATGTTTTTCCAGCCGAAAGCTGTCTGCAACTTGGTCGTGAGCATGCCACTCTTCGCCATGGCAGCGAGTTCGATGAAATCAAAACTGCCGGTTGCCAGACGAATCGCGAGGAAACTCAACAGCAATGCCACGCTGCCGACCATCGTGTAGATGAAAAACTGCGTTGCCGCCGGACCGCGTTTCGGGCCACCCCAAAGTTTAATCAGGAAAAATGCGGGGATCAGGCCGAGTTCCCAGAAAAGAAACCAGTGGAAAAAATTCAGCGCGGTGAACGTGCCGAACAAGCCGGCTTGCAGCCACAAAATGAGCGCGTGATAAACGTGCGGACGGTCGTCCATGCGCCACGAGGCGAGAATCGCCAGCGGCGTGACGATGGCCGTGAGCAGCACCATGAGCAGGCCGAGGCCATCCACGCCGAGGAAATATTGGATGCCGAGCGACGGCACCCAGTCGAATTTTTCGACGAATTGCAGGTCGCCGGATTTGGCATTGAAATGCAGCCACATGCAGAGCGCGCCGCCGAGGCCGACCAGGCTGGTCGCCAGTGCCAGACCGCGAACAAGGTTTTTGCGTTCCGCGCCGAGGCCGGCAATGACGATGCCGCCAAGAAACGGAACGAGCGTTAAAATGGTCAGCCAATGATTCATGCTTTGCGCCCCCAAATCAGGAAGATGATCAGCGTTACCAGCGCGACACCGATGACGCGGAGATAAGTTTGCACGCGGCCGGTGTGCAGTTTGGAAAGTCCGCCGCCGCCTTCGCGCAGCGCTTCGCAGCCGGTGTCGAAGCCGAGATTCACAAAATATTCGTCCGTCAACCGGTAGAGCCACGCGAGACCGACGGTGATGTATTTGACGAGCAAAACCGCGCCACCAAAAATCCATTGATCGGCAAAATCACACAGCCACGCGGCGAAGGCGTTGAAGCGGATGACCGTGGCTTCGTAGAGTTCGTCAACGTAGTATTTGTTTTGCAGCACCTTGAACAGGAATGGTTGCGCGACTTCCAAAACGTCCTTCTCTCCGACTGTTTTCCGCTGGCGTTTGCCGTAGAGAAACCAGCCCAGACCGAGGCCGGTAAAAACAATCACCGCCGAGGAAACCATCAAGGTCAGCGTGCCGCTTTCGGTTAGCCGGCTGAAATTGAAGGTCGTCGTTTCACCGGTCAGGAAACCGTCGAACCACGGCCAGGCGGGCGTGCCGAGAAAGCCCAGCAAAACGGCAAATACCGCGAGAATGATCAGCGGAACGGTCATGACGGCGAGGCTTTCGTGCGGGTCGTGCTTGTGAGCGGCTTCGGAGACATGGGAATCAGCATGCACAGAATGGCTGTGAGCGGATTCTTCCTGATGACCGCGATAGCTGCCGAAGAATACCAGCGCGACTTGGCGAGTCATATAAAACGCCGTGAACAGAGCGCCGGTGCAGCCCAGCAAAAACGGAATGTGCGACACCGGCCAGTTGTGCGCGGAATGAAGAATTTCGTCCTTGCTCCAAAAGCCGGAAAAGAACAGCGGGAAACCGGCGAGCGCCAACATGCCGACGGCATAAACCGCGAAGGTCACCGGCATATATTTTTTCAGCCCGCCCATTTTGCGCACGTCCTGTTCCTCGTGGCAGCCGTGGATGACGGAGCCGGAACCGAGGAACAGCAGCGCCTTAAAAAATGCGTGCGTGATGAGGTGGAACATGCCGACCGCCACACCGCCGACGCCCAGACCCATCATCATGTAGCCGAGTTGCGAAACGGTGGAATAAGCGAGGATGCGCTTGATGTCGTTTTGCGCGACCGCGATGCTCGCGGCGAAAATTGCGGTGATGGCTCCAACCCAGGTGATGACGGTCAGCGAGGTCGTGACAGGAACGCCGTGCGCGCCAATGATGCCGCCAATGGACATCAGCGGATAAACGCGGGCGACGAGGAACACGCCGGCGGCCACCATCGTGGCTGCGTGAATCAAAGCGCTGACGGGCGTCGGGCCTTCCATCGCGTCCGGCAACCAAACATGCAGCGGAACCTGGCCGGATTTGCCGACAGCTCCGAGGAAAATCAGGAGGCCAATCGCCGTCACCACCGCGAATCCCGCGACCGGCGGAGCAGCCAGCATCGTGTTCAAGGCAGCGGTTTCAAGACAGCCGGTATGTTCAGGCGTGTAAAAATTCAGCGTGCCGGTTTGCGCGTAGAGCCAGACCATCCCGAGCAGCAGGCCAAGATCGCCGATGCGCGTGGTGATGAAAGCTTTCTTCGCCGCCGCCGCCGCGCTCGGTTTGTGATACCAGAAACCGATGAGCAGATAGCTGGTCAGGCCGACGATTTCCCACGAAACGAAAAAGAGAAACAAATTGTTTGCGATAACCACGCCGAGCATGCCTGACGCGAACAACGCCAGGAAACAGAAGAACCGCATGAAATTCTGGTCGTGCGCCATGTAGCCGACGCTGAAAATGAAAATCAACATGCCGACGAAGGTCACCATCACCAGCATGATGGCCGTGAGCGGATCGAGCACCCAGCCGATGTCCATCCACTGGCCGCCGAATTGAATCCACGGAAAGCTGAATACTTCGCGGAACACGCCATCGCCGTGGTGGCCAAGCGTGGCGGCAAACGCACAGAGCGAGAGCAGGAATCCGATTGCCATCGAACCGATGGCGAGCGTGGCGGCGAGCTTCCGCGCAGGCTGCTTGTTGACGGCGATGATGCCTGCGGCGAACAAAGGCAGCGCCGGAATCAGCCAGAGATTTTTGACAATCCAGATCATCCCTTCAGCTCCTTCACTTCATCCAAATTGGAGGTTTTTTTGTGGCGGTAAATCGCGATGATGAGCGCGAGGCCGACAGCCGCTTCCGCGCCCGCCATCGCCATGGAAAAAAGCACAAAAATAAAACCAGTCAGTGCTTCGGGGTGCGGACCGAACCGCCAGAAGGCGATCAAGTTCAGGTTCGCGGCGTTCAGCATCAGTTCGATACCGATGAGCACCAGAATGGCGTGCCGCCGCGTGACGGCACCGGCGAAACCGATGGCGAACAACAATGCAGAGATTAAAAGGCAAGCTTGGAGCGGAGTCATTGCTGGCCTCCGTCTTCCGATTTCGGTTTTTGCGAGTCTTCTTTTAAGGCGATGATGACCGCGCCGATCATCGCGGCGGTCAATACCAGTCCGATGATTTCGAGCGGCAGAACAAATTTCGTCATCAACGCGTCGCCGACGTTCTTGACAGTGGCCACGGGCGCGGGCGGTAAATCTTTTGGCACTGCGGAGCTATGCAGAATTGCCCACGCGAGAACGCCGAAAAACACCGGGATCAAAATCACGCTCGTCCATGCGCCAGAAGTCAGCACGCTTTTTTCAGGAGCTTTGCCGCTGCGCGTGAGCAAAATGGCAAACACGATGAGGATGGCGATGGCACCGACGTAAACCAAAATCTCCGCGAAGCCGACGAACTGCGCGTCGAGCTGTAGATACAACGCCGCGATGCCGGAAAATGCGACCGCCATCGCCAGCACGCAATGAACGAGGTTGCGCAGGCTCATGGCGAACGCCGCGCCCAGCAGCGTCACGATTCCAGTGATGATGAAAAATGGGGACATGGTTTATTCCGCGTAACGATAAATGCGTTTGCCGAAGTTTTGGTTTTGCATCAGGCCGCGGCCGAGGATGGCATACGCGCCGAAAATAATCGCGGAGCAGACCAGCCAGCGTTGCCAGTCGGCGGCCATGTAATGCCAGATGCCGGCGACGAGAATGTTGATGAGCGCGAGCGGCAGCATGAATTTCCAGGTGAAGTTCATGAGTTGATCCATGCGCAAGCGCGGCAGCGTGGCGCGAATCCAGATGAAGACGAAAACAATCGCCATCAGCTTCGTGAAAAACCAGACGTAGGACGGAATCCAAGTTAGGAACGACACCGGCGAAGTCCAGCCGCCGAGGAACAGCGTGATGCCCAGGCCGATGATGGCGAACATGCCGAGATATTCGCCGAGGAAAAACAGCGCGAACTTGAAACCGGAGTATTCGGTGAAATAGCCGGCGATGATTTCCGATTCCGCTTCCGGCAGATCGAACGGCGTGCGGTTGGATTCCGCGAGCGACGCGATAAAAAACAAAATGAATCCAACCAAGCCCCACGGCGTGAAAACGTGCCAATGCGCGATGCCAAAGGTATAATGGTTTTGATGGGCGATGATCGCGTTCAGGTTGAGCGAGCCGACAACCATCACCACCGTCACGGCGGAAAGGATGAGCGGAATTTCGTAGCTGACCATTTGGGCGATGGCGCGCATCGCGCCGAGCAGCGAGTATTTGTTGCGGCTCGACCAGCCGGCCATGAAAACGGAAAGTTCCACCGCGCCGCCAACGGCGAAGAAGAACAGCAGGCCGGCGTCGTAGTCGGTGATGCTCATGTTTTTGCCGAACGGCAGCACCGCGTAGGCGAGCATCACGGGAACCATCATCACCACCGGCGCAAGAAAATGCACCACTTTATCCGCCGCGCGCGGCACGATATCTTCCTTGGTCAGCGACTTGATGCCGTCGGGAATAAACTGACCGAAGCCGCACAGACGGATTTTGGTGAACGGAATGCCGACGCGGTTCGGGCCGTAGCGGTTCTGCATCCGGCCCAGGCCCTTGCGTTCAATGACCGTGACCAGCGCAAACAGGGTGGGAAACACGACCAGAATGAGGACGATGGCAATCAACGCGGACACCAACGGCTGCCAGGCGGCGGGCACAAAACCCATCACCAGATGCTTCAGCGTCACAAAAATTTGGTCGAGCTGGTCGAACATTTTTCTTTTAGAATTTCAAATTCACTTCGCAGCCGGCGCGGTGGCCGCTGCTTTCGCCTTCGCTTCGGCGGCAGTTTTGGCCTTGGCCTCGGCCCTGGATTTTTCGGCGGTGAGCACGGCGTCGGATTCTTTCGCGTCGTCGGGATGCAGCTTGTGGTAATACTCGTTGGATTTGGCGAGTTCGTTTTTGTGCAGGAGCAATCCCTCGAACCGGTCGTCGGTGGCCAACTCGAATTCCGTGTTCATCTTGATGGACTCGAACGGGCAGACTTCGACGCATATCTGGCAGCTCATGCAGACCGAAACATCAATGTCGAACACCGCCGGATACAACTGCGGCTGGCCCTTGTAATCGGGCTTCTTGTCCTTGCTCTTGACGATGTAAATGCACTTGGGCGGACATTCCTTCTCGCAAATCGTGCAGGCGACGCAACGCAGACCTTTTTCCGCATCGCCATCGAACACGAGCATCGGAAACTGCCGGGTGTTCGCTTTTGGCACCAGCCGTTCCTCGGGATACTGCACGGTGGTGAGGCGATTCTTCGAGACGTAGCTCCCGAAGAAATTTCTGGCGGTCACCGCCATGCCTTTGATGATTTGCTCGCCGAGCATAAAAACTAAATCAATTTCACCGGTCAACTTCTCCCAGCACAATGTCCACGCTGCCGAGAATCACCACGGCGTCGGCAATCCGATGGCCGAGGCACATGTCTTCGAGAATCGTCAGGTTGACGAAGCTCGGCGGGCGCACGCGGTAGCGATACGGATTCGGCGAACCGTCGCTGATGATGTAAAAGCCAAGCTCGCCTTTTGGTGCCTCGACACGGCCATAAGCTTCGCCGGGTTTTGGACGAAACCCGCGCAGCTTCGCCTTCGGATCCATGACCGGCCCGGCGGGAATGTCGCGCAGCGCCTGCTGCAAAATCTTGATGCTTTCGCGCATCTCCAAAACGCGCATCATGTAGCGGTCGTAGACGTCACCGTGTTCGCCGACTGGCACCTGGAAATCGAACCGGCTGTAAATGCCGTATTTGTCCACCTTGCGCAGATCGTAATTCACGCCCGACGCACGGAGCATCGGGCCGGTGACGGACGCGCTGACTGCCAGATCGCGCGGCAGCACGCCGACAAATTGCGTGCGGGCGAGCAGAATTTCGTTCTGGGTGAGGAAGGCTTCAAATTCGTCGAGAAAGTTGCCGTAGTCCCCGACAACTTTTTTCGTCTGCGCGAGCCATTCGTCGTTGACGTCCACGCGGACCCCGCCGAAACGCATGTAATTGCACATCATCCGCGCGCCGCTGACGGACTCGAAGAGGTCGAGGATTTTTTCGCGTTCGCGGAAGGCATACATCATCGGCGTGCCGAGCGCGCCCATGTCTTGCACAAAAAAACCGATGAGGCAGGTGTGATTTTGCAGCCGCGTGAGCTCGGCCATGATGACGCGGATGTATTCGGCGCGTTCAGGCACCGCCAGGCCGGCAAGCTTCTCGATGGTGAGCGCGTAGGCCCAGTTGTTCGTCATCGAACAAAAATAATCCAGCCGGTCAGTGTAAGGCATCGAGGCGAGATACGAAATGTTTTCGCCGATTTTCTCGTGGTTGCGATGCAGATAGCCGAAGACCGGCTTGAGCTTCACCACCGTTTCGCCATCGAGCGACACGTCCATGCGGAACACGCCATGCGTGGACGGGTGATGCGGTCCCATCGAAACTTCGAGCAGTTCGCCGATGGGCGTGCCGCTCTCGTCGAGCTTCGGCTTCACTGCAAAACTTTTCGGAGGCAATTCGGCAACGGCGTTCACGCTTTCACCTCCGTCGTCGGATAGTGCTTTTTCGCCTCTGCTAAAACCTCGTCGTGCGGCGTAGGCTCGTATTCAAAATCGTCCGGCGCGACGTAATCCCGGCGCATCGGAAAGCCGACGAATTCGTCCCACATCAAAATCCGGCGCAGATCGGGATGGCCGTCAAAAATGACACCATACAGATCGTAAACTTCGCGCTCCTGAAATTCCGCGCCGCGCCAGACCGGCGTGAGCGACGGCAGATGCGTCTTGTCCGCGCGATTTTCCGTGCGCAATCGCAACACAATCGGGCCGTGCTGCAGTTCCATCGAATAAAGGTGATAAACCACTTCGAGATGGCCGGAGCGCAGCGTCTCAACGATTTCCTCGACCTCTTTTTCGACGCCTTCAACCAGCACCTTTTTTGTGACCTTGGTTTTGATTTTCGCTTCCGGCCAGTCAATGCCGGTGACGTTGGAACAATAATCCAGCTTCAATTGCGCGTCGTCGCGGAGAAATTTCGCAACGTCAAACGCGCGGCCGGGCTCCACCAGCAGCGAACGCTCGCCTCCCGAACATTCGTTTGGAAGAATGTCCAGCTTGGTCAGCGGCAGCGCGGCTCCGAGACGCGCCTTGATTTGTTCGAGTGCTTCCACGTTTAACGCTTGATCGCTGGCGGCTGCCAGACTTCGGGATTTTTTGGCGGTTCGAGATCGTGTTTGCCATAAGCCGGCACGGGATATTCGCCTTCCATGTCGGCGTTCAAATGGCGCGGACGATCCGGCCCGGTGAGCTTTTGGTTCAGAATTTTTTCCTGCAACTTCATGATCGCGTGGATCAGCGCCTCCGGGCGCGGCGGACAGCCGGGAATCGCCACGTCCACGGGAATATAGCGGTCAATGCCCTTGAGCACGTTGTAACCCTGCTTGAACGGCCCGCCGGAAATCGCGCACGACCCCATGGCGATGACGTATTTCGGCTCCGGCATCTGGTTGTAAAGGCGCACGACCAGCGGGGCCATTTTTTTGGTGACGGTGCCGGCGACGATCATCAAATCCGCCTGGCGCGGCGAGGGACGGAACACTTCCGCGCCGAACCGCGCGAGGTCGAAGCGCGCCATGGACGCCGCCATCATTTCGATGGCGCAGCAGGCGAGGCCGAACGTCAGCGGCCACACGGAATTCGCCCGGCCCCAGTTATACAGCTCCTGCAGGCTCGTCACACAGACGCCCTGCTTCTGCAATTCATTTTTAAGGCCTTCGTCAATCATGGCAAATGTTTCCGGCGTCAGCGCCAGGTCAAAAATCCTTTCCGCCACGCCCAGACCAGGCCTTCCACCAGCAGCACCAGAAAAATGATCATCGCCACAAACGCGCCGACCGTCAGGCCGGTGAACGAAACCGCAAAGGGCAGGAGAAAAATCGTCTCCACGTCGAACACCAGAAAAATGATGCCGTAAAGATAGTATTCCGAGCGGAAATGAATCCATGCGTCGCCTTTGGATTCGAGGCCGCACTCGTAAACCGCGTTTTTGTCCTTGCCAGGTTTTTGCGGGGAAAAAAATTTCGCCCAAACCCACGCCATCGCCAGCGGCGTCAGCGCGAAGCCCACGGCCGCCGCAATCAGCAGCACCAGAACCAGATATGGATTTTGATTCGATTCCATCGTCAACATCTTATTTTGGCCAAAAGCAGTCAGGCTCGCTTCGCAAAAATTGCTATTTACTTAACAAAATAAGTGCAAGCCGGCGGGTTGAAACCAATGGAACACTAGCGGGCATGGGCTGGAAGTCAAGCGTGCCGGAGAACGGTCGGGCCCGCCGGAGTCACCGTTTTTTTAAGATCGGTTTTGGCACCACGACGGCGGGTAAACGCTTGCCGCGAATTTCAATCTCAATTTTCGTGTCCGGCTTTGCAAATTGCGGCGGCACATAACCCATGCCGATGCCGAGGTTCAGCGACGGGCTTTGCGTGCCGCTGGTGACGATGCCGGCGCGCGCGCCGTTCACCCAGATCGGATAATGCGGGCGCGGCGGCGCGGATTTGCCGGTCATTTTGAACGCAACCAGTTTTTTCTTCACGCCGTTTGTTTTTTGCTCCGCCAGCACGGCGCGACCGTTGAAATCGCCTTTGTCGAGGGAAACAAAAAATCCAACGCCAGCTTCGATGGGCGTGGTGTCTTCGTCCAGTTCATGGCCGTAAAGCGGATAGCAAACCTCTGTGCGCAGCGTGTCGCGTGCGCCCAGACCGCAGGGCTTGAGGCCAAATGAAGTGCCGACGGAGAGCAGTTTTTCCCAAAGGTGCCGGGCGGCGGCTTCAGGGCCGATGATTTCAAAACCGTCCTCCCCGGTGTAGCCGGTGCAGGCGACCAGAACATTTTGATCCTCGAAATGAAAGCCGGCGAGCTCATTTTTCTTCAGGTCGCTCACGGCGGCGACGGAAGCAACCACGTCGGACGCCCCGGGGATGCAGGTGTTGATGAACGAACGCACTTTCGGGCCTTGCACGGCGATGGCGGCGTAATGATGCGAGGCGTCGGTCAGATTCACTTCGCCGCCGGAAAATTTCGCGGCCTGCGCCTTGAGCCACGCGACATCATCCGCGATGCGCGAGGCGTTGATGATGAGAAAATAAACGTCCACCGAGAGACGATAGGCGTAAAGATCGTCAATCACGCCGCCGCGTTCGTTGCACATCAGGGTGTATTGTCCCCGGCCGGACGTGAGCTTGCGGATGTCGTTGGTGAGCGTGCGGTTGAGAAATTCCGCCGCGCCGGCGCCGCTGACGGTGGCTTCGCCCATGTGCGAGATGTCGAAAATGCCGGCGGCGTGGCGGACGGCCAGATGTTCGTCGGTGATGCTGGTGTATTGCACGGGCATTTCCCAGCCGCCGAAGTCAATCAGCTTGGCGCCAAGCTTCTGGTGCGCGGAATAAAGAGCGGTTCGCTTCATACAAATTAGAAATTAAGAATGCAGAATGGAGAATTATTCAACCAGCAAAATCCGTTGCGAGTCTCCTCATTCATCCGCTACTGCGGCCTCGGCGTTTCCGTCCATCGTCCGCCGCGTCGGCGCGCGGAATTTATTTTGCATCCAATCGCGCGATGACCTCCTGCGCGAGCAGTTCATACGCCGCCGCGCCGGAGCTGTATTTGTCGTAATAAATGATCGGCTGGCCAAAGCTCGGCGCCTCGGCCAGCTTGGTCGTGCGCGGAATGACCGTCTCGAAAACTTTTGCGCCCAGCAGATTGCGGACTTCGCCGACGACTTCGTTGCACAATTTCGTGCGGCCGTCGAACATCGTCATCACCACGCCAAAAATGTCGAGCCGCGGATTGACGCCGGTGCTGCGCAACTGGCCGAGCACGCGGTTCATCATCGAGATGCCTTCGAGCGCGTAATACTCGCATTGCAGCGGCACGAGAATGCCGTCGCAGGCGGTGAACGCATTCAGCGTGAGAATGCCCAACGACGGCGGGCAGTCAATCAGCACGACGTCAAACCGCCGGCTGTCGCGAACCGGCTGGAGCAATTGGGTGACACGCTGCAAATGATTTTCCATCCGCGAAAGCTCGATGTCGGCGGCGCACAGATCAACTTCGCTTGGCACGACTTCAAGCCGTTCAAACACCGTCGGCTTGATTTTTTCGAGCAGCGCGCCTTCGCCAAGCAGGACGCGATAGGCGCTGGCCCCTTCGGTTTTTTCCAGGCCGACGCCGCTGGTGGCGTTGGCCTGCGGATCGAGGTCGAACAGCAAAACGGTTTTGCCCGCCGCCGCGAGGCAGGCGGCGAGGTTGACGGCGGTGGTGGTTTTTCCCACGCCGCCTTTTTGGTTGGCTACGGCAATGACTTTGGTTGGCACTGGTGCAATTAAATGAAAAGCACGGTGGCGTTTCAAGCGCACACCGCGCGAAGCGGAAGATTATTGATCCGGATTACTGGCCCGCCGGCGCAAAGCTGGCGGACTGGAAAAGCGGGTTTTGCTGCTGACTGAACAACGTGGCCACCGGCTGCAGGCTGACCACCGGATTGGTGCTGACCGCAATCCCAGAGGTGTCGGCCGATGTCGGAACAGCCGCCGCCAATGCCGGGGTGGATTCCGGTGTGGTTTCCGAACTGGCCAGAATGCCCACCGGCTCCTGGTCGGGCCGGTCCGCCAGCACGACCCCAATCAACAGCAGCAGACAGAGACTCGTGGCCACTCCGCCAATCACGCCCGGCTTGGCTTGAAAGACGCGCAGCAGACTCTCCAGCCACGATGTGCCGCGAAGCTGTTCGGCCAGGTCTTGGGAACCAGCCGGCTCGCCCGCGCGGATGCGGGAAATGACTTCTCCGGGAAAATTGCTGAAATAGCCGGGTGGCGGCACTTCATGCTGCTTTAGTTTCAGCAGCCGCTTCAGCTCGTGAAAATTATCATTGTTCTCGTTCATGCTGGCTTCAAGTCTTGATGTATTCCGCCAAATAACTCTGCAACTGCTGGCGCGCGTAAAACAGCCGCGAGCGCACCGTGCCGATGTTGCAGCCCAAAATGTCCGCGATTTCCTCATGGGAAACCCCCTGCACATCATGCAGAACCACAACCATTCTGTGAGGTTCTGACAGTTTGAGCAACGCCTCGTTCAATTTTTTTTGGAGTTCGCCCAGGCTGACGTTGCGCTGCGGGGTTTTGTCGGAAACGAGCGCCACCAGGTCCGGATCATGCTCGGCGTTGAAATCGAGGTCGTCCAGGCTGATGTGGTGCTTGTTTTTCCGCTGCTTGAGAAAATTGATCGTTTTGTTGACCGCGATCCGGTAAAGCCAGGTGTAAAAACTGGAGCCGCCTTTGAACGATTTCAGCGCCGAATAGGCCTTGATGAACGACTCCTGTGCCAGGTCGTTGGCGTCCTCGTGGTTGGACGTCATGTGGTAAATCGTCGCATAAATGCGCTCCTGATAACGCTTCACCAGTTCGTCGTAGGCGCGCAGATCGCCGTGCCGGGCGTGACGCACCAGGTCGCCCTCCAACATGCCGGCGTTGGCGTTGGCGTCGGGAATCGTGGCGGGTTCAGGCATAAGCATGGTTATTGAACCGCCAAATCCGCGGTTTGTTGCGCAAGAAAATCCGCCAGCGCCGACAAGCCGGCCCGGCCCGGCGACTCCGGCAACCCGCGCAATGCCCCGCGCGCCTGATCGAGAAACCCCCGGATCTCCCGCACCGCCGGCTCAAAGGTCTCGTATTTGGCGAGCAGCGCATTGACCGCCGCCAAATTTTTCGGCTGCCAGTTGCGGATGATTTTTTCCAACGCCAGCCGGTCGGCGACCGTGGCGCGCTCCCACGCCAGCAGCACCGGCCAGGTCAGCTTGCCCTTGGCCAGATCCGTGCCGAGCGATTTGCCCGCCTCGGCCTCGGTGCCGAACAAATCCACACAATCGTCATAAACCTGATAGGCCGTGCCCACCGCCGCGCCAAATTCCCGCAGCGCCCGCCGTTGCGCCGGCGGGGCGTCGCTCAACAATGCCGCGAGGTCGCACGACAGCGTGAACAGTTCGCCCGTCTTCATTTCGATGACGCGGAAATAATCGCGCCGCGCCGCCGAGAAATTCCGGCACTGCTGCGTCTGCAAGGTCTCGCCGGAACAGACGGTTTTCGTTGCGATGGAAACCGCCCGGCAGACCTCCGTGGTCGGAAAACTTGCCGCCAGTATCAGCGCCTGCGCAAACAGGCAGTCGCCAAACAAAACGGCGATTTCATTTCCCCACTTCGCGGCGACAGTCGGGCTGCCGCGCCGGATTTCCGCCTCATCCATCACGTCGTCGTGGATGAGCGTGGCAAGATGGACCATCTCGATGATGACCGCCGCCTTGACGTGGGATTCATTGGGCCGGCCAAAACAGCCGGCGGCCAGCGCCACCAGCGTCGGGCGCAGATGTTTGCCGCCATTGTTGAGCGCGTGTTCCGCATAGGGCACAATTTGCGGGTCAAAATCACGGGCCTGCCGGATGAGCTGCTGCGTGACGGCATGCAGGAACGGCTCAACCGGTTCCATGATCTTTTTCCAGGAACGAGCGGATTCGGTGTCAGCAGCGCGTTCGCAATGGGAACCCGCGACTTTGGTTTCAGCAGCCAGCATTGGCTTGAATCTAATTTCCTGATTGAATGGAGTCAAACTTGTTATATTTGCGGCGGCTGGTAAAGGTCCGCAAAATCTTAACACTTTCTTAACGCTGCCATGCCGCCTCTTAACTACCCACTTCGTCGCCAGTCTGCAAAATTGCCGCATGTGCAAATTTGATTGGTTGCGACTGGCGGCTGGCTTCAATGGGCTGAAATCGAAGCCAGAATCTCGCACCTGCGCGGCCTGAAAGCAAAACCTATGACTAACCTGATTTTCATCGCCGTCATCGCCCTGTTTTTTGTGGCCGCGCAGCTTTACGCCTGCTGGTGCGAAAAACTCTGAAGATTTATGGGAAACATTATTGTCGGCCTCATTGCCCTCGCGCTGTTCGCCTATCTGTTCATCGCGATGGTTTATCCTGAAAAATTTTAACGACCTATGAACACTTCCGGCTGGTTGCAACTCGCCCTTTTCGTCGTCGCGCTCGCGCTGATCACCAAACCGATGGGACTTTACCTCATGCGGGTGCTCGATGCGAACGGCAAAACCTGGCTCGATCCGGTGATCCGTCCGGTCGAACGCCTTTCCTGCCGGCTGATGGGCGTGCGCCCGGATCAGGAGCAGACCTGGCGGCAATACACCTGGGCCATGCTGTTATTCAGCTTGGTGAGCTGCCTTTTCACCTACGCCATTCTGCGCCTGCAAAACTTTCTGCCGCTCAATCCGCAGGGCTTTGGCGCACTCTCGCCGGATCTGGCGTTCAACACCGCCATCAGCTTCACGACGAACACCAACTGGCAGAGTTACAGCGGCGAATCCACCATGTCCTATCTTTCGCAAATGGTCGCGCTGGTGATTCACAATTTCGGCTCGGCGGCCACCGGCATCGCCATCGCCGCGGCGCTCGTGCGCGGCATCGCGCGGCATTCCACGCAACTGCTTGGCAACTTCTGGGTGGACCTGGTGCGTGTCACTTATTATTTGCTCGTGCCGATCTGCCTGATGTTCGCGGTCGTGCTGGTGTCGCAAGGCATGATTCAAAATTTCAAGCCCTACACCCAGGCGAAGCTGCTGGAACCTTACACGATCCAAGTTCAAAAAACCGACGACAAAGGCCAGCCGGTCACGACGAACATGACGGTCACGGTGGATGGCAAATCAGTCGTGACAAATGTGCCCGTCATGGTGGATCAAAAAGTGGACGAGCAAGTTATCTCGCAAGGCCCGATGGCGTCGCAGGTCGCCATCAAAATGCTCGGCACAAACGGCGGCGGCAACACCAACGCCAATGCCGCGCATCCGTTCGAGAATCCCACGCCGCTCTCCAACTTTCTGCAAATGCTTTCGATTTTCGCGATTGGCAGCGGCCTCACTTATTACCTTGGCCGCATGACCAAAAATCAAGCCCACGGCTGGGCGGTTTGGACGACGATGGCGATTTTATTTCTCGCCGGTGTGTTCATCGCGTGGCGCGCGGAAGCCGCCGGCAATCCAATTCATCAACAACTCGGCATCGCCGCCGCGGACGGCAACATGGAAGGCAAGGAAGTCCGCTTCGGCATTTTTAACTCCGCCCTGTTCGCCACGATCACGACGGACGCCTCGTGCGGCGCGGTCAATTCCATGCACGATTCGTTCACGCCGCTCGGCGGGTTTGTGCCGCTGTTCAACATCCAGCTCGGCGAAATTATTTTCGGCGGCGTCGGCGCGGGGCTTTACGGAATGCTCGTGTTCGTCGTCCTCGCGGTGTTCATCGCCGGGCTGATGGTCGGGCGCACGCCGGAATATGCCGGCAAAAAAATCCAGTCTTACGAAGTGAAAATGGCGATGCTCGCGCTGCTGGTTCTGGCGATAGACATCCTCGGCTTCACCGCGTGGGCGGTCGTCAGCCCGTGGGGCCTGGCCGGCTTGAACAACAACGGCCCGCACGGCTTGAGCGAAATTCTCTACGCCTACAGTTCCTGCACCGGCAACAACGGCAGCGCGTTCGCCGGCCTGTCCGCGAACACGCCGTGGTATAACACCACGCTCGGCATCGCGATGTTCATCGGGCGGTTTCTTATGATCATCCCGATCATGGCGATGGCCGGCTCGCTCGCGCAAAAAAAACTCGTGCCGGTGGGCGCGGGCACATTTCCCGTTTCTGGCGGCACGTTCATCATCCTGCTGCTGGGCACGGTGCTGCTGGTCGGCGCGCTGAACTTTCTGCCCGCGCTGACGCTCGGCCCGATTGTGGAACACTTCCTGATGCTTCAGGGAAAACTGTTTTAACAAATCGCAAATCGTCATTCGCAAATCATAAATTTTATGACGCACAAAGCTCCTTCACTTTTCGATTGGAAAATCGCCGGCCCGGCGGTGGGCGACGCCTTTAAAAAACTCGACCCGCGCCTGATGGTCAAAAATCCCGTCATGTTCGTGACAATGGTGGGCGCGGCGCTGACCACCGTCGGTATTTTCACCGCCCACACCGACCGCAGCTTCATCGCGCAACTCGCGGTCTGGCTTTGGTTCACCGTGCTGTTTGCCAATTTTGCCGAAGCCGTCGCCGAAGGCCGCGGCAAAGCCCAGGCGCAGGCGCTGCGAGGCACGCGCGTGAAAACCACCGCGCATCGCATTGGCAAAAATGGACAGCAGGAAGAAGTCAGCGCCACCGATCTCCGCAAAGGCGATGTCGTTTTGGTTCACGCCGGCGAAATGATTCCCGCCGATGGTGATGTCATCGAAGGCGCGGCCACGGTGGACGAATCCGCCATCACCGGCGAATCCGCGCCCGTCATCCGCGAAAGCGGCGGCGACCGCAGCGCCGTCACCGGCGGCACGCGCGTCCTGTCCGATGAAATCAAGATCCGCGTTTCGATCAATCCGGGCGAAGGTTTTCTGGACCGCATGATTGCGCTGGTCGAAGGCGCCGCGCGCCAGAAAACGCCGAACGAAATCGCGCTCACGATTTTGCTCGCCGCGCTGACGCTCATTTTTCTGCTCGTCTGCATCACGCTGAAACCGTTCGGCATTTATTCCGCGACGGTTTTTTCCGTGCCGGTGTTGATCGCGCTGCTCGTGTGCCTGATTCCGACGACCATCGGTGGTTTGTTGAGCGCCGTCGGCATCGCCGGCATGGATCGTTTGCTGCAACACAACGTCCTCGCGATGAGCGGGCGCGCCGTGGAGGCCTCCGGCGACGTGGACGTGCTGCTGCTCGACAAAACCGGCACCATCACGCTCGGCAACCGTCAGGCCACGGAGTTCCTGCCCGCGCCGCTCGTCACCGCCGAACGCCTTGCCGATGCCGCGCAACTTGCGTCCCTCGCCGACGAAACGCCCGAAGGCCGCAGCATCGCCGTGCTCGCCAAGGAAAAATTTGGTCTGCGCGGACGCGATGTGAGCGCGCCGCACGCGCAATTCGTGCCGTTCACCGTGCAGACGCGCATGAGCGGCGTGGACCTCGCCGCCATTGACGGCCAGCCCGCACGGCGCATCCGCAAAGGGGCGGCGGAAGCGATGAAAGTTTTCGTTGACCGCGAAGGCGGCATGTTTCCGAAAATTGTTTCCGACACGGTGGACACCGTTTCCCGCTCCGGCGGCACGCCGCTCGTGGTTGCCGAAGGCCGCGACGTGCTCGGCGTGATTCATCTCAAGGATATCGTCAAAGGCGGCATCAAGGAACGCTTCGTGCAGTTGCGCAAAATGGGCATCCGCACCGTGATGATCACCGGCGACAACAAACTGACCGCCACCGCCATCGCCGCCGAAGCGGGCGTGGACGATTTTCTGGCCGAGGCGAAACCAGAAGACAAGCTCGCGCTCATCCGCCGCGAACAGGCCGGCGGCCGCATGGTGGCGATGATTGGCGACGGCACCAACGACGCGCCCGCGCTCGCCCAAGCTGATGTCGGCGTGGCCATGAACACCGGCACGCAGGCCGCGAAAGAAGCCGGCAACATGGTGGATCTCGACTCGAATCCGACCAAGCTCATCGAAATCATCGAGATTGGAAAACAACTCCTCATCACGCGCGGTTCGCTGACCACGTTCAGCATCGCGAACGACGTGGCAAAATATTTCGCCATCATCCCCGCGATGCTGATGGCCACGTTCCCCGCCATCGCGCCACTCAACGTCATGCACCTGCACAGCCCGAACAGCGCGATCTTGAGCGCGATCATTTTCAACGCCCTCATCATCGTCGCACTGATTCCGCTGGCGCTGCGCGGTGTGAAGTTCAAACCTATCGGCGCGCTGCAGATTCTGCAGCGCAACCTGCTCATTTACGGCCTTGGCGGCGTCATCATTCCGTTCGTCGGCATCAAGGCCATTGACGTCATCATCACCGGCTTGCATCTCGTATAAAATGAAAACGGTCTTTCACCACCAAGGCACCAAGGACACAAAGGGAGAACCTGTAACCATGGCGTTCTTCGCGCTTGGGCGGGCATCACTTTTAAAAATCCGATTACTCTTTGTGTCTTGGTGGTTAACAAATCTTGCTTATGAAAAATCTATTCTCTGAAACCCGCGCCGCTGTAATGGTCACATTGGCGCTCGCCGTCGTCTGCTGCGGGATTTATCCGCTGGTAGTGTTCGGTGTCTCGCAAATCCTGTTCCACGGCCAGGCCAACGGCAGCTTGATCGTCGGCAAGGACGGCACGATCCACGGCTCGCGCCTGATCGGCCAGCAGTTCACCGCCGACAAGTATTTCATTTCCCGCCCTTCGGATGCGGGCGCCAATGGCATGGCCTACGACCCGACCAGTTCCGGCGGCAGCAACCTCGGCCCGACTTCGCAAAAGCTGCACGACACCATTGTGCAAAACATTGCGAGCTATCGCGCGCAAAACAATCTCGACACCAACACGCCCGTGCCGGCCGACGCCGTAACCGCGTCCGCCAGCGGCCTGGACCCGCACATCAGTCTGCGCAATGCCGAACTGCAAACTCCCCGCGTCGCCAGGGCGCGTGGCTTGAGCGAAGACAGGGTGCGCGAACTCATCCACGCGAACATGGATGCCGCCAGCCTTGGTTTTCTTGGCGAACCGGGCGTAAACGTTTTGAAACTAAATCTCGCGCTGGACGCAATTGCCTTAAAATAGAAAACGGTGCCGGCAGCCACAGACATTGTGAACACAGATTAGATCAACGAGTTGAAAATTTTAATTTATTTGACCGTCGGTTTCGTGGACGTTCTCCTGCTCGGCGGCTGGGCGTTGAAACAGTTCGGCCCGCCTAAAAAGTGGCGCGCAAGCACAGGCTTCCTGCCACCGGTCTTTTTAAGCTGAATTCCGCGATGGATTCATTAAGCTGGATTTGTGATCGAGAATGACCGCCCCAATCCCGATGCCCTGCTGGCCGCGATTCAAAGCGAATCCGCCCAGAAGCAGCGTGGACGGTTCAAGGTTTTTCTCGGCATGTGCCCCGGCGTCGGCAAAACCTACGCGATGCTCGAGGCGGCGCAGCGCGAGTTGAAAAGCGGACGCGACATCGTCATCGGTTATGTGGAAACTCATGGCCGCAAGGAAACGGACGCGCTGGCCGAGGGGCTGCCGCTCATTCCCTGGAAAATTTTCGAACATCGCGGCCTCACGCTGGCCGAGATGGACCTGGACGCCGTGCTGGCGCGGCATCCGCAGCTCGCGCTGGTGGACGAACTCGCGCACACGAACGCGCCCGGCTCGCGCCATCCCAAGCGCTGGCAGGACGTGAACGAGCTGCTCGACGCGGGCATTGACGTGTTCACCACGCTGAACGTCCAGCATCTCGAAAGCCGCGCCGACACCGTGCGGCAGATCACCGGCGCGGAAATCCGCGAGACGGTTTCTGACAGCATCCTCGACGCGGCGGAAATTGAGCTGGTGGATTTGCCGCCGGCGGAATTGATTGAGCGGCTGCGGGAGGGGAAAGTTTATCTGCCGGAACGCGCCGTCAGCGCCGCGCAGAATTTTTTCCGCGAATCCAATCTCACCGCGCTGCGCGAACTGTCGCTGCGGCTGGTGGCCGACCACGTCGGCGTGGACACACAGGAATTTCACCGCACGCAGGCCGGCGCCAGCGCGTGGAAAACCGGGCACCGGCTGCTGGTGGCTGTCAGCGCCAGCCCGCTTTCCGAATCGCTCATCCGCTGGACGCGCCGCATGGCCGACAGTTTGAAATGTCCGTGGCTGGCGGTTCACGTTGAAAATTCGCGCACGCTCGACGAGTCCGCACAGTCGCGGCTGGAAAAAAATCTCGCGCTCGCCCGCACGCTCGGCGCGGAGGTGATTGACACAACGGACGAAAATCTTGCGCGCGGCCTGCTGCGGATCGCACAGCAGAACAATGTTTCGCAGATCATCATCGGCAAGCCGGCGGCGGCGAATGTGCTGGAATGGTTTCGCGCCGGGAAATTGCTGCGGCAGCTCACGCGTGACAGCGGCGACATTGATTTGCAGGTCGTGCGCGCAGAAAAAGGCGGCGTGCCGCCGCCGCCCATCCGCTGGTGCCGGCGGCCCACAACGGACTGGAAGCAATACGGCGTCGCCGCCGGCACGCTGGCGGCGGTCGGCCTGCTCAATGTGGTGCTCGCGCAGTTCACCGGCCCGCGCGTGCCTGGATTTATTTTTTTGCTCGCCGTCGTGCTGCTCGCGCTGTTTCTCGGACGCGGGCCTGTGCTGTTCGCGGGCGCGGCGAGCGCGCTGGCCTGGAATTATTTTTTCCTGCCGCCCAGGTTCACGTTCATCATCACCAGCACGGAGGACGGCGTTTTGTTCAGCCTTTATTTCGTGGTCGCGATCGTGCTCGGCCAGCTCGTCGCCCGCATTCGCGCCCAGGAACTTGCCGAACGCCGCCGCGAGGAACGCGCGACCGCGCTGTATCAACTCACCCGTGAATTCGCGCAGGCCGGTTCGCGCGACGAGGTGGTGTGGCAGCTAATCGCCGGCATCAACCGCGTTTTTCAGGCGGAGGCCGCCGTCGTGCTGCCGGCGAAAAATTCGCTCGGCGCACATCCCGACAGTTCGCTGGCGCTGACGGAAAAAGAATTGCACGTCGCCGAGTGGGCGTTTCTCAACCGGCAGGCGGCGGGAAAATTCACGGACAACCTGCCCGGCGCGGAGGCGCTGCATCTGCCGCTGATGACCGAACGCTTGGTGGTGGGCGTGCTGTCCGTGAACCTGCCGGAAAAAACCCTGCCGCTGGCGCGGCGCGATCTGCTCGAAGCCTACGCCCGGCAGGCGGCGCTGGTGCTGGACCGCGTGGCGTTGCGCGCGGCAGCCGAGCAAAGCAAGCTGGTCGCGGAATCCGAACGCCTGAGCAACGCCCTGCTGAATTCCATTTCCCACGAGCTGCGCACACCGCTGGCGGCGATCACCAGCGCCACGAGCGCGCTGGCGGAGGCAAAAAATTCGGACGGCGGGTTTGACCGCAAAATGGTCGCGGAGATCCAGGAGGCGGCCGCACGCCTGAACCGGCTGGTCGGCAATTTGCTCGACGTGACCCGGCTGGATTCCGGCCACGTCCGCCCGAAGCTGGACTGGTGTGATGTCCGCGATCTGGTGCAGACCACCGTGCGCCTGCTCGAACGCGAACTGGCCGGGCGCGAAATCGAAATCGAGGCCGCGGAAAAAATTCCGCTGGCGCGGCTGGATTTCACCTTGATGCAGCAGTCGCTGTCGAATCTGCTGCTGAACGCCGCCGACCACACGCCGGCCGGCACGGCGATTCTGGTGCAAGCCCGGCACGAGGCGGGCTGGCTGATGTTGATCGTCGCGGACAACGGACCGGGCCTGCCGCCGGAACTGCTGCCGCGCATTTTTGACAAATTTTTCCGCGCG
This sequence comes from uncultured Bifidobacteriaceae bacterium, assembly GCA_964449815.1. Classification (GTDB taxonomy): domain Bacteria; phylum Verrucomicrobiota; class Verrucomicrobiia; order Limisphaerales; family UBA11358; genus UBA11358. The sequence continues at coordinate 23,375 of CAYVGC010000034.1, forward strand.
CCAAACGCGCCCGCCGGCGGCAGCGGTTTGGGGCTGGCCATCGTCAAAGGTTTTGTCGAAGCTCACGGCGGACAAATTTCCGCCGCGAACCGCCCCGGCGGCGGCGCGATTTTTTCCATCAAAATTCCGCTGACGGAAAAACCGCCGGCGAGCGAAATGACATGAAAGCTGAAACTTTTTGGAGCGCGTCGGGAAGCGAAGCGCCACGCCGCTTTCAAACGGCGAAGGTCATTCAGTTTTTCCGCATCGCACAACATCCGAAAGCGGTGTCGCCGCTGTGCTCTGCCACCGCAGTCCAAAAATCCGCATGAGCCAGAATCCAATCAAACCTCCGACCGTCGCGCTGGTGATTGACGACGAGCCGCAGATCCGCCGCCTGCTGCGCGTGACGCTGGAAGCGAACGGCTACGCGGTCTTCGACGCGGCGAACGGGCAGGACGGCATCGTGCAGGCCGCGCAATGCCGGCCGGAAATCATTTTGCTCGATCTCGGCCTGCCAGATTTGGACGGCGTGGAAGTTTTGAAACGGATCCGCGAATGGAGCCGCGTGCCGGTCATCATTTTGAGCGTGCGCGACCGCGAGCACGACAAGGTCGCCGCGCTGGACGCGGGCGCGGATGATTTTGTGACCAAGCCGTTCGGCAGCGGCGAACTGCTCGCACGGCTGCGGACCACCTTGCGCCGCAGCCAGCCGCAGTCGGCGGGCGCGATTTTTCGCGCGGGCAGGATCGAAGTGGACTTCGCCGCACGCATCGTCCGCCGGCACGGGCAGGAAGTGAAACTCACGCCGACCGAATACGCCTTGCTGCGCCTGCTCGTCATCCACGCCGGCAAAGTTCTGACGCACCGGCAACTGCTCACCGAAGTCTGGGGGCCGAACGCGGTGGAGCAGACGCATTATCTCCGCGTCCACATCGCCCATTTGCGCGAGAAACTGGAAGATGACGCTGCGCGGCCTAAATTCATCCTCACCGAACCGGCGGTCGGCTACCGCGCAGTGGAGTTGGAATCCTGAATTTGGCTGGTCGGGAAACCTGGCTGGCAAAGCCGGTGCCAGGCTGATTCACGGCAGGAGGCGTTCGCGGTGGGGCTGGTGGTCGCGGTTCCAGCGGCTCAAGGCTTTGTCGCTGGTGTCGGTGAAAAGGAATTTCAACGTCGGCGATTCCACATGGCCGTCGCAAAAGACCACGTTGGCTTTGCCTTGGTGCCGGGCATACGCCCTTTTGGTGCTACCTAAATAGTCTTGGACAACGTCAGTCCGCCTTAGCACCGACGTTCCGTCGCTAATAACATTGTTGCCGCCGATTAACCCGTCCCCTAGTGCCATCATTTCACTCGGACTAAAAACCTCAAATTCATTCACCGGCGAATATTTTGGGAAGTCTGGCCCTATCCAAATGTAATGTCCACCAAGCCCTAGCGAATTGGTTTCCGTGTTGGAACGGAAACCGTCCACATTGTAGCCATAATAAGTAAAACCCAAATGTTCCGTCTTAAATCTTGAATTTGGATTAGGAGGGAATTTCGCAGGTGCAGCAGGACACTTCCAGATGCCATTTTGATGCCACCCTTGGATATAGTGGCTTTCTATTTCCTGCTGCAAATCATAAGACCATGTGCCAGTGCCAATTGGCGAATTAAGCACCGGAGGATAAATATTGTGGTCCGTCCTGAATTCCTGTAACGCCAGCCCCAGTTGGCGAACATTGTTGGCGCACTGAATCCGTTGCACCCGGCCCCGGACTTGCGCGACGGCCGTCAGCAACAGCGCGGCGAGAATGCCAATTACAGCGATGACCACCAGCAATTCCACCAAAGTAAAACCGGCGCGATGGTTGCGTTGCATAGTGATTAGACTGTTGCGGTGCGCATTCATCACGCATTGTTCAAATCCTCAATCCGCCGGGCCAAAGACGTTGCCGAGCCGTTTCGGCTGCTTGGGATACTTGAACAAGGTCAGATCGGCATGATCCGCGCCCGGCCAGAACCACAGGCTGCCATCGGCGGCCAGCGAAACCGCTCCATCCCACACTCTGATAAGCCCGATCCAATCGCTGTGGATGCCGAGCCGCGTGGGCGGCGTGTCGGCAAATTTGCCGGTGAAGTTATCAACGGATTCCCACCGCCACAGCGAGCCGTCGGCTTTGAGCGCCGTGAGCAAGGGCCAAACATAGGCCACGGCCACCCAGTTCGTATCTTGGCCGACCCGCGTATATCCTTTGCCTTCCCAGCCGTCGTAATTTTCCACTTTGTGCATGACCTGAATCCACAAGGTTCCGTCATTGCCGATGAACGCCTTCCCGTGTTCGCCACTGGAGGAAAAAGTTTTCAGGTTGAAGCGATCATAATTGGTTAGCTCATGCTGCCTTTCCTGGCCGGTCTTGTTATCCATTCCGACTGACCAGGTGCTGCCGTCGGTCTTTCTCGCAAAGACGGAACCAGCGTTGCCAATTTCCCGCCAGTCGGCGTTGGTTCCGAACTGGCGCGGCTGGAAATTTCGCACGCTGGGCCTGTGGTCCGGACTTTGGCGGTAATCCACCCGGTTCGTTCCCCACCACCAGAGTGTGCCATCATTTTTCAAGAGAAGGAAACGGTCGTCGAAATACCGGGCGACTTGCTGCCAGTTGGTTTCCGTTCCGAATTGCGTCATCTCGCCGCCGGTCCAGGCTTTCGGCTCGGACCGGCTGGAAACCCACAGCGTTCCGTCGGCCTTGACGCCGACGGTGTCCAAATAGCTGAGAGAAGGTTGTGGCGTTGGAACCCAATAATCACGGCGCGCGGCGGTGACGGAAACCCAGTTGAAACCCGCGACGAACTGTCGCGGCCCGATGCTGACCGGTCGCGGGTCGGTGATCATCAGCCAGATCCGCCACCAGGGGCTGGGATGATTTTCCAAAAGGGGAACGAACGGATAGCCCAAATTGTCGAACCAGACGCGGCCATCCGGCAGCCGCACCAGCAGGCTGCGGTAAAAATCGCCACGCAGCACCGACGGATTGGGCAAAGAGAATTTCGCGGGGCCGTGCGCCGGTTCCGCCGGCTCAAACACTTCCCAGACGCGGTTGTAAACGAGCGCGCTGCTCACGAACACCAACAGCAGCGTGCCGATCATCAGTTGGAGGTTTCCCCGCCACAGCCGCCAGCTTTCCGAAAACCAGTTGAAATTGCGATAGACCAGCCACACCAGCATGATCAGCAGCGCCGGCACGCCAATGAGAACCGGCAGAGCCGAGGGCCACGGCAAAATTCCCAAGAGCGAAAAATGGTGTTCCGAATGAACGTCCGCGTAGTCAGAAATGAACGTGACGAGCATGCAGCAGCCCACAATCGTCACGATGCTGATGCTCAACGCCTGCAGGAAATTGCGCGCGAGCGTCGAGGCGAAAAAGCTGACCCAGGACAGTCCCGCCGCCAGCGACACGATGATGAGTTCGAAGGCGAGGAGATTGGCGGCATTATTTTGCGGCCGGAAGTTGGCGCACGGCGCGCCCAGGCGGTCCGCCAGCGTTTCCAGCAGCATCGGCATGACGCCGCCCACCAGCGTGCCGAAAATCATGACCGGAATAAATTTCACGGCGAACTGGGTGCGGCGCGAAACCGGCAGGCAAAACTGGCTTTCGGCCAGCCCCAGTTTCCGTTCCTCGGCCACCGCCGTGCCGCCGATGATCAGCGGCATGACCAGCCACACCGTCCAGATCAAATCCGAGAACCCTGCCGCCACGGAACTTTCGTGGGACTGGACGTAGGTGATTCTTAAAATAAAAGCCGCCAGATGCAGCACCACCAGCGAGCCGATACAAAACAGGCTGATGCTGTGCAGTTGAAATTCCTTTTTCAGCAGGGCGGCCAGCGGCCGCCGCCGCCGCATGGAAAAAGTGGTCTGTTTGCCGGCGCTAAAGTAACGCCAGGTTGAAAATGAAATGACCCCGCCGGTCCACGCCGCATCCTGCGCCCGGTGAAACAGCCGGTGCGCCAGCCAGAACCCGGCCACGGCATAAGCCGCGGCCAGCCCGTAAAGCAGCAGGTCCACGGCCCGCTCGTTACCTGAAAATTTTTCCGGCAGAAAAAAGATGCCGGCCAGCAAAATGGCCACCGGAACCAGGAAGGTGATCCAAAAGGCGGCGGAGATCTGCCGGAGCAGCAGCGTCGTCCACAAGCCGCCGGCCAGGGCCACGAACAAGCCGGCTGCGCTGGCGGTCATGACATAGGCAAAAAATTTGACGCCAACAGCCCGCATTGTAATCGCGCGGTCGGCAATCGCCAGCAGCAATCGCAGTTCGCAACTGGCAAAATAAGCGGCAAAGATCAAGGTGGCACCGATCAGGAGCACCGTGATTTTCGTGCGCCAGATCTGGCGTCGCTCCATCGGCTGCGACATCAGCGAGGAAAAAGTGCCCAGGCTGAATTCCCGGCCGAACGAATCCACCGCCAGCAAAATCATCCCAAAAAAGAAAAACACGGGGGCCATCGCGATGGCCTCGCCAGGCTCGGTTCCAATCCACGGCAGCGCGGCTTCCAACACCAGGACGGCTAGCCAGACCGGCAGCAGCAGGCGAATTTCCTTTTTGACGAACACGTTCATGCTTGCACCTTTTTCAAGATGTCCGAGGCCACGAAAATTTCCTCCAGCGACAGCGATTCGCAGCGCAGTTCCTCCGGCGAGCGCGTTTTCAGCTTTTCCAGCAATTGTTCGCTGTTGCCGTTCGTCAGGATTTCCACCTCGCGCCCGCTTTGCTTCACGTTCAACGCGCCGGACAAATCCAGTTGCGCCGGCGGCTGGGCGAAACGGGCGCGGATCTTGCGGAAACGGTCGCGCGCGGCGTCGGCTTCCATCGTCAGCAGTTCGCGGCCCTGCTCGATGATGGTGAATTCGTCAATCAAACCCTCGAATTCGGAAATCAAATGCGTGGAAACAAACACCGTGCGGCGGCCGGGATCGCCGGATTGATACGCGCCGATGACGGTCTCGATGAATTCGCGGCGGACAATCGGGTCGAGGCCGCTGGTCGGCTCGTCGAGCACGAGCAGTTCCGGCTCCGGACAAATGGCGCCGATGAGCGCGAGTTGCGTGCGCTGGCCTTTCGAGAGATGGCTGGTCTTCTGCTTCGGATTGAGCTGAAAGCGTTTGATCAAATCGGCTTCGATGTCTTCATTCCAGTGTTTGCGGAAGGAGGCGAGATATTCCAGCGTGTCGCCCACGGTCATCCACGGATAAAACGCGACCATGTCCGGCACATAGGCGAGCCGCGATTTCACGGCAACCTCATGCTTGCGCGGGTCGAGGCCGAACACGCGTGCGGAGCCGGAATCGGGCCGGAGCAGATTGAGCAGGCATTTGATGGTCGTGGTTTTGCCCGCGCCGTTGCGGCCGAAAAAGCCGTAGCATTTGCCGGCGCGCACGGTGAGCGACAGGTCGTTCACGGCGTCCAGCTTGCCGTAGCGCCGCGAGAGGTTTTGGATTTCAATGATGGGCGAGTCAGTGTTCATGCGGGTTTAATCGTTGTCGGATTTTTCCTTCACCTTGCGCTCGAAGCTGTCGAGCCGCTCCTTGACGAGCGCGAGAAACGCGTCGCGGTCCACCTGCAGGTGGTGCGCGGCGACGACGGCCTCGTCAATTTCCTTGGTCAGAATCTTTTGGCGCACGGACTTGGTGAACGGCGAATGGCTCTCCTTGAGAAAACAGCCCTTGCCGGGAACCGTCTCGATGACGCCCTGGCTTTCCAGCTCCGCATAGGCCTTGGCGACGGTGTTGCGGTTGACGCGCAACTCCTCGGCGAGCGGGCGGATGGACGGCAGCGGCTCGCCCGTGCGCAGCCCGCCCGACGCGGCGGCGTAGCGGATCTGGTCCACCAGTTGCAGATAGACCGGCTTGCCGGACTTGAAATCAATTTGCAGGAGCATAAAAAATACTGACATAGGACACTATGACAGTTGGCGGCGAACGTCAAGAAGTTTTTTGCGGGAAACGTTAATTCGTGAATTGTTTCATCGTTGCATTGTGGACCACCGAAACGATTCAGCGGTTCAACGATTCAACGACGGCTTCCACCACGCGGCCGGTGCTGATGCCGTTCATGCAGCGGAAATCAATCGGGCATTCGCGCAGAAAACACGGCGAGCAGGGCGCGTCGGATTTCAACAGCCGGTGGCGCGCGTCTCCCGGCAGGCCCGGTCCGGTCAGTTCCGGCGAGGTGCTGCCGAACGGCACCACCACCGGCACGCCCAGCGCGGCGGCGACATGCATCGGGCCGGTGTCGTTTGTCAGCAGCACGCGGCAGAATTTCAGGAGCGCCATCAGTTCGCGCAGCGAAGTTTTCCCAGCCAGATTGAAAATTACGGATTGCGGGTTGCGGATTGCGGATTCGATTTGATTTGTAATCACCGCGTCGTTTTTGCCTCCGAACAAAATCCAGGCGCAGTTTGTCTGTCGCTGAATTTCGCGCGCGGCGGCGATGAATTTTTCCACCGGCCAGCGTTTGGCCGGGCCGTATTCCGCGCCGGGGTTCAATCCCAAAACTGGTTTCGTTGAATCGGCCAGCCCAAATTTTTCCCGCACCGCTTCAATTTCATGCGGCAGGACCTGCAATTGCGGCGGCAGCGGTTCCGGATTCGCGCCGAGCGCGGCGACGAGATTGAGATATTCGTGAATTTGATGCGCGGAGGCCGGCGGCAAAACTTGCGGCCGGGGCGAGCGGATGAGTTCGCGAATTTCCGTCGCCGTGCGCTTGTGCATTTTCAGGGCGTCCGTCCGCGCCGGAATGGCGGTCGTCAGAAAAACATTGCGCCACGGGCGCGCATGGCCGACGCGTTCGGAAATTCCAGAAAGCCAGGCTTCAATTGCCGAACGTGGTGAATTCGGAAAAACGAGCGCGAGATCAAATTTGCCCGCGCGCAGCCTGAGTTTTGCGCCGACCGAAAACACGCTTTCACCTGGAGCAAAAGAAATAATCTCGTTCACGGCCGGATGTGGCGGCCACAGGTCCTTGAGCTTTTCCGGTGTGAGCAGCGCGATGTGCGCCTCGGGGAAATTTCCCCGCAGCCGCAGCAGCGCCGGCGTGGTCATCACGGCGTCGCCCAGCCAGTTCACGCCGCGCACCAGAATGCGGCGGGGCGGAATTTTGAAGGCGACGCTCATGTCAGCCTTTCCAGCGGCGGTGGACCCAGAACCAGTTGGCGGGATCGCGGCGCACGGCGGTTTCAAACGCGTGGTTCACCTCGCGCATGATGTCTGCGATGGGCCGGGCAAGGCCATTTTTGCGCGTGGGAATTTCGTCGCCGATTTCGATGCGCCATTTTGCCAGGCTGACGCGATAACAAATGGCAGTATGCAGCGGGCAGTGGTAGCGCAGGGCGAAAACCGCCGGCGCGGTGGAAGTGTTGCAATCGTGGCCGAGGAACGGCAGGCGCACGCCTTTGGTGCTCTGGTCGGCGAGCAGGCCCAGCAGCAAACCAGTGTCGCACATCGCCGTCTTGAGCGCGGCGCCCTCCGTGCACCGCTCAAAAAAACGGCAGTCGGCGCGGGCGCGGAGGGCCACCATGAGCCGGTTGAGCGCGGGCTGTTTCAAGGCGCGGTAAGTCGTGGCGCATCTGAAGGCCGGCACGAACTGGCCGAACCGGGCGTAAAGCTCGAAGTTGCCGAAATGGCCGATGGCGACCACCCGGCTTTGCGGGCCGCTGCTGGTGCCGTGCGGCAGAATTTTCTCCACCCCGGTAAAATCAAAATGTGGCCGCAGGTCCGCCGGACTCATCGCGGCGGTTTTGACGGCGCCGGCGAAACTCTCGCCGATGCGGCGGAAATTGTCCCGCGCGATGGCGCGGATTTCCGCCGGGGTTTTCTCGTGGCCGAAACACAGCGTGAGATTTTTCAACACCACGTTCCGGTGCCGGCCGTCGAGCCGGAAAGCCAGGCCGCCGCCCGCGCGGCCCAGGCGCGCAACCCAGGCCAGCGGCAGGACCTGCAAAAACGCGACCACGCCGCGCGCGAAGAAATAAATCAGCGCGTTCATCAGCGAAAACAGATCTTGCGGACGCAGTCCTGAAAGTCGTTTGCGCCGGCGACAATTTTGATTTCCACGCGCATGAAAAAAAATGGCAGGTCGCGCCGGTCAATTTTCGGGAAGCGCACGGCGTCCTTCTGCGTGGTGACGATGATTTCCGCCTGCCGTTTTTTCGCCCGGTTGATGGCGTTGATAATTTCCTGCTGGGTGAACCGGTGATGGTCGGCGAAGCGCTTGGAATAAACCAGTTCGCCGCCGAGTTTCACCAGGCTCTGATCGAAGCTTTCCGGCTGCGCGATGCCGCTCAACGACGCGACCTTTTTCCCGGCCAGCAGCTCCAGCCCTTTGCGCTCGCCGGTGAACACATCTTCAAAATAAAGCGGCTGGTGGACGCATTCAATGACGGGGGCGGCGGGGTTTAGTTTGTTGATGCGCTCGCGAAGCTCGGCGGTCTGGCCGTCGCTCTTGGTGATAAAAACCGTGTGGGCTCGGGCGAGGTGCGCGGGCGGCTCGCGCAACGTGCCGCGCGGGAGCAGATGCTCGTTGCCGAACGGCTGCTGGCGGTCAATCAGGACGACGTCGTGACGGCGGCCCCGCAACCGCCAGTATTGAAACCCGTCGTCCAGCAGCAGCGTGTCGCAGCCAAATTTTTCAATCGCATAACGGCCGCTCTTCACGCGGTCTTTGTCCACCAGCACGACAACGTCCTTCAAATTGGACGCGAGCATGTAAGGCTCGTCGCCGGCGGTCTCGGAATCGAGCAGCAGCGAACGGCCGTCCGACACGATGCGCGGCGGTGTCTGGTCCTCGCGCAGGAGAATTTTATTGAGCAGCCGGTGGTGCAGCGGCGCGGGCTTGGAACGGTAGCCGCGCGACAGGATGGCCACCTTGCGCCCGGCGTTCTGAAGCTCCCGCGCGAACTTTTCCACGACCGGCGTCTTGCCCGTGCCGCCGAAGGTGAGGTTGCCGATGGCAATGACCTGCACGCCGAGCGTCTTGTCGCGGAAAATGCGGACGTTGATGAGCCAGCGGTGAACCTGAAGGCCAACTTGAAAAAGCTTCGAACTGCCGAACAGGAATCCGCGCGTCAGCCGGGCCTTGAAATCATGGCGCTCCTCGAAAATCACTTCGAGGTAAAAGGTCTGCAGGGATTCAACCCAGTCACGGAATTTTTCACGCATCACCGTTCACTGTGCCAAGTCTGGACGGAGTTTTGAATTTTTAATTTCTGGTTTTTTGTTGAATGCTGCACCCCACGTCTCAACAGAAGCTCCAAAATGAAAATTAGGATTCGAGTCAGTAGCCGAGCTTGGCGACTTCCTGCTGCAAGGCCAGTTGAAATTCCTGCACATCCGACGGTGCAGGTTTGTAACCCTGCTGTTTTGGCACGACGCCAAGGCGACCCGTCTGGTCCAAATACCAGTCGGCGATCTGGCCGTCGCTAAAATTCACCTTGCCGCTGATGATCGCGCCCGGCCTGGTGATCTGGTCCACGATCACGGAAACCTTTCCGCCCGCCGGTGGTGCCGGCGTCTCGGCGCCGGACAAAGCCTGGCTTGGCGTTGCAGCCGCGGTTGCCGGTTTTGCCGCGGCGGGCGGCTCGGCCGCTTTTGGCGGTTCCGGATCTTTCGGCGTCAGCTTCAAGTCGTCCACGAGGAAGCGCGCCTCCATGTAAGTCAGCTTGACGCCAAATTCCGACGCGAGCCGGTTCTGGACTTCCGAAAGTTTCGCACCCTGCAAAATCCACGCAGTGACGCGCTGCCGTTGTTCGTCGGTCAAATTCATGCCGCCAGTCTAATCAAGTGTGCTTGATAAGCCAGTCGTAACCCTTCGACTCCAGTTCCAGCGCGAGGTCTTTGTCGCCGGATTTTATGATGCAGCCATCCGCCATGACGTGAACAAAATCCGGCACGATATAATTCAACAGACGCTGGTAATGCGTGATGACGAGCTGCGCGGAATCCGGGTGCTTCAATTTGTTGACGCCGCCGGCCACAATCTTCAAGGCGTCAATGTCCAGGCCGGAATCCGTCTCGTCGAGAATGGCCAGCTTAGGCTCCAGCACGGCCATCTGGAAAATCTCGTTGCGCTTCTTTTCGCCGCCGGAAAAACCCTCGTTGACCGAGCGTTTGAGCAGATCGTCCTTGAGTTCGAGCATTTTGATTTTGTCTTTGACCAGCTCCAAAAATTCAATCGCATCCAGTTCCGGCTGGCCTTTGGACTTGCGGATTTCGTTCAGCGCGGCTTTCAGAAAATAGGTGCTGTTCACGCCGGGAATCTCCACCGGATACTGAAACGCGAGAAACACGCCTTCGCGGGCGCGCTCTTCGGGATCTAGATCGAGCAGGTCCTTGCCGAGATAATTCACGGTGCCTTCGGTCACTTCATAGCCGTCCCGGCCGGCGAGGATGGCGGCGAGCGTGCTCTTGCCGGAGCCGTTCAGTCCCATCAACGCGTGGACTTCGCCCGCATTGATCGTCAGGCTGAAGCCCTTGAGGATTTGTTTGTTTTCCACGCCCGCATGGAGGTTTTTGATTTCAAGAATAGGTTGCTTGCTCATGTTCTAAAATTCATTTTAGCCGCAGATTTTCACAGATGAAACCCAGATTTTGATGGCAGAAATCCAAAGCTTTTTATCTGGGTCAATCTGTGTGCATCTGCGGCTTTTTATCAGCCGACACTGCCTTCAAGACTCACGCCCAAAAGTTTCTGCGCCTCGACGGCGAATTCCATCGGCAGCTCCTTGAACACCTCTTTGCAGAAGCCGTTCACGATCATGTTCACCGCGTCCTGCGTGGACAGCCCGCGCGAGTTGCAGTAAAAAATCTGGTCCTCGCCAATCTTGGAGGTCGAGGCTTCATGCTCGACGGATGAAGACATGTTTTTCACCTCGATATACGGAAAGGTGTGTGCGCCGCACTTTGAACCGATGAGCATCGAGTCGCACTGGGAAAAATTTCGCGCATGCGCCGCGCTCTTGCGGACTTCCACCAGCCCGCGATAGCTGTTCTGGCCGCGGCCGGCGGAAATGCCCTTGGAAACAATGGTGCTTTTCGTGTTCTTGCCGATGTGAATCATCTTCGTGCCGGTGTCCGCCTGCTGCATGTTGTTGACGACGGCGACGGAATAAAATTCCCCCTTCGAGCCATCGCCGAGCAAGACACAGCTCGGATATTTCCAGGTGATCGCCGAGCCGGTCTCCACCTGCGTCCAGGTGATGCGCGAATTTCTGCCTTTGCACAGCCCGCGCTTGGTCACGAAATTGTAGATGCCACCGACGCCGTTCTCGTCGCCGGGATACCAGTTTTGGACCGTGCTGTATTTGATTTCCGCGTGGTCGAGCGCGACGAGTTCCACGACGGCGGCGTGCAACTGGTTTTCGTCGCGCATCGGCGCGGTGCAGCCTTCGAGGTAGCTCACGCTCGCGCCTTCGTCGGCGACGATGAGGGTGCGCTCGAATTGGCCGGACTTGGCGGCGTTGATGCGGAAATAGGTCGAAAGCTCCATCGGACAGCGCACGCCCTTCGGGATGTAGCAGAACGAGCCGTCAGTAAAAACAGCGGAATTCAGCGCGGCATAATAGTTATCCGTGTAAGGCACCACCGAGCCGAGATATTTTTTGACGAGATCGGGATGGTCCTGCACCGCCTCGCTGAATGAGCAGAAAATGATTCCCTTTTCCGCAAGCTGCTCCCGATATGTCGTGCCGACGGAAACGGAATCAAACACCGCATCCACGGCCACGCCGGCGAGCCGTTCGCGTTCGCGCAGTGGAATGCCCAGCTTCTCATAAGTCTCCAGAAGTTTCGGGTCAACCTCGTCCAGGCTTTTCGGCGCGTCGCCGTTTGACTTGGGCTGGGAAAAGTAGGTGATGTCCTGAAAATCAATTTTCGGATGTTTCACGAACTGCCACGTCGGTTCGGGCATGGTCAGCCAATGACGAAAAGCCTTGAGCCGCCAGTCCGTCAGCCACTTCGGCTCCTTTTTCTTGGCCGAAATCAGGCGGATGATGTTCTCGTTCAGTCCCGGCGGTGCGGACTCGGATTCGACATCGGTCACGAAGCCGTATTTGTATTCCTGTTTGACCAGGCTCTCGATGGTTTCAGTCGCAGTGCTCATCTGTAAATTATTTTGCCCTCGCGCAATCCGCGCAGACGCCGTGAACCGCAATCTCGTAATGATCTATCTTAAAACCTTTTGGCCGCGGCACAACAGTCGAATCCGCCCGCAGCGCCACGTCAAAAACCGTCCCGCACTCATGGCAGTAATAATGACAATGCTCCTCCATGTTCGGGCAAAAGCGCGTCGCCCCGCGCTGAAGCTGAACCTGCCGGACCAAGCCGCTCTGCACGAGCGCATCCAGGCAGTTATAGACCGTCGCCATCGAAATGTCGGGCATCTGCCTTTTGGCGCGGATGAAGACCTCCTCGGCGGTCGGGTGGTCGCGTTTGTGGAGCAGCACGCCATACACCTGCTGGCGCTGCGGCGTGAAGCGAAAGCCGCTGGTGCTCAGCCGTTCGCTGAACGCCGCGCCGGATTTTTTCTCAGCCGCACTCATTTTCAAACAGCATAAACACGCGCCGGAGGTGCGTCAAGATTTAGAATAATTCTAAACAACCAGGAATGAATTTCCCGCGGCCGGATCAATCCGACCAGAGCGTGGGCGTCCCCGACCCGCGGCGGCTGCGCCAGACCTGAAGCCGTGGGCTGTAGTCAGAGACGCATCGGGCTGGCCGCGCGCTGCGGATTGAGAACAATCCGCGCTCTGAAAAATGTCAAATCAGGACACAACCTTTTCTGCGCGCAATTTGACCTCGCCTTGTATAGCGTTTTATCCATGTTGAATTTCATCTGGCTCGGGCTGGTTGTGTGCGCCGTGCTCATCGGCGGCTGGAACGGCCAGCTCAAGGAGGTTGCCGACAAGAGCTTGGAAATGGCCAACCTGGCCGTCGTCAACATCTCCTTCGCGCTTATTGGCGTGATGGCGTTGTGGCTCGGCATCATGCGGCTGGCGGAACGCGCCGGGCTGGTCGCGCTGCTGGCGCGGGCGTTGCGCCCAGTCATGCGGAGAATTTTCCCCGAAGTGCCGCCGGAACATCCCGCGATGGGTTCGATGCTGATGAACATCGCCACGAACATGCTCGGCCTCGGCAACGCCGCCACGCCGCTCGGCCTGCGCGCGATGAAGGATTTGGAATCGCTCAATCCGCGTCCCGGCACGGCGACGAACGCGATGTGCACCTTCCTCGCCATCAACACCAGCGGCATCCAGCTCATTCCCGTCACAGCCATCGCCATTCTGGCGGCGAACAAATCCACCAATCCCACGGCCATTGTCGGCACGTCCATCATCTGCACGGCGTGTGCCGCTGTTTCCGGCGTGATGATGGCAAAATTTTTGAGCAGGCTGCCAATGTTCCGCCAGGCAGTTGTCGGGCCGGTGATGCAAACTCAAACTCCAGAATCAAATGCCACCGCTCCCACCGGGGAAAAGGCGGTCGTGAAGGAGGCAACGACATTGCAGCCGTTGAAATGGTGGGGCGGCGCCATTGTCGCGGCGTTTATTTTGTTTTTTGTGTTCCTGTTTTTGCGCCTGGTTTTTCCGGGCGCGTTGGGCCTGGAAATTTCGGCCGATGCCGTGAGGCGATCCTTTTTCGTCCGCGTCGTTGACGCCGTCTCAAAACTTGCAATTCCGTTTCTGCTTTCCGCTTTTCCGCTTTACGCCGCGCTGCGGCGTGTGAAGGTTTATGAAGAATTTGTGGACGGCGCAAAAGAGGGATTCGCCGTGGCCGTCCGCATCATTCCGTATCTCGTCGCGATGCTTGTGGCCGTCGGCATGTTTCGCGCGGCGGGCGGAATTGATCTGCTGAGCCGCGCGCTGTCGCCGGTGCTGAACGTCATTGGTTTTCCGACGGACCTGCTGCCGATGGTGCTGGTGCGGCCGTTGAGCGGCAGCGGCTCGCTCGGGTTTTTCACGGAACTGGTGAAACAATTCGGCCCCGACAGCCTTGTCGCGCGGACGGGGGGGACAATTTACGGCTGCACGGAAACGACATTTTATGTGCTGGCGGTTTACTTTGGCTCGGTCGGGGTCAGGCGGGCGCGCCACGCGCTGCTGGCGGGATTGACGGCGGATTTTGTCAGCGTCGTCGTGGCGGTGGTCGTCTGCCGGATTGTTTTCGGCTGAAACAAAACGAAGCTACTTCTGAAAAACGCTGACGCGGGCGGGCGGAAGGTTGAACCAGACAATTTTCGACGCGAGCAGCCGGAAATTCTCCGCGCCCCGGCTGCGGTCTTTCACGATTTGATAGCTGTATTGCACCCAGCGCCCGCGCGGCTCCAGCACGGCGCGGATTTTCCGCGCGAGCTCGTTGGCCTGGGCCTTCGGAAAATTCAGCAGCGGCAGGCTGGAAATCACCGCGCCGACGCTTTCCACCGGTTCCCGCAGCTCGCGGAGCAGTTCGTCCATCTGCCACGCGTCGCCGGTGATGATCTGGGCGCGCGGGAACCGTTTGCGGAGCAGCTTGGCGAGGTTTACATTGTTTTCGATGGCGACCAGCCGTTCTTCGCGCAATCCCCGCTTGAGCAGCGCGTCCGTGACCGCGCCCGTGCCCGGACCGAGTTCGAGCACGAAGCTCTCCGGATTGCGCGGCAGCCAGCGGGCCATCGCCGCCCCAAGCTGGGGCGAACTCGGCGCCACCGCGCCCGTGCGCTGCGGATTGACGAGCCATTCGCGCAGAAAAACGGTCGAGTCGCTTAACGTCGCAATGAGTTTTCGAGCCATGTGATAACCTGAATTTGGTGGCAGTCTAGTTCATCCGTTCATGATTGCACGAACGAAAATGTTTGCGATCACGGGGCGTGCTTGAAATTCTTTTGAAATTCGGCCTTCACCGCCGCCCGCCGCGCCATCCATTCGTCCCAGTTTTGTTCCCATGCTTCGCCGACGAAGTTGGTCTGTGCGGCTGGCCAGATGGCGTCGAGCTTTTTCAAGGCCTTTTCCGCCTCGGCCGGCTGATGCCAGCGCACCTGCGACTCGGCGAGGTTCAACTGGTTTTCGGGAAAATCCGGCGCCAGCGCGGCGGCGCGTTCCAAAAATTCACGCGCCTTGTGCCGGCTGCCGATGCTGACGGGCCAGCCGGGCGCATCGCGGTAAAGCAGCCCAAGGCACCGCGGCGGGCCGGCAAAATCGAAGGCTTCATCCAGTTCCACCGCCGCCTTGAATTCGCGTTCGATTTCCTTGACCAGCCTGTAAGCCGCCATGGACGGGGCTTCCGCCTTGGCCAGCTGGCCGCAATCCATCGCCAGATAATAATGTCCGGGCGCGGACTTCGGGTCGCGGGCCAGCAACTGCCGGCAGGCGGCAATCCCGGCCTGCGCCACCTCCGCCCGCCGCGTCTCGTTGGTGGCAAATTCCGCCCAGTCAAAACTGGCGCGGCCAAACTGCCAGGCGGCGGCCGCCTCGCCAGGATGGGTGGCGAACCGATTTTGCGCCTGGTGGAACTCCGTTTCGGCGCGGGCGGCAAAAACCTTGTTGGTTGCCGGCTGGCCCGGGGCGCGCACGGCAAGCGCCAGCAGCAGAAGCAACGCGAAACCTTGGGCCTGGAATGGTGTTTGCAGTGACATGATGCGGTCAATTAGAAGTTGCTATCGTGGCGGACTGATTTATACTCGGCAAGTGAGATTAAGATGGAATTTTTTGTGTTTGGCCCTGCTGGCGGTCTTTTCACTGCTGGCGGGCGGTTGTGGTGGCATCAATGGCAGCCAGAGCGTTTCGCCGGCAAGCTTGTTGTTGCCGGGCCTGCTCCGGGCCGACCCGCCGCAAACCAATGCGCCGGTTCTGCCGGGTGAAAATTCCGTTCAACTTGCCGGCGTCCGTTAAAAAATTATGCGTTTCCCGTTTGCCCTGACGAAAAAAATCGCCAGTCACATCATCAAGCACAAGCTGCGCAAGACGCCGAAGTTTGCCATGGTCCTGCAGCTCGAACCGCTGCACACCTGCAACCTGACCTGCACCGGCTGCGGTCGCATCCGCGAATACTCCACGTCGCTCAAGGACATGGTGTCGCTGGAAAAATGCCTCCAAGCGGCCGTCGAATGCGAGGCGCCGATGGTTTCCATCTGCGGCGGCGAACCGCTGATTTACCCGAAAATCGAGGAACTCGTCCACGGCCTGCTCGAACAAGGCCGCGTCATTTACATCTGCACGAACGGCATGTTCATGCGGAAAAAAATGAAGGATTACCTGGCCGTGATTTATTCGCCGGCCATCGAGCCGATGCTGAAAAAGCTGCTCGACCAGAAGCTGATTTCCGAAAAGGACGCCGAGACGATCCGCAAATCTGATGACGCGGCCCGCAAGAAAATTGTCATCCGTCCGACGCAGTGGCTGTATTGGAACGTGCATGTGGACGGCTTGGAATTCACGCACGACCTCATCGTCGAGCGCGAAGGTGTGTTCAAGGAATGTGTCGAGGCCATCAAGATGGCGAAGATGCTCGGCTTTCAAGTCGCCACGAACACGACGGTTTACAAAGAAACCGACGTGGCGGAAATCGAGGACATGTTCAAGTTCCTCTCGTCGCTGGAAGTGGACGGCCATACGATTTCGCCCGGCTACGATTACGATGCTGCGAAGAAAGACATGGTCTCGCGCCTCGGCAAGGATCCCAAACAGTTTTTCCTGACGCGCGACATGACGCGGCAGAAATTTGCCAAAATCCAGGAATGGGGCAAGGCGTTCACGATTTTCGGCACGCCGGTGTATCAGGAATTTCTCGCCGGCAAGCGCGAGCTGACCTGCACCGCTTGGGCGATCCCGACTTACAACGTCAAGGGCTGGAAGGCACCGTGCTACCTGATGACCGACGGCCATTACTCCGGCTATCAGGAAATGCTCACGAAAGTGAACTGGGAGAAATATGGCGTCGTGAACGGCGTCGCGCGCGACCCGCGCTGCGAGCATTGCATGGTGCATTGCGGCTACGATCCCAGCG
>CAYVGC010000035.1:0-39859 GCA_964449815.1 uncultured Bifidobacteriaceae bacterium
GTGTTGCGGCAGCAGTCAATATCAATGCCGTCGCGGTCGGTGTCCATCGTCACGTTGTCCACCGTCAGATTGTCGCAGCCGGTGACGAGGATGGCAAAATGTCCGCCGTGAACAATTGTGACGTCGCGGATCAAAACATTCCGGCAAAGTTTCAAGGCGATCGCTTTGTTGCCGAGCCGGACGGGCGGCGCGGGATTGGTGACCGGGGGATTGAAATGATCGAAGCCGACCATTTGATCAAGAATCTTGTCCGCACGGACGAGACCGCCACCATTGACCAAGCCGTCGCCGGTGATGAAAACATTGGTCAGATTTTCACCCCAAATCAGGCTGTTGTGAAAAAAACAATGGCCGCCGTCCTGGTAACCACCAAGCGTGAACGGCTCGGTCTCGTCATAAACCTTCATGTCCTGCGGCGCGCCCAGAATCGTCGCGCCGGCGTCAATGAGCAGATGAATGCTGCTCTTGAGATGGATCGAGCCGCTCAAATAAGTTCCCGCCGGCACGAGCACCGTTCCGCCACCGGCCTTTGCGGCGGCGTCAATCGCCCGGTCAATCGCCGGGCTGTCGAGATGGGTGCCGTCGCCAAGCGCGCCGAAGCTGCGGACGTTGAAAAAATTCTGGCCCGAAGTGCCGGCGGCGTTCAGGATGCCGCACAGGCTGGCCAGCAGGGCTGAGAGCGTTCCGGCGGAGAAAAGTTGGTTTTTCATGAGTTGAACTTTGGTGGTCAGGAAACAATGACGAAAAGTTCTGCCCTCTGGCTACAAAATAATTACCGGCTGTTTATTCTAATCTGCGCTTTGGCTCGACAACCGGCGGCCAGTCCGGCAGAATTTTTTTGCCAGGGCCTGCGGAGTGTGGACTTACAAATCCCGCCAGGGCCGGAAGGCAGCAAC
This sequence comes from uncultured Bifidobacteriaceae bacterium, assembly GCA_964449815.1. Lineage (GTDB taxonomy): Bacteria > Verrucomicrobiota > Verrucomicrobiia > Limisphaerales > UBA11358 > UBA11358. The sequence continues at coordinate 897 of CAYVGC010000035.1, forward strand.
GGTAGTTTGCTTTGCAATTGCCGCAGTCACCCTGGCACATCTTCATTTACGATCGGCGATTTTCGATTTACGATGGCAAACGCAATTGCAAGCAACGCGTAAATCGTAAATTCTAAATCACAAATGTCCTATCAGGTCATCGCCAGAAAATACCGCCCGCAGCGTTTCGCCGACGTTGTCGGGCAGGAGCATGTCACGCAGACGCTGGCGAACGCCGTTGCGCAGAAGCGCATCGCGCACGCGTATCTGTTTTGCGGCCCGCGCGGCACCGGCAAGACCACCATTGCGCGCATTTTTGCCAAATGTCTGAACTGCACCGGCGGACCGAAAATTGATTTTGACGACGCCGACCCGCGCGTCCAGGAAATCACCGACGGCCGGTCGCTTGACGTTTTGGAAATTGACGGCGCCAGCAACAACGGCGTCGAGCAGGTGCGCGAACTGCGCGAAACCTGCAAATACTCACCGGCCAATTCACCGTTTAAGATCTACATCATTGACGAAGTCCACATGCTCTCCACGGCGGCGTTCAACGCGCTGCTGAAAACTTTGGAGGAGCCGCCGGCACATGTGAAATTCATGTTCGCGACGACCGACCCGGAAAAAGTCCTGCCGACCATCTTGTCACGCTGCCAGCGGTTTGACCTGCGCCGGATTCCGAGCGCGCTCATCACCAAGCACCTCGCGGAAATCGCGGGCAAGGAAAAAGTGATGATTGACGCCGCCGCGCTGCACGCCATCGCTCGCGGTGCCGACGGCGGCATGCGCGACGCCGAATCCACGCTGGACCAGCTCATCAGTTTTTGCGGCGACAAAATTGAGGAGCCGGACGTGCTCTCGATGTTCGGCCTGGCCGCGCAAAACCAGATTCTCAAATTGAGCCGCGCGATTCTCGCCGGGGAGATCTCAGTCGCGCTCACGCAGTTGGACGAGCTTGCGCGCGGCGGCAAAGACCTGGGCCGGCTGCTCGGCGACCTGCTGAATCATTTCCGCAACCTGCTGATCTACCAGGTTTCAAACGGTGATTTGAATTTGCTGGAAGCCTCCGAAACGGAAGTGGCCGCGCTCAAGGAACAGGCTTCGCTCGCCAGCGCCGACGCCTTCACGCGCATCCTCGAAGTGCTGGCCGATGCCGAACTTCGCCTGCGCGATGCCGCGTCCAAAAAAATCCTCCTCGAGGTTTCGCTGCTCCGCGCCATCGAGGCGCGCAACGCCTTGCCGCTCGACGCCGTGCTGAAGCAATTGAACCAGTTGCGCAGGCAAGGCGGTTCGGCGACCTCGCATGTCCAGTCCGCCTCTCCCGCCCAAGCCGCGCCGCGCCCGGTTTCAACATTCGGAGAAATGGGAAAACGAAAGCTGGTTCTTGATGACCAGCCGCCGGCCAGTTCCAAATCCGCTCCGCCTGCCGCAACCGTCGTCTCCGCATCTGTTCCGGGCGATTTGAGCGAACTCTGGCGCAAGCTTGTGGATGCCGTTGGCCGGGCCAGCAAGTTCACCCAAAGCTATCTCAAGAGCGCGCATCCGGTGGCGTTTGAAAAAAATGTTCTGACCATTGGTTTCGACCCTGAATTTGCCGACATGCTCGGCCTGGTGGATAATTCGCACAACCACACGCTGCTCGCCACCAAGCTGGCCGAACTCGGCCACGCGAACGCGATGATCAAATTCGTCAAGGCCGAAGCGCCCGCCGGCTGGGACCGCAAGCCGGTTGCCGCCCCGCCGCCGCCAGCACCGGCTGCCGCCCAAGCCGCGCCGTCAACTGCGCCGGACAAACCGGTTGAAGCCGCGCCGGCTGCTCCGGCAGAAAAGAAAACTGCGCCGGTTGCGTTCAGCAAAGATGATTTCAAGGACGATCCGCTCATCCAGAAGGCGCTGGAGATTTTCAAGGGCACGATCGTCGAAGTCCGCGCCTGATTTTTCATTTTCCATCAACCATCAACTTTCAACCATCAACTAAAATGTCCAGCATCGGAAAACTCGTGAAACAGGCTGCGAAAATGCAGCAGCAGATGGAACAGATCCAGGCGCAGCTCGCCGCGCGCACGGTTGAGGCGACCAGCGGCGGCGGCGCGGTCAAGGTCGTCGCCAAATGCGACGGCTCCATCGCCTCCATCAAGATTGATCCGCAGGCGCTGAATCCGTCCGACGCGCAGCTCGTTGAGGACATGATTCTCACCGCTGCGAACCAGGCGCTTGGCCAGGCCAGGGAAATTTCCAACACGGAAATGGGCAAGGCCACGGCGGGATTCAATCTGCCGGGACTGATGTGATTTATCCTCCTCGGCCTCGCAACCGGATTCCGAGACCGAGGACGAGAACGAACCATGGCTTTCATTCCAGAACCCATCGTTGCACTGACGGCGGCGTTGAGCAAACTGCCCGGCATCGGGCCGCGCTCCGCCGAGCGGGTCGCGCTGCATCTCGTGCAGGCGGATTCGGCGGCGGTGCGGCATCTGGCGGAAACGATGCTGGCTGCGCGTGAACGCATCCGCTTCTGCGAAACCTGCGGCGCGCTCACGGAGCCATCGCCCTGCGCCACCTGCGCCGATTCGCGGCGCGACGCCTCGCTCGTGTGCGTGGTGGAAACGGCCGTGGACATTTTAAGCATCGAGAAATCGGGCAGCTATCGCGGCAAGTTCCATGTGCTGGGCGGAAAAATTTCGCCGCTCGACGGCGTGGAACCGGACGACCTGCGCATCGGCGAGCTGGAAAAAAGGCTAGCCACCGAACCGGTCCGTGAAATCATCATCGCCCTCGGCACGGATGTGGAAGGCGATGCCACGAGCAACTATCTGGCGAAACGGCTCGCGCGCAGCGGACTGAGAATCTCGCGCATCGGTTTCGGTCTGCCGGCCGGCAGCGGGCTGGAATTTGCCGACGAACTCACGCTCAACCGCGCGCTGGAAGGCCGGCGGGAAATGTCATGAAAAATTCTCCCGTCTTGGTTTTCGACCTCGGCAAGGTGCTGGTGGATTTTGACTACACCGGCGCCGCGCGGAAGATTGCGGCGCGCAGTTCCAAAGCCCCGGCGGCTTTGCAGGCCTTCCTCGGCAGTTCGCCGTTGCTCGTTCAATACGAAAGCGGCTTGCTCACGCGCCGGCAATTTTACGACGCTGTTCGCGCCGCCGTTGGTTTTCAAGGCGGCCTCGCGGAGTTTGGCGGCTACTTTGCCGATATTTTTACGGAGATGCCCGGCACGATTGCGCTCCACGCGGAGCTGCGGCGGCGCGGTTTCAAAACTTACATTTTTTCCAACACCAACGACCTCGCCATCGAACACGTCCGCCGGAATTTTCCGTTTTTTGCAGATTTCGACGGCTACATTTTTTCCTACGAGGTTGGCGGCCTGAAACCGCAGCCGAAAATCTACGGAGCGATGGAAGCGCTGACCGGCCGGCAAGGCGCGGATTTGATCTACCTTGACGACCGCGCGGAAAATATCGAAGCCGGCCTGGCGCGCGGCTGGCGTGCCATTCTGCACGAGTCGCCGGAGAAAACGCGGCTGGCATTGGCGGCGTTTGGCGTCATTTGAGCGGGCGGACCGATTATTTTGGAGGAATCGTCCAGCGGCCTTGAATCATGCTGGCGGCGACATTGCCGGAATGTTCCACGACAGCCTCGTGTGCGCAGGCAGCTTTTCCGGCGAACGAAAGCGCGATCAAATCGGCAAATGCGCCGGGCAAAAGTTCCCCGGCTTTTCCTGCAAGTCCGAGGGCACGGGCCCCGTTGACAGTGGCCATCCGCAAAATTTCAGCGGGTGAAACCGTCTTGTCCTTGTCGGCCAGGGCGCGCATTTCTGCGAACAGGTCCAGCTCCGGTTTTTGTTTTCCGGTGGTGCGGACGGTGGCTAGGCTGTCCGTGCCGAGACAGAGGTTGACGCCGGCGTTGGCGAGGCGCGCGCGCGCGAACGACGGGTGCTTGAAATAATCATGGCTGCGCGGACAATGGACAACAGTGGTTTGGTTTTTGGCGAGCAGGGTGGCGTCGCCGCGCGCCAGGCAGTTGACGTGGATGGCGAGCACATTTTCGCCGAGCAGTTTCTGGCGGGCGAGGTGCGCGACGGGCGAGCCGTGGCCGCAGTCGGAGTTGTCACGTTCATTGCGCTTGAGCCAGTCGTGCATCGTGCCGCGCGCGTGCTGGAACATTTCAAATTCCTGCACGGACTCGGCGGCATGGATGCTGACGCGCCATTTTCGTTTTCGCGCGGTGCGGGCGGTGCGTTGCAGGAGTTCAGGCAAAGTGGAGTAGGGTGCGTGCGGCGAAAGCCAGGCGCGGTTGCGCGGGTGGTGGAGCGAATCAATGGTTTCCACGGTTTCGCGGAGAATTTCCTTGGGCGAGCGGCGCGATTTGATGCCGGTCATTTCCAAAAACGAAAAAACCCGGAGCGGCGTGGCGTCCCAGACTTCCGGCAATAAATCCGGCATGGTCTCGATGTCGCCGACGGTGGTGGTGCCGGTCTTGAGCAGTTGATGCGCGCCATGCAGCCAGGAACGGGCGTAGTCGGAATAGCTCCATGCGGTTTTGGCGGCGGTGATGGCGGCGATCCAGTCGGTGAATGCCTTGGGCGGCGACAGTTCGCCGGCCATGTCGGTGTAATCGAGATGGCAGTGGGCGTTGACGAGGCCGGGCAGCAGGATGACTTCGCCGAGATCAAAGACTTTTTCACGGAGGTGCCGGCGCAAATTTCCCCATGGCGCGACGGCCCGGATTATATTGCCGACAACGAAAACCGCGCCATCCTCGATGGGCGGCGCGGTGACAGGAAGAATAATTTTCGCCCGCAGGATCATTCTTCGGCGGTGTCCTGCCGGGTGCGTTTGGTGCGGGCGCCCACCTTGTGTTTTTTAGCCTTGTGCTTGTTGTGGCGTTTGCGGATCTGCTGTTCAATTTTTTTGGTGACCAAGTCAATCGCCGCGTAGAGGTCGCTTTCAACGTCCTTGGCGAAGAGATCGGGGCCGCGCACGCCGAGGCGTATGGAGCAGATGAACTGTCTTTCCGGCACGCGGGTGTGGTCGTGCTCGAGCGTGATCCGCGCCTCCACGACGCGTTGATCCATGTGATCCAGCTTGTCGAGCCGGGCGATGAGGTGGTCTTCAATCGCTTTCGTGAGCGTTATGTTATGCGTGGATAAAATCAGCTTCATGATAAACAGGATGCTATCACTTGGCCGAAAAATCCAGTTTTTCCTGCGGATAAAGTTTGCAGAGCGAGATTCGTGCCAAAATGGCTTGAGTTTCGGCTGGATTTGAGGTTATGTTGATGCAGAGATGGGATTTGGCTTACAACTTTCGCAAAGACTGACGCAGTCGCTGGTGCTGGCACCGCAGCTCCAGCAGTCGCTCGCTTTGCTCCAGGCCCCGACGCTGGAACTCAAGGCGCTCGTCGAGGCCGAACTCCAGCAGAACCCCGTCCTCGAAGAAGTCGCGGAACAGGATCCGGAGCAGCGCGAAAAATCTTCCGAGAACGACGAGGAGGACACGCCGGAAGTGCCCGATTTTGCCGAGCCGCCGGAGGACGTCAAATTTGATTCCACCACGGAGAAAAATTCCGGCGACCCCGTGGACGATTTTCAGGCGGAATTTGAAAAGCTCGTCCAGATGGACCAGGAATGGCGCGACCATTTTTCGCAGGCGAACACCCCCATCCGCTCCACTGCCGAGGACGACGAAAAACGGCAGTTTATGTTCGACTCGATCACGGCCGAGACTTCGCTCGCGCAGCATCTCGTCGAGCAGGTGCGCGACACGAAATTGAACGAGGAACAGCAGGGCATCGCCGAGCTGCTCATCGGCAACATTGACGACTACGGCTACCTCGGCGCAACCATCGAGGAACTCGCCACGTCCACGAGCCTGCCGCCGGAAAAAATCGCCGACGTCCTCAAAGTCATCCAAGGTTTTGAACCCGTCGGCGTCGGGGCGCGCGATCTGCGGGAATGTCTGATGCTCCAGCTCGAACGCGCCGGCCAGCAGGAAACGCTGGAATATCGCATCGTCCGCGATCACATGGACGCCCTTGGCAAACGGCGCATCCCTGAAATTGCGCGCGGCACCGGAATGTCCGTGGACGACGTTCAGACGGCGCTCGCCCGCATTGGCCGGCTGGAACCGCGGCCCGGCCGAGTTTTTCTCTCCGTCGTCGAGCAATACGTCGCGCCCGAAGTTTTCGTGGTGAAAAACGGGGACGATTTCACCGTCACCACCAATGACGAGCAGGTCCCGCACCTGCGCATCAGCAATGTCTACAAGGATTTGATGTCCGCCGGCGAAAACAACGCCGAGGTGAAGAATTACATCCGTGAAAAAATCCGCGCGGGGAAATTTTTCATCAAAAGCCTGCACCAGCGCCAGACCACCATCGCCAACATCGGGCGCGAAATTGTCAAGCGCCAGCGCGAGTTCATGGAAAAGGGCGTTGCGTTTCTCAAGCCCATGACCATGGCGCAGATCGCCGAAGTGGTTGGCGTGCATGAAACGACCGTCAGCCGCGCCGTTTCCGGCAAATACATCGAGACGCCGCAGGGGGTGTTTGAGATGAAATATTTCTTCACCGCCGGACTGCAGAACGCCAATGGCGACGACGTTTCCAACACCAGCGTCAAGGACATGATCACCGAGATTTTCAAGGGCGAGAATCCGAGCCTCCCGTTGTCCGACCAGGAAGTCGTGCGGATGCTCATCGCCAAAGGCATCACCATCGCCCGCCGCACCGTCGCCAAATACCGCGACGAACTGGGCATCCTGCCGTCGAATTTGCGGAAGGTTTATTGAATCAATTTCCCGGTTCATCATGGCTGACGGAATGTCCTGTCTAAAATTCCGCCGCGCCCCACGGTTTATTTGAATTTTTTTTGGACGAGGCGCTGCCCGGCCGGCCGGTTTTATCTATGGCTAGGATTGGATTATTTCCTTTTGAAATTGCTCGCCAAACGGCGTTTTTCCGCTATTATTTGCGCCTGGATAAAATCATGTTTACGGGAACCTATACTGCAATTGTCACTCCGTTTCGCGGTGGTCAACTGGATGAAGCCGCGCTCGAACGTCTTGTCAAATTCCAAATCAAGGGCGGCGTGGACGGCATCGTCCCCGTCGGCACCACGGGCGAATCGCCCACGGTCAGCTACGAGGAACACATCAAAATTGTTGCGTTGACGGTGAAATTCGCGGCGCGCAAGCTCAAGGTGCTCGCCGGCACGGGCGGCAATTCCACCAGTGAGGCGATCTACCTCACGCAGGAGGCCGAGAAGGCGGGCGCGGACGGGTCGTTGCAGGTCGCGCCGTATTACAACAAGCCCACGCAGGAAGGTTTGTATCAACATTTCAAGGCCATCGCCAAGGCGACAAAACTGCCCATCGTGCTTTACAGCATTCCGGGCCGCTGCGGCATCGAGATCGCCGTGGACACGGTGAAGCGGCTGGCGCATGACTGCAAAACCATCGTCGGCATCAAGGAGGCGGGCGGGAGCTGCGACCGCGTGTCGCAGTTGCGTGCCGCGCTCGGTGAGAAGTTCGTGATTCTGTGCGGGGACGATTCGCTCACAGTGCCGTTCATGTCGGTCGGCGCGAACGGCGTCGTCAGCGTGGCGTCCAACGTGATTCCGAAGGAAGTGTCACAGATGGTGGCTGCGTGTGCGCGTGGTGACGCGCGGAAGGCATATCAATTTCATGCGCGGTATTATCCGCTGTTCAAGGATTTGTTCATTGAGACGAACCCAACGCCGGTGAAGGCCGCGCTGGCGATGATGAAATTGATCGAGGAGGAATACCGCCTGCCGCTCGTGCCAATGAACCCGAAGAACTGGGACATCCTGCGCACGACGTTGAAGCGCTGCGACGCGCTGGAATGATTTTTGGGAGACAGGAGATGGGAGCTGGAAGTCAGGGGAGCAGCAAATTCCATCTGCCTTCTCCTAACTGCTATGATTAAAGTCATCATCACCGGATCGAAAGGCCGGATGGGCCAGGCGCTCGTCGCGTGCGCGAAACATTTCCACCATCTCGAAGTCGTCGCGCAAATTGACCGGGGCGACGATCTCGCCGCCGTCATCCGCGACGGTGACGTGGTGATTGATTTCAGCGCGCGCGAGGCGACGGTCGAGGTCGCCCGGCTTTGCGCCCGGCACAAGAAGCCGCTGGTCATCGGCACCACCGGCCACACGGACACCGACACGTTTGAGATCAAGAAAAGCAAGGCGGAGATTCCCATCGTCTGGGCGTCGAACTTTTCCACGGGCGTCAACACGCTCTTCTGGCTCACGCGCAAGGCGGCGGAAATCCTCGGCCCGGACTTTGACCTCGAAGTCGTCGAAATGCACCATCGCCTGAAAAAGGACGCGCCGAGCGGCACCGCGAAATCGCTGGCGGAAATTCTGGCGGATGTGCGCAAACTGCAATTGAACGAAGCCGCACGGCATGGCCGTGTCGGCCTCGTCGGCGAACGTAAGCAGAGCGAAATTGGCATCCACTCCATCCGCGGCGGCGATGTGGTGGGCGATCACACGGTCATTTTTGCAAACGTCGGCGAGCGCGTGGAGCTGACGCACAAGGCCTCGAGCCGCGACACCTTTGCGAACGGCGCCTTGCGCGCCGCGCAGTGGCTCGTCAAACAAAAGCCCGGCCTTTACGACATGCAGGACGTGCTCGGCTTGAAATAATTTCAGACTGGCGATTGCGGATTACGGGTTGAAAACCATCAAGTGCATGTCTGAAAAATCAGAAGTCAGAAACCAGAAGTCAGAAATTGCCATTGTCGCGTTAGGCTCCAACCTTGGCGACTCACGGAAAATAATTTTGGAAGCGATGGCGCGGCTGCAAGATTTTTCTGACGCGCCAATCCTCAAAGCTTCCCTTTGGCTGACGACGCCGGTGAATTGTCCGCCGGGATCGCCGAAGTTTGTGAACGCCGTCATCGGTCTCGTTCCGCGAAAAAGTGAAACGCCGGAATCGCTGCTTAAAAAACTGCGCGAACTGGAAAAAAAATTCGGCCGCCAGCCCAAGAAAGTTCCCAACGAGCCGCGTCCGCTGGATTTGGATTTGATCGCGTTTGGCAACGAAGTCCGCCATTCGCCGGAACTGACTTTGCCGCATCCGCGCGCACATCAACGCAGATTTGTTCTTCAGCCGTTGAGCGAGCTTGCGCCGGAACTGGTTTTGCCGGGGCAGGGGAGAACGGTCGCAAAATTGCTTGCGGAGCTTCCGGCGGACGAAACTGTCACGCGAATTTGAGTTTGCTTTCAAACAGTTTCTGGTGTTCGGCCACGCCCAGGTCGCGGACCACGTTGTGCCGGGGGCTTGCCGCTGGTGTCCATCACGAATGTTGACACGGCATCGGGTTGACTCACGGCAAAGTGTTACCAAAATCAAAAAAAACATTGCAGGGGGCGAACAGGCTTTTCAAACTGACAGGCAGCCCGATGTTCAAACTAGTTACAACCCAAGCCGCGTGCCGTCGTCTGACGCTCGGCCTTTCGCTGCTGGCCACACTTTGGATGAACCTCTTTTTTCCGATGGGCTTGATGGCTGAAAGAACAACAGACCGCCAGACTTTGACGAAACCTTCTGCTGAACCGATCGTTTTGTTCGATCTGACGTATCTTTTTCACCTCGACTTGAATGACGAGCGTCAGCGCCGCCGGTTTTGGGATGAATCGCATCTGGTTGCCGCCTTGGAAGGACTGGTGAATCGTGACCGGCCACGTCTTTTCATCCGTTACGTCACGGAGCCGGACGACTTTTGGTGGGAGCAGATGACGCAGCCGGGCGGCTGGCTGGCCAAGCGCGAGATCGTGCGGATTGGGAGTTTGGATGAATTGCTCAAGCGGTTTCAAAGTTTTTATCATGGTGCCGTCGTTTGGGATGAGCGCGTTCCTGCCACCGCCAGTCTGGCGTCCACCATTGCCGGCTGCGACGACCTGCTGCCGTTGCGGTTTGATTCGCGGTCAGATTCACTCTACCGCCGCCTGACCGCAGCGCCGGACGCGATGTTTGTCAATGTGCGGTTGCTCCGCGCGGACGGTGCGCGGCTTTTTACCGGCACCGGCATGATTCCCGGAACCAGCGTGTCTTCCTCCGGCAGCGCCAAATGCGACGCCTACCTGTGGCTGATCGAAAATTATGTCCGCACCGGCAAGGCCAATCCGCTTTGCCTGGGCTACTACCTTGACGCGTTCTGGCTGAACTGCTGGAAGGCCTCGCAACCGGAAAACAACACGTTGTGCAACCAGGACTTCGTGATCGCCCGGCGCGGCGTGGTGTTTGATCTGGGCGTCTGGGATGATGAGGTTCCGGTGGATGATCCGCAGCAGCGTCCGGGCACCGATCCCGACACGTTGAAAAAACTGCTGCGCGCCGCCTATGAACGCTTTCACGGAAACGGAGTCATTCATGTGGCCGGCTTTGTCCCTTGGGCCTACAAATATACTTCGGCCCGCAGCCCCGACTGGTCCGCCGGCGGCACGCACGACGGGGTGCCGACGGAATGGCATTACGCGGAAATCCTTTCCTGTTTCAACGCCTACATGGACGCTGACGCGCTCGGACTCGGCGCGATGGCGAACGCCTCGTTTTACCAGCACTACCCCCTGGCCACCCGCTATCCGCAGAATCCAAAACCAAACCGGGCAACACTCACAGCGCGAGGCTTGCTGGATGCCCGCGGCAAAATTGTGCCGCGAATTTATGTGTCCATTTATGTGGGCGACTACGATTCCGCAGCCTGGCTTTATCGGATGCTTCCCGCCATGTGGCGCGACCCGGCCCGCGGCAGCACGCCGCTCTCGTGGGCGTTCAATCCCAACCTGGGCGAACGATTCCCGCTTGGCATGGCCTGGGCGCGCGAACATCGCACGACCAACGACTGGTTTGTCGCGGGTGATTCAGGCGCCGGCTATCTGAATCCGGGCGACCTGACGCCGCCCCGCCGTTTCTCCGGACTGCCTTCCGGTTTGGAAGTCTGGGAAAAACATTGTGAGCAATTTTACAAACAATGGGACATCAGCCTGACCGGGTTCATCATTGACGGATATGCACCGAAACTGACGTCCACGGGGTTGGATGCCTACGCGCGCTTTTCGCCGGACGGAATTGTCAACTATCAGACCAACTATCAGGGCGTTTACAAAGGTATGCCGTATTTGCCAATGTGCGCCGATCTTGACGGCAGCCCGGCGGAAGCCGCCCGCGCCATCCGCAAACAAACCCGTGATTCATCGCAACATTTTTTTGTTTTCCGTTCCATTCTCAAAACTCCCGCCTGGCATGCCGGGGTTGAGCAGGAACTCCGCCGGCTGGCCGGTGACGAAATTAAAGTGGTGGATCTCTACTCGCTCATGTGGCTCGTGCGCGAATATGAGACGGACGCTTCCGTCCGGTCAGAGCCTGCGGCAGCGCGGACACAAACTCCGATTGCAACGGGCACGCGTTGAGATGCTGCCAGCACCGCTCCGGTGCATGATCATGGCCGCGCACAGGCCTGGCGTTGCAATGCGGACAAACTTACTAGCCTGCAACACCGGCGTTTCTCCTGCTCGGATCAGCATCTGCTTTCTTTTTTGATGCAAACCGTGCAGTTCACATGCCGATCTCCCTCAGCGCCAAAATCTGTGGAATTTTTTCAGGAATCCTAAACGCCATTTACCAAACTCGATTTAGAATGTTTTTCCCATTGCAAACATCAAGAAACCTAGTTCCAGTTGAATTAATTTGTCATTGTGCCACATTTGCCACCGTCCTTAAACCTATCTTTGCCCGATTTTAGCTTAACATCTTCAGCCTGGTTTTCGTTGCTGGCGGAACTTTTTCGGGTTGCAACCGCTGATTTCTTGAAATTGCCGGTTGAAATTGGACAGGCTTTCGAAGCCGCTGGCGTAGGAAATTTCCGCCACGGTGGCGTCTGTCTCCATGAGCAGTTTTTGCACATGGCCGATGCGCACCTCTTTGATGAAGTCAGACAGGGTGCGGCCAGTGACGCGTTTGAAATAGTGGCACAACGCCGAGAGGCTCATGCCCACGGTGCGGGCAATTTCCTCGTGGTCCATCGCCTCGGTGAAATGGTTAAATATGTATTGGTAGACCTTGTTGATGCGTTCGCTGGCAAATTCATCCACGAAGGGGTGGAAGCCGGGGCTGGACAACGGTTGTTTTTCATCCGACTGGCAAAGGGTTTTGAGAATGTTGAGCATGCCAATGACCGTGCCTAGTCCCTTTTCGTTTTTCAACCGGAGCATTTGTGACTTCACTTTGCGGCTGGTGGAGCCGGTGACCGCAAGCCCGCGGCGGGCACACAAGAGGAGCTTGCGCACTTGGGCAAGTTCCGGCAGCGAAAGAAAATCCGTTCCAAAACACTCTTCGCGAAACTGGACGACCAGCGAGTGGGCGTGGCTGGCCGAAGCTTGGGTGGACTCGTCGCTGTGCCAGTAGTGTGGCAGGTTTGCTCCCAGCAGCACCAGGTCACCGGGGCCGAAGCGCGCAATGCTGTTGCCCACAAATCGCTTGCCGGTGCCTTGCACGACGCAGGTGAGTTCGCATTCAGGATGAAAATGCCACGGACTGGAGAACGCAGGCAGCTTGAATTCTCGGACGGCAAAGGAATTCAGCTCGCTGCGGGGAATCAACTCAAAATCAGCTTTGGAAGTCAGTTGCATGGCCTACGTGCAATTTAATTTCTATCCAGTGAACCTGCAAGCACGATGATGTGCCGGGCAACATGGATTTTATACTGGGAAACAATGGCAAAGGTGAAATCCGGCTTCAATAGAACGGTAGTTTTTGACAATCCAGCGGTAGATGATGTTTTCCAAAAACGATTATCATTACCCGAAATGAAATCCGCTCGTAACCATATTTTATTTTTCAATGCAGCCTGTTCGTTGCTTGTTTTAGCTGCCACGTTCAATGAACAGCCAGCGTATCTACCGGTGCAATAAACTAATCTCCAACTCATCAATCCAAAAACTGGTTATGAAAATCTACCCGATTATACTCAAAAATGTGAACGTGTTTGCCTCCGCCGCACCGGGGGTTTGGCTGTCTTGGCCGCTTTTGCCGCTGGCAGTGTTGCCGCCCAAACAACATCCGTAAATGTTCCGGACGGCTCGTTTGAATCGCCCAGCGCGGCCAGTCCGCCGTATTACGTCCAATACCCGGCCGATGACGGCGCGACAGTTGGTGCTTGGTTGGGAGCTGGCTTTGTGGCGACGGTTCAAGCCGGAGGTCCAAATGCTTACAACGTATCGCCTGCAGAAATTGATGGCACGCAATTCGCCGACCTCGGATGCACCGCCTGGCTTTTTCAGGACACGGCACCTTATGACGGTTCTGGTGACCCTAATCTTTACTGGCAGGCTGGTTACACCTATACGTTGACGGTTGGTTTCTTCACTCGGGGTGACAGCCCGGTGCCTGCTGCGAATGTAATTGACATGATGCTTTACTATCGTTCAACCCGAACCGGGGGAGCCAACGTGCTTGGCACTACCGCCGTTGTCGGCAGTGAAGTAAACCCCAATGCTCTCACCGACGAGACTCTGACCGTTTCGGTTTCGGCGGGAGATCCTGAAGTGGGCCAGCCCATTGGCATCTGGCTTTATTCAATCACTTCCAGCGCCGGTGACTGGGGTATGGACAATGTCCGCCTGACCATGGTGCCTGGGGCGGTGGCCCCTCCTTCCGGAGGTTTGGTGTTGACCAACGGTGATGCCAGTCCTCAATTGACATTGGTCCCAACCAATGTGGTTGCCGCACTCCACTTCGGTAACGACACGAATACTTACTCGTTGCAGGGGGTCAATTTCGTCGATGTGTCTGGAATTCCCAATAACCTCTATTTTACGGTTACAGATTTCTCAGGAGGTGAAGGGGATGGTTTCAAGGCCGGCGTGCCGACGCTTGGAACCGGCGACACCAATGACCTTGCTCTAGATAATATCTGCAACAGTTTCTTCTGGGGTGAGGACAGCTTGAATGGGTTTAATTATCTAATTTCAGGTCTTTCACCTTATTCAACCAACCAGATTGAATTTGTAACCTACATCGGCGGTTACGGCCCGCGCACGATGATCATCACGGCCAATAGCGGTGGTAACGTTCTGAGTCAGACTAAGATGGAAATTAACGGGCAGCCCATAAACACAAGTTTTTCAATCGTTGTGGATGGTTCCGGAACGATTTCCGGACGGTTCCAAGGGTTAACGGTCGGTGCCTGGATCAATGCGCTGATCATTACGTCCCAAGGACAGGGACCCGTGCCTGTTTATTCTTGGAGCGGCACGCCAACTGGCGACTGGGACATCAATACCACGGTGAACTGGATACTTTCGCTTAATGGCAATCCTGGCAGTCCGAGCGTTTGGACCAACGGCTTGATCACTCGGTTTGATGACACCGCCAGCACGACCACCGTGAATGAGACAACCATCGTTGCTCCCATTATGCTGACTGTCAGCAATAACATCAAGAATTACACTTTTACCGGGAGTGGCAGCATCATTGGTCCCAAGCTTTTAAAGGAGGGCAGCGGCACGATGACTGTGCTTTCCACCAATGTTTTTGGCAACGGCATCAACGGAAGTTCGGAAATTCAAAACGGCGAAGTCGTGTTTGCTGACCATTCCAGCAATAGCGTGGCTGGTCAGCTGCTGATCGCCAGCGTTCCGGGCATGGTCGCAAACTTTGTTCTGACCAACAATGCCAGCCTGCGCGTGAATGACCTTCTCTACACCGGATACAGCGTCGGCTCGACGGGCATCTTAATGGTGGCTGACAATTCCGTTCTCAACGAGACCGGCGGATGGATCTCAATTGGTGGCTCTGGCGCAGCCATTGCCACTTTTCAGGACAACGCCAGCTGCAATGCCAGCTCGGCCAGTATTTTCGTCGGAGATCAGACGGGCAGCCAGGGCACATGGAACCTTCAGGGGAACTCCCAGATAACCGCCTTCAGTATCTATGTGGGCGGCACCACCATGGGCGGCGCTGTCGGCGTGGTCAATCAGACTGGTGGCACGGTCACGAGCGTAGGCTCTGCGGAAATTCAGGTTGGCAGCTATGGTCAAGGCACTTGGAATCAAAGTGGCGGAACCAATGCCGCGCCTGGCTGGCTTTCGATTGGCCGCCAACCCGGTTCAACTGGCCTCCTCAATGTTTCAGGCAATGCCGTCTTTAACCAGACGTCGAGCAGTGCTGCCATCCTGGTCGGCGAGGCGGGCACGGGGACGCTGGAGATCACCAATACAGGTATTGTAAACTCGGCGAGCACGGCATATGGAGTGTTGGTCGGTTGGGATTCAACCGGGGTCGGAACGGTGAACCTGGACGGCGGGATGCTGGTCGCGAACTTAGTCCAAGGCGGCCAAGGTTCTGGCATTTTCAACTTCAACGGTGGCACGCTCAAGGCCGCGCCGGGTGCTAACACAAATTTCATGTCGTATCTGTCGTCTGCCTGCGTGCTCGCTGGAGGTGCCATCATTGACACTTACACCAACGACATTACTATCTTGCAAAGCCTGTATGACGGCGGTGGCGGCGGCGGGTTAAACAAGCTGGGCAACGGCACGCTTTTGCTGGATAGCGACAATTATTATGCTGGCACAACAACTGTCTCCGCTGGCACACTTGGAGGATCGGGCTCCATTTTGGGTGTGGTGACTGTCGGTTCCGGCGCGGCACTATGCGCCGGTGATGGATATGCCAACGGAGCCGGTTTTACCGTAGGATCGGTGACATTGAACGGCACAGTCGTGGCGAACCTTTCCAAGGACAGTGGCAGTCCGATGGCCGATTTGTTAAGCGTCAATGCGCCACTGACTTACAACGGGGCATTGAGAATCGTCAATGTTGGCACCAACGAGTTACAGGTGGACGACAGCTTCACGATCTTCAGCGGAACCAGTTATGGCGGAATGTTCAACCGTGTAGTTTCGCAGACGCCAGGACAAACGGTCACCTGGGATACTAAAAACCTCGCCGTCAATGGAAGCATTCGGTGGCCTCCGTCGCCCCAGCTATCTCCGTCACGCCGACAAACATCACTTCCGCGGTGAGCGGCGGCAACCTGACCTTGAGCTGGCCATCCGACCACACAGGCTGGCGGTTGCAGGTCCAGACCAATACAGTCTCGACAGGCCTCAAAAATAATTGGTATGATGTGTCCAACTCCACGACCACCAACCAAATGACATTCTCGCTTGACCAGGCTAATGGCTGCGTTTTTTATCGCTTGGTTTATCCGTAAGTCGTCGCTTGGACAATTGATTGAGCATGTGTGGGGATCAAAGCCGGGGTAAGATCTCCGGTTTTGATTATCCAAAGAAAAGGTTAACCGTCACTTATGAAAGCAAATCATAACCCCAAAGCTTTTACATTGATTGAATTGCTCGTGGTTATCGCAATCATTGCAATCCTTGCGGCGATGTTGCTGCCGGCTTTGGCCAAGGCCAAAGAGCGGGCGAACACAACGACCTGCATCAATAATCAGAAGCAGATGGCGTTGGCCTGGATCATGTATGCCGATGACAATCAGGATAGCCTGGCCCTCAACTTCTGGAACCCGCAGGCGGTGGGGGTTCCGAGTGTTGCTGGGTCATGGGTGATGGGCAACGCCAACCAAATTACGCCGCCCAACAACAGCCTGACCAATGATCTTGAGCTTGGAACTTTGTATCCGTATGTGAAGCAGATCGGAGTCTATCATTGCTTGGATGACAAAAAAATTTTAGCAATCAATACGCCATCTGGTGCCGTCACCATGCCGCGCCTTCGGTGTTTTACTATGAGCACATACTTGGCGTCTGGGACCCCCGGCGCACCTTATGCAACTTCTTTGACCAAGCAAAACCAAATCCGCAAGCCAGTCAACACGTTGGTATTTATTGATGAGGATGATTCGACGCTCGACAACGGTGGTTTTCTCTATGCCTCCGATCCGGCGCTAGGTTGGGTCAACCGGCCCGGTTATCGTCATTCAAACGGCACTGTTTTGTCCTTTGCAGATGGGCGTGCAAATTACCATAAATGGAGCGGAAGCCTTAATTTGGCTGAACCAACGCCTCCGGCTGGCTCTGCAAATTACAACGATTTATCATGGCTGGATACGACCTCTCCGGCTAGCCTAAATAATTAAGCAATGGCTTGCCACGAATTTTGCCATCTGCTTATTAACAGTATGCTTTATACACTACGTCAAAAATGTCGTGGCATCTGGAACATGCAAACTGCTTTACATCAGCCTTTTCAATAGAAGATGCTGCAACACTTATGACGCTGTGTATAATAACCGAACGGTGGAGTTTTTTGCCTGTTATGGTTATTTATCATCGGCGATAATTTAAAACATGAGAAATAACTTAAAATTAACGTGGTATCCTCCGGTGAATAATTGTCAAAGTTTTGCCTCTCAGTCGTTTCGGCTGGCTGGATTCCAGGATACGTCTGCGCGCGGGCCTGAAAACCTCGGCCCGGTGACGGCAAACTTCGGGTGTTGAATCCGACGCTACTTGGACACCTTTTGGAAACAACAATTACCAATTTAACTCACGCAAAACTTAATACCAATAGCCACAAATTTATGTCCAATAACTCCCGCTTTTCCAAAGTCACTTTTGCTACTACGGTAGCTTTAATCTTCCTGACTCACTGCATTCCGGCGCGGGCGGATGTCATTGCCACGCTGCGTCCGCCGTCCGTGCCGCTGGTGGCGCATGATCCCTATTTTAGCATCTGGTCCCCCGCCGACCAGTCAACCGGTGCTGACACGGTCCACTGGACCGGCGAATCGCACCGCCTCACCAGCGTGGTGCAGATTGACGGCAGATTGTTCCGCGTGCTTGGCAAAATTCCCGCGAATGTTCCGGCGCTGCCGCAGACCAGCGTCGAAGTTTTACCGACGCGCACGATTTACATTTTCGCGGGGGAGGGCGTGCAGATCGCGCTCACCTTTATGACGCCGGCGCTGCCAGACGATTTGATGGTATATTCGCGTCCCGTTACCTACATCACCTGGACATCGCAGGCAACCGACGGCAGGGAACATAACGTGGAGGTCCGTTTTGAGGCTTCGGCGGACATCACCGTCAACACCCCGAATGAGGAAGTCGTGCCGACCCGGCAAGACCTTACTAACCTTGCCGTGCTAAAAGTCGGCTCGAAAGACCAGTTCGTGCTCGGCCGCAAAGGTGACAACCTGCGTATCAACTGGGGCTGGCTTTACCTCGCCGCGCCAAAGTCGGAAGGCGTTGCCGAAGCGCATTTCGCCGAGACGAAGTTGCCGGAAAGCTCCAGGAACAGCGCAGCTTCGTCCGTGCCTGCCGATTCCGTCAATGCCTTGTTTTCATTCAAAGCCGTCAAGGTAGGCGTGCAGCCGGTCTCCCGTTGGCTGATGCTTGCTTACGATGATGAATACTCAGTCAAATACTTTGGAAAAAATCTCCGGCCCTACTGGCGTCGCAACGGTGATGACGCCGCCGCGCTGCTAAATAAATCCGCCGCTGAATACGAAGCGCTGACGCAACGCTGTAGAAAATTTGACGCCGAGCTGATGGCTGATTTGCGCCGGGTCGGCGGCGAAAAATACGCCCAGCTTTGCGCGTTGGCCTGCCGCCAGACCGCCGCCGGCAACAAGGTCGTGGCTGATGCCAACGGCCAGCCGCTCATGTTTCCCAAAGAGAACTTTTCCAACGGCTGCATCAGCACGGTGGACGTGCTGTTTCCACAAGCGCCTTTCTTCCTTGTCTTCAGCCCTGTGCTCACCAAGGCAATGCTGCTGCCGATCCTAGATTACGCCGCGTCGCCGCACTGGCCCTACGGCTATGCCCCGCACGACCTCGGCACTTACCCGCAGGCGGCCGGCCAGGTTTATGGTATGGGCGGCGATGATGGCGGACGGATGCCCGTCGAGGAGAGCGGCAACATGCTGATCATCCTCGCCGCGCTGGCGCAGCAGGAAGGCAGCGCGGACTGGGTGAAGCCGTATTGGCCCATGCTGACCCAGTGGGCCGATTATCTCGTGAAGGAGGGACTTGATCCGCAGAAACAGCTTTGCTCCGCAGACATGTTTGGTCATCTGCCCCGCAATGCAAATCTCGCGCTCAAAGCCATTATCGGCATCGGCGGCCATGCCCAGTTGTGCGAACTGGCGGGCAGGCCAGACGACGCGAAGAAATATTCGGCCATTGCCCGCGATTACGCGGCCAAGTGGCTGGAACTGGCGAAAGACGACGGTCACACCCGCCTCGCGTATGACCAGCCCGGTTCGTGGAGCATGAAACACAACCTGATCTGGGACCGCGTCCTCGGCACAAAGCTCTTCCCTGATTCCGTCGGTGACGCCGAGATCGCCTGGTATCTGAAGGTGCAAAAGCAATACGGCCTGCCCGTGGATCACCGCACCGACACCAGCTTGATTGATTGGGCGCTCTGGAGCATCGCGCTGGCCCGCAACGACGCGGACTTCCAGGCGCTGCTCGCACCAATCTGGCATTACGCCAATGAAACCCCGTCGCGCGTGCCGCTCGCGGACTGGTTCAACACCGGGAATGCAAAGCAAACCGGCTTCCAGGCACGACCCGTCGTGGGCGGCATCTTCATCAAGTTGCTTGCCGATCCGCCGGCCTGGAAGAAGTGGGCGGCCCGTGACATGACTCCGGTGGCGGGCTGGGCACCGCAGCCGACGCCACCGGAAGTGACCGTCGTCGTGCCAGCGGCGGACACGCAGCCCGCGCTCTGGCGCTACACCATGAACCAACCTGCGAATGGGTGGGAAACTCCCGGTTTCAGCGATTCGGAGTGGCGCACAGGCAAATCAGGTTTCGGCACGGCAGGCACTCCCGGTGCCGTTATCGGCACGGTCTGGAGCACCGCTGACATCTGGCTGCGCCGCGAAATCGAATTCCCCGCCGGTGATTGGAAAAAACTCCAGGCTTGGATGGACCACGACGAGGACGCGGAAGTTTACATCAACGGCGTGCTGGCGTTGAAAGCATCTGCGTGGAACACTTCCTACGACGAAATTCCGTTGAACGAAAATGGCCGGGCCGCGCTGAAACCGGGCAAAAACCTCGTCGCCGTGCATTGCCACCAGACCACCGGCGGGCAATACATTGATGTCGGCTTCATCCAGGAAGAATCCAAATGACTTCCATCATCACTTCCGCCACGACCGGCGATGACCACGACGCGAAATTCAATCGCGCCTACATTTTTGCCATCGCGTTGACCGCCGCGCTGGGCGGACTAATGTTCGGCTACGACTGGGTGGTGATCGGTGGCGCGGAGCTGTTTTACGAGAAATATTTCCATCTGGCGGGCGCGTTGAAAATTGGCTGGGCCATGAGCAGCGCGCTGATTGGTGCCCTGGCCGGGGCCATGTTTGCCGGCGGATTGAGCGACAAGTTCGGACGCAAGCCGCTGCTGGTCCTTTCCGGGCTGCTGTTCGTGTTAACTTCCGTCGGCACGGGGATCGCACCAAATTTTCTTTTTTTCGTCGCGAACCGGCTGCTCGGCGGCGTGGCCATCGGCATCGCCTCCAACCTCTCGCCGCTTTACATCGCGGAGATTGCGCCGGCGGGCATGAGAGGCCGGTTGGTGTCCATCAACCAGCTCACCATCGCTGTCGGGGTGATGCTGGCGCAGATTGTCAACTGGCTCATCGCGCAGCCGACGCCGCCCGGCACGACTGCGGATCAGATCCCGTTAGGCTCCTGGAATGTGCAGAATGCTTGGCGGTGGATGTTCGGTGTGACGGCTGTGCCTGCCGCCATTTTTTTCATCGCCATGTTTCTCGTGCCGGAAAGTCCGCGCTGGCTGGCGAAGAAAGGCCGTTCCGCAAAGTCCTTGAAAGTGCTGGAGAAAATCGGCGGCGCGGCCTACGCGGTGCGTTCGGTGAAGGACATCGAGGGCACGCTGGTCAACGAGGTTGACAAGGTTGACCTGCGCGAATTACTCGCACCCAAGATGCTCAAAATCCTTTTGCTGGGCATCGTGTTGGCGGTGTTCCAGCAATGGTGCGGCATCAACGTCATTTTCCAATACGGCTCCCGCATTTTTGCGGACGCGGGCTACGCGGTGTCCGGCATCTTGTTCAGCATCGTCATTACCGGCGCGGTCGCGGTGCTGATGACATTTGTGGCAATTGCGACCGTGGATCGTTGGGGCCGGCGCGGGCTGATGATGAGCGGCGCGTTCGGACTCACACTGATCTATCTGGCTACCGGCTGGGCCTATCACGAACATGTCACGGGGCTAGTTCCCGTCGTTCTCGTGGTCGCCGCCATCGCGTGTTACTGCTGCACACTGGCGCCGATCACTTGGGTCATCCTTTCCGAAATTTTCCCGAATCGGATTCGTGGCGGCGCGATGTCCATTTCAGTCGTGGCACTGTGGCTTGGCAATTTCCTTCTCTCCCAAACTTTTCCGGTGATGTATGAAAAGCTTGGCCTGGCGAATTGTTTCTGGGTTTACGCCGGCATCTGCCTGGTCGGATTTTTGTTCATCTTTTTCAAGCTGCCCGAAACCAAGGGCAAGACTCTTGAGCAAATCGAATGTGAACTGGTGGACTAATGCCGGCCAAATAATATTATGACAAGACGCGAAGTCATCCGGGTGGTTTTGGACGGGAAAACACCGCCCTATGTGCCTTGGTCTTTTAAGTTTACTTTGGAGCCCAAATTAGCGTTGCAAAAACATTATGGAGTAAATGACCTGGACGAAGTGTTGGGGAACCATATTTTGCAATTGGGCAGTGACATTGGATTTTTTGACAGTCTGGGAAACAATCATTATCAGGACGTATTCAAAGTGGTCTGGGACCGGAGCATTGATAAAGACATTGGCAATGTGACCGGCTGCGTATTGAGCGAGCCTACGCTAAAGGGCTATCAATTTCCAGATCCGCTCGATCCTCGCTTTTATTCGAACATTGAAAGTGAGATCAAGGCAAAACCAGAGATGTTTCGCGTCTTCCAGATAGGGTTTTCGCTTTATGAAAGGGCTTGGACCTTGCGAGGCATGGAGAACCTGCTCATGGATTTCATCACCGATCCGCAATTTGTGCATGAATTGATGGATGCGATCTGCGATTATAATCTGGCTCAGATTGACCAAGCCCTGACCTACGATATTGATGCCGTGTATTTTGGCGACGATTGGGGACAGCAGCATGGGCTGATAATGGGATATGGTTTATGGAAAGAGTTTATATTCCCCCGGCTCAAGCGGATGTATGACCGGGTGCATCAGGCGGGAAAATATGTGATGATCCATAGCTGTGGCGATGTGGATGAGTTGTTTGATGACCTGGTATCCATCGGGTTGAACTGCTTCAATCCGTTCCAGCCGGAGGTGATGGATCTGCATGAGATACTGCCCCGGTATCGCGGCCGCCTGGCATTCCACGGAGGGCTTTCCATGCAAAAAACACTCCCCTTTGGCACGAAGGATGAGGTGATTTCTGAGTCGAGACGTTTGATCGAGATGGGAAAGAAGGGCGGGTATATTTTCTCACCATCACACTCGGTGGAGGGGGATACATCGCTCGAAAATATTTTGGCATTTATTGAAGTGGCTTACAAACAACTAAAATAACCGGATCAGTGCAATTCCTGTTCTGCACATTGTCGGTGGTGTCTACCCGCCTCTTTGGGGTTAGGCGTAACCAAGGATCCTATGACTCAACCAGCTAAGATAACTTCCAAGTCGAACCGGCTTCGCCAAAATGGTAAATTGCTCCCAGCCTGTGACGGGGCCAAAGGGCTGCCGACACGAGGCGTAGCTACTGAACTGCTTTCAGAGCTGGTGCCGGCACTGCCGGCACCGAGGCCGACGTGCATTGTCGTCATCGGTTGTGGTGTCAAAATTCATTTTCCTTGGGATCGTGCATGCCAGGCCTTTGAGGCAGCGGTGCGTGAAATCAGAAATCATTTGGACACGTGGCATTACATGGTCATTTCCACGCCGACGCTGGTGGAGGATCCGGATGAGCTGATTTCATTTCTCAATGGCCATCTCGCGCAGGGCGTGGACGGATTGGTGCTGTTTCATGCCGCCTACACTGCGGGAGAGATCGGCTCGCAGTTGGGTCGCTGGCTCAACGACCATCCCGTGCCGCTGTTAAGCTGGTCCATGCCCGAGCCGGTGACAAAAAGCGGACGTCTCGAAAGCAACAGCTTATGCTGCCAGAATTTCCTGCTGAACATGTTTCACCGTCTCGGCGTGAAATATGCCTGGCTCAACGCCGCCGTCGGCCCGGAAGCGCAACCGGTCATCGCCCGCTTCGCCCGCACAGTGCGTGCCCGCGCCCGGTTTTTGCACGCCCGCGTGCTGCACATCGGCGGTTCGCGTGTCACGGCGTTCTACGACGGTGAAGTGGACGAACTCGCGGTCATGCGGCGCTTCGGCCTGCGTTTTGACCGGATTGATTTGCAGGCGGCCTTCGATCATGCGCGCAAATTCAAGGCCGCCGACCTGCGCCGGTTGCGCGATGCTATTGTGAACTCGCCGATGTGCGCCCGCAACGACGTGCCGGACAACCAAATTTTTCAAACATTTCGCATCGGCTTGGCCGCGCTAGACTTGGCCGCGCAAAAAAACTACACCGGCTGCATCGTCAAAAGCTGGCCGGAGTTGATTGATCAATACGGCTGCACCGCCGACGGCAGCGTGTCTTTGCTCAACGATTTCGGCCTATGCACGGCGGAGGAAGGCGAGATGAACGGGCTGTTGTCCTCGCTCGCCATGAATTTATTGAGCGAAGACAATTCCGTTTCAACGATGATGGATCTCTCGCAACTCGATTTCGCGCGCAACCGCATCGGCGTCTGGCATTGCGGCGCGTGCCCGACACGCTGGCTCAAGCGCGGCACCAAATTCGCGGCGCGGCGGCATTCCATTTTGGAAAATGCCAATCCCAAAAACGCCGTTGGCCTGATGCTGGAATTTCTCCTCGAACTCGGACCGGCCACCGTGCTGCGCTACCAATCACCCGACGCTTGTCGCGCGTTCGCCTTTGAAGGCGAGCTGCTCGACACGCCGCTTGCATTTCTCGGCAACTATTGCGAATTGCAGCCGAAGCCGCCATTCACCGCCGGTCAAATCATGAACACCATCATGAGCTGCGGGCTGGATCACCACTGGAGTCTCGGCTTTGGCCATTGGAAACAGGATTTGGAAATGTTGCACCACTGGCTCGGGGTCGAGGAAGTTTCCGTCAGCGGCGCGAGTGAAGCCTTCGGGTTAAGCCACGCATGAGTTCGCCAATCCCAGCCGATGTGCTTGTCACCGGGTTGAACGTCGTGGACATTCTCGTCCGCCTGCCGGAAAAAGTTCAGCATGGGGAGAAACACGAAATTCGCGACCTGCTGGTTCAAGGAGGCGGTCCGGCGGGCAACGCTGCAAGCCTGCTCGGGTCGCTTGGCTGGCGCACGGGGTTCATCGCACGAATCGGGAGCGACACCTGGAGCGGCATTGCGCGCGCCGAACTCACGCGCCACGGCGTGCTTGACGATTATTTCATCACCGATGCCTCGGCCTCGCCTGGCTTGGCGGTTGTTAAAATTGATCCGGCCACCGGTGAACGCACGGTTTTTTACACGCTCAACGGCTGCCGCTCCTTGCAGCGCGCCGACATTCCGGTTGCCGAAGTAAAGCGCGCCAAATTGATCTTGGTGGATGGTTACGAAACCGAAGCGGCGCTTGCCATGTTGGAAGCCGCGCACGGAACAAGCTGTCGCTCGGTGCTTGATGTGGAAGCCGGCGAAACGGCGGCGATGCGAGAGCTGATTGAACTTGGCACGGACATCATCCTGCCGCTTGGCGCGGCCAGGCGCTTGAGCGGCGAATCCGACGCCGCGGCCGCGCTGAAGAAATTGAACGCCTGGACGCCCGGCCAGGTGCTAATGACCGACGGCGTCAATGGCAGTTGGGCGCTGACGCCTAAAGGTGTCTTGCATCAGGCCGCATTCAAGGTGGACGCCGTGGACACGACTGGTTGCGGCGACGCGTATCATGCCGCCTACGCCTCGGCGCTGCTCGACGGACTGCCGCTGCCACGGCGGATGGAATTTGCCGCGTGGGTCGCCGCACAGGTTGCGCTCAAGCTGGGCGGACGCTCGAATTTGCCGACCCGCGATTCCATCCGGCAGGCGGACCTGACCGTGCTCACACCGCGTTTAAGAATCCATTTGCGATCCTGATCAACAAATGAAATCCCGCCTCGAACAAAAATTGGAAAAAATTCATGCCAGCTCAAACGTCCGCGACTTCATCCTCGCCGATGCGAAAGACGCCGACATGTGTTGGGGCGTGCCGAGTCCGGGACGGATTGGCGACGAAGCATCCGGGCGCTTCCGCACGATGCCTGAATTTCTCGAACAAATCCGCGCGATTGTGCAGCAGGGCGTTGTGGACATTATGCTGGGTTCGGTTTCAACCATGAGTCGGCTGGCACATCGCGAAAGGCTTTTTGAAAAGTCCGCCGTGACTCCCGCAATTCGCGCCAATGACACCAGCGATGTCTGGTGTCCGCGCGGTGGAAAATATCGTGAGCATCCGTCGCTCTCGTTTGCCGCGGCCTACATCGAGGAGGCGCAGTTTGGGGGCGTGATCGTAAAAACAAGCCGCAAACCGGTTGTAAATCTTGGGTTGTATTCGATCACCTTCAACAATCAGCCGCAGATTGACCGCGAGGCGTTGCTGGCCTTCAAGGCATTTCGCGCCGAGGCGCGGCGCAACAAAGGCTTCCAGTATTTCCTTGAAGTGTTCGCGCCGAACGTGGACGCCGGCATCCGGCCGGAGGAAGTTCCATTTTTTGTCAACGACCACATCTGCCGGATGCTCGCCGGGGTCTCGCTGGATGACCGTCCGCTGTTTTTGAAGGTGCCGTATTTCGGTCCGCAGGCGCTGGAGGAACTCGTGGCCTACGATCCTTCGATGATTGTCGGTGTCATGGGCGGCAGCAGCGGCACAACACTCGATGCGTTGCAACTGCTCGCCGACGCGCAGAAACACGGTGCCCGCGTCGCGCTGTTTGGCCGCAAAATCAAGGACGCGGAAGACCCGCTCGCCTTCATCGCCTTCATGCGGCGGATTGTGGACGGCTAAATCAAACCGGCGGAAGCCGTCAAAGCTTATCACGCGGAGTTGAAACGCCAGAAAATCCGTCCCCATCGCCCGTTGACTGAAGATTCGAAATCCGCCAACAACACCGAAACTGGCTACGCCCGCAACCGTTGAAATCATAACCTGAAAACTGAACTGCGCTAAAACGTCCGGAACTTCCTCGCCCAACCGCTGCCGCATTAAGGGTTGAAGCAATGAACGTGAGCTCCACCGGATCGGCCGCGGCGAGAGATTGTTAAAGTCTTATTTTCTTTTGAAACCTGTGTCAGGCAGCTTGCTGGAAGGCCTCCACTTTGGCTTTGATAGTTTGTTCGCTGCCCGGGACGCTGAGAATGTCACATTCGCTGCCCAGGATGAATGGATGTCCGACCGCGCGCATCCGGCGGGTTAGGCCGGTGGATAGCTGCCGCACCTTTTCCACGCTTACCAAGGCGTCGGAGTAAAATTGTTTGGTGGGCAGGTTGCCGTAAATAACGGTGGACTTGGGCAGCAGAGCGGCATCCTCCCAAAGCAGCCGCGAACTGCCCAGGCTGATGATCGCCGGATCGAGCGCGGCAAACCGTTGCACCATCCCGTCCAGCAATTCACCGCAGTCGTGGAAAATCAAATCCACCCCGCACGCACGCAACTGCTCGCGGAGGGCCAGGTTGAACCGCATCACATAGCGGTCGAAAACATCGTAACTTTCGGCGAGCTGATTGGGCGAGAAATAGACCTTGTTGGCCGCCGGTTCGCACAAAATGATGGCTTTCGCGCCGGCGGCAATTTGGGCGTCGAGATATTTCTGGATCGTCGCGAAAGCCAGCTCCAGCAGGCGTTCCACCAGGGCCACTTCGGGTTCATCTTTGCCTGTCGCTCCTGCTCCAGCCATGAACACCGGCGCGATGGGATCGGCAATCAGCTTGGTCATCAGCGAGAACGGCCCGATGCCCATGCCGACCGGAATCAAATCCGTTTCGGCGGCGATGTGACGAATCGCCCCGCACACCGCCGTCATGTTTTTTGTGAGCTGGAACCCGCCGGCCGGTTCGGGAATTTCTGAGAAATGGTAGCTGTCCACTGCCGTCGCCGGAACGCCGCGAGCGAGCAGCAGCGCCTCCTTCTCCAGCTTGAGATCCATAAGCGGGAACGCAAATGGCATGCGGAAGCGCCGGGCCGATTCTTCCACCACGCGTCCCAGACGCCGGCCGTCCTGCACAATGGCCGCATGATCCGGGTGTTCGTGTAAAACCAGATGCGTGCCGATGGGCATGCTTAACCCGGATGCGGCAAGGTCGAGGTAAAATCGGCGGTTCATGTCAGGCAATCCGTTTGCCTCAAGCCCTGCCCTGCAACAGCGCCATCGCCGTGTCCACCGCGCTGCCGGCGTCGGGCGAATAGCCGTCCGCGCCAATCTCCCGCGCAAACTCATGCGTGATGGGCGCGCCGCCGATTACCACCTTGACCGTCAGACCGGCTTCGCGAATGGCTTTCACCGTGTCGCGCATGGCCGGCATGGTCGTGGTGAGCAGCGCGGACAGTCCAACCAGCTTGGACTTGTGCTGCTTGACGGCCTCAACAAATTTTGCCGGCGGCACGTTAACGCCGAGATCAATGACTTCTATGTTCGCGCCCTTCCACATCATGGCGACAAGGTTTTTGCCGATGTCGTGCAAATCGCCTTCCACCGTGCCGATGACGGCGTTGTGTTCGGGCTTCACGCCGGCGGCCACGAGCGACGGCTCTAAAATTTTCAACGCCTCTTTCATGGCGCGGGCGGCGATGAGCATTTCCGGGACGAAAATTTCATTCTGCTTGAACTTCTCGCCCACGATGGCCATGCCGGGCACGAGTCGTTTTTCAACGATGTCGCCCGCCTTTTCCCCGGCGGCAAGACACTGGCTGACGAGGTCGGGGATTTCCTTGCGTTTGCCGGCAATGATGGCCTGCGTGAGCGGATGTAGTTCATTCATGACGCCGGCAATCTAGCCTGCGGCATCAACGCCGTCTTGTAATCCGGTATGATTCTTTGGTGCTTTCCGGTCCGGCGGGGATTGCCTTCCGGCGTGACAGGGGTTAGAACATTGCGCATGAAGCAGTTTTCAGAAAGCGTATGAGCGCACAGGTTCTGCTCGTGGAATGCGCCGACCGGCCCGGTCTGGTGCATGTCATCACCGGCGTGCTGTTCAAACATGGCGTCAACGTGGTCGGCAACCAGGAGTTCGTGGAGCGCGGCTCCGCACGCTTCTTCATGCGCACCGAGTTTGAGGGGGCGGTGGATGCCGCCCAGCTCGAATCCGAAGTCCGCACGGCCCTGCCCGCCGGCGCGCGCGTGCGGCTTTCCCATCTGAAGCCGAAGCGCATCGTGGTGCTCGCGTCGAAGGAGCATCACTGTTTGGGCGACATCCTGATCCGCCATGCGTTTGGCGAGATCAACGCCCAGGTGGTTGCCGTGCTGAGTAATCACGCCGGGCTTGGACCGCTGGTCGCCAAGTTCAACCTGCCATTTCACCACATCTGTCACGAATCGCTCACGCGCGAGGCGCATGAGGCGGAAATGCTCAAGGTCATCGGGCCGCTCCGGCCGGATTATCTCGTGCTCGCGAAATACATGCGCGTGTTGACGCCGGAGTTCGTGCGCCGTTTTCCCGCGCGCATCTTGAACATCCATCACTCATTTCTGCCCGCGTTCGTCGGGGCGCAGCCTTATCAACAGGCATTCGACCGCGGCGTCAAGATCATCGGGGCCACCGCGCACTTTGTCACCGAAAAGCTGGATGAAGGCCCCATCGTCGTCCAGCAGGTCATCCCGGTGGATCACACGCACACGGCGCACGACCTCTCGCGGGCCGGGCGTGACGTGGAGCAGATGGTTCTCGCCCGCGCGCTGCGGCTGGTGTTCGAGGATCGTGTATTTCTCTCCGGCAACCGCACGGTAATTTTCGACTGACCAAACGTCCCATGAACGCCGCTCCCCTGCTAAAAGAACTTTCCCGGCGACCGCTCTGTTGCGACGGTGCCATGGGCACGCAGCTCCTCGCGCGCGGCTTGGCCGGCGGTGAATGTGGCCTGACCTGGAACGTCAACCGGCCCGGCGACGTCGGTGGCATTCATCTGGCCTACCGCAACGCCGGCTGCGATCTCATCACCACCAACTCCTTTGGCGGCTCGCGGTTCGCGCTCGCGCTTCACGATCTGGCCGGTCGCGTGGCGGAATTGAACCGCGCGGCCGCCCGCGCGGCCCGCGCGGCCGCCGGTGACGATGGCTGGGTGCTCGGCGATGTCGGACCGTTCGGCGGTTTTCTGGAACCGGTGGGCGACCTCACGGCGGACGAATTGCGCGAGGCTTTTCAGGCGCAGATCGCCGCGCTGCTCGAAGGCGGTGCGGACGCCATCCTTGTTGAAACCATGAGCGACCCCGCCGAAGCGGTGGTGGGGATTGAAGCGGCAAAGGCTTGCTCGGCCAACGTGCCGGTGATCGCAACCTATGCGTTTCAAAAAACCGCGCCGGGCGAATTTCGCACGATGATGGGCACGAGTGCCGCCGAGGCGGTGCGCCGGGCCGCCGCTGCCGGCGCGGAGGTTGTGGGGGCAAACTGCGGCACCGGTTTGAACCTGGAGGATTATGTGAAGCTGGCGGAACAGCTCGCCGCCGCCGCCGGCAGCGCGGCGGTGATTGTCCAGCCGAATGCCGGTTCACCGCGGACTGAAAATGGCCGCGCCGTCTATGACGCCACGCCGGAACAAATGGCGGCGGCCGCCAGCCGTCTGCTCGCCGCCGGCGTGCGCATCATCGGCGGCTGCTGCGGCACAACGCCCGCGCATCTCACCGCCATGAGCCGCGTCATCCGGGCCGCCCAGGTTTAACCGCCGTTCGTCCGGCCGGGGCCGCGAAATTGTTTCGGCGTCACGCCCTTCACATCGTGAAAGACGCGTGTAAAGTAGCTCTGGTCACAAAAGCCGCAGGTGTCGGCGATCTGCGCCAGCGACCGGTCCGTGCTGTGCAGCAGGTCGCAGGCAAGATCCACACGGCATTGCCGCAGCAGCTCGGTGAACGACCGGCCGGTGCGCTCTTTCAACAACCGCGAGAAATGGCTCGGCGAAATCCCCGCGTGGCGCGCCGTCTCGTCCCGTGAGATGTCGCGGTGCAGGTTTGTCCGCATGAAATCCAGCGCCTTGCCGACCAGCAGTGGCGGCGTGAAATCCTCCTGCCGCTCAATCGTCGAGAACACATGTTCCAGCGTCTTGCGCAGCCACGCGGCCAGGTCCTCGTCGTCGTCAATTCCGGCCAGTTCGGTGAGAAAACGGAAGTTCATGCCCAGCACCTCGGACTGCACCGCGCCCGCCTCGACCGCCGCGCGCGAAATCATCACCACCAGTTCGAGCAGCAGTCCTTTCAGCAAATCGCTCCGTTCCTCGCCGGCGCTGTAGATGTGGACGAGGACGTGGTTGATGATGTGCCGGGCTTCGCCCCGGTCGCCGCGCCGAATGGCGTCCAGCAGGACCGGCTCCTGGAACAGATACAGTTCACGAATCCGGTCGTAAGGCCGGTGCTCCAGCAGCGGAACGGCGGGGAAATCGTTCATGGCAGCATCAGGTGCCCGATGTAACGATCCTCGAAGTTGTCGGCGAGGTTCAGTTCGATGACTTTGACGTGCGCGCGGAGATTTTCCATTTCGTCGAGCGTGGTGCGGTCCACCAACGCCAGCAGCGCGCCGGCCAGCGCGGTGTTGCCGACCACGCGCACCTGTTCCTTGCGGATGCCCGGCAGCAGGCCGATGGCGATGGCATGGGCGACATCCAGGTGCATTCCAAATCCGCCGGCGAGATAGACGCGTCCCAGATCCGCCGCGCGGGTCCGCGCCGTTTCCAGCAGGATTTCAACGCCCGCGCCAATCGCCGCCTTGGCCTGCAGCAGCCGCGCCACATCCGCCTCGCTGACGCGCAACGCGCCCGCACCGTTCGCTTCCGTCAGGCGCAAGGCCCGTTCACCATTGTCAGTGAGGCGATTTTGCACCGGAACACTTTCCCAGGCCGCCGGCTGAAACCGCCCGGTCATGCCGAGCAGGCCGCAGCTTCGCGCCGTGGCCAGAAAATCCACATACGCCGAACCACACAGTCCGTTGGCGCGCGCGGGCGGAATGTTGCCGATGGTTTTAATTTCGAGGTGAAATGGATTCAGCGTGAGCCGCAGGTCGCTGACCGCGCCGGCGTGCGCCCGAATGCCGCAGCGCAGCCCGCAGCCTTCAAACGCCGGCCCGGCGGCGGTGGCGCACGCGGTCAGTTTGCCCCCGCTTTGCAATACAATTTCGCCGTTCGTGCCGATGTCCACCAGCAGGCTTGGCACCGGATCGAAACCCATGCCGCTGGCGAAAATTCCGGCGGTAATGTCCGCGCCGATGTAGGCCGCGATGCCGGGCAGCAATTGGACTGGCGTTTCCGGCGCCAGACCGTCGGCGGCCAGTTTGAGTTCGCTTGCCATGACTCGTCTTCCTTTGATGAAGCGCGGCGTGAATGGCGCGATGCCCAGCGGCGTCGGATCCTCGCCCACGAGCAGGTGCAGCATCGTGGTGTTCCCGGCCACCGCGCCGCCGGCGATGCGTGCCAACGAACGGCCGGCCCGCGCGCCCGCGCGCAGCAGCAACGGTTGAATGGTCTCCATCACAATGGCCCGCTGCATCGCGGCGAGGTTTCCTGGGTGGTGCGCGGCTTCAATGCGCGTCACGACGTTGTCGCCAAAACGGATTTGTTCGTTGAACGCGCCGGCCCGCGACAGGACTTTGCCGGTGGTGAGATCCACGAGCAGCACCACCACCGTGGTCGTGCCCACATCCACGGCAAACGCCGTGTCGCGCCGGCCGGCCGCCGATGGGAAAAGCGGTTGATGCGCGCAGGAAATGGCGACCTCAAACGTCTCGCCGACCTGCGGGCGGTGTTCGATGCGCGAGCGGGCGGGAAGCCGGATCACCGCCGGGCCGTTGGGCCGCGCGCGGCAGGCCTGCACGGTGGCGGTTGGCCTAACTTCTCCGCTGTCCGTGATCAACGAACCTTCGCGCAGCTCCACTTCGCAGCCGCGGCAGCGGCCGCGCTGGCCGCAGCGGGTGTTCAGCGGCAGCCCGTGTGCCGCCAGCACGTCGGCGAGCGAGCGGTGGTCGCGAGTGACGGGAATCTGCCGCCGCTCGCCAGACTCCAGCTCGACCTGAATGTGCGCCGCATCGCTCATGTGGCGGGAGGCCCGGCCGGCATCGGTTCGGCGCGCAGAATCGTGTCGTCCGGCGCCTGGCCCAGTTGCCTGCCCGGTTCGATGATTTGAAAGCGCCGGGCGTCCCAGTTGCCCCAAAGCAGGTCCCGCAGCAACTTTGGATCGCCGTGATGATGCTCGAATCTCCAGCCCAGCCAGTCGGCGCACTTCCGGGCGTAATCCGCCTCGGCCTCCGCGTCGTCCGTGCCGAGTTCGAGATAGGCGGCCGTGTCGTGCCTCGCCCATTGTTTGCGTTCGGTCTCGACGAGAAACTCGACATCGTCCGGTTCAAATTTTTTTGCCAGCTTCAGCTTCATCGTTTCCAGCCTTTCCGGACCGGGCACACGGCGTCCACGATTCCAGCCGGGAGTGTAATAATAACCGGCCGGGCAGCGCTGCTGATGTTCCGCGTAGGCTTCCTTGCTGCCCATGAAGACGGTGATGCAGTCATGCGCGCGCGGAATGACAAGTTTGTGGCGCCGTGGACGCAGTCCGGCCGTGCCGCGACCGCAGAGGCCATAGACCAGCACGATGGCCTCAATGTCTGGTCGCCGGTCCACCGCGTCGAGGTTTTCCTGCAACGTGGCGCGGAGCCGGCCGGGCTGGTCGTGCAGCCCGGTCTCGAAGAAGCGCGCTTCTGCAATGTGATTTGCCCCAGGAGCCAGGAGGGCGATTTCCCGTTCTAACACCGAGCAGGCCAGCACCGCAATTTTCGGCGCCCCGGACGCACTTTCACTCGCAGGCAAAATAATGCTCATGAAATAATGACTTCACGGTTGCCTTTCCAAAATCTTTTGCGGTCACAAATGATAACATCGCCGACGGAAACTATGCCCGTCGGCGATGCCGTTGTCCAGCGATGGCCGGTCACGATTCTTGCAGGAATTTGGCTTGTGACCGGGGTCTCCATCACCCGGTCTGCGTCTGGTT
Organism: uncultured Bifidobacteriaceae bacterium; assembly: GCA_964449815.1. Lineage (GTDB taxonomy): Bacteria > Verrucomicrobiota > Verrucomicrobiia > Limisphaerales > UBA11358 > UBA11358. Next base: position 34,149 of record CAYVGC010000035.1, read on the forward strand.
TTTCAGCCGCAAATTATTCCCTCACCCGGCCTGCGGACACCCTCCCATCCGACGGGCGAGGGCCGGGGTGAGGAGTCAAATTTTGATTGTATCAACGGTTTGTTTAGATTTCTGTCGCCCTTTCTTTTGACCAAAACGCAATAACCTCCTCCTGACGAAGCCATGATTTTTTGGCCGAATAAACTCGCTTGAATGGATTCTGAATTATTTTGAGCTTCTGCAAATTGAATCCGCTCTTGGAAACTGGAACAAGATAAAGAAAATAGTTTGGGCCGTGGATACGAGCGGTTTCGATTTCATTTCTCGACCAATAGAATTTGAAATCAATTGCAGAAACGGCTTTCACTTCAATAAGCCTACCGGAAGGCCCAGATTTGTTCTCTGATTCCGTGAAACTCAAAATATCATAGCCAGCGCCGACGTTTTCTGCCGCGACGTGTTTGATGCTTTTCGCCAAGCCGGGACGATTTCGCAATCTCGCCGTCTCGAATTTCAAAACTTCAAGTTCCGCGTCGCGTCCGAGTTTTTCACGCATGCGGAGAACATCTCGAAATTCTTTCGGGCTTGTGGGCGCATTGTTTTTGGCTTTAACAAAAGCTGCGAAATACTGCGGGGAAATCCAATAGCGCGGTTTGTTTGAATCTTGTTCAAGAAATTCCAAGTCCAAAAGCAAGTTGCGGATGCCACCGAACCGCCGTCGTTTTCCTGAATCCATCAAGATTTCAAAACTTCCATCCACGTTTTCAAAATGTCGGAAGAATTCATTCAGATGAATCCGGTAGGGCGTATTCCTTTCCAAAAGACGTTGAACCAAACCAGATTTCATTTCGGCATCGGTTTTACCAAGTTTTTCCTTTCTGCTAATCCACCCCTTGGCCAAATTCAAAATCCCAAGCTGCTTGAGAAAGTCTGTGACGTCCGAATAATGCAGAGCGTCCTGTAAAAATCTCGCCCGGACGAAATCAGCCCGTGTCGTCGACAGAGCGTCGAGAACAGTCCACAGGATTTTGATTTCTTGAAATGAAATCCGGTGGAACTGCTCGTCAATCTGCTTTGAAGAGTCGTTCGTAAGCTTTGATTTCTTCTTGGTTTTCATCACCCGCCGAATCTGGTTGCGGCACTTTATCGTCTAGCACGCCGAACATTTTTTGAACCTTGCGATCAAGATTGTCCATGACATCGCGGTCAATGGCATTTTTGTTTTGAAGAAAATAATAATGCGCCTCCTGTGTTTCCGAACCGCCGACGCGGTGGATGCGATCCAGCGATTGCAGGTATTGCGCGCAGTTGTATGAAAGATCGTAGTAAATGGCGTGGTGGCAGGTTTTGTGTAGCGAAATGGATTCAGCGCACGCGCCAGGATTGGCAACCAGCACATCCAAGCCGCTTGCCATGTCCTTGAATCGGCTAATCAATCGCTCCCGCGTCTCGCCTTGCTGGATTGATGTTTGCTCGACCGGCGTTTCGCCGTAAAGCAATTCGCAATTCACCTTCAATTTATGAAAATGTTTTTGGATGAGTTTCAGTGCGCCGATGAAGTTGCACCACACGACCACCTTTTCTTTGCGGCCCAGAATTTGCAAAACGAGTCTTTCCAACTGCAAAATCTTTGCGGGCGTTTCCAGTTGGTCGTATGTGCGGATGATTTCGTAAAGCTCGCTTGTTTTGGCTGCATCCACATCGCAATCGGTGAGCGGCTTCGTCAGCAGGCCAACGTAGGCGCTGCTTTGGCGCAGCCGCAGGATTCGCGCACGGCGTAACCTCGTCAGCACCTCGGCGTTTTTTGAATAATCAAACCTTGCGCTGTTGCGAATGCGCAGCGTGATCGCGTCATAAACAAACTGCTCATGCTCGTTCATCGGCGTGACGATTGGCGGATGGAAAATTGGACGAGTCAAACCGAGATCGGCTTTCGTCACGCGATAAAACATTGGCCCGACGGTTTGCTTGAGCAATTGCTGCGCGGTTTCAATTTCGCCGTCGTGTTCCGCCGCCTGAATTTTTACGCGATTGTCAGAACCGATTGGATCGTTTGTCGGCCAAAGAAAATCAAAAAGATTAAAAAGGTCGGCAAAGCTGTGCGGGCACGGCGTTCCGGTCAGGATGCAACGATATTTTGCGGAGCGCGCCAGTTCAATCGCGGCGGACGACCAATTGCCGCCTATTTGTTTGATGTAATGCGCCTCATCCACCACGAGAAAAAGATTCATGCCGGTTCGCTGAAACAGCAGCTTCACTTCGGCTTGGTCGTTCGTCAGCGTTTGGAAGGTTGAAAGAAAAAGCTCCGGCAGATGTTCGTTCGGTTTAAAGTATTCGGATTTGCGCGAATGTTTTTCGCCGCCAGCCAGCACGACGGTTTGCGGCTTTCGTCCCAGCGTCTCAACAAATTCCGTGCGCCACGGGCCAAAACAAGCAGACGGCCCAATAACAAACAGACCATTAACCTTGCCCGCGTTGCGAAGCATCTGATAAACCGCCAAGACCACAGACGTTTTGCCGCTGCCCGGCACGGAAAAATTCGCTCCGTTTCGGGTCAGATACAAATGATATGCGGCACGGAGTTGGTGTTCTTTCAGAGTGCGCTTAACATGGCCTTGCAATACCGATGAAAACTCTGCGAATCGCTTCGAGTTGAACTTGCCGCTCTTTATGGATTTTCCCGTTTCTCTGACGCGAACGAGTTCCGTCAATTCCGATTGAAGTTTGTCAGCCTGTTTCTTGCAATTCGGGCCGAGCGTATATTGCACTCGTTCACTGTCGAAATACGCGATGAGTTTTCCCAAAATCTGACGGACATCGGGGGTGTTTAGGTGAAAAGCTCCCGGAATGTCTGTAGATTTCTGAAACCCCCAAAACTGAAGCTGACTTGAATGAACTGGTTGAACGGAATTTTTCGCTTCAGTTATTGTGATGCCGGATGATGAAGTTTCAATTGTCACGAAGATCGGTTATTTTTTCGTTTTCAATTTGTCCCTCTCCTTCTTCAAGTCGAAAAACTCGTGTTCCAATTCATTTGCTTCACGTTGAATTTCCCGCGTCAGTTTCATCGCATCTTCGTATTGAAAGGCATCAACCGCTCTAGGATTCATCTTTTTGTGTTGAAGTTTATCCAATGCCGCTTGTAGCAAATCCAGAGGCTTTTCTAGTTCTGATTTCGATTCTTCGAGCATCAACGCTGAATTCAAGTGGTGAAAAATATCTTGCTGATTTGCTTCACCCCAAAGTTTGTCGATGGTTCGTTCATCGTGTTCTCTGCCATCAGCATCAAATCTCTTGTCGTTGGGCAGGTCAGATTTGATTTGATGAATTTTTAAGAATTCACGCTTTGCTTCGTTCTTTTTAAGCAGGTTTGGCAACTCCCGCATAATTTTATGAACCTTTCCAATTTTACCGAGCTCTCGCTTGCGGATGACTCTGAAAGCCGCATGTTCCACCTTGCTAACCTCATCTTCCCGAAGGTTCATCTGGAGCAACAGTTTGGGGTCTTGGCTTTTCTTGTAAAAACTTTGATAATAATCTAAAAATGCCTGCCAACGCCCTTCTGGATCGCCTAAACCACTTGATACTGTGCGGTATAATCCGTCACGATTCAGCCACTCAAGATAACGATCTATGCACTTCAATGGCCCAATGTATTCATTCCAAACCGTTTCGACGGCACGTTTGAAATCTTTGGGATTAAGGTGGGAATATTGTGGGTCATCTTGAAGTTGTTGTTCCAAGGTCATTCCGCAATTCATTTTCCGTTGCATCGAGAGAGCTTTGTCAAAAGCATAATATTCAGCCTTGCCCTCACTTTGTAATTGATAGCGATTCTCGATCTCCTCGATTTCCACCAAGGTGGGGGGGCCGCCTTCTTCACCTTCACCAGGCAGGATGACAACCTTCATCGTCGGGAATTTTGGAGAGCCCGCCTCGCGATTTATCATTTCCAAAACCATCTTGCGTCGGTTGCCGTTTATCAAAAAACCGTCACATGTGATAATTGCCGCTTCTCTTTGCTGATCGTGCTCAATTGCCTTTTTCAACTCTTCGGTTTTTGTGACATCTTTTTCCTCCAAAAATTTGCGGATAATTTCTTGGCCATCTACCGATGTGTCATCCAGCCGCCCTTGACTTTTTTCATAGCTTAAAATATCGCTGGCAATTCGCCCGTTTTCTTTCCGGTAGCGCAGCAATTCTAAAGGAACAAACCAAACGTCCCTCGGTTTTTGAGCCTTACGGTCGTTTCGAAAATCAATTAAATCCTGCGACGGCTGCGGGCCTCTCTCTCGGCGTTCCCTTATGGCTTTTGCAAAATCTTTGATTATTTCCCGACGAGCGTTCGCAGTGAGCTTGTTCATGGCGTGTCTGGTTTATTGTTGATCAAACCACAATTCCCATATTAAAACTAGGTTGGGTGTGTTTTGCAAACACGTTACGAAAAGTTTTGCGTGTTTCCAAACTTTTTTGCTTTAGTATTTCGCACCATCTGATGAGCACAGCATTTGGTTATTTTGGGTCAAAGAAAAATCTGGCCGTTGAACTTTGCAGCCAGCTTCCTCCTCATCATGCCTGGGTGGAAATGTTTTGCGGCTCGGCGGCGCTGACCTTGGCAAAAACCCCCGCGCCAATTGAAATCATCAACGATCTCGACAAGGACATCGTAAATTTTTTTGAGCAGTTGCGAAACCATGAAGCAGAACTTTGCCGTCTCGTTGCGCTGACCCCGTATGCCCGCGAAGAACTGCATCGCGCACGAACTCCAAAACCCAACGCCACCGAGCTTGAGCGCGCACGCAAGTTTTTGATTTCCGCCATGATGGCCATCAACGGCGTTTTCGGGGCAGAGCGCGGTGGATTCTCGTATTCGGATTCATACACTCGCGACGGGCGCGACGCGCGGGTGAATCGCTGGTATAATTTGCCGGAGCGAATCTCCAAAGTTGTCGAGCGGCTTCGCAGTGTCCGCGTTGAGAATAAAAATGCAAAAGATTTGCTCGTGCAATATTTGGACCGGCCAGCCACCTTGATTTATTTGGACCCACCTTATTTTGCAGACCGAACCAACGGCTACGCTCACGACGAAAACAATCCGGAATTCCACCGAGAACTGTTAAAGCTGGCAAATCGTTCCCATTGCATGATTTTCATCAGCGGATACGCAAATGATTTATATGCGGAGTTGCTGACGAAAGAGAGGGGTTGGAATTACAGAACCATTGAGACGACAACAAAAGATTCATCCGGTCAAAGCCACAAGCGAACAGAGGTCGTCTGGATGAACAAATACTTTCAAAAAGCCCAAACAGCCAACGGTGTCCCGATTGTCCTGACGGAAAAAGAAGCAAAGCAAAAGAAATTGAATCCACTACGAACAAGGGCCGGGAAAAAGAAAGCCGGAGAATAATCTGGCGTATTTGAAATCCGACTCCTCACCCCGGCCACTTCCTCGTTCGGCGAGGAAAGAAAAAATTATTTTGTGGGACGCTTTCCTAGGGTAGTCGCGCTGCTCCAACCCTAGGCTAATTTCCGTAGCGCCTTCAGCGCAGCCGAAGCTCGGCCCGCCATCTAATTCGCGGTAATTCGCGAAATTCGTGTCAAAAGTTTTCGCGTGTTTGGCGTGGTTCGCGGTTGATTCAGGTTGGACAGCTTGAAACGAAGGCTAAATTCTAAATGCTAGAGCATTTACTATTTAGATAGACGCATATTGAGCATGACGGAAGAAGCCG
>CAYVGC010000036.1:0-38244 GCA_964449815.1 uncultured Bifidobacteriaceae bacterium
AAAATGTCGGCAACATCAAATAAACAACTCAAACAGCCTTTTTCAGAGGTCTCATTTTGATTGTCGTTCTACAAAAATGCCGCGCCTATGGCGCTGGCTTTACGGATGACCGTGCGGCTAATCCCCGCACACGAATTTTCAAGGGGACGGCGGAAGTTCCTCCCTCTCCTTGGAGGAGAGTAGCTCTGCTGGGTATTGCACAAAGCTCGGTTAAAGTAAAATACCCGGCCAATTTGGGACATCAAAAGCGTGCTAACGTGTTGTCATTAAACATCAAGACGGCTGGCGATTGGCTCAAAGTCAAGCGTATGGAAAAAAACCTCACACTCGGCCATGTGGCGGCGAAAATGGGTGTTGCAACATCATGACGCCCTATGACCCAGCGTATCAGATCACGGCGCAAACCGCCTGGGCCACCTTGGCGGCCCAAGTCGGAGCGGCCCAAGCGCCATCCCTAGCCGACGGCATGATCTACCGATCACTCGTCCAGCAGTCCAACCTGCTGGCTTGACGCCCACGGCTGACAGGTTTATAATTGGCTCACCAACCCAACTCGAATGTTATAGTTTCAGCGATAAGTATCGCGAGTTTTCGATATGAAATAGTTGCCGGGGCAAGAAGCGCCAAGCTAAACTGGAAACATGACTGCACAACATCACGGTCGATTCCGGGAGTATTTCCAGATTGCTGTTGCTGTCCAAGTGTTGGCACTGGTGTGGCCTGCAACGGCATTCGGTTCCACCCTCATGGCGCAATCAATCACAAATCTGCACCAACTGACACAGGCGTTAAACTCCAATCAACAAATCAACGGGGATGTAGATATCGAAGCAACTGTCTGCGCCGCCAGCCGCCCCAAAGTGGGAGTGATGATCGTGCAGGACGAAACCGGGGTGGAACTGCTACAGATCAGCGGCTTTGACCGGGAAATCTTTCCCGGAGAACGGATCTGTATTCGCCGTGACTCTTGCCTGTTGCGCAAACGCGAAATGGGGGTCGAGATAACGGCCATGCCAGTTGTGAACAACGATGGTTTGCATCCCAGATCAGCCGTGGCCGGGGAGGTTTCTTTGCCGGCCGGCAAAATCCCACTGCGATTGGAGTGGTTCAATAATCTGCGATCATTTGCGCTTGACGTCGAATGGGCAATTTCAAACGAACCGCCGCGATTGATCGAAACTTCAAATCTCTGGCATGCGGTTGTCACCGGGTCCGGAGTGACCAACTTCTTGCCTGGACTACGCACCGAATACTACGAGGGTTCTTGGGAGACTCTACCGGATTTCAATCTGCTTCGGCCAGTAAAGACATGCATACTGACGAACTTCGACTTGGGGATCAGATTGCGCGATGAAGGAGTTGGCATCCGATATTCCGGTCTTTTGGCAGTTCCTCGCGACGGACGATACCGGTTCGTAGTGTGGTCGGATGATGGGGCTGCGTTGCTTCTCGGCGATTCGAAGGTGCCGGTCGTCAGCCTCGGACGAAGTGATGCTCCGGAAGCGAGGCCCAGCAAACTCATGGCGACTGGAATGACCAATTTAGATGAGCGTTGCTGGACGGTGGTTGAGGGAAGCGTGAAATTTGCAGCCTGCGTGGGCGAAGGCGTGAGATTTGATCTCGGGACCGACCGGCACGTCATTTCCGTCAGAGTGGCCGATGCAAATGGATTGGACGTGTCCAACCTGCTCAATGCTCGCGTGCGGATAGCTGGGATTGGGCGTGGGGTAATGACCTTGGACCAGACGCTGGTATTGGGGAAACTGTTCGCAGCCAGCGCCAAGGATCTCATCTTCGTTGAGCATCCGCTTGGACGGGATAATCCGACGCTTCCAATCACATCCGTGGCCGAGGTGCAAAGTTTGCCCATTGAACGCGCCCGTCAAGCCTTGCCCGTGCATCTTCGTGGAACCGTAACCGGAGCAACCAAATCCAGCCTGGAACACTGGATGACCTTTCAAGACGACACGCGCGGAATTTTTATATCATTGCGCGCGATTTCAAACTCAGCTCCGGCGATCGGCGAGTTGTGGGAAGTGGATGGCCACAGCGCAGCGGGGGATTTCGCCCCTGTTGTCGTTGCGGACAAAGTCACCCGTCTGGGCGAAGGATTGTCGCCTTCACCCGTCAATCCCACCTGGACGGAACTGCTGGATGGCAGCCGGGATGTTCAATGGGCTGAGTTGAAGGGTTTGGTCACCGACGTTCACAGCAACACGATCAGCCTATACCTGCCCGAAGGCCCGCTCGATGTCGAGTTGGAAGGTCTTTTTGATTCTGACCTTAGGCCGTTTCTCAAAGCCAATGTGAGAATTCGTGGTGTGCTTTACGCCATGTGGGACGCGGCGACGCGTGAAGTCCATGTCGGTAGGGTAATGATGCGCAATGCCACGGTCAGTGTGGATGTTCCCGCGCCGGCCGATCCATTCGATGCCGTGGAAAAAACGCCTCGCGAGCTTTTGTTATTTGACGCGCAAGCCTCGGCCTTCCGCCCGGTGAAAGTGCGCGGCCAGATTGTTTACGCGGACGCAACCCAGCTCTTTTTGGAACAAAACGGGACCGGGTTGCGTTTGCTGCCGGTGGAAAAAACGACGGTGCATCCGGGCGACCTGGTTGAAGCGGTAGGATATTCTGACATCGAAAGGACGCAACTGCTGTTGCGTGAGGTGCTGTTGCGAAAGACGGGCAAAGCGCCGTTGCCTCCACCAAGAAGACTTGAGGAATCCACACCATCGCAAAAGAACCTGAATTCGACCCGTGTGCGCGTGGAGGGGACGTTGCTCGGCTGGCACACCGAGGAAGGCGTTCCAGTTTTGGAGATGCAATCCGGCAACCGCTTGTATTTGGTCCGAATTGCCCCGGAGAAATCCGGCCCGCTCTCCATTCGCCCAGGCAGTCGTCTGGCTTTGGCGGGAGTCTATTTTGGACGTAACCATAATCAAAACCACAATGAAGATAATCAGTCATTTGAGTTGCTGGTGAATTCACTGGCGGATATCACCGTCCTGTCGCAGCCGTCGTGGTGGACACTGCCACGCCTCCTCGCCCTCGTAGGCGTTCTGCTGGTGATTTTGACCTTCACGATGATTTGGAACACCCAATTGCGTCGGCTCGTGGAACAACGCACCGCCCAGCTCCACCACGAAACTCGCGAACGCGAGCACATTGAACGTCAGCGCGCGCTCGAAGCGGAACGCTCGCGCATCGCGCGCGATTTGCACGATGATCTTGGTTCAAGCCTCACCGAAATCAACATCCTTGCCAACACCGGCCAGCGCCCGGAATCGGATGACGCCAGTCACCCGAACCTGTTTCGCGCCATCGCGGGCAAGGCGCGCAGCCTCATCAGCGCGCTGGATGTCATCGTCTGGGCCGTTGACCCGGATGATAATTCGCTGCAATCGCTCGCCGATTATTTGACAAGTTATACCGAGGAATTTTTATCGCATACCAGCATTGCCTGTCGCTTCAAGGTTCCAGTCGCTTTACCGCAAATCACGTTGGAAGGACGGTTGCGGCATGATTTGTTGCTGGCCGTTAAAGAAACGTTGAATAACATCGTGCGCCACGCGGACGCGACGAAGGTGGAATTCAGCATGGCGGTTGACGGCGGCGATTTGGTAATCGGAATTGCCGACAACGGAAAAGGCTTTGCGGGCAGTCAGGACGGACACGGGTTGAAAAATCTTTCGGCGCGATTGTTGAAATTAGGCGGGACCTGCGCGGTGGAATCTCGCGTGGATGGCGGAACGGCCGTAAAAATTCGCATGGCACTGCCCATTCCCGGCGGGACCACCGCCATTCCAGATAAAAACTGATACGACAATTGACGGATACCGTATCCCTTGAAGTGATTTAACCTTGTCGGCAAACATTGATGACATGCCGACACAATTAGCACATAGTATTGAGTTCGATTTGATAACGAAAGTCGCCATCGTCGAAGACAACGCCACGTTGCGCAAATATCTCACGGAACTGATCAACCGCGCGCCGCGCCATAGCTGCGTTTGCGCTTGCGCGTCCGCCGAGGAGGCCATCGTGGACATCCCGGCATATTGCCCCCACGTCGTGCTGATGGACATTCACCTGCCGGGCGAATCAGGCATCGCCTGCACCGCGCGCCTGCGGGAAAAAATGCCAAACGTGCAAGTCATCATGCTGACCGTTTATAAGGACATCAAAATGATTTTTCAAGCGCTCAAGGCCGGCGCGTGCGGTTATGTTTTGAAACGGTCAAGCGACCAGGAAATTCTTGACTCCATCGCCGAAGTGCATGCCGGCGGCGTGCCGATGACCAGCGAAATCGCGCGAATGCTCGTGCGCTCGTTTGCGGAGACCCCGCAAGTTTCCAGCGACACGGATCACTTGTCCGCCCGCGAGATGGAATTGCTGGCGCTGGTTGCCGAAGGTTGTCCCAATAAGGAAATTGCCTCCCGCTTGTCCATCACCAACGCCACGGTGCGGACCCATTTGATGCACATTTACGAAAAACTACATGTGCGCTGCCGCACCGAGGCCGCCGCAAAATATTTTCGTTCGCATCCGCCCAACGCAGCGCAACAGGCCGGTGTGAATTAATTCGGTCTTGTGTTTTTCCAAATCAAGAATCCAGCCGCTTAACAATGATGGGAGGCGAATGCGCCGGGTTTTTTTTGAATCGGCGCTGACCGCCGCAAATTATCAAATCCCCCTCGGGAACATTTGCCAAACCAAAACCACCACCAATACGACGATTGTCGTATAGCCCGGCGACCTGGCGATGTGAGATAAATCCTCCGAATTACACACACTAAAAATACTCCATGAAACCACACCTGTTCATTTTGCCGGCGCTGACTTCCGCATTGTTGATTGTCACGGGTTGTCAATCAGATTCACACCAACCAAGCGCGCAACCATCCGCCAGCCCGGCAGCGGCGGCAACCACTCCAAGCGCGCCTGCCAGTTCGCCCGCGCCACAAGCTCCGGCGGCGGCGGCCAATACGGTTACGGCTCCGATTCGGATCAACGCGGGAGGCGGAGTCGTCAAAGATGCAACTGGAGTTGAATGGCTCGCCGACACGGGGTTTTCCGGCGGCGATGTGATTGAACGGCCGGACCAGCAAATTGGGAACACCACGCAACCGGAGATTTATCGCTCCGAACATTACTCGATGGATTCGTTCACCCAAAAGCTGCCCAACGGAAAGTATCAAGTGAAGCTGCATTTCTGCGAAACCTATGACGGCATTACCGGCCCGGGCCAGCGGGTCTTCACGTTTGAACTTGGCGGAAAGACCTTCAAGGACTTTGACGTCTGGGTCAAAGCGGGTGGTTTTGCCAAGGCCTGTGTGGAGACAGTGCCCGTAGAAATTACCGATGGTCAGCTTGCCATCAAATTCACTCCTCAAACTGAGAACCCTCAGATCAACGCCATTGAAATCATCCCCGTGCGATAGCCACTAGCTAAAATAGCTCAATAACCGAACTACAGTGCTTTGAGCCGCTTCAAGTCATTTTGGGCGGCCACTTTATCACCCAGTATTGAAAGCATTTTTTCGGCATAACGCTTTCCCAATTCCCGATAGCCTGCCGGAGTAAAATGCAGATGGTCCGGCCGGCATGGGCAACCCGCCGAAGAAACAACATGCGCGGTGGGAATCATCTTGGGCAAATCGTGGATGATTTTATTCATGCTCGCACACGCACCTTTTTGATCCGCATTCACGACTTCACCAGCGATCAGCGGCACGTCCTCGGCCCGGAGATTCAGGTCTTTCAGCAGATTTTCGTAAATGCCTTTAACCTTGTTCGGCCATTCCTTGTCGTTTGTGTTCGACTCGCCTTGATGCAGCAAAATTCCTTTGATGACACCATCTTTCTGAGCCAGCTTTGCCATGTCCACAAGATGTTGATAGGGATTTCCACCGTAAGCCTTAATGATGTTTGTCATCCAAGGTGCCGCCGTTGATGCGTATGCTTCGTAATTCATCTTTTCGAACAGTTCAATTTTGCAGCCGGCGACAGAAACATTGACAACGCCCACCCGGATGTTTGGCGGAAGATTGGAAACCATCGTTCTGCCGAAATAATCGGCTGGGCAAAGACCTGTGCCTGGTCGGCACAATGGAGGAATAGCCGGATACCAATTACTATTTGTTCTGCCTATGCTCGGAAAATCAACGGCGGCCAGGACCTGAAAGCGACCATCCACGTTCGTCCTGTCTTGTGGTTCAACTCCCGGAAAGCCTTCCATGTTTGACTGTCCGAAACAAAGGAAGACGAAACGGTTGCTTTTGTGAGTAGGCCCGCTTGTCGTGGTGCAACTTGTCGTGCTGCATAGAATCAATGCTGCAAGCAGCAGAAGTCCGGGGTTCAGTTTCATCATCGTTGGATTTGATGTTTTTGAATTGAGATAGGTTGAGCGTTTTCGTTCCCGAATCCGCCAGGCACAACGTGCGTTCGGATAAATTCTTAGGTTACATATCAGGGCGCGGCACACTCAAACTACGCAGCGGATTCGGGCGATCCTCCCTTGTAACGGGGATTGGTTCGAGCCAGAGCCGGGAGACGGCGAACAAAGGTCTCGTTCAGGCCGCTACAGTGCAATTTGAACATTTGTATTGCCGACGCCCTCGGTGGAGGCGGCGGCTGATTGGTGAACTTTAAAATTATTGTGTCTTGGTCTGTTCGCCAGTGGCGACCTTGATGACCCCGTCGAAAGCCGGCTTGGGCTGATCGTTGGCGTCGAACAGTAGCGGACGACCTTGCGAGCGCCAGGACACGCCATCATTCACACCCCAGAACGTGACTAGCTTCACATATTTGTCATGCTTGATAAATGCCCGGAATAGTCCCGCGTAAGCATCGGCCAACTTCTTGTCGGCATCATTCACCAGGTCGCCCTGAGTGGTTGTAGCATTGGCCGATACATCTGCGCTAGTATTACGCTGACCGGCCTGTGCGCCGTTGACGTCTAATTCAGTGATGTGGATGGGCAGGCCAAGCGTCTCCAATTCTGTCAGTGCCTTGTCTTCTTCTTCAAAGCTCGGCGAAGAAACGCTGACGTGCGTTTGAGAACCGATGGCCATGACCGGGACGTTTTGCTCTTGGAGAGACTTGATTAACTCAATGAGTTTATGGCGTTTTCCCGGATTCTCCAACGAATAGTCGTTGTAGCGGAGAATCGCGTCGGGATCGGCTTCGTGTGCATATTCGAAGGCCTTGGCGATGAAGTCTGGTCCAATGATTTGTGACCAGGGCGAGATCCGTAGGATATTTGTGCCGTTGTCGGAAATGGCCTCGTTCACAACATCCCAGACCTTGATTTTGCCCTTGTAACGACCGACCACAGTGAAAATGTGATCGTGCATCCGCTGAAGCAACTCTTCGCGCGACGCATGCGGGCCGTTCATATTAAATCCGCCAAAGCCGCGACCATATCGGCGTCCGCCGAAATCATTTGTCCCCGGTGCGTTCGAGAGAGAGAGTGCTGGTGACAAGATGTTCGTCATACCGGGCGGCAAATTAGGGCCTTGGAAAACCCATCCAGGCGTCTGGCCGTGCCACACCAGCGTGTGTCCCACGATATACATGCTGTTGCTCAGGCCAAAGTTGACATAGGCGTCCGCCGGACCAAAATTATAACCGTCCGCGCCTTCCCGTGGATGGATGAGTTGCCACTTCAAATCGTTCTCCGGAGAAATTTGGTTGAACTGTTCTTTAACAAGTGCGATGTCTTTGTTCACTTGCTCCATATTTCTATTGACGTTGTCGGCCCGAACCGAGTCGCCTGTTACAATCGTCTGGTTGATGGCCACGCCAACATAGAAATGATCTTTGTAGGTATCCTTCAGCGTGGGGTTATCGGCTGCCTGGGCGGTTGCACTGATGGCAAGCAGCGCCGCCGCGAGCAAGCCAATCCAAGGGGTTGATCGCTGGATTTGAGTATTCATAAATTTATCGATTTTAATTTCTAGCGGAAAATTAATTGGACGAAGTTATACAGGCTGTTCCGCCAGTGCGCCGGATCGTGGCCGTTGCCGTCCACATGCCAGATATGCGGCACGCCTTTCTTCTTGAGATAGGCGTGCATCCCTTGGCTGATGGGGAGCAAGCCATCCTTGCTGCCACCTGAAATCCAAAACAGTTTCAACTGTTCCTTCACCGCCGTCGGATCCGGCACCAGTTCCGCCGGTGTCTTGGTGTTTGGAGCGGCGGAAAAACTGCCAAGCCAGGCGAACGTATCAAGATGGGTAAGTCCAAAATTGAGCGTCTGTCCGCCGCCCATTGAAAGCCCGGCCAAGGCGCGGTTCTCGCGGTTGGTGTAAGTGCTGTAGCGCGATTGAATCGTGGGAATCACGTCATCCAATAGATCACGCTCGAAGACCGCAAACGCGGGGGCGGCACCCATGCCGGCATTGGCACGGTCGTCTTTCTGCGCGCGGCCATTGGGCATCACGATGATCATCGGCACGGCCTTGCCATCGGCAATCAGGTTATCCAGTAATACATCCGGATGCGCATACCGCTCCCATTCGGTTTCATCGCCGCCGATGCCGTGCAACAGATAGAGTACCGGATATTTTTTGTCAGTCGTGTAACTAGGCGGCGTATAGACCCGCATCTTGCGCGTGGTGCCGACGGTCTTGGAATCGTATTCAATCATTTCCAGCTTGCCGTGAGGAATGTTGTCGCGCTTGACGTTGAAGCCGGCGGGCGGTTCGGGGAACGCAGGTATGTCATCCGGTCCAAGCACGACGTTCTGGCCGCGGTTGATTCGCGGTTCTTGTGGCCCGGGTGCGGCGGCATTGGTCTGGGCTTCCACCGGAGCATTCGTCGCTGCCTGCTCGACACGCGTGGCTTTGAAGTTTTCCGTGGCGAAGTCGCCCACCTCGCGCTTAAAGTCAATTTCGTTTGTGCCCACCTTGCCGGTATATTGAATGCGAATATCGTTGCCTTGCAAATCAAGCATCTCCACAAAACTCACCGTGTCACCAGTGATTTTGCCTTCCGTGAACGTCGCCTCACGCTTCTGGTCGCCAACCTCCACGGCGGCTTTGCCAGTCAATTTGTCGCTGTCGGTTTGAAATGTAAACAGATACTTTTGCACGCCGATTTGGGTGTCGAACTCTGCGCGCCATTGGCCGGCAATGTCGCTGGCGCGGGCAGACACGATCAGCAAGCTGAGGGCGCTCAAGATAAGAATCATTGTGGTTTTTATCATAGGATCTTTTCGGTGGATGTTGTTGGACTGGTGGCGGCATTTCTAAAGCCGCCACAGTTGAGGCTAATTCTGGAACAGCAGCGGAGCGAATTCATGGAGACTGCGCCGCCAGGAAAGCCATTCGTGAGCGGTATTGGGTGATTCGTAGAAGACGCTCTTGATGCCGGTTTGTTGGAATGCGGCAACACTGGCCTTCCCGGCCGCGCCGTTCTCACGACTGCCGTAGCTGACAAACACCAGCTTCACCTGTTGTTTGAACGCATCCAGGTCGGTGATTTCGTTTGTGGCGATATTGCCGCCGCTGAAAATGCCGATGTGCGAAAACTTATCGAGGTTGGCCAGAGTGATCGAATGAGTCTGCATTCCACCCATGGAAAGTCCCGCCATCGCTCGATGGGGTTGATCGGCAAGGGTGCGATAGTTCGCGTCAATATAAGGAATCAAGTCTTGAATCAGCACTTTGGCAAAAGCAACGGGATTGTAGGAACGCCCGCCCGGACCTGTGATGCTGCGCGACAGGGGACTTTCAACTGCGTTGGTGGAAAAGCCAAAGTTCGCGCCGGGGACATAACTGGTAGCCATCACGATGATGAAGGGTTTGGCTTGCCCCTCGGCGATCAGGTTGTCCATGATCAATCCAACGTGTCCCTGGCTGCCCCAGCCGGTTTCGTCCTCACCGCCGCCGTGCTGGAGATACAACACGGGATAACGCTTGGACGGATCCTTCTCATACCCCGGCGGGGTATAGACGAAACAGCGGAGAACGGCGTTGGCATTCTTGGAGAAATACAGTGTCTGCCGCAAGTCGCCGTGCGGCACATTCTTCATGGCATAAAAGTCCTGATCGTTGGCGGGAACTTCAACACCACTCCCCCAGCGGCTGGCACCGTAGAAATACTTGCTGCCCGGATCAGGAACCGAGGCGCCGTCAATATTGAGTTGGTAGTAATGAAAGCCTTCGTCCTGCGGTTGCGATTCGCCAATCCAAGCGCCGTCGTTCCCTTTGGCCAGCGGATACTTCTTGCCGCCAATATCCAGCGCGACGCTCTGCGCTTGCGACGCAATGACGCGGGCGCGGACGCGGCGTTCAGAATTAACTTGCGGATACTGCTTGCCTTCCTGGTTCAGCGACGACGGTTTGAAATCTTCCTGCGGCGGCTGATTGGTTTGAGCGAAGGCTGAAAAACCAGCCAGCAGGGCAATGCCAAGGATATAATTTTTCATGATGGTTGTGATGTTAAGTTGCAAAAGTAAGTTCAATCCTGAAACAGCAGCGGCACCATTTCATGCAGACTGCGCCGCCAGGTCTGGAACTCGTGGGCTGTTTCCGGCGAGACATACGCGGTGTTCTTGACGCCCAACTTATCGAGGGCTTCGTGATTGGCATTGATGTTGCCAGGGTTCTCACGGCTGCCGCAACTGCAAAACACAACTTTGACTTTCTCCTTGAAGCTGGGCGTGTTAGTGACATCCGCTGGCGAGATGACGCCGCCGCTCAAGAGGCCGATGTGGGAGAACATATCGAGAGGCTTCAGCGTGATGCTGTGGGTCTCCATTCCCCCCATCGAAAGGCCGGCCATGCCGCGATGCGGTTGATCGGCAAGCGTGCGGAAGTTGGCGTCAATATACGGAATCAATTCGCCAACGAGAACAGTCTCGAATCCCGCGACGCTGAAATTCGGGAAGCCACCGCGTCCGCCAGGACCGCCGGGACCACGAGCCGGGGCGTTGCTGGTAGTGTTGGCAGCAACTGCGTTTGTAGTTGCGGCACCGCCCGGGCCACCCGGTCCGCGTCCGCCCGGGCGCATACCTTCGTTCGTCATGCCGTAGGTCATCACGATGATAAAGGACTTGCTCTTACCCTCGGCGATCAGGTTGTCCATGATCAGATTGGCGTGGCCTTGGTTCCACCAGGCATATTCATTTTCACCCCAGCCATGCTGCAAATACAACACCGGATAACGCTTCGTCGAATCCTTGTCGTAGTCTGGCGGCGTATAAATGAAGGCGGTTCGCACGGGAATGGTGTTTGTGTATTTCGAGGGGAAGAGCACCATCTGCACCTTGCCATGTGGAACGTCCTTCAACGCGTAAAAATTTTGATCGTGAGCCGGGATTTCGATGCCGCTTTCCCAGCGAGTCGAACCGTAAAAATTTCCGGTGCCGGGATCATTAAATACCCCTCCATCAACTGAAAGATGGTAGTAGTGGAAGCCTTCATCCATCGGTCCTGCCGTGGTGCCCATCCAAACGCCGTCCTCGGTTTTATCAAGTTTGGTGCCCCCGCGTCCACCCAGGCCCAGACTTACTGGGACACTTTGGGCGTTGGGCGCCACGATGCGGAATCGCGCGTAGCGTTGGGAGTTGACCTGCGGATACTGCTGGCCGGGCTGGTTCAAGCTCGAAGGCGTGAAGTCCTCAACCACCAGCGGGTTGGTTTGTGCCAGGCAAAGCTGGCTCGAAGTAACGAGAGCCACCGCAAGCAATATGATTTTTGTTTTCATATGATTATTGGGAGTTATTTAGTTTTCAATTTCAAGATCGTGACGGAATACGGCGGAAATTCGCGCGTGAAATCGGCGCTCAAGCCATCCACCTTCTCCGTGTGGGGAACCAACTTATCCCGCTCGGTGATGAGATTCGTATCGTTCGGGTTGCTGGCAGCGAGAACCACCGCTTCGCCCTTGGAGTTGATCTTGGTCGCGCCGTTGATCTGGACATTGATTCGTTGAGCCTTTCCATCTACGTTCACGACCTTCAAATAGATGACCCCGTTCTTGGCGTCGCGCATGGCGCTGGCGCCGCCTTCAAAACCCTGCTCCGCCAACCAGACGTTGCCGCTCGAATCAGTCAGGGACGTGTCCCTGCCAGCCTTGATGCGGAGGGCCTTCGCCGCCGGCGCTGAATCGGCGGACCCGGTTTGGTCGCGTTTGGCTACAATCTCCGTTTTGGCAAAATCGCCAACTTCGCGAATGAATTTGATTTCGTTGCCATCGGTTGAAAGCATTCCTTTGTAGGCAATGCGAATTTCGTTGTCCTGGATGGTTAGCATCTCGACGAACGAAACGGTGTCGCCATCAATCTTACCTTCTTTTAATTCCGCCTCCCGTTTCCGTTCGCCGGCCTCCGAGCTGGCTTTGCCGGTCAAGCTCGTGCCGTCCTGCTTGAAGATGAACGTGTATTTTTGCAGGCCGATCTGGGAATCAAATTCGGATTTCCAAGTGCCGGTGACATCCGCCGCGAAAATAGACAGCGGCAGGACCATGAGTGCCAGAAAAATGGTTAAGGTTTTCATTTTGGTTGTTTGCTGGGACTGGATAGTTTCGTAAAAACGGTTGTGCGTTGAATTATTTCATAAATACCAACGGGGCGAATGAATGGCAAGTTTCCGCCGAAGCAACGCCGCTAGCGATGGCGCGCTTGTGCATTCGGAAGTTGAGTTGCCGTGCGCCGATGTATGGCTCACAAAAAACGGAATTGGCCATCCATAGTTCTTTCAAAAGGAATGTTGCTTAACAGGCTACTGGGAAACAAGCACCCACGAACATACGACAAGTGTCGTATGTCCAAAGGCGGCCGGGCTCTCGAGTGCGTGGGTTGGCGGCTCATTTGGCCGCGAATGACAGATAGGAATGCGGCGGCACGGTGAACTTGAATGACGTGCGCCTGGGCGCAGCGGCCGGACCGCGTCCGCCAAAACCGCCGCGACCAAAGCCGCGCTCGGGCTCCGGCGCGGGAGACAAGGTTTTTCCGGTCATTAAATCGCGAATCTCCGTCGCCGTGCCGGCCACGGAAATCGTGACCTCCGCCTCGGTGGAAAGGAAATTCTGAACGATGAACGCCTTGTTGTCATAACGAAACAACGCGACCTGCGCCGGCGCATTATCAATGCGCACCGGTTCCGCCTTTGCCAGCGCGGCCCGGATCACCGACAACACCGCCGGCGGAAGCGCGTAAAGATCGGCGGGATCGTTGGGGATGGTCAGAATATAGAATTTGCCCTGGGAGTAATCACATGAGAGAACAACCGGATAAGTCGTGCCGCCGGGAGAAATACCCAAGGCGTCACCCCAGGCATCGTGCGTCAGAATGTTGGCATACTTGATTTCGGGAATGAGGATGTCGCGTGCAGCCGCGAACGGATCCGGCTCGCCGTCGCGTCGGGCCATCCCAAAGCCGCGAAAAGGCGCTCCCGGACCGCCGGCAAAAGCGAAGCGCCGCACGGGCACGGTGGCACCGGTGGTTTCCAGTTCACAAAGGTCTTCAATGCCCTTGCCCTTCATGGCGCGCACGAAGCCGGAAGTAACGCATACCGATTTGCCCGCTTCGAGTTGGGTCTTGATTTTTTGAATGATGTTGGGATCAGACTTGGCCTGTTCGGTCAGCAGCACCATGTCGGCATTGGTTGGAAATTGCGGGAAGATGTCCATCGGCAGGCCGATCATGCCGAGATAATCATGCAGGAATTCCTCGCCGGTGGCGTGATAGGGCGTGTAGCACTTGATGCCAACCGGTTTGCCGATGTTGGTCAACACCTGGTCAACTTTCCCCAGCGTATAGGCGGCGATGTCGGCGAAAGTAAAGTTGTCGTCGGGGCCAATCGTTTTCTGCACTTCAGCGAGATTCAGGCTGGTCGGTTGGTCCGCCCAAGTGCGGCTGTTGATGGAATTGGTTCGGATGCGCATCAACATGCCGGCATAATTGAAACAACACATTTCCGGGCAGCGGGCAAACACGGTATCCAACAGTTGCTCGGAGTAGCGATCAATCGGGTTGGAGCCGCCTTGGTCAACCCAGCCACCTTGGTTCACGCCCGGCTTGAGGTTGTCCATAAACCGCATGATGTCGTAGCTCAAGTAAGGCTGAAGATGTTGTTCCTGTCCCTCCCAAAGCCGCGACTCTGTGCCGGAAAACATGCCGTCCGCGATCAACGGAACCATCTCGGTGTCATTGCCCATGCTGGCGTATTGGTCATACCAGTTGGCCATCTTGATGATGATTTTGCACTTGGGATTGACCGCTTTGGCGGCGCCGACAATGAGGTTTTTGGTGACCTCGCGCATGGTCTCAAGCCGATAATGTGTCCAAGTTTTGTGTCCCTTGGCCTGAATGTCCAAATCCGTTTTGCGGTCGAAGAAATAATAGTCGTCCAGCAGGATTTCATCGAAATGGCGCGCGGCCATTTCCACGGCTTTCTTGGCGAACGCGCGGTTTTCCGGGTCGGCATAGTCGAAGCCTTGATAGCCATTCGCCTCGCTGACGCTGTAAGCCAGACCGCCGCAAACTTGCACGCCCTGATCCTGGTAAAATTTTTTGAGCTTTTCCAAGCCCGCTTCATCCACGAACGTGTGATTGCGCATCACCTCGATGTAAATTTTATCAATCTTCAAATTGCGGGTGAGATTGGACCAAGTTTCTGCTGGATCCGTTCTACCATCTATCATGCTTTGCACCGTCCCCTGAATCAGGTAGGTGGAGACGGTGAAACTTTTGTAATGCCCCTGGCCTTTGGCCGAAAAAACCAAGGCTGCCGAAGTCAGTAACCAGGCGAGTGGCTTAATATGGATTTTCATTTTTTATAGGATGTTTGGAATTGGTGAATTTTGCAGCGATCGGGTGAAGTTATGAAATAAATGATCATGGCCCGGCCGGTGTGCCCAACACTTCCGTTTCCGCCAGCGCGGCGGTTTTGGCCTCGGGAGTCCCGGCAAACGTCACGCGCACAAAACGGCTGCGCGATCCCACGCTCTGCGCCGTGTCGGCGCGTTCCTTGGCGATGCTGGCGGACTGCGTCTGGTCCGTGATTAGCCTCCAGTTGTTTTCGCCGTCGTCGGAAATTTCGACTTTGTAACGCCAATTGCCTTCGGTGGGGAAAGTCAGTTTCGTTTTGCTGACGGTCACGATGCGTTCCAAATCAATGCGCAACCACGCGTTGGTGTCGCCTGCGGCGGCCTGCCAGAAGGTCGCCGGATTTCCGTCATTGGCGAGACGCCCGCTGTGTCCGGCGGCTTCGCTGCTGGCACGCGTTGGATTATTCAAGCCGAACGTGAGAATTGAACCCATCGCCGGCGCGGCGGTGAAAGGCACATACGGCCGCGGTTTCACTGGCGGCGTTTTGCCGGCGAGGTATTTTGGCTCGCCGAACGAAGTGATTTCAATCGTCGCATCCTTCAAGCCGGGAGAGGTCGCGCGAATCCAAGTCTTGCCGGCGTAGTAGGAACGAAATTCTATCGCCGCCTGGCCATCGCGAATGGCGATGTCCGAGTTCGACGCGAAAGTGATGCTCGGTCCGGTCGGAAATTCGCCTGGCCCGGATTCGATGGTCAGCGTCACCGGCGGACAGTTGTTGATGGCGTTACCGTCGTTGTCCAGAACGGTGACAATGAGTTGCGCGTCGTCCGTGCCGTCCACGGATTTCAAAGTGGTTTTATCCGCCGTCAATTTCAGTGCCGCCGGCGTGCCGTTGCCGGGCCAAGCCGGCGGCGGAATGTGCAAATACTCGTTGCGATACCAATACCATTGGCGCTTTGGCAGCCGGAAATAATCCACCATGCCCATCGCGCCGAACCGGTGGCCGGCCAGACTGCCGTGGTCGAATGCGCACCAGATCACCTCGCCGCTGCGCCAGGGCAAGCGCCAGGAACCGATGACATTTCTGTCCGCGCCCGGCGTGCCCGGCAAATCGCCAAAGCCGGGGTCATAACTGCCAGGACGGTCGGTCATGGTGGAACCGTATTCGGTGATCACGCTGGGAATTCCCGGATTCACGAAGAGCCGCGCGCCGTCGCCGTTGTAACCCGCGACGTCGCCGAGCGTGTCAATGTCGCCGCGTTGCCCGCCGCCGATGCCCGCCGGCCGCGTCGGATCCAGTTCGCGCGAATAGGCGACGAGATCCTTCAGAAAATTCCGCACCTTCGGCATCACCGGGCCGCTGCTGAAAAAAACTTCATTGTCCATGCTCCAGACGATGATGCTCGGATGATTGCGATTGATGCGGATCATGTCGCGCAGGCTCGTCTTGATGCTTTCCTGGAATTCCGGCTCATCCTCCGGATTCGTCGGGTAGGCGCTGGCAGCCCACGGACTTCTGAAACCCGTAGTGCCCCAGAAACAATTTTCCGACCAGAACAAAATACCGATCTGGTCGCACGCGGCGGCAAATGCCGGCGCGTGCGGATAATGCGAACCGCGAATGAAATCAAATCCGGCGTCCTTCACCATTTTCACGTCGCGGAAAAATCCGCTGTCGGCCACGGCGTCTCCCCAACCGGCGTGATCCTGATGCACGTTCGCGCCCTTGAAATAATAATGCTCGCCGTTGAGAAAAAATCCCTGGTCGGCGGTGAACTTGAACCAGCGGAAACCGAGCGGCGAAGTGTAATCGTCCAACGGCCTGTTGCCATCAACCACAAGCGTCTTCACCGAATACAAATTCGGATTTTCCGGAGACCAGAGTTTGGGATTCGCAACCGCTGCGCTGGTCTGGTCGAAAACATTGGGCGCGCTGGCGGCGATGGTTTGCGTGGATTCCATCTGGGCGACGGTTTTGCCTTTCGCATCCACCACCCTGGTTTTCAGCGTGACGGATTTTTCCCGGCCGGAGTCATTTACGACTTCCGTCTTCACGTTCACCGTGCCGGATTCTTTTGACACCTGCGGCGTAGTGACAAACGTGCCATACCACGCGACGTGAACCGGCGCGGTGACGACGAGCCGCACGTCGCGATAAATGCCGCCGGAAAAAGTGTGCTCGCCCGCGCGCGGTGCGAGCCTGGCGTCCCAATGGTTGTTCACGCGAACCGCCACGACGTTGCCGCCGGGCTTCACTGCGTCGGTGATGTCGAAGGTGAAACCAGTGTAGCCGCCTTTGTGTTCGCCGATGCGCCGGCCGTTCACAAAGATTTCCGCGACCTGGAACACGCCGTCAAATTCCAGGTTAATGCGCTTGCCCGACCACGCCCGCGGCACGGCAAAGTGTTTCCGATACCAGCCATAGCCGACATAAAATCGGTTTGCGGCAAAGTAGGGCATTGAGAATGAGTGCGGCAGATTGGCCTTATCCCATTTCGCGTCATCAAACGCCGCCGCCTCAATCCCGGTGCCATCGCCTATCTGGAATTTCCATTCGCGGTTGAAGTTGATGGATTCGCGAAGCCCATCCGCCGCCGCATAGAGCGATATCGCCGGCAACATGACCAGGAGAAACAGAAGCTTGCGGGAGGTGAGCCGCTTCATCGAACGGTATGACAACGGGCAGCTTGCGTCAGAGTCTGTCTGGAAAACTCGGAGCGCGGCTGTATCGTCCTCGACCAGCCGCAGCCGTTTGCGAATTTCCGAACCAATTCGCTTCCGACACCTCCCAGCGGCTGGTCTTCGACTCAGCCGCGCTCCATTTTCAGACAGGCTTTCAGTGCTGTTCGTCTTCTTCATGGCTTTGGTTGGGATTGCGTGGAATGGCTTGCACCTGCTTGCGGTCATTCGACTACTTTCCATTTGAAACATTCGCCTTGCTTGCGGGCCGGACTCGGCCCGGTGGCCGTGGCGGTGACCGGTCCCGGTTCATTCGGTATTGTAGTCAAATAGCGATGATTCGTCAGTGACATGAGCATCGTGTCGCCGCGCAGGAGATTGATCCATTGGAATGTCGCCGCATCGCCCGGTGGTTTGCCCGCTAAATCCTGCAAGGCGATGCCATCTTCAGCGGCTGTGACGAACCGGCCATTCGCAGCCTTCAAAGCAACGCGCCCCTCGCCGAGATCAACGACCTGGAAACGCACATTCGGTGTTTTCGTTTTGGCTGAATCCGCCACCACATTGACCAGGACATTGCTTTGCGTGTCGGCGGCCAGAAAGCTGCCGTCGGCGCCGCTGGTGAGCGTGATGGTCTTTCCCACGGGAATTTCGCGCTCAATGCCACGGGCGCGCGGCTCGTCAACGACATAGTTGTCAAAGTCGGCATATCCGCCGGGCTGGCCGGAGGTGTTGAAATTGAACAGTGCTGGACGAACACCTTGGAAGGTTGTCAACTGGAAGATCGTTTTGAACGGATCACCTAGCGGCGTGAATTGCTTGCCATCGGCGCTCCAACTAAAGATAGCCTCGTCGGTGTCAAAGTCGCAATGAACGCGGAGCCACAGGCGGCTGGAAGGGTTAGTTGAGCCGATGGTGAGGGCATTGGTCGGAGCAGCAGCGCCACCGGCTCGACCAAAACCGCCGCGCCGTCCGTCACCAGTGCCTTGGAACATCTGCAACGTCGAGCCTTCGGCGCTTTTCACCACGCCGATCCAAGCATAGGGGGTGCTCAACAGCGCCAGGCCCGCATTATCGCCGGCAGCCAAACCGGTCGTGTCGAGTTCCACCGTCATGATGGATTCGGGCCCGGGCGGGCGCTGGCAAAGGCTGTTGCGTGCGGTCCAAAAATTACTCGCGGTCAATGAATGCAGCCGCAGCACGCCGGGCTTCTCAGTGAGCGACCATTTGCTGTCATCGGGAACATGATTCCATTGCCAGTGCGGATTGAGTGTGCCGCTGTCGAAGTTATCGTCCGGCACATAAGTCGGCTTGGGTTCTTGAGCGTAGCCAGTGTCAGGCTTGATCCAGGTGTTCGGCGCCTTGCGCAGATTACCCGGCAGACCGATGAGTGGAAAACCATTGTCCCAAGTAACCGGAACCAGCGATATCATGCGGCCCGCGCTGCCGTGATCCGACATGATGGTGCACCACCATTCGCCCAAAGGCGTGTCGCACATGCCGCCCTGATGCAGCCAGAGTCCGCGATCATTGGCTTGGGCGCGCGCAGAGGTCGTGGCGGCCACGCCCAGCGACTCACTCTGAACCATGCGTTCAACTTTCCACGGGCCGTCAATGGAGTCGCCGACAGCCACCATCTGGTCCACCGCACCGCCCGGAATCGCGGATAAGTCCACATACTTGCCGTTGATCTTATAGAGATGATGGCCTTCACCCATCCTTGGACCGCCAGGCAGGACGGCCAATTGATGGCGAGGAGCGTTGGTGTCGAAGGATCTCAGGTCCGGCGACAGTTCTTCAATCGGATAAGGACTGCCACCACCCGAGATGATATAAACCTTGCCGTCGTCATCGAAGAGGACTGACATATCGTGTCTGCCGGGGAGTTGATTCCATTCCCAAGGTCCGTTAATGGATTTGGAACGGTAAACCATCAGGCCGGCACCGTTCACGTTGCACAGAACATAGAACACACCTTGGTAGTAGCGAATGCAGGGTGCCCAGATGCCTTTGCCATAAATGTTCCCGCCTTCCAGACGATAAGTCGAGCCAAAATCGAGCCGGTTCGTGCAATAGCCGGCGAGTTCCCAGTTCACCAAATCCTTGGAATGCAATATTTCCACGGACGGCATCATGTGCATGGTGGTGCCCGCGAGGTAATAGTCATCGCCCACGCGGATCACATCCGGGTCTTCAAACTCGCCATAGAACAGCGGATTCGAGTAAGTGCCGTTGCCATTGTCGGCGGTCCAGTGTTTGGTCGCAGCGAGCGGCAGCCCGGATGAATCCGAAGTGGCCGCCTGGCTCACCAGAGCGCTGCCAGCCAGCAGCGAGACGGTGAAAAGGTGGGTCAGGATGGATTTGTTCATAATATGAGAAGTAGTTGTCGTCCGGCCTTACCGAACAGTGATCGTCATTGGTAATTTCTGCCGGAGATTCACACCCACGGCTCTGGGCGCGGTAATGCTTCGACCACCGAAAAACAGGGGGCGCACATAAACACGGAATTAAGGATACGTTGCATACTGATTTCTAAGGTGATCGGTATTCCAGAGAAAACGCGCAAATCACCGCCTACCATCACTCCCGCCGGCGGGCAGGACGGAAATTTCCGCCGCGCTCGTCCAGCCGTTCGCATTGATTTCCCGTAAGGCCGTGAAGCGGAAAAACCGGGCGTTGACCGGGGCGAAATCAACACTCTGGAGCGACGGGTTGTTCCGAATGTTGGCGAACGTGCCGAAGACGATGTTGGTCGTCCAGTTGTTTCCGTCCAGGCTCGTCTCAAAACGGTAATGCTCAACGGTGCCGTTGGGGTTTCCGTCCTGCGAGGAAGATAAGTGAACCCGGCCATCCGATGCGAGCGGCCCATGTCAACGGTGATGAAATGTGGCAGCATCAAATCCTCGTTCCATCGCGTGTGCCAAAAGGTGGCCGTGTTCCCGTCAATCGCATTGGCAGCGGCGTTGTTTTCCCCGGCAGTCTCCTGGCTGTTCACGGCGACAACCTTCCATCCGTTTGGTGGCAAACTGGCGAAGGGTCTTGAAGCCACGATGCCGAGCTGGCCGTTGGGCATCAGGCAGGCGGCTTGCACGGTGCCGCCCGTCGGCACAACGATCGGCGAATGGTAAACTGGCGAGTCGGTCGTTGGCGCGGTTCCGTCAACCGTGTAAACCATTTTGCAATTGCCGTCGTTGCTGAGAGTCACCAAACCATTGGTGTCACGACCCGAAATGGTCGGAGGTAAACCCGCGGCGGATTGCTTGAAAAGTCCAATTTCAGCGAGGGTTGGTTCCATGCGAGAACCGATAATGCGGATGCGCAATTGGTCCGTCGTCACCGGTGATTTGAAACGAATGAGCCGGCGATGGCCGACGGTCGTGAGGGTGTCGGAAGAAATTTTTTCCACCACTGACCAATCCGAGCCATTCCAGAAATCAATCGCGAAGGATTCAATTCGCTGGCCGCGATGATCCACGGCTTCCTGCAACGAAACCACATCAAAGGTCGCGGGTTTTCGAAGCGTCAAGGTCAGCGTCGCGTTGGTTTTGCCCGGTGCGGCTTCCCACCAAGTGTCGAAGTTTCGATCCAACGCGCGTGATGGTTTGTGAGATCGGTTGGAATTGTCGGCGGTCAGTATTCCGCCGAGGGCAAGGTCAGTCGCAAACGTGTCTTTGACGATTTGCGACATCTTACTCAACGCGTCGAGTTCGTCGTCGGGAATCAAGCCGCGCGAGTCCGGCGAAAGATTCAAGATTAGATTCCCATTGCGGCCGATGGAGCGGTAATAAATGTCCACCAACTCCGACAAGCTCCGCGGATGTTTTTGCGGCGCCCAGAACCATGCGCCGTTGGCAAGAATGGTGACGTTGATTTCTGCGGGAAACCACCGGAGATGCGAACCAGGTTTCAGCTTGGCACGGCTGCCAAGATCTCCAGCCGTCATGTCCGGCCATCGAAAATTGTCAGGCGATGTCGGCAAGGGAACAACGCTCCATTCCGTGGTGCGGCCCACGCCGCCTTCGTTGATCGCCTTCCAATCAGCGGAATAAGGCCCGTCAGCCACGGGCAACGGCGGCAGATTCCAAATATCCGGCGGCAATCCCAAATCTCCGTCGCCGACAATGATGCGATCAATGTTCACCGCGACGTCGTTGGTCGCCACACTGATGGTCAGCGTTGCCTTGGCGGGAATCGCCACGTCAATGATTGCATTCAGAAACGAATTGGTGAGCGCGCCCGATGAATGAATGTTCACTTTGCGCGGCGACTGGTCGTTGACCGCAACACTGATCGTGCCCACTCCCACCGACGCATAGCGAATGGCTAATTTACTGGCAGCCGGAAGGCTGGAGAATTTTACAGTATGGCCGGGCATGGTTAAGGCGACCAGATTACTCCCCAACGCCGCACCATCAATTACTTTGGTTGCTCCATCGATCAGTCCGCCAGTTTCCGCCACAAAGCTGTGGTTCTCGGCAGCGACGGCCGGAGCAAAAGCCGCAAGCATCAAGCCGGATGCCAGCATCAATATCCGCGTATCGAGGGGAGAATTGGAAGACACAATTTATTCCGCCAACCTTGAATCAATTTCTCACCGATCATAATTAATAGTGGGGAGGCCCATCGGGCACTCACGGCACGGAACGACGCGACGCGCACGGTTGTGTTTGCACGGCCACCGTCGCCGGTGCCAGGCCGTCGGCGGTTGCCGTCAATTTGATTTCGCCGGCGTCGTGCGTGGATTGCACGATGATTTGTGCCAGGCCGTTGAACAAACTGCGCGACCACGGCAGGACGCCGGAGTGCCCGACGATTTTCACGGTCACGTTGGGATCCAAACCGCCGGTGCCAACCGAGTTGTTGACGCCCACGGCAACGACATTATCGCCGACGTGGACAAATTTCTTGATGTCGAAAATCGGTTGTGCCTGCCAGTCGTGCGATTCGCCGATGAACTGGTCGTTCACGAAATACCAGCCTTCGTCATCGCAACCGGAGAAGCAAGCTTGCGCGCCCGTGCCTTTCAAGTCTTCTTCCGTCACCGTGAAATGCGCGCGGTAAATTGCCGTGGTGTTCGGCGTTTTGATCGTCGCTTCGCCACCACTCGTTTTGGCGTTAAGCGTGGTCCACGCGGCATCGTCAAAATCATTCGCGTATTCCGGCACGGCGCTGCGGTTGTGCGGAACTTTGGCCAACTGCCAGCGCCAATCGTTGACGGCTACACTGCGCTCGGGGACGGTCGGAACAAACACGTCCGGCTCGTGGCAACTTGGATCGCCGTTGCCTACGCCGATGATTTTGCCGTCGCCTTCAACGCTGAAATTAATTTTGTTCTGCGCCACCGGCACCGCGCGACCTTGCGCGTCCACGGCGGAAACCGTGAACACGGACACATCCGCGCCGTCGGCGTTGATCGTTTTGCGGTCGGGCGTTAGCTGAATTTGCGTCGCGTCGCCGGTGGTCTCCATTTTCGTTTCGGCGATGACGTTGCCGGCATCATCAAAACCTTTTGCACTCAAAGTTCCCGGCGCATATTTCACCTGCCAGCTCAATTTCGAATTCGGTTTCATCACCTGTTTACCGAGCGACGTGCCGTTTAGAAATAGTTCCACTTGTTTGCAATTGCTGAAGGCTTCGACGAGGATTTCCTGGTCCTCCTTGCCCGGCCAGTTCCAGTGCGGTGCCAGGTGCAGCACGGTGTTCGTCGTCCACCACGATTTGTAATAATAAAAAACGTCCTTCGGGAAACCGCAGGTGTCGAGAATGCCGAAGTGCGAGTTGATGCATGGCCACCAATACGGCGTCGGCTCGCCGCGATAATCAAAACCAGTCCACACGAACGCGCCGGAGAGCCACGGCCGGACGGCGAAGAAACTCCACCAGCTTTCGGCGGTGGTGGTCCAGCCCGGCCAGACCACATCGTAAGCGGCAACATAACCATGCGCAGCGTCGTTGGTGTAAATGCCGCGCGTGCCGACCACGCTGGCCTGCTCGGTGCCGATGTTCGGCTGGTTTGGATGCGCGCGGTGATACCGGTCCATCTGCGGGCCGTAATGATAATTCCAGCCGCGCACTTCGATGACCGAGTTGATGCCGCGGAACACGTCGTCCTCTGGCGAGGCGTAGGTGACCGGACGCGTCGGATCGAGCTGCTTGACGTAATCCTGCATCGTGCGCGCGACGTTGGCGGCCGGCGGCGAGTCCTGCACGGCGAATTGCTCGTTGGCGATGCACCACATCGCGACGCTCGCGTGATTGCGGTCGCGGCGGATTTGGCCGTCCCACTTTTTCAGGTTCTCGGAATCGCTGCCCATCAATCGGCTCTCATCCAAAACCAACATGCCGAGCCGGTCGCAGACGTCGAGCAGTTCCGGCGTGGGCGGATTGTGCGAGGTGCGAATGGCGTTGCAGCCGAATTCCTTTAGTTTTTTCACACGGAATTCCTGCAACGCATCGGGCATCGCCGCGCCGACGCCGGCGTGGTCCTGGTGATTGCAAGTGCCGTAAAGCTCGTAATGCTTGCCGTTCAGCAAAAGGCCGTTCGTCGCGTCAAAGCCGACCGTGCGGATGCCGAAGGCGGTTTGAATTTCGTCATAGCGTCCACTTACATTCTTGGCGACCGGCATGCCAACACCAGAGGCCGACAAAAGTGTGACCAGCTTGTAGAGCTTCGGAGATTCCGGAGACCAAAGTTCATAATCCGTAATCAGCTTGACCTCATTGGTGATTTCTATTTCAGACAAAGGCGGCACAGCTACTATTTTCTCAAGTTTCATTAAAAAATTGCTGCCTGCAATTAATCCAGGAGGACTGTAAATAATTTGCATCAAGGCTACAGATATGCCGTTGGTCAAACTATTCTTTAGCCGCGTTTGAATCTGCATTTCCGCCGGGCCTTGAGGAATGTTATTTTTGAATTTGCTATAAATAAAAAGCCCATCCGGCGCGATGGCCACGGGCGCGGTCTTGTCCAGCCAGACATGGCGGTAAATTCCCGCGCCTTCGTAAAACCAGCCCTCGGATTCAGTCGCATCCACGCGCACGGCCACGGTGTTCTTGCCGCCGAAATGCAACACATCCGTGATGTCCTCGCGAAACGGATAATAACCGCCTTCGTGGCGTTTCACGCACCAGCCGTTGACCCACACCGTTGCGTCGTGCATCACGCCGTCGAACGTCAGCCAGATGCGTTTTCCGGAATCTTCCGCCGGCAAATCAAACGCGCGGCGATACCAGCCGAGGCTGTTCGTCGGATCCTTCGCGCCCAGCGGTTTGAAACCGTGGCCGCCGTCGGCGGTTTGAGCGAACGGCAGTTCCACCGCCCAATCGTGCGGCAGATTGACAACGCGCCAGTAATCATCGGAAAATTTTTCGGAAGCCGGCCCGCCACCGGTGCCGGAATTTTCCCGATGCAGCGCGTCCGGCCAGTCGTCGCCGAGATGAAATTTCCAGTTTGTGTCGAGCGAAAGGTGTTCGCGCGGCGTGTCGGCGGCTTTCCCGACCGCGACCAACAAAACGGCCATGACCACCGATAAAAGCGCATAAAATCGGGAAATCATTTTCATTTTAGCAGCGGGAAATCGTTATTACTTTGCAGCAATGTTCATTGGCAATTTCAAGCGAATATCATCCGACGCCGCACCGATCAGGAATTCGTAGTCGCCGGGTTCGACGACATACTGCTTCTTCTCGGCATCCCAATAACGCAACCGTTTGGCGGGGACTTCAATCGTCACCTTGGTGGATTTGCCGCTCTTCACCCTCACGCGGCTGAAGCCGCAGAGAGACTGCTTCGGCTGCGACGCTTTGGAATTCACATGCCGGTAATAGACCTGCACTACGTCGTCGCCATCGCGCTTGCCGGTGTTTTTCACCGTGAACGAAACTTTCACCGTGCCATGGGGAGCAACCGTCTTTGAATCCAGCTTGCCGCTCTTGTAATCAAAAGTGGTGTAGCTCAGGCCGTGGCCAAACGCGTAAAGCGGCTTGCCGCCGAAATAGCGATAAGTGCGGTTGGTCATGGAATAATCCGTGAAAGCGGGCAAGTCCGAGGTGCCCCGATAGAACGTGACCGGCAAATGTCCGCTGGGATTGATCTCACCGAAAAGAACTTCGCCCACGGCGCGTCCACCTTCCTCGCCGGGATACCAGGCTTGCAGAATCGCCGGCAGATGTTCGTCCTCCCACGGCAGCGCGATGGCGGAACCGCTGCAGTTGACCATCACCATCGGCTTGCCAGTGGCATGGAGCGCCTGCACGAGTTGCTCCTGCACTTCGGGCAGTTCAATCGCATCACGATCAAACATTTCGCCTTCCTGCGCCGGCGTGATGCCGCCGACATAAATGATCAGGTCGGCGTTGGTTGCATTTGCAAGGGCTTCGGCACTGAGTTCCGCAACGGGCCGTTTCGTGGTGTTGTCCTGTGCGCTCCACGCCGCCTGGCCGGGCTTGGAGGTGACAGGACTTCCCAGCGCAAACGTGACTTCGATGTTCGCCCCGGCCAATTGCCTGATGCCCTCCAGAATGGAAACCGGATGCGAAGCTGACCCGTGATAATTGCCATGCAACATGGACGTAGATTTGCCATTCGGCCCGATGACGGCGATTCGTTTGAGCTTGGAGCGGTCGAGCGGAAGGATACCGTCGTTCTTCAACAGCACCAATGATTGCCGCGCAATCTCCAACGCCACTTGGCGATGTTCAGGCGTGTCGTTGTCCTTGATGGTGTATTTCGAATAGGGAGCCTTGTCCGCCGGCTCGAACATCCCGAGTCGGAAACGAGTCCACAAGGTGTGATACAACGCCTGATCAATGTCTTTCTCGGTCACCAGACCTTTTTGCACCGCGCGCACCAAGGCATTGTAATCTCCGCCGCAACAAAGATTGCAGCCTGCTTTCACCGCGGCGGCGGCGGCTTCTTCGGGAGTATTTACATAACGATGTTGCTGGCAACCCCAAATGTCGCGAATCGCGTCGCAATCTGAAACCACATACCCCTCAAATCCCCATTGCTGGTGCAGCAAATCATCAAGCAGGAAGGAACTCGCGCAGCAGGGCACGCCGTTGACCGAGTTGTAAGCGCCCATGACGCCGGCGACTTTTCCCTCGCGCACCACGCGCTCGAATTGCGGCAGATATGTCTCATATAAATCGCGTTCCGAAACCTGCGCATCGAAGCGATGCCGATCCGGTTCCGGCCCGCTATGCACCGCGTAATGTTTCGCGCAAGCCATCGCCAGCATGTAGTTGGGATCATCGCCCTGAATGCCTTTGACAAACTCGATGCCAATCTCGCTCGTGAGATAAGGATCTTCACCGTAAGTTTCCTGACCGCGACCCCAACGCGGATCGCGGAAGATGTTGATGTTGGGCGTCCAGAAGGTCAGGCCATACCACCACTTGGAATCGCCATTGTGCTTCGTGGCGTAATCATTGAACTTCGCGCGGCCTTCGATGCCGATGACGGTTCCCTCTTGATGAAACAATCCCGGATTCCAAGAAGCGGCCGCGCCAACTGGCTCCGGAAAAACGGTGGCGGTGCCGTTGTTGGCGACGCCATGCAACGCTTCGTTCCAATAATCATACGCCGCGAGGCCAATTCGCGAGATGGCCGGCGCGGCATTCTTCAATTGGGCGACTTTTTCCGCGAGTGACATGCGGCGGATTAAGTCATTTTCGCGTGCTTGCAACGGTTGAGACGGGTCGCGCCAGATTGGAGGTTCCGCGATATCCGGCACATGCACGGCGGCGGCGGAAAAAGCGTCCGCCAATTCCGAGGCGCTGAATGACACAACCGAAGCGCCAATTGCATTCTTCACCTCGATGGTGTTGAACTTTGCATTTCCCTTGCTGGCGGTGAACGCAATCACCACCGGGCCTTTGACCGAATCGTCTTCGTGCTCCACGGTGCCGGAAATAGTGGAAACCTTTCGCGCGCCGCCCGCTGCGGCAAAAATGTCGAAATCCTTGGCCAATGGGACGTCGCCGGAAGTCACGTCAAACAACCTTTCGCCCGCCGCGTTGGCCGTGGTTTCCGCTTCGCCGATAACGACGGTGTATTTGCCCGCCGGCAAATGCGCGATGGTGACGGTGAAATTCGAGCCGTTGACGTCTTCGTGAAATGCGGCGGCGTTGGCGCCATCTATGGCGATTGAGGCATTGTCCTTGTGATGCACAAAGTCGCCGTTGATACTCACCTGCTGGCCGCAGGAAGCGCAAACCTCGTCAACGCCAAAAGCGGCGGTCGCGGTCAACAGCCATCCAGCAAGTATTGGGATGGCAAATGTGATAAGCCTAGGATAGGCGCGTGATTTTTTCATTTTTAGAATTGCTTAGTGTTCAAAGCTCCACCAGTCAACATTCATCACCGGCGAACTATTGCCGAAAAATTTCAGATAAAGATCGTGGCCACCTTTGGCACCTTTGATGTTGCAGGACTGGGTTTCCCGCCTTCATAAGTTCAGTCCGTTTTGCTGAGGATTCCGACGAATCCGCCCGCCGGTAGGAGTGACAGTGAAACCACGGCTTTGGCATCCACGCCGAGACTGGTTTCAACAACGGCCTGATATTTGGATGAGCCCGTGTTGTCCGAGAAACGGCGCAGCGTCCATTTGCCTTTGCCCAGGAATTTCAACGGCACTTGCAGTTGCGCCGCCTCGTCGCCGTTCATCGCCGCCAGATACCAGCGATTTCCCGCGCGCCGGGCAATGAAAACGGACTTGGCAGCCTCGCCTTCTAACACAACCGTTTCGTCCCAGACCGTGGGCAGCGCGCGAAGAAATTCCACGCCGGGCTGACCGCGATAATGTTGCGGGCTGTCGCACAGCACTGTCAGCGGACTGGGATAAATCACCGTCATCGCCAGTTGCCGCGCGCGTGTGCCCATGACTTCCGCCGGCACGGTCGTTTTGAAATCCTTCGGCGCGCGGTTCAAAAAACCGCCGGGCGTGAAATCCATCGGCCCGAGCACGGCGCGGGTGAACGCCAGCGTGATGGTGTGCAGCGGCGAACAGCGGTTACCGCCGAGTTTATTGTATTCATTTCCAAGCACGCCTTCCTGCGTGATGAAATTGGGATAAGTCCGCGCCAAA
Organism: uncultured Bifidobacteriaceae bacterium; assembly: GCA_964449815.1. Taxonomy (GTDB): domain Bacteria; phylum Verrucomicrobiota; class Verrucomicrobiia; order Limisphaerales; family UBA11358; genus UBA11358. The sequence goes on from CAYVGC010000036.1 coordinate 28,549, forward strand.
CCGGTTGGTTTGTAAGTGCCGTGAAAATCAATCAGCAGATGATATTTGGCTGCGGTCGCGAGAACTTTTTCGCACCATTGAACTGTTTCCTGCGACTGGCTGTTGAGAAAATCTATTTTCACTCCCGCGAATCCCTGCTGCGCCAAGAAAGCAAGGGCGTTTTCCACGCCGAAGGTTTCAATGTCAAGCGAGTGTGCCCAAATCATCAATCGGACGTTTTTCGATTTCGCGTATTGGATCAGTTCGGGAACATTGATGTCGGGAACGGACTGTTTGAAATCACCATGAATTGGATTGGGGTTGGAATGGAGCGACTTGTTATAGCTCGTCATTCCCTGATACCAATACCAATCCATCAACTGGTAAGGCCAGCCCATCTCGGCCGCGAAATCAATGTATTCTTTGGTCGAAGGCGTCGTGCCGCGCGCATCCACGCCGCGGTGTTTCGGATCGGCATCGTAGGGATTTATTCCTGTCCACCAGGAGTCCCACGCGCAAGCGCCGGGCTTGATCCACGACGCATCTTTCAATCGGCTGGGCGTCGCCAGTGTGGCCACCAAATCTGAGCCGGGCAGATCGGCGGCCGTGCGGCCAAAAATCAGGACGCGCCACGGACTGACTCGCGGCGTGGATGACACCACCAACCCATTTCCGTCGGAGCGCCGGTCAAGCACCGCCTTCACATCAGAGGTGCCAGTGCCCGTCAGCGACATCCCGGACCAGTCCAACAAATCCGATTCCGCAACGGCGAGGTAACCGGCGGGCGTTTCGACCAGCAACGGCAGAACACTGCGAAATGCCCGTCCCGACCGACTACTCGACCGGATCGCGCTCAATTTCTTTTCTGGATATTGATTCTCCGCGCACTCGGATTCGTCGCCCGCCCAGCAGCGGTAATCATCGGCGAAATGAAATTCCGTCAATTCGTTCGTCAGCACAAAACCGCCGAGACCGGAACTTTTCGGAAGGTCGTAACGAAACGCAACGCCATTATTGTAAGCGCGCGCCAGTAGGCCAAACGTGCGGGTTTGATCGCCAGATTCTTTCAACGTGAGCCGCAGTTCGCGGTAGTTATCCCGCACGCTTCGCCGGTTGCCGAATGGATTTTCCCAAGTGTCATCATGCTTTTTAGTCACGGCTTTGGTGATGACCGCGGCCGGACCCAGCTTGGCACCGTCTTTGAATTCAAGTCCCAGCAGCGAATTTGTCAGCACAATTTTACCGCCAATCTCCACGTGATAATGCAATCCGCCATTGTCCGAGATGATGATGCTCACTTCGCCGTCCGGCGATGCGACGCGTTGTTCGGCGGCGCTGGCGCTGAATACGGAAAGTGTCAACCACAGCAGCGCGGAAGATAGGCGCGCGGAAATTTTTTTCATGTGCGGATGGACGATTTAGCTACTTCAATTGCAGTTCGTAAATATTGATGCTGAACCGATGCAACGTCACCACGCCCGGAACGGAATCAACCGCTGAACTGCTGATGCTGGGATTTTGGCCGTCTTTTTCAGCGGACGCGAGCCGCCACAAGGTGCCTTTGCCCGACAAGTCAGCGCCGGCGAGGTTGAGCTTGAGCGGCTGTTCTTTGTCGGTTGGATTCAAGACGGCCACCGTGAGAGTGCGGCGATCATCGGTCCACGCGGCGACGACATCGAGCGGAAAAGTTTCGCTGCCGGCATTCACGGCGGGCTGCTCGCCGCCGGGCGGGTCGGTGGGCTTGGGCTGCGGTGAATTGCCGGAGACGTCAACCGGTATGCTGCCAAAGTGATCGCGATAGATTTTGAAGACAAGACCGTTGGCGGTGAGCGAGAGGTTGGTGCTATTGCGCGCCAGCAGGGACGTGGCAAAAGTTTGCGCCGCCATCGGCATGAGATCACTGTGCCGGAACATTTCATGAAACACCCAAGCATATGCCGGGTAAGTCGGATAACTCACATTGCCACCGCGCGAACTATAGGCCCACTCGTCAATGTTCAGAGGCTTGGGATGCGTGACGAGTTCCGGGATCAATTTTTCGTAATCCTTGTATTCCTCGTATTTGAGGCGGATATGATTCGCCGGACGGCGCATCCAATCAGTGACAGGCTCGTTCGGATCATTCGGCACCTGCTTGCCTTCGGCGAGGCTGAAGTGGGTGGCACCGTAGTTGTAGAAATGTTCGCTGATAAGATCAAAGTTATTGAAGCAATTGGCAAGCAATCCGCCGGTCCAGTCAGCGGGCGAGAGATAGACCGGAATCAGGTTAGTTCCCAGGTTCAATGATTCTTTGGAACCGGTCATCGTGTCCGGCATGGCACCGCTGGCGATGAGTTTGATGCTCGGGTCCACCTGCTTCATGGCCTTGGAAAACTGGTTATGCTTATACTCAAACTGATTGAGCCGCATGGCGCCATACTGATAACTAAAACCCCACGCTTCGTTGCCGATGCCCCAGAACTTCACCGCATAAGGTTCTGCATGGCCATTGGCCGCGCGCTGTTTGCCCATCGTGGTGGAGGCATCGCCGTTGCAGTATTCGACTAATTCCGCCGCCGACCACGCATCGCCGGTGCCGGCATTGACCGTGATGTAAGGATCAACACCAAGGAGTCGGCACATCGTCATAAACTCATCCGTGCCGATGTCATTCGGTTGCAGCGCGCGCCAAACCGGATCATAAATCGGCGGCCGTTTGTCCGGGTCGCCAATCGCGTAACGCCATTCGTGGGCGGAAACGAAATTGCCGCCCGGCCAGCGGTAAACGCCGGAGCGCAGACTCTTGAGCACGGCCATGGCATCTGGACGCCAGCCGTCTAGGTTGTCGGCCGGCATGAGCGACACCGCGCCGACATGGAACGAGCCGGTGCCGGTGCCGACGATTTCAAATTGTGCCGCGCCGGAATGTTCGGCCTGGAATGAGAAAGTCAGTTTCTTGTAATCCGCGCTCAAGTCGCCGAGTGAAACTATCTGGCTCACCGCGTCAGCGTTGGTGCCCCAAACGATGTTTATGGAAATTTTCGCGGCGTCACCGGCCAACTGGATGCGTCCGTTGTAAGTGGCACCTTGGGTAAAATTAACGCCGGTCTGGCGAATGCCGCGAGGTTCGTCACCTGCCAGCTTGATCAACGGCGTGTGTTCGCCGACGAACGGATTACTCCTGTCCATCACAACGGAATCCACCGGGCCAATGGGATTCCACCGGCCCGGCCCGACATTGCGGCGGCGACCGGGACCGAACCCACCGAACCCGCGCTGGCCCGCGCTGGGGTCTTCGGCGGGTTTGGGCTGGACAGCGTAATAAAATTTCCGGTCATCCAGCATCTCGCACCAGAGGCTGCTGTAAACGAGGCTGCCGCCATGCTCAAGGAACTGGCCATAGATATAGGTTGAAATCGGCGGCCCTGTCTTCGAGGCATCAACGGCGGCGACAGGGGTTGAACCCTGCGTCCGAGCGGCGCAGACCAGGATTGGGAGTATTGCATTTAGCAGGAAGCGTTTCATAAAAAAGGAGGAATAGCCGAATTGTCTAACTAATCATTGAGTCGCCCGTTTAATTTACATGGGAAATCAAAATAACGTCTGGCATCAAATTCAGTTCTTACATATTTGCAGCACATTTTTTCGGCAAAGACATCCCCAATAAAAATGGGGCACGTCTCGGTTCGCACAATGCAACAAAGTTCGGATTGATGAATGCCAACAGAAATAACTTGAAAAACTCAAATTGCGAATACGACATTTGTCGTATAAGTAAAGCCTGGCCGGACTGGTGCAGAGACTCACAAACGAGCGCACATATTAGTGAGTTAAATAACATGGCGGAATATTAAGCAAAAGTTTTGTAGTCACATTTCAAAAGCCGAGTGAGTTGGTTTGGAGCAATGGACTCGTGTCAATATGGCGTGACTTCACTTTTAGGGCCACCTGACGAGTTCAAAGTGTGGCCCGACATCCACCTGCACCTCCGCGCCCGGCGGCAGCCAGAGCGCGAACCCCGCCCAACCCGCAAACGACTGGTTCGTGAATGACACCGAACGTTCATCCCAGTTCGTGCCAATTTCCGCGAGCGGAAGCCGGGCGATGGGCGCGTCCCAATGGCCGTGCGGATAAAACCGGATTTCCGCGTTCACCGGCGATTTCAAGCTGCGAAATTTTCCCCGGAATGTGTAGCTCGCGACCGGGCGCAGCAGCTTGCCGACCTGGCCAAGGCCGCCCCATTTTTCCGGGTCATGATTGCTGACGATCAGCGACTGCACACCGTGGCCGGAACCGCCCGGCACCGGCCGCACTTCGACCTTGGCCAGCGGAGTTTTTTCCACGATGAATGTGGACTGGTGATCAATCGGCAGCAACCCGTCATCGCCCGGCGCGGCGAACCACGGGTTATGTTCGTAACCGGTGTGATACCAGTCTTCGTGCGACCTAGTCGGTCTTGTAACCCTTGGCGTGATCTTTCGAGTCGTTCCATAAATCAAACCATTCAACGTTGATGTCCTTGTAAGGCTTGAACGGCTCGAAGCTGCGGTTGAAAACATTTCGCACCACATTGGCTCGACTTGCACCCCGTAGCCAAGTTCGATGAAATTGCCGTAAAGGCGCGGGTTGATGGGTTCCGGCGCGAGCAGGTTGATGGCGACCGTAAAGTGGGTCACCTCGGCGGCGGGCGCGACTTGAATGGCGAGGCACAACACTGACGCGCAAACGAGATTTTTGAATAGATTTTGCATGGGATATTCCGAGTCTGTTTTCAATGTGCCACCGGTTCCGGGGCGATGTGGGGTTGGTTTTCCGACCAGCTAATCGGCACGCGAGACAGAAACCAGGTGCGGCCCTTGTCCGGGTTGCCTTGATAGAACAACCAAGTCTGACCGGACTGATCCACGAAAACTCCCGGATGCCCGGACTCGGAGGAATTCCAGGTGCCGGATGCGCCATTGGCCAGCACGTGTTCGTTGGCCAGCAGTTTCCAAGTCAGGCCATTCGTGCTGCTGGCCACGCCGACCATCTGGGTTTTCATCAGCGGATCACGCGTGGCGAAGTAAAGCAGCAACCGGTCACCCATCACAAACGCTTCCGCATCAATCGCGCGTCCAACAGTCCAATCACCGGTGGGATGAAAAACTGGATTACTGGCGTCGCGCGTGAACTTGACCCCGTCATCGGAAACTGCGTGGCAGATCGCATCATGTGACTGGTTGCCATAAGTCTGATAAAACAAATGCACTTTACCATCAATGACCACGGCTCCCGGCGCGCAGAGACCTTTCTTTTCGCACTCCTGTTCCGGCCACAGCTCGCCGATCTTCGTCCATGATTTGAGATCGTGGCTTTCGGCAATCCCGATGAACCGTCTGTCCCGCCGGCACGCTCACGGCAAAGGTGGCGCGGCCGGCATAATTACTTACCGGCAGATCGCAAGTGTATTCTGCCCACGCGCCCTGAATTTTCACCGGTCGGGTAACCAGCGGTTTTTCGAGCGAGCCGCCTTTGTAGAGGCCGACCGTCACCGTTGTCGCCGGCCCGGCGAACTGCCCGATGCCGCCGCACTTCAACTGGCCGTGAAAGTGGTAGGTCATGCCGGCGCGCACCACAAGACCCGTCTGATAAAAACTGGCCGCCATGCTGGCACGATCATTATCCAGCGTGGCTTGCCGCATCCAATAAAGCCAGCTCGGATTCCAGACATATTTGCCCGGCTCGCCCGTCGCCGCCCACGGCGCGCGTTCGTAGCCGTTATGCCACCAGGGTTCCTTGGTCAAATCTTCATCCAACGAATGCCCCAGCCAGCCCATCTGGTCGTTGGCGGGCTTGGGCCAGTCTTCAAAGCTGCGGTTGAACAGCATCTCCGCCCACATGCCTTCAATCTGCTGGCCGAAACCGAGTTCGATGAAATTGCCATAAAGCAGCGGGCTGATGGGTTTGTCGGCCAGCGGCTGGTTCAGAATGACCGCCCGAACCGGGGCGGCTACCTGGGCCGTGTCCGCGTGAACCGGGCCGGTAGGAATGGCCGTGGATTTTCCACTCGCATCGGCATCCACCACCACGGAGGAACTTTCCGCCCGAGCTAAAAAAGCGCCAGCCAGCCAGCCAGCCAGCCAGCCAGCGTTAGCGTGGAAACGAGTAACTTCGGGTGAAGTATATTAAGGGAAGGCTTTGGTTTCATCACATCGTTGAAATTAGTTGTTACCAGAATATCCGCCCACCACCACCACAGTCTGGTTCAAATCGGGCGCGGTGGCGGGCCATTGCAAGGTCGGACCATTTTCCATCCGGCCTTCGATCCAGTATTCAAAATCTTCCCTGGCCGCCGGCAGCGTGATTTCGTAAACGCCCCGCCCCAAATGTTGCAGCGGCATGGCGATGAAATCTTGCTGACTCCCCAGCGGGCGGACGTGAATCATCACGCTGTTGACGGGCTGGGCGCTCAAGGCAATCGCCTCGATGTGCAGCATTTCGTTCCGGGCAATTTGCGTGCGCTCGGTCGGCACGAAGAGCCGCGCCGGGCCGGCGTAGTCGCGAAGCAATTGCACCGTGTCCGGCAACGCGTGGCCCAGCGCGTTGGTGAGCGCGGCATCAGCATGATCCAGCAAATGCGAGAAGACGCGGTTGTGCTGTTCCAAGTTCGCGATGGTGCCGAGTTCGCCCGGCGTGTCGGCGGCGGCCAGTTGTTCGGTCAGCATCATTTCCCAAAGCCGGGAAAGTTGCACGCGCAGCGCCACGGCCGCTGATGCCAGTTCAGCGCGGGCGGACGCATTGGTTGTCTGGTTCAGCGCGGCCACTTGCCGTGCTAATTCGCCGGCGGTGCTGCCAATCTCCGCCGCTGTGCGCAAGTAACGAAACGTGTTCAGCCAATAATCAAAGCGATCCCGATCACCGGGACTGGTTACAAGGCCGCGCAGTTTCGCCAGTTCAGCCACGAAGGTGTAATGCGCCTGTTCCTGCGACCACGCGGGTTTGTTGGTCAGAATGCCGCCGGGACCATCCACCCAGTTCGCCGGCGCGGGAAAATCCGTGCCGTCCACACGCGCAAATAATTCGCCCACCGGACGTCCCGCCGCCGGACCAAAACTGGAAGTGGCCCAGTCCACATAAAAATCCACGCACGGTGCCTTGCGGTTGTCCTGGCTGACCGGGCCGTTGGTGGCCAGCGGCGGCAAACTTCTCAGGTTGATCCACGACTGGTTCCACGCCGCATCCGCCAGCGCGGCGACGTTCATGGCCGTAACTTTCGTGCGCCACAGAATGCCGATCAAATCTTCGCCGCCCAGCCGGCGCGCATCCACCGCGTCCTGGCGCATCCGGCCCACCCAGAGTTGCGGCATGGTCAGGTCGGGATCATTTTCAATCCACGGAATCATCCACTTCGGCCGGTCGGTGATTTCGGCGAAGGCGGCGTCAATGCCGCTGTGTCCCGTCTGCCGGTTGATGCAACTGATCGGCGCGCCGGCGGGCAACAGGCGATCAAAACCCAGCGCATTGCCGGGCGGCCCGATCACCCAGCCGCAGGTGGCCAGTTGGAATGGCGAACCAATTTCCTTTAGCGCGTCCACGGCGAGTTGCAAATCCGCCTTGGTTGCCGCGATGGCTGCTGGCTTCGCGCCGTGCCACGTCCAGTCTTCTGGCGTCCACAGCCAGTAATAGTCAATCGGATAACTCTGCGCGATGCGTTGAAAAATCCCACGATACAATTCGCGCACCACGGCGGGATTTGTCGGATTTTTGCCCTGCGCCTCCAGCCGCTTTTTCAGCGCGGCGGGAATGGTCAACGGCGTTTCCGTGCCGACGACGGTTTTTATGCCCAGCGCGTGCGCCTCGGTGAAGGCGCGGCGCAACATGTCCGCCGTGCGGGCGAACACGAGATTGTCCTGCGCCATGTTCGTGCCGACCGGCAGACATCCTGCCTGCACCGCCGGGCCGAATTCATCCGTGGCAAACAAATTCGCCGCGCCCGCCACGAAATCGCCCGTGGGCATCGCGGCATAACCCCAATAACCGTTCCGCGCGGTGCTGGCATAAAACGACGGATAAGACGCCCGCACTTCGCTGCCCTGACCGATTTCATCCGGCGGGCCGATCCAGACCGTCGGCTCGGCGTGCGGACCGTTTTCCGGGTAGGTGTGCAGGCCGATGAAATTCATCCGCATTTTCGGCAGTTGCCCAATGTAGGCGAGATAGTCGTCGGGGTTCCACCAGTCCGGGCCTTCAGGAAAATCGTGGAACGGCTGGATGCCGCGCAGCTTGAACAGCGGCTGGCCGTGATCGTCCAGCGCCGGAATGGCGAAGGCGATTTGCCCATCGGGAATCACATCGCCCGACAAATAAAACCGGATGCCGAAATGTTCGAGCAGCCGGTAGGCACCGTAAAGCACGCCCGTATCATCGCCGCCGATAATGAACAGTTGCCGCGCGCCGGAACGGCCGGTGGATTTGATCAGATATTCTTCCGGACCCAGAGTGCTGGTGGCGTGGCGCAAGGCTTGGGGCAGTTCCGGCGAATCACGCCGGGCCAGCAGAATGTTCGACTGACCTTTCACCGGATGATTCGTGATCTCCAGCCAAGCTCCGGTGCGCAAGAAGAGGTAGCGTCGCAATTCATGCGCTGCGAGATTCTGTTGAAATGATTGCGAATCCGATTGAACGATCACCGCCGGTGCCGTAACGGTCGGCGTAGCCTGCGCATTTTGCAAAAACACGATGGCATTCAGACAGAAAAAGCTAGCCAACCAAGCGATCCGCCAACGCTTCTTCTTTTGCAGCGCCTGCAAATAAGCCGGGAGCAGGGCGAAACCATGCGTGGTGTGTCCGAGCAAATCGCCTTCGAGCAACCCTTCCGTCACGATCTGCGCCCGGTCGTCGCTCAAGCCAGCGGCGGCTGGCAGTCGTTGACCGCACCGGAGCAGACTGGGCGCGGCATAGTTTTTAGAAGTGACTGTGGCGGCATCATTCATAGCGAGGTGGGCTGCAAATTTTCGGTGATGCTCATAGTTTGCATCGTATTTAAGCGGGGAATTTTTTTTGATTATTTTTGCCGCCAGCGCACCAGAACGGCGCTGGCACGGCCGGCGCGAGTTTTGAGGCCAGGGCTGCGACGGCAAAAGTTTTCGGGAGTTACCGATGGAATTATTCTTGAATTTCATTTCAATAGTTTTTATCAGCACATCCTGCCGTCGGGAAATCGTCCGGGATAAACCAAAATCATGCCTTTGGTGGCAGGTTGCGCAAATCAAAAAAGGTTTCGCACATTTTGACTTCCGAAATAGAAAGCCCCCATTTTTGCGCCCCTGATGTTCACGGTCGGAAATAAGACATAATGATGGCAAGTGCGATTCTGACCACGGCATTTCGTTAAGACCAACTTTCTTCAAGCCTGCATGGTTCGTAAACGAAGGCCGCCCGTTTGGGCGGCCTTCGCCGGTTTGTCAGCCTGATTTTCCCAACCCCTCAAGGATGATATAACCGGTAAAACTTCGCCCCGGTGCCGATGGTGTCCGTGGCGACGTTTTGATTATCCTGGATCACTACGGGCAGGCCCGCAGCACCATAAACACCGTTCACACTGGATGAGGCTTCTTCGATTTTGCAGACACGGGCGCGGAGTGGTAGAAAAGAAAGCGAAGACCTATGCCACGAACCCACAAGCCCTATGATGCACCTTTTGCTGTGGGTCCAAGTTAATTGTGAGACCAAATTTTTGGTAAAGTGGTTGACACATTT
>CAYVGC010000037.1:0-35557 GCA_964449815.1 uncultured Bifidobacteriaceae bacterium
TCATCCCGAAATAATTTCCGAGGTGCAGCGTGCCGCTGGGCTGGATGCCTGACAAGATTCGCATGGGGCAAGGCTAACAGCGAATGCGGAAAAGTGGAAGGCAGGAAAACGCGCCGAAGGCAAAACCGGCTTCCGAACCAAGGCGCGGAAGCCGGTGGAAATCAGCAAGCGGTTGTTCACCACCAGAAGGGTTCACTGCCGCCAGCCGCACTGGTGCGAACGGTCACAGGGTTTACGGTGTCGTTGAACTTGTGCCATGCGGCATGACCATCTTTGTAGCCAAGATTGTCGCCGCTGGGAATTCCCCCTTTGCTGGCATGCGGGCTGGTGTGAGGATAAACTGCACCGTTCCACTCGAAACCGCCTGGCACGCTTAGATAATTGTTGCCCGGGTTGAGGTAGCCTGGAAGGGTTTCCCCGACACTAAGGATGGCGCAGGCGGTCAAGACCCGTTCTGAAACAGGAACCACCACTGAGGTCACGCCGATAGTGATTGATTCAGCCTGCAGGGTTTTGTTTCGATTGGTTGCCGCCAACTTACACGGGTCTGACGATGTTCCAACCATCCCGAGAGCGACCGAACTGGAAAGGGCGAAGGCGTATCCGGTGACATGAAAATCGTCTGGTCCCGGCGGGTTCTGCGTCACGCCATAGTTCCAAAGGGTCGAATTGGGACCATAGGCGCTCGCTCCGGGACCGGCCCAATTCTGTGTGTCCGTGAATTTCGGCTCCGTTCCGGGGTCATAAAAAGACTTCTTAGTCAGCCCGGAATTCAACATCACTTGTGCCGCCGGATCGGGCATGTCCCAGACCCAGCCGGCACCTTCGCCCATTGTATATTGGGGCAATTTATCCTTGTAATCGCCCGAGTAAATATTGAATGCAACTTCAATCTGATGAACATTGTTCAAGCACTGCATCCGTTTGGCCCGTTCCTTGGCGTTGGCCAGCGCGGGCAGCAGCAGCGCCGCCAGAATGGCGATGATGGCGATGACCACCAGCAATTCTATCAAAGTAAAGGCCTTTTGAGCTGGATTAGACGACGGCATGGGCTTCATGTAACAATGTTTTGTTGGATTCTTTAATTAACAATACTTTGTAATTCGCCGCAACGCAACAAAAATCTTCGTCCCTAGAATTGCGGAGCCTGCCGCCACCCGGCCGGGGGGCGGAATCAACCGTCCGGCCGGCTCGGAACCTCACCGGCCGGCTGGGCGCAACGCGCCGGCCTGCACGGTCCACCGCTGCAAATCCCGCCCCAGTTCACGCGGCCAGTTTTCCTCGGTGCAGGTCATGAACACCTGGCCGCTGCTCCGGCGCGCCTGTTCCAGCAACGGCAAAAACCCGCTGCGGCGTTTCACGTCCAGTTCGCCCATCACGTCGTCAATCAGCAGCACCGGCGGCGAGCCGTGGAGGCCGGCCAGAAATTCCGCCTGCGCCATTTTCAGCGCGATGGCCAGGGTGCGCTTCTGCCCTTCGCTGCCGAACTGCGCGGCGGATTTTTCGTTCTGCAACAACTGCAAATCGTCGCGGTGCGGTCCGACGAGCGTGGCGCGAAAAGTTTTTTCCCGCGTCCGCGACTGCGCCAGCTCCACGGCGAAATCATTTTTCACGCTCGGCTGGTATTCGATGCGGAGTTCCTCCGCGTCGTTGGAAATGCGGCGATACGCCAGCCGGGCGAGCGGGGAAAATTTCGGCGCCAGCCCGCTCCGGGCGCGAATGATTTCGTTGCCAAACTTGACCAGTTCGGCGGAAAAACTTTCCAGCGCGGACTCGTCGGCGGAGCGCTGCTTGAGCAGCGCGTTGCGGGCGCGCACCGTGTGCATGTAACGCTGGAGCAGCGGCAGATAGCCCGGCTGCGTCTGCGCGAGCAGCAAATCCAGAAACCGCCGGCGGGCGCGGGCCGTGCCTTTGACCAGCTGCAAATCTTCCGTGCAGAAAACCACCGTGCGCAGCGCGCCAAAATAGTCCGCCAGCTTTTTCACCGGCTGTCCGTCGAGCGCGAGTCTCCGCTCGCGCGCGGACCAATACATTTTGATTTCATGCTCGCCCTGCCCCACGACATTGCCGCCGACGAAGTAGCCTTTCGCGCCATGCCGGATCATCTGCGCGCCGCCGACGCCCCGGAACGAGCGCAGCGTGGCCATGAGGTAAACCGCTTCGAGGATGTTCGTCTTGCCCTGCGCATTGTCGCCCAAAAGCAGATGGAAGCCGGACGCGAAATCCGCGTCCAGCCGGGCGTAGTTGCGGAAATCCCGCAATCGCAAATGGGACAAATGCACGCACAGAACATGAATTGTAAGCGCCGCGACGGCGAGTTTTTTCAACGCGGAAAATCCAAACTTCATTCCCGCGACGGAAAATGCTTTCATGGCCCATGCTTCCGTGCGTGATTTTTGAGGATGAACATCTGCTGGCGGTTCACAAGCCCGCCGGCTGGAACACCCACGCGCCCGGACCGCACGCGGGCGAAGGCATCTACGACTGGCTGCGCCACCGCGAGTCACGCTGGTCTCCGCTCGCCATTCTGCACCGGCTGGACAAGGAAACCAGCGGCGTGCTCGTGTTCGGCAAAACGCCGCCGGCCAACCGCTCGCTCACGGAACAATTCACCGCCCGCCGCGTCCGCAAAAAATATCTCCTGCTCACCGACCGCGCGGTGCCGGCAGAAGAATTCACCGTCAAAACCGCGCTCGTCCGCATCGGCGAAAAATATGCAAGCCGTCCGGGCGGAGAAGGCGCGGAAACACTTTTCCGCCCGGCCGCTCTGAAACCTGAAAGCACGAATTTCAAATCCGCCATCCTCAATCCGTCATTTTCCATCCTCGCTGCGTTTCCCCATACCGGCCGCACGCACCAGATCCGCGTCCATGCGGCGGAGAGCGGATTCCCGGTTCTTGGCGACACGCTTTACGGCGGCACGCCGGCGGCGCGAGTGTTTTTGCACGCGGCGGAAATTGAGTTTACGCATCCGGCCACCGGTGAGCCGGTCAAATTCTCCGCACCGGCAGACTTCGACGCTGACCCGCGTCTTGCCTTGCGCAAGGCCGTCATTGAGCCGGACGCGACGAATGCCTTCCGCGTCATCCACGGCGCGAGCGACGGCTGGCCCGGCTGGTTTGTGGAAAAGCTCGGCGACTTTCTGCTCTCGCAATCCGAAACGCCGTTGAGCGCGAAGCAGAACGAAGAATTATCACGGCTCGTCAGAATTTTCTCCAGCCGCGGCGCATATCACAAAATCCTTTCGCGCCAGGTCCGGCGTTCCACGACGACCGAAGTCTCGCCGCAACTTGTTTCTGGCGAAGCCGCGCCGGAGCGGTTTGAGATTCTGGAAAACGGTCTCCGCTTCGAGCTGAGTTTCACCGAAGGCTATTCCGTCGGGCTGTTTCTGGACCAGCGCGACAACCGGCGACGTTTCCTGGCCGGCCACATTGCGGCGGGCTTTCCGCCGTTGAAATCGGAAACCGGAAATCGGAAACCGGAAATCTTAAATTGTTTCGCCTACACCTGCGGCTTCTCGGTTTGCGCGGCCAGGCATGGTGCGCGGACGACGAGCCTCGACCTCTCGAAAAAATATCTCGAATGGGGCCGGCGCAATTTTACGCTGAACGGCCTCGACCCGGCGGCGCACGATTTCATTTACGGCGACACCTTCGACTGGCTGCGGCGGCTGGCGAAAAAAGGCCGCGCGTTTGACGCCGTGGTGCTCGACCCGCCGACGTTTTCGCAGTCGAAGAAACACGGCGCGTTCCGTGCGGAAAAAGATTTTGGCAGGCTCATCGCCGCCGCCCTGCCCGTCCTCAAGCCAGGCGGCGTGCTGCTCGCCTCGACGAACGCGGCGGACTGGCCGCCGGAGGAATTTCTCGCAGACGTGGAAGCGGCGGTGCGCACCGCAAACCGGAAAGTTCTGCAACGGCATTACGTCCCGCAGCCGCCGGATTTTCCCATCAGCCGCGCCGAGCCGGCGTATTTGAAAACGGCGTGGCTGAAGATTGACTGAGAACTTTCCCGCCGGCCGCTTTGAATTTTAATCCGCTGGCACGTTCGTCACCGGCAGGGCGCGATAGAAGCGGCTGGAATTATCCGGCGCGTCGGGGTCCACAAAGTCAATCGAGCCTTGGAAGACTTGATTGGTGGCCACGGACGACCAGTTTTGCAGGTCGCTGGAACTTTGCACGCAGAACCACGCGCCGTCGGGGCCGCTGGCGTTCACATGGAAGCAGCGGTCGGCCAGCAGGAACGGCAAGGGACGCGGCCAGTTGCCGAGGATGAGCGCGGCGGCGCTTCGCGGGATGCCCACAAAATAATCCGGCGGCGTGTTGGTGTCGTTCGTGAGCGTGAGAATGACGGTCCTGGAAAAATTGGTCCTGCCGTTGTCAATCGGCACAACCGGAACCAGCGCGCAGGCCTTGCCGGCGGGAACGGTCACAAAATTGGTGAGGGTCGCGTAGTCCACGCCGTTGCTGGCCGTGCCGCCGATGCGGTAGTTCACGGTGAGGTCGGCGCTCGCGTCACCCAGACGGCGCACGGTGAAAAGCGCGTTCTTCGGCCCCCAATTGGTGCAGGCCTGCCAGTGCTGCGGCGGCCAGTTCGTCCAGGCGGGAAGCGCATTCGTCATGCCCGGCCAGACCCAGCAGGCATTCGTGCCGGCGACGGCAACCGGATCGGTCGCCACGATGCTCACCACGTCCGTCGGATTTGCATTGGTCGTGGAAGCCAGAATGGTGAGGTTGACCGGCGCGGAAGTCCGGGACAGGCCGGGACGCAAAACATCATGGGCTTGCGCGACCGCCGTCAGCGCATAGGAACCCGCCGGCGCGTTGGTCCAGACAAAGCAATACACCGAGCCGAGCGCGGGAACCGGTCTGACGAAGAAAAAATTTCCGTAGAGAGGCTTCAATCCGGGATGAGCGGAACCCAAGTTGAAACCGCCGCCTAAATTGGTGCCATTCGCAAAAAACTCCACGTTTGTAAAAATGGCGCCAGGCTCGCCAATCAGGCGCGCATAGGCAAAAATGGCAATGTCCGCAGGCGCGTGAAAAGTGGCGTGATTCGCCGGACTGGTGATCCGCACTTCCGGGCCAAGGGCGGAATAAAATGGCTGGGCAAAGCTGAACGGCGCAGAAAAGAGGCAGCTGATGGCAATCAACATTCCGCAAAGCTTGACAGTTTGTGGCAAAAGCATGGCTTTCATAACATTGGCTATAAAAGATAACTGGTAACCCAGTGGTTACTTTCCCCCCAATCCACCCAACAGTCAAGTGGCCGGTTGCCCAGCTTGTGTTTTGCATTTTCACCAGTATCCTGTCCGTCCTGATTTAATTATGAAAAGGACTGAAAAGGCGCCGATGGATCCCGGGTTGAAAAGCCGCATTGACGAACTGATCAAATTCAAGGGCGGCGGCCACAACGAAGCCGAAGTCGCGGACATCGTTGAAAACGCGCTCAAACTCCTGACCGACGTGAAGGACACCGGCGACGTGCGGGTGATCCAGACCGCGTTGCGGGAATTGCGCTATGCTTTCCGTATTTTTGCGCCGTATGCGAACAAACGCAAAGTCACCATCTTCGGTTCCGCGCGCACGCAACCGGCCAGGGCCGAATACCAGCAGGCCGTCGAGTTCGGCAAAAAAATTTCCGCCGCCGGCTTCATGGTCATCACCGGCGCCGGACCCGGCATCATGCAGGCCGGCCACGAAGGCGCCGGCCCGGAAAATAGTTTCGGCGTCAACATCCGCCTGCCGTGGGAGCAAAGCGCGAACCCGGTCATCGCCGAGGACAAGAAGCTCATCACCTTCAAATACTTTTTCACACGCAAACTCATTTTCATCCGCCACTCGGACGCCATCGTGCTGTTCCCCGGCGGGTTTGGGACGATGGACGAGGGTTACGAGGCGCTCACGCTCATGCAGACCGGCAAGAGCCAGCTCATGCCGCTGGTGCTGGTGGACAAGCCCGGCGGCACCTATTGGAAGACGTGGGACAAGAACATCCGCGAACATCTCCTGCGCGACAAATTGATTTCACCCGACGATTTGAACCTGTATCAAATCACCGACAACGCCGACGAGGCCGTGAAAATCATTTCCCGTTTCTACCGCAATTTCAATTCCACCCGTTTCGTCAAGGAACAATTCATCATCCGGCTGAAAAATGCGCCCAGCCCCTCCGCGCTGGCCGCGTTGAACGAGGATTTTGCCGACATCATTGTCGAAGGCAAAATCGAGCCCGTCAAACCCGCGCCTGACGAAATCGAAGACAACGACCGGCTCGACCTCGTGCGCATCGGCTTCAATTTCAACCGCAAACATTACGGCCGGTTGCGGCAGTTGATTGACGTGCTGAACGGGTTGTAATTATGATCCATTTTGGAGCGATTTTTATGGCCAAGGCCGCTGACTCACAAGCATCTGGCTGAAAACTGCGGTCAGCAATCCTGCGCGTCCTCAGAATTTCCATGTTTTCGAGGGCGAGAACGAGCTTGAAACCGCCCGTTTCCGACAAGACAAAATGAGTCACCGCAGAATTTCGGCCAGCCGTCAGATTGCCTTACACTTTTACCTGCATCCGAAAACTGCTTATTTACATAATTATATTACTGTATATAGGATAATCTCCTAGCCGTGCGTCGGCTTTGCTTACAGTTTTTCATCGAAGTTCTAAGAGGCGGCAATTGCTCTGGTGGTTGTTTTACGTTTAACATGTTGAAAGTAAAGATCTTGTGGCTTTGATGCCGTTTTTGTAAATTAGCTGGCAATGTTATTGCTATTACTTTTTATGTAGCTGCCAGCGGACTTGGTTTCAAGGTGATTCCTCGGCTGGCAAGTTGAAAACAAACAACAATAATAAACGGAAATACTACTATGAAATCAAATAGCATAATTGTGTTGGCAACCGTGGCCGTTGCCTCATGGGTCACCGTGCGGGCGCAAGCAAACACCATCACCGGCGAAATTTGGGAGAATTTTCCTACGACAACTGGCAATGAAGACGGATCTCTCGCAAATGTCACTACAATGAGCGGCACCCGGTCTGCTGATGTCACTTTCAGCGTGACTGATCCCATTAATTTTAATAGCAACGTTGGCGGATATACAATCGGGGGCTTTCTGGGAAGCGGCGGAGCCACAATTCTGACTGGCTCTGGCGAAGCAGGCAATACTGCGGACAATACCTTGTATTACTTTTCAGGGACCGTCTCGATGGTTAATGGCCAGACCTATAACGTGGGTCATGATGATGGTTTGGAGTTGATGATAAACGGTTCTGACGTAATCAACGAAACCGGACCCACATCGTATGTTGATACACCTTACACTTGGACGGGAGCCTCCGGCAATTATAGCTTTGAACTCGCCTATGCCGAAGTAGATGGAGCCCCGGCAATCCTGACGGTTAGCCTGCCGCTCCAGAGTGTCCCAGACAGCAGCAGCACGATGGCTATGCTGGGTGGCGCGCTGACCGTGGTAGGCACGGTTGCCCGTCGTTTTCGCAAGTAAATAACAGACTGATTTCACATGAGGTGCAGCCGTTCGGCTGCGCCTTTTCTCTTTATCAGCTTTATTAAATATGAAGGCTGCCGGTCACTGCGCGTCCCAACCGGGTGGCACTCCTGCCGGGGAGACGCTTTCGCCCAGCCGCCGGAAAACATCAAATAACAAAGGAACACACCATTTCGAGTGAACAAAATGGTTTCCTGACTTTGTTGCTTGATGATTTGATTGTTCAATTGTTCGGGTTCCTGCGGTGATAAAACTTGCGTTTTGCGCCAGCTTGTGAAAAATTTCACGAACAATTTATGACACACGTCAAACTGCACATCCCCGGCCCGGTCGAGGTCAGCAAAAAAACCTTTAAGGCGTTCAGCTCGCCGATGATCGGCCATCGCGGCCAGGGTTTCAAAGACCTCTACGCAAAAATCCAGCCGCAGCTTCAGCAAGTGTTTTACACGAAGCAACTGGTTTACCTTTCCACCTCCTCCGCGTGGGGCGTGATGGAAGGCGCGGTGCGCAATCTGGTCCAGAAAAAAGTCCTGAACTGCATGTGCGGCGCGTTCTCCGACAAATGGTTCGACGTGTCCAAGCGCTGCGGCAAGCAGGCTGAGGCGCTGCAGGTGGACTGGGGTTCGCCCATCCGCGCGGAAGCGGTTGACAAAAAGCTCGCCACCGGCGAATTCGACGCGCTCACCATCATCCACAACGAAACTTCCACCGGCGTGATGAGTCCGCTCGCGGAAATCGCCGCGCTCAAGAAAAAATATCCCGATGTCATCTTCATCGTGGACGCCGTCAGTTCGCTGACCGCGCTGCCGATCAAGTTTGATGAACTCGGCATTGACGTGCTGCTCGCCGGCACGCAGAAGGCGTTCGCGCTGCCGCCGGGACTCGCGGTGTTCACCGCCTCGCCCGCCGCGCTCGCGAAGGCGGCGCTGGCCAGGGATCGCGGCTATTATTTTGACTTCGTCGAGTTCCAGAAAAACGCCGGGCTGAACATGACGCCCAGCACGCCGAGCATCGGCCACGTTTTTGCCCTGAGTTCCAAGCTCGACGATTTCTTCGCCGAAGGATTGGAGAAACGTTACGCGCGCCATCGGAAAACCAACCAGCTCACGCGCGACTGGGCGGCCAAGCATGGCTTTAATTTGTTCCCCGAAAAAGGTTTTGAATCCGTCACGCTCACCTGCGTCAGCAACGGCGCGCGGCCCGGCGGGCGCGTCGTGGACGTGGCGAAGCTGCAGAAGCTCGTCAAGGACCAGGGCTTCCTGATTGACGGCGGCTACGGAAAAATCAAAGGCACCACGTTTCGTCTCTCCAACATGGGCGACGAGACGGCGGCGACGATGAAAAAACTTTACGCGGCGCTGGACCAGGCGATGGCGCAGCTCTGATTTTGGTTGGGTGGTTTGGTTGGCCGGCAACCCATGAGGGTGGGTTGCCGGTTTTTTGTTCGTGTCATGCGGGCGTTTCGTGGTTAATCAATTCCGGTGTCAAACGATTACCAGCTTGTGCAGCTTGCCAACGGCGGGAAAACATTGTTCTCCGCCAGCTACGGCGAAAAGCTGCACCCCGGCCTCGGCCCGCAGGCGGAGGCGGAACTGCTTTACGTCCGGCAGCTCAAAATCTGCGAGCGCCTGCAAAATCATGCCGGCGAATTTGTGATCTGGGACATCGGCCTCGGGGCGGCGGCCAACGTCCTCACCGCCCTGCGCGCGACGCGCGAAATTCCCGGCCAGCTTCACCTCGTCAGCTTCGACAACACGAGCGAGCCGCTGGCGTTTGCGCTGGAAAATGCCGATGCGCTCGGTTATTTGGACGGATACAAAGATCAAATCGCCAGTTTGCTCCGCGACCGGCACACGGAATTTGAAAGCGGAAAGCTGAAAGTGAAGTGGAATTTTTATCTTGGTGATTTCCCGGCGCTGCTTGCCGGTGACGGCCGAGGGAACGAGGCTCATGCTACAAAACCGGAAATGCCCGCGCCGCACGCCATTTTTTACGACGCCTTTTCCCCGGCGAAAAATCCGGCGATGTGGGCGCTGCCCGTGTTTGAACAGCTTTTCCGCGCGCTCGACCCCGCGCGTCCGTGCGCGCTCACGACTTATTCCCGCAGCACGTTGATCCGCACGACGCTTTTGCTCGCCGGATTTTATGTTGGGGTCGGCCGCGCGACGGGCCTGAAGGAGGAGACGACCGTGGCCGCGAACATCCCGGCTTTGCTGGCCGAGCCGCTAAACAACCGCTGGCTGGAACGCGCATTGCGCTCCAGCAGCGCCGAGCCGTTGCGCGAACCGGTTTATTCCCGCGCCCCGCTGTCGCCGGCCACGGCGGAAAAGCTGCGGCGGCATCCGCAGTTTCAACTTTGAAAACCGGCAAAAAAATTTACACTGCCCGCATGAACGTCTTTGTCACCGGCGGCGCCGGTTATATCGGTTCGGTTTGCACGGAAGAACTGCTCAACGCCGGACATCAGGTCACGGTTTATGACAACCTCACGGAAGGCCACCGCTCGGCGGTGGACCCGCGCGCGAAATTCATCCTCGGCAAGCCGGAAGTGGCGGGAAACATTTTGAAGGCCGTCAAGTCGGTGAAGCCGGAGGCGATCCTGCATTTCGCCGCGTTCGCGCTCGTCGGCGAATCCATGACAAACCCGAAGAAGTATTTCCACAACAACTTTGTCAACGCGCTCAAGCTCGCCGACGCCGCCGTGGAATGCGGCGTGAAAAAATTCGTCTTCAGCTCGACCTGCGCGACTTACGGTCCGCCCGACCGCGTGCCGATGACGGAAGA
Source organism: uncultured Bifidobacteriaceae bacterium (assembly GCA_964449815.1). GTDB lineage: Bacteria > Verrucomicrobiota > Verrucomicrobiia > Limisphaerales > UBA11358 > UBA11358. Next base: position 10,287 of record CAYVGC010000037.1, read on the forward strand.
CCTGCCGCAGCGCCCGATCAATCCCTACGGCGAATCCAAGCTGATGTTCGAGAAGGCGCTGACGTGGTATCAGCGGATTTACGGGCTGGAGTTCATCGCCTTCCGCTATTTCAACGCCGCCGGCGCGAGCGAGCAGTTCGGCGAGCATCATCGCATCGAGTCGCATCTGATTCCAAACGTGTTGTTCGTGGCGCTCGGCAAAAAACCGCAGGTGGAGATTTACGGCACGGATTATCCGACGCCGGACGGCACCTGCGTCCGCGATTACATTCACATCAAGGATCTGGCGCAGGCGCACATTCTCGGCTTGCAGCCGGGCAAGAGCGGTTTCTTTAACCTCGGCAACGGCGACGGCTACTCGGTGAAGGAAGTCATCCAGATGTGCGAAAAAGTCACCGGCAGGAAAATCCCGGCGGTTGAGAAACCGCGTCGGCCGGGCGACCCGCCGAAGCTCGTGGCGGCGGCGAACAAGGCGTTCACGGAACTCGGCTGGAAACCGCAGTATCCCAGGTTGGAGGACATCGTGAAAACGGCGTGGGCCTGGCATCAGCAACATCCGACCGGCTACGCGGATTAGCTTTCATGCGGCCATGGGCACATGAAAACTATTCTTCATGTCGAGGACGATCCGCTGATTGTGCATATCTACCGGGCGGCCTTGGAGCGGGCGGGTTTCCAGGTGCAAGTGGCGGAAGACGGTTTGATCGCCTCAAAAATGCTGTTCAAGTCGCGCCCGGATCTTGTGGTGCTGGACCTCTTGCTGCCCAAGCTTGCGGGATCGGATGTGATCAAATATATCCGCTCCACGCCGGTCTTGAAAACCCTGCCGGTGATCGTGCTGTCCCAGGCCAGCATCGCCGACCAGGGCGTGACGGCGGCGGCCCTGGGCGCGGACCGGATGCTTTACAAAGCGCAATGCACGCCGGTCATTCTGATTGGTGTGATCAATGAACTGCTGGACGGCCTTGCAAACTGACGTTTTCCGCACGGCGTTTTTCAGAACGCCGCGTTTTTCTTTTACGACGGCAGATCTTTTCCCGTGGTCGTCACGGTGAGCTTGCCGTGCTTCACGCCTTTGGCGGCGATGAGTTCGTCGGCAATCTTGCGGATAACGCTGGCCTGGCCGCGCACGATCAAAACTTCCAGACAGTTGTGGTGGTCGAGATGGACGTGGACGGTGGAGAGAATCACGTTGTGGTGGTCGTGCTGGATGTCGGTGAGGCTCGCCTGCAAATGCGGTTTGTGATGGTCATAGACCAGCGTGATGGTGCCGGCGATTTCGCCCGTGTCATTTTTCTGGCGGTGCTCAACGAGCTGGTTGCGAATCATGTCCGCGATGGCGAGCGAACGGTTGTCGTAGCCCTTCTCGCGCGACATCTCGTCCAGTTGCCGCAGGAGCGATGGCGGCAGGGACATGCTGAATCGGCTGACGGTTTCTTTTTTCATGTCCACGATTATTTGCAATGGCGGCGGCAACGCAAGCGGACAGTTGCGGTGCCCCATTGATTTTTCCTTGCAAAGACGCCAGTTGGCGCATGATGTGAAGATTGTCGCCAAAGAACAGCCGGTTCGCGCCCGTCGGGAAAAGTTCGCGGAGCTTGGCATCTTTCTCGTTCGCCGCCAGAAATTCCTTGTTGTGCCCGAACTCGACGCGCTGGACCTCCTGAAACGGCAGCCGGATGACGGTTTCTTTATTCATGGCCAAAGAATGGCAGCGCAGGCCTACGCCGCAGATTGTCAAAGATGGAAACCAGCCAAGTTGATTAAGATTCTATTTTGAGTTCGTTTCGGACGACGGCACTTTATCAATTACAAACAACTCCGTTTCGGGAAGCTCGCCGCATTCGCGGGCGAGCGTTTCCAATTGCGCGTCGGGTGCGTGGCGGATTTTTTCCAGATACTTTTGGTTCGGCTTGAGCAACAGCACCAGGCCGGTGCCATCTTTGCGCCGGACGCCGACGTAAATTTCAGTCATGGTCATGACTTCGCCCAAACGAATGTCCAGCCGCCCGAGGCTGTTGCCGGTGCCGACGACCAGTCCGTCCGCGATGCAGGAATACGGCGTTTTGAGCGGAATGTAACAAACAATGTCCAGTTCATGTTGCCCCCAGGTCGCATTCAGTTCGCGCAACGCTGCCTTGCCCATGCGCCAGCCAAGAACGTTCCACGGCCCGACATGGCCGTGTAAATTTTTGATGTCATTCCACCAGTTGGTCGGCTCCTGCGCCTGATTCCAAATGTTTGAGCCGGCGACGGAGATTTCGTCGTCGTGGGCAAAAAGTTTGCCGGCGGTTAAAATGGCGATGGCCGCTGACAGGATGAGGATTGATTTTTTCATGGAATGAGTTTGTTCGTTGTCATGGACTACTGAATTGAGTTCCGTTGCGGTCGGCAAAGCGGACGATCACGCCGCCTTCACCAGTGCGGCGATACCAACTGTCGCTGGTCAGCGGGGCGTAGGTGTTCTGGCTGCGGACGCTGTCCGGCTGCGGCCCCAGACTCCAAATGACCCAGCGCACGGGACTGGATTCGGCATCAGTGAAATATTTTCCACCTCCGGTCATGTCCGGCATGTTGGTCGGAACCCACAGGGAATAATTTCCGGCGGGCGCACCGTTGAGCAGCTGCGGTCCCGGCGCGGCGTATTTGTAGGTGTGGCCGGGATTGAACAAGTCTTCAAGATCGGCCTCCAGTCCGCCCTGATTGCTGTGAGGCAGGTAATGTTCATTGGCCAGTTCCACCGGCAGTTCGCACCAATGCGAGGCCAGATCGGTGTTGCAGTTGTCACGCACCGGCGGAACCTTGCCGCCATAATCGGTGGAATACATGTCAAACGCCAGGCCGAGGCCGTTCAACTCGGCGTGGACCCTCGCCACTTTCGCCTTTTCCTTCGCGCGGGACAAAGTGGGCAGCAACAGCGCGGCGAGAATGCCGATGATGACGATGACCACCAGCAGTTCAACCAGCGTGAACGCGATGTTGTTTTTGCGTGGCTGCATGTTTTAGCAATCCCAAATTTCGGCCGACGGTCATTGCACGCGCTGCAGCCGGAAAAACTTTTGTGCGCCCGCCGGTTGTAGCACGACGGTGTTTTGCCCGTTCACCAAAACCGGCGCATTGGTGATCAGCATCCAATTCGGATTCGTCAGCGAATCGCTGCTCTGCACCTGGTAATTCGCCAGCGCCGCCGGCCAGGTGATGACCGGCTGGTTCGCCAGATTCAGCACCGCGCTGGACGACGGCGTGATTTCCTGCACGAACAATTCGTAGCCAAAGGTGCCGTCCGTGCCGGAGCCGGATTCCTGAAGGAAAACTCCCGTGGCATCAAACTGGCTGGTTGGTGCCGGGCCGAGGTCATACAGCGGATGAATCAGCGGGAATTGCCGGCCTTCGCCATCCGTCGCGGTGCAATAGCGGGAATCCCAGTCGGAGTTGGTGTTCCAACCATCGGTCGTGACCAGGGTCAGTCCGTTGATGCGGACACGCATTCCCTGATAATACTCGCCGCCGGTCGCGCGCGTGGGATCAAAAATGTCGTAATGTCCCGTCGCGCCAAGATTCGTGCCGATGACCGACGACAGGGAAATCACCTGCGGCACTGGCAAACCAAAATTTGTGGACACCAGCGAAATGATGAATTGGCGGTTCGTGCCGGTGGTGTGTTCCTCGTTGACGTTTTGCATTCCGCCGTAGAACAGCGAGCCGTTGGCCGTGATCATCACCAAGTCGCCCTTGTGAAAGGCATAACCGGTGGCAGGATCGTGGCTCACACGATTGACATTGGCAGTCCAATCGTCATCCGAGTAGCTGTCGCTGCCATCGTGCGGTTCCCACGGCAGGTTGCCGTAATCCTGCGCCATCCAACACTCCACGCCGCCCCGGTCGCTGCCGCCTGTGACTGCCTGCACAAACACCTGCCACTGGCCGCCCAAATTATAGGCGTTCGCGCCATCATCCCAGTCAAGATAATCCGGCGTCGCATCAAGCATTTCGCCCGGATCGGTCAACAGCACGCCGACCAGCGTGACCGGGTAGCTGCCATTCCATGTGCTCACGCCATCGGCATCCACGGCCTCGAAATTGGCAAACGATTCCGCGCGGGAAATCCCCGCCGCCAGCAGCAGCCCGCAGAAGCCGGCCATGAGAGTTGAAGAAATTTTTCTTCCAGCGCGGCATGAAACCGGCACCCGACCCAGTTTTGACGGAAGTGTTACGTTCATATAAAATAGTATTACCAAATTAAGAAATGTTACGCAATAACAAAATCGTATTATTACATTTCCGCAACGAGCCGGAGAAAGCGAGGGCCGATTTCTCCCGGTGGCGTGCGCCGCCCGGCTGTCTGCGAGTTCAGTCCGGCAGCTGGCTTTTGATTTCGTTTTTCACCAGCACACGCCCGATCAAGCAGGCCAGCCCGAACATGATCAGCGTGCCGATGGCTCCGGCAATGGCGGTGGCGATGCCGGCGGAACTGATGCCGGGCATTTTGTAGTCGGGAATCCACGTCTTGATGAGCGTGGCGGCATGGCCGGCAAAACCGAATTTCTCCGCCACCTTGTCCAGCCCGTCCGGCCACGCGCAGGCGTAGGGCGAGACAAAAATCGCCAGCCCCAGCGCGATGACCAGGCCGAACGCCAGAAATTCCAGACCGGTGCCGCGTGCTGCCGGGACATTTTCCGCTTCGAGCAAATCCGGCCGCGTGCGCGCAATCGCCAGAATCACCAGCGACGTGATCAGCCCTTCGCCGATGCCGATGAGCATGTGAACGCCCACCATCGCCGGAAACACGACGCTCGGCGGCAGCGTGCCGGACAGCGACAGTTCCCCGGCGCACGTCACCGCCGCCAGCACGGTGGAAAGCCACGCGGCGAAAAACACCGCCGTGATGCGCCCGCGCAGGCCGGGCAGGAATTTGCGCGCCGCCCGGTATATCGCGCAACCGCACACGCCGCCGATGAACGACATGTTGAAGATGTTTGCGCCGAGCGCCAGCACGCCGCCGTCGCTGAACAGCAGCGCCTGCACGATCAGCACGCACGCGATCACAATCGCCGCCGCGCCCGGTCCCAGCAGCACGCCCGCCAGCACGCCGCCGAGCAGATGACCGGACGTGCCGCCGGCCACCGGAAAATTCAGCATCTGCGCCGCGAACACAAACGCCGCGCCCAGGCCCATCAGCGGGATTTTGTTGCGCGGCAGCGTGCGGTTGACCTGGCGCGCGGCCACGGCCAGCCCGCCTGCGGACAGCGCGCCGGTGAGGGCGAGGGTTTTGGCATCGAGGAAACCGTCGGGTATGTGCATAATGGCTTGCTCCGGCAAATTGATTGTGCTAGGTGTTACAAATTATTTTAATCGTAATACTTTGAAACTGCCCGTCAAAGAAAAAATGGAGGCGGCCCGCGCATGAGCCTGCGCCTTTTGCATAATCACAGCCGGGGCGACAGCGCGGTTCACCGCCTGCCGGCGGCGTTGAAGCTGGGCGCCGCGCTGGCGCTGGCGCTGGCGACGGTTTTGCTGCCGCGCACGCAAATCGCTGCGCTGCTGGCGGTCGCGGCGGTTTTGACTTTGATTGCCGCCGCAAGCCGGCTGCCCGCGTGGTTTTTGTTGAAGCGGATGTTGCTGCTGGAACCGCTGGTGCTCGGCGTGGCCGGGCTGATGTGGTTCCAGCCGGGCGGCGGGAAAATCTTCGCGGTGGTGATGTTCAAGGCCAACCTGTGCCTGCTTGCGACGATGCTGCTGGCGAACACCACGCCGTTCACGGAACTGGTGCGCGTGCTGCAGCGGCTGTGGGTGCCGGGGCTGTTCGTCACCACGCTGACGCTGATGCACCGGTATTTGTTCGTGCTGGCGGACGAGGCGGAGCGGATGCGCCGCGCCCGCGCAAGCCGGTCGTTCACGCGCGGACGCCGGTTCCAATGGCAGGCGCTGTCGTCGGTCGCCGGGCAGTTGTTCGTGCGCGCGTCGGAACGCGCCGAGCGGATTTACAACGCCATGTGCGCGCGCGGCTGGAAATGAAACCAAACTTCAACCGCCGCCAAAAGGCCCAAGCGGCGCATGAAGGGAAAAACCTTCACGATCCGGCATCATTTATGTTTCCTGCTTTGAGCGAAGGATTCCTTCGCCAGATTGAGATGGTCAGGATGAAAACTTTTGCACCTGCTGCGCCCTTTTGCGGCAATGATTTGAAATGAACGCGATTGAAATCACCAACTTGAAATACCGTTATCACGACGGCACGGAGGCGCTGCGCGGCATCAGCTTCTGCGTGCGGCCGGGCGAATGCATCGCGCTGCTCGGCCCGAACGGCTCCGGCAAGTCCACCCTGCTGCTGCATTTGAACGGGCTGCTGCCGGAAAAACTTTCCGGCGACGGCGCGGTGAAAATTCATGGCGAACCGCTCGCGGCCGGGAACCTGGAGAAAATCCGGCGGCAGGTCGGGCTGGTGTTTCAAGACCCGGACGACCAGTTGTTCTGCCCGACGGTGGCGGAGGACGTGGCGTTCGGCCCGCAGCAGTTGGGCCTGGGCGAAACGGAAATTGCCGCGCGCGTGAAAAAATCCCTGGCGCAGGCCGGGCTCGCGGGGTTTGAGCAGCGGGCCACGCATCATCTGAGCCACGGCGAAAAACGCCGCGCCTGCCTTGCCGGCGTGCTGGCGTGCGAATCGAAAATCCTCGTGCTCGACGAGCCGACGAGCGACCTCGACCCGCGCGGCCGGCGCGAGTTCAAGGCGTTGCTGCGGGAAATTCCGGCGACGAAGCTGATCGCCACGCATGATCTGGAACTGGCGGTGGAGCTGTGCGCGCGCGCGATCATTTTGGATCAGGGGGAAATCATCGCCGACGGGCGCACGATGGAACTGCTCGCCGACGAGCCGCTGATGCTCGCGCACGGGCTGGAGAAGCCGCACATCCTGCATCATCTCCATCCGCATTGAATCGTGCGGAATTTCCTTGCCAAGAACGCCGCGTCACAGGCATTTTCCGACATGGCAGCGACGCATCATTCCAATCTCGACGATTCCTTCTATCAACCGGCGGATGCTTTTTTCGCCGCAAACAGCAAAGTCGGCCTGACCTACGACGACATCACGCTGGCGACGCTTTACTCGGAGATTCTCCCGCGCAACACCCAGCTCGACACCACGCTGGCAGAGGGATTGCGCCTGAACATCCCGGCGATCTCCGCCGACATGGACACCGTCACCGAATCGCGCATGGCCATCGCCATGGCGCTCAACGGCGGCCTCGGCCTGATCCATTACAACATGCCGGAACGCGAACAGCTCTCACAGGTCAGCCGCGTGAAATATCATGTCCAGGGTTTGATCCAGGATCCGATCAAAGTCGCACCGGAGCAGTTGATCGGCGACGTGCTGGAATTGATCGAGCAGAAAAAGTTCGGCTTCAGCACGTTCCCGGTGGTGGACGGCAAAGGCAAACTGGTCGGCCTGCTGTCCGGCCACGTCGTCAAGCCGCGTTACGCCGCCAAGAAAGTGATCGAGGCGCTCACGCCGCGCAAACAGGTTCACACCATCACGAAAAAAGAACTCGGCAAAGACCCCATCGCCCGCGCCGACAAGTTTTTCACCGAACATCTCGGCATCCACAAGCTGCTCGTCGTGGACGATGATGACTGTCTGCACGGTTTGATTACCATGAGCGACGTCGAGCGCATCACGCAGGAGCGCAAGGCGCAGTTCAAGCCGGCGCGTGATGCGCAGTTCCGGCTGGTCTGCGGCGCGGCGGTTTCCGCCACGCGCAACGCCTTTGGCGAACTGGACCGCGCCCGCATCCTCGCTCATGTCGGCGGACTGGTGGAACGCGGCGTGGATGTCGTGGCCGTTTCCACCGCGCATGGTTTTAGCAAAGGCGTGGGCGACACCGTGAAAGTTTTGCGCGACGCCTTTCCGAAACTGCCCCTCATCGCCGGCAACGTCACCAGCGCGGCGGGCGTGGACTATCTCGCCGACTGCGGTGCGAACGCCATCAAGGTCGGCCAGGGGCCGGGTTCCATCTGCACCACGCGCATCGTGGCGGGTGTGGGCATTCCGCAGATGACGGCGCTTTACATCTGCGCCCAGGCGGCGGCGAAGAAAAAAGTTTCCATTCTCGCCGACGGCGGCATCACGAAATCCGGCGACATTGTGAAAGCGCTGACGCTCGCGCACGCGGTGATTTGCGGCGGCATGTTTGCCGGCTGCACCGAGGCGCCCGGCGAAGTCATGGAGATCAGCGGCAAGCTTTACAAGCAATACCGCGGCATGGGCAGCCTCGCGGCAATGAAGGCCGGCTCGGCGGCGCGTTATGGCCATGAAAAGGCCGACACCACCCGCAAGCTCGCCGCCGAAGGCATCGAGGCGCTCAAGGAATCCGTCGGCCCGGTGGACCGCGTGCTTGCGCAGCTCATCGGCGGCATCCAGAGCGGCATGGGCTACCTTGGCGCGATGAACCTGGCGGAGCTCCGCGAGAAGGCGCGTTACATCCGCGTCAGCCCCGCCGGCCAGCGCGAAGCCGCGCCGCACGACGTGGTGGAATTGAAGACGGGGAATTAAATCTGACTCCGTTTCAACACCCCCATGCGCCGGTTCAATCCGGCGCTCTTTTTTTGTGAAAAGCGTTTTCGCGGCTTGCCATTGCCGCCGGGTGTCGGCAAATTTCGGGAAGTCACAATTTAATCATCGCAACCGGAGACTAGGAGACGGAGACTAGGAGATTATGAGCAACCAAGCGAAACTCGAACTGGACGGGCAAGTTTACACGCTGCCGACGCTGACGGGCAGTGAAAATGAAAAGGCGGTGGACGTGTCGGCCCTGCGCGCGAACACGGGCTACATCACGATTGACGACGGCTACGGCAACACCGGCTCGTGCGTCAGCAACATCACCTTCATTGACGGCGACAAGGGCATCCTGCGCTATCGCGGCATCCCCATCGAGGAGATGGCGGAGAAGTCCAATTTCATCGAGACGGCGTATCTCATCATTTACGGCACGCTGCCGACGCGGGCACAGTTGAAGGTGTTCTCAAATCTGTTTACGGATCATCAGTATTTGCACGAGGACATGAAGTTTCATTTCGAGGGCTTCCCGACGGGCGCGCACCCGATGGCGATATTGTCCGCGATGATCAATGCCGCGAGCTGCTTCGACGAGGGCCTGATGAACTGGAAATGGGGCAAGAACAAACAGTTTGACGTGTATGTGGCAAAGCTGCTTTCGCAGGTGCGCACCATTGCGGCGTATTCGTATCGCAAGTCGAAAGGGCTGCCGCTGATTTATCCGAAACAGCAATACAAATACACGGCGAACTTTCTGCACATGATGTTCTCGCTGCCGTATGAGGATTTTGAGCTGAAGCCGGAAGTGGTCAAGGCGCTGGACCTGATTTTCCTGCTGCACGCGGACCACGAGCAGAATTGTTCCACCTCGACGGTGCGCATGGTGGCGTCGAGCCAGGCAAATCTGTTCGCCAGTTGCGCGGCGGGCGTGTGCGCGCTGTGGGGGCCGCTGCACGGCGGCGCGAACCAGGCGGTGCTGGAAATGCTGGCGCAGATTCATCAGGAAGGCGACGACGGCTCGAAGTTCATCGAGGCGGCCAAGGACAAGAACAGCGGCAGGAAGCTCATGGGCTTCGGCCACCGCGTCTATAAAAATTACGACCCGCGCGCCAAGATCATCAAGAAGGCGTGCGACGATGTCCTGTCCAAATTGCATATCAATGACCCATTGCTGGACATTGCAAAGCGGCTGGAGGAGACGGCGTTGAAGGATTCCTACTTCGTCGAGCGCAAGCTGTATCCGAACGTGGATTTTTACAGCGGCATCATCATGCGCGCGATCGGCATCCCGGTGGAGATGTTCACGGTGATTTTTGCCATCGGCCGGATGCCGGGCTGGATCGCGAATTACAAGGAAATCATGGAGGAACCGAAGAGCCGCATCTACCGGCCCCGCCAGATTTACACCGGCCCCACGTTGGCGCACTACGTTCCTTTGGAAGCGCGCAAATAATCCGAATTAAGTTGGCTTGTTTGCCTTTTTCAGGGCGCGGAGTGGAAAAGCGTCAACGGAACAAAACCTGCTTCCTTTGATGCTTTAACTTTTGATGAGGAAAATTCTGGTCATTGATGACGAGTCCTGGCTGCGCGAAATGATCCGGCTGGCGCTGGAGCAGCAGGGCTTTGAAGTCATTGAGGCGGCCGACAGCGCCAATGGCTTCGCCCAGGCGCGCGGACAAATGCCCGACCTGATCCTCTGCGATGTCAACATGGACACGCCGGACGCGGGCTATCTGACCCTGGCGAAATTGCGCGAGGACGCCACCACCGCCGCCATCCCGTTCATTTTTATGACCGGTCTGGCCGACGCCGCCGGCATGCGCCACGGCATGGATCTGGGCGCGGATGATTACCTGCCCAAGCCGTTCAATGTGGACGAGCTTTATGCCACCGTGAACGCGCGCCTTCGCAAGGCGCAAACGGTGCGCGAAGAGGCTGAAAAAAAGCTTTCCCTTTTGCGCAGCCAGATTTCGCTGATGCTGCCGCACGAGATGCGCACGCCGCTCAACGGCATCATTTCCAATGCCGAGATGCTGGCCGAATCAGCGGATTCGATGGATTCCCAGACCATCGCGGAGATGAGCCAGGAAATCTGCCTGTCGGGCCAGCGCCTCGAACGGCTGATTGAAAACTTTTTGATTTACGCCCAGTTGGAAATCGTCGCCTCCGACCCGCAGAGCATCAGCCGTCTGCGCGCCGCCAAATGCAGCCGGCCGGCGGAAATCGTCCGCGCCGCCGCGCGCACGCAGGCGGAAAAGGCCGGCCGGTTGAACGATCTCATCCTTGACCTGGCCGATGCGCCGCTGCCGATGGCGGAGGACTATCTCAAAAAAATCGCCGTTGAACTTGTGCAGAACGCCCTGAAATTTTCCGACGCCGGCCAGCCGGTGCGCGTCCGCCTGCGGACGGCGGCGGACGAAGTGGAATTTTCCGTGCAGGATGACGGGCGCGGATTTTCCGCCGAGCAAATCAGCCGCATCGGCGCCTACATGCAGTTCGAGCGGAAAATGCAGGACGAGCAGGGTTTCGGCCTCGGCCTGGCCATCGCCAAAAAACTGGTAAAACTGCACGGCGGCGAACTGACCATTGAGAGCAATCCCGGCTGCGGCTCCACCGTCACCGTCAAGCTGCCCCGCGCCGCCACCGCGTAGTCTTTCAGAGCGGCAGGCGGGCATAGAGCAGGTTCAAGCCGCGCCACGCCAGTTCCGCCGCGAAAAAAATCAGCGCCAGCGCCAGCACCGGCGCACAATCCACCTTGCCGATCTGCAGCGGGATTTTTTTCAACGGCTGCAAAAACGTCTGCGCCGTCAGGTTCACATATTTCCAGAACGGATTTCTGCCGAAATAAACATAGCTGTTCACCAGGTGCAACAGCAAAATGGCGGCCAGCGGAAACTTCCACAGGAGATAGCTGTCCGCCCCGATGACCAGGGATTGCTGGAAACGACAGGCCGGCGAGGCCGGCGGCAGGATTTGCAGCCGGCCCAGCAGCCAGCTTGCGAGCCACCACAAGCCTGCCGTGGCGATGAACGGCAAAATGATTTTTGCCCAGCGCGGCCAGCCGTCCACCCGGCCCAGCGGAATTTTCACCAGCCCGTGAACGGGCAGCGGGCCGTCCAGCAGCGAGAGCGGCAGCAGGCCCACGTAAAAAATTCCCAGCACCAAGCCGAAGCTGAAAAAGGAAAAGAGCAGCATGTGGTAAAATCCGGTCCAATGCGGATTGTCGGAAAACCACAACACGACCACGCCGAGATTTATTTTGCCCGACCAGTTGGTTTGCGAGCCGATCCACCAATAAACCACGGCGCGCACCAGCAACAGCGCCGCGAGGAACGCCAGCAGCTGCCAGCGGCGGAGCCGTTGAGGCGCGGCGGGCCGCAGCGTGCCCATCAACGTCGCGGGCAGCCGTTTGACGAGCGGATCGAAACGGTTGGAACGCCAGTTCAGCCACAGCAGCAGGCCGGCGAGGTTCAGGATGAAATCAACGTAGCCCATGTAAAAGTGACCAGTGATGAGTGGCGAGTGAAAAGCAATGGCGACGCGCTTTTGACCTTGTCACCCGTCACTCACCACTCGTCACTTTGCATCACATCATTTTCAAAAGCGTGTCCGCCATTTCGCTCGGCGTGGCGGCGACGCCGATGCCCGCGTCCTTGAACGCTGCAATTTTCGCCGCCGCCGTGCCTTTGCCGCCGCTGATAATCGCGCCGGCGTGGCCCATGCGGCGTCCGGGCGGCGCGGTCGCACCGGCGATGAATCCGGCCACGGGCTTCCTGCAATTTTTCTTTATCCATTCGGCCGCCTCTTCTTCCGCGCTGCCGCCGATTTCACCGATCATAATTATTCCCGTCGTCTCCGGGTCGGCGTTGAAAAGTTTGATCACGTCCAAATGCGACGTGCCGTTGACCGGGTCGCCGCCGATGCCGACGCAGGTGCTCTGGCCGACGCGGCGCGAGGTGAGCTGCCAGACCGCTTCATAGGTCAATGTGCCGCTGCGCGAAACGACGCCGATGTTTCCTTTTTTGTGGATGTAGCCGGGCGCGATGCCGATGCGGCAGCCGCCATGGGAATCTTTGCCTTCACCGGGCGTGACCACGCCGGGACAATTCGGCCCGATCAGCCGCGTCTTGGTGTTGCCTTGCAGCGCGCGTTTCACTTTGACCATGTCGCGAACCGGAATGCCTTCGGTGATGGCGACAATGAGATCGAGTCCGGCGTCCGCGCCTTCGAGAATCGCATCGGCGGCGAACGGCGGCGGAACAAAAATTGCCGAAGCCGTCGCGCCGGTTTGTTTCACCGCGTCGGCGACGGTGTCGAAAACGGGAATTTTTTTGCCGCCATGTTCAAAAAATTGTCCGCCTTTGCCGGGCGTGACGCCGGCGACGATCTGCGTGCCATAATCAATGGAGAGCTGTGCGTGCTTCGCGCCGAAGCTGCCGGTGATGCCTTGAACGAGAACCTTGGTGTTGGGGGTGACGAGAATGGACATGGAAAATTGTGTTTTCGGATTTGCAAATAATTATTTGCCGACGGCCTTTACGATCTTCTGCGCCGCGTCGGCCATCGAGTCGCCGGTGATGATGGCCACGCCGGATTCGGCCAGCGTTTTTTTGCCGGCGACGACGTTGTTGCCTTCGAGCCGGACGACGAGCGGGAGTTTCAGGCCGGTTTCCTTCACCGCCGCGACGATGCCGGTGGCGATGACGTTGCAATCCATGATGCCGCCGAAAATGTTCACCAGAATTCCCTTCACGTTCGGGTCCTGCAAAATGATTTTGAACGCCGCCGTCACCTGTTCCTTGCTCGCGCCGCCGCCCACGTCGAGAAAATTCGCCGGGCTGCCGCCGAAATGCTGGATGATGTCCATCGTCGCCATCGCCAGGCCCGCGCCGTTGACGAGGCACGCGATGCTGCCGTCGAGCTTGATGTAATTCAGGTTGAACTTGCTCGCCTCGATTTCCAGCGGCGCCTCCTCGTTCAAATCGCGCATCTTCAAAATGTCCTTGTGACGATACAACGCGTTGTCATCCAATGAAATTTTTGCGTCGAGCGCGACGACCGTTTCTTTTCCGTCGCGCAATTCGACGACCGCGAGCGGATTCAATTCCACCATCGCGGCGTCACATTCCCACCAGGTGTTATAGACGCCGGTGACGAGCTTCACGCCGGCGTTGAACAAATCGCCCTTGAGTCCGAGCGCGGCGGCAATTTTGCGCGCCTGATACGGCATGATGCCGACTGCCGGATCAATCGTTTCCTTAAAAATCTTTTCGGGATACTTCGCGGCGACTTCTTCGATGTCCATGCCGCCCTCGGTGCTGGCCATGATGAGCGGACGCGAATTTGCGCGGTCCAGCAGCACGGCCAGATAAAATTCCTTTTTGATTTTTGCGCCTTCGGAAATCAGCAGCGTCTGCACCTTGCGCCCGTCCGCGCCGGTCTGTTTGGTGACGAGCACGTTGCCAAGCATCTTTTCCGCGAAGCCCACCGCCTCATCCACCGACGACGCCACCTTCACGCCGCCTTGGAAGCCGGATTTGAACGTGCCCTTGCCGCGTCCGCCTGCATGGATCTGCGATTTGACCACAACGCGCGCACTGCCGCTGGCGGCGATTTTTTCCGCGGCCGGCCGCACCTCGGCGGGCGACTTGGCGGGGATTTCAAACGGGACGGCGACGCCGAAATGCGCGAGCAATTGCTTGGCCTGATATTCGTGGATGTTCATTTCAAAAATTTCAACTCTGAATTAAAAACCATTACCGTCGAAAATCAAACTTTTATGCGTGCCAGGCTGTCATTTGCCTTGAATCCAGCCGGGCGGGCGGGCAATTTGCGCGGCGATGAAATTTGTTTGCCCGCTGCTGTCCGCTTTGTGCCTGCTGGCCGGGCCGGGACACGCGCCCGCGGCATCCGTCAACGGGCAGAATTATGTGGCGCTTGCGGACTGGGCGCGCGGGAACGGCTTTTACGGCTTCACGAGCAACCGCGGCACTGAAATTGTCCTGACGAACCGCACGGCGCGGCTGGTGTTCAACGTGGATTCGCATGACGTGGAGATCAACGGCGTGAATGTGCGGCTGTCGTTTCCGGTGGCAAATCAAAAAGGCACGCCGTTCATTTCGCAACTGGACGTTGAAACAGCCATCCGCCCGCTGATCTTTCCGCCAAAAAAAAATGCCGGGAAAATCACGACCGTCTGCCTCGATCCCGGCCACGGTGGCAAGGACACCGGCAACCGCGTCGGCGGCTTTTTCGGGCACAGTGAAAAAACCTGCACGCTCGCGCTGGCGTTGGAACTGCGCGACCAGCTCCAGCGCGCCGGGTTCAATGTCATCCTGACCCGCGCACAGGACGAGTATGTGAAATTGCCCGCGCGCCCGGAAACCGCCAACCGGCGCGGGGCGGATTTGTTTGTCAGCCTGCATTTCAACGCGTTTCCCGCCGACCCGAAAAGCGTCGAGGGGGCGGAGACGTATTGCATCACGCCGGTGGGCGCGGCTTCGTCGAACGCGCAGGGAGAAGGCGCGGATTACGGCGCGACGCCGGCCAACCGCAACGAAAACCGAAGCCTGTTGCTGGCGTATCAGGTGCAAAGGGCGCTGGTGCGAAACCTCGGCGCGGCGGACCGCTGCGTGCGCCGCGCGCGGTTTGAGGTGTTGCGCAGCGCGGAGATGCCGGCGGTTTTGATTGAGGGCGGCTATATGTCGCATCCGGCGGAAGGCAAAAAGATTTTCGATTCGGCCTACCGCCGGCAGATGGCGGCGGCGATTGTGAGGGGAATTCTGGCGTATCAAAAATTGACCGCGACACCGACGCCGAAGACAAGCCCGGCAGACACCAACAAGGTGTTTGGCGTGAACCGGGCAAGGTGAATTTTCGCAATCTTGAACGGTTTGCGATTGCGATTACGATTTTGAAATGAGCATTGCCACCAAAACGGGCGACGACGGAATGACGGGGCTGATGTATGGCCGGCGCGTGCCGAAAAACCATCCGCGCATCGAGGCATGCGGCGCGCTGGACGAATTGAACTCCGCGCTGGGCCTCGCGCGCGCGACGGCGGCGGAAAAATTTGTCGGCGAAAATCTTTTCTGGATCCAGAAAAGTCTCGTGGACGTGATGGGCGAGGTTGGCGTGTTGCCGGAGGATTTGCCGCGTTATGCGCAGGATGGCTATGCGCTCGTGAAACCGGGGCTGACCGCAAGGCTCGAAACGCTCGTGAAGGAAATTGAAACGCAGAAAGTGAGCTTTCTGGGCTGGGCCACGCCGGGCGCCAACCACAGTTCCGCCACGCTGGATTTGGCGCGCTCCCTCTGCCGCCGCGCCGAACGGCGCGTGTTTGATTTGCAGGCGGCGGGCGAGCTGCCAAACGCGGAAATTCTCGTTTTCCTGAACCGGCTGTCGGACTTGCTCTGGCTCCTCGCCCGCTGGACGGAAACAAAATCTGGCATGGCTTGAACTTGCGGGGGTAATTCCTGCCGTTGCCGTTGCAATTCGCGGCGGCAATGACCGCACGCCGGCGGCACCGGGCAAGTTTCCGGGCGGCGGCGAGCACCTGGTCCGCGCCATGAATCGGCTTGCCGATGGCCGGTGCGGTTGCCTACGCTTTCGCGAAATGGACGCCATGGCCAGACCATCATCTGTTCTGTCATCAGAAAAGCCTTGTGCGGCTTCTGGTTTCAGCGTGACGCAGCCGCGCAGATTTGTTGAGGCCGTGCATTCCGTTGATTGATTTTTATTCCAATGCTTTTATGAGCTGCCACTGACAAGTTCGAGTTTCCCCGGCCCGGCCAGCCAAGCATTCCAAACTACCAGCCCTATTGTGAAATTGGAACCATCCAGTCCGGCATCTTGCGTGGAAAATCTTCTGGTTCAACTCCGTTCCCTCGTCCAACCATTGGATCTGGCGGAGCTTTTCCCGCGCCCGCAAGCGCTGGAAGTGGAGCTCGGCTGCGGCGACGCTTCATTTCTCGTCGAATGCGCGCGGCGGCGCCCCGCAAACAATTTCATCGGGGTTGAACGGCTGCTGGGCCGCCTCCAAAAACTGGACCGCAAAGGCCGGCGGGCCGGGCTGAAAAACCTGCGCGGCGTCCGCATCGAGTCGGCGTATTTTTTGCGCTATTTGCTGCCGGCCCATTCAGCCCGGGCGCTGCACATTTATTTCCCCGATCCGTGGCCGAAGAAAAAACACCGCCGGCACCGGCTCATCAATGAAAGTTTTCCCGCACTCGCCCGCGCCGCGCTTGCGCCCGGTGGAACGGTTTTTTTGCGGACGGACGACGCGGATTATTTCCAGCAGATGAATGAGGTTTTTGCGGCGGCGCAGGAATTTCAAAGAATTGACACGCCGGCGGAACTGGCGGGAATCGTGACGGACTTCGAGCGGGATTTCAATGCGCAGGGCATTCAGACGCTGCGCGCGGCCTATCAACTGAAAACATGACAGCCGACTTGGGGAGACGCTAAATGATTTTGGATTCAGCCGGAAAAACGAGCTTCGTTGCCCCGGCTGCCGCCGGAAATCAAACGTCAATCACCGGACCGTTGCCGCCGCCGGAATTTTTCGGCGGCTCCGGCGGCTGGCGATGCTGCACCGAAACCCGCGCGTTGCCGGTCAGGACATTCAGGGCGACGGAAATGAGGCTGATGATGAACGCGCCGAGAAACGCGTAGCCGAAGCTGTCCACATGAAAGAACGGCAGCAGCACGCTCAGGAAACACAGCAGCAGCGCGTTGATGACGAGCGTGAACAGGCCGAGCGTGAAAATCAGCAGCGGCAGCGCGATGAGCATCAGGATCGGGCGCACGAAGGCGTTCAAAATCCCCAGTAAAAACGAGGCGACCAGGAGGTTTCCCAGCTTGTCGCCATAGCTGATGTGATTGCGCAAAATGATGACGGTCATCAGCACCGCGACGGTGTTGATGATCCAGCTTTGCAGGAAGCGCAGAAGTTTTTTGGTGCCGGGCTGCATGATGTGGTCAAAACTGCGTCTGCAAGTTGCTTCTTTCCGGCGGAAAAAACAAGACGCGATTTTGATGGCTTTGCGGCGGCGTTCCCGCCAAATTTTCAGCCACGCATGAAAACAATCCTCTCAGCAATTCTTCTGGCGACAACCTGGACGGCGTTGGCCGACGGCGTCGTCGCGCCGGGCGCGAAACTGGCAAAGCTTTCCGGCGGCTTTGCCTTCACCGAAGGCCCGACACGCGACCGGGCGGGCAACGTGTTTTTTGTGGACCAGCCGAACAACCGCATCATGGAATGGAGCGCGGACGGGAAACTCTCCACCTTTCTCCAGCCGTCCGGCTATGCGAACGGCATGTGCTTCGACGCGCAGGGAAATCTCATCGCCTGCGCGGACGAGCACAACCAGCTTTGGTCCATCGCGCCGGACAAAACCGTGACCGTGCTGGTGACCAATTATTCGGGCAAATACCTGAACGGCCCGAATGATGTGTGGGTCGCGCCCAACGGCGGGATGTTCATCACCGACCCGTTTTATCAGCGCACCTGGTGGGACCACCAGACGATGGCGCTGACCAACGAAGAGGTTTTTTATCTTTCGCCGGACCGGAAAATGTTGACGCTGGTGACAGATGATTTGAAGAAACCAAACGGCATCACCGGCACGCCGGACGGAAAACAACTTTTTGTGTCCGACATCGGCGCGGGGCAAACGTGGCGCTACGACATCCAGCCGGACGGGGTGCTGACGAACAAGACCTTTTTCTGCGCGCTCGGCTCCGACGGCATGACGATTGACGCGGCGGGAAATCTTTATCTGACCGGCCACGGCGTCACGGTGTTTGACCCGGCCGGGAAAAAGATTGACCACATTGACGTGCCGGAAAAATGGTCGGCGAACGTCTGTTTCAGCGGTCCGGACCGCCGGACGCTGTTCATCACGGCGAGCGAATCACTCTACTCCATCCAGTTGCGCGTGCCGGGCGCGAATCCGGCCAAATAACGGGGCGCTGGTGAATAACCTGTGAGCAACTTTCCTGGGAAAATCCTGCAGGCCCGGGGTATCTTTCCGATGAAAGAAGGATATGAACGATGGGAATACAGAAAGTGTGACGCCTGCCGGGAAGATTTTGGTCACGCTCGACAGCGAAATGGTGCTGCTGCCGGCAGGCAGGAATTCGCTCAATGCCATTCGCTCGCATCTCGAATCGCGGGCGCTGGCCGGCCAGCGCGTGCTGGCCGTTTTTGCCGTGGACGGCTGTCCGGTCAATCTCTCCCTGCCGCTTGGCGAGAAAAACGAATTTTGCCGGGTTGCGGCCGAAACCATCCCCTTGCAGGAGCTGCCGGTGCTGCTGCTCACGACCGCCGGCCAGCAGGTGGAGCGCGCCCGCGCGTCCGTCGAGGCGGCGCTCACGCTGGTGCTCATCAACGGCCATTCCACCGCGCGCGAACTGTGGTGGAACCTCGCCTGCCAGCTCAAGGAACCGGTCCTCACCTTGAGCCTCATGCCGGAAAATCTCTGCCAGCTTCGCTGCGGCACTTCCTTTCACAAGCTGCGCCGCTGGCAGCTTGAACAAATCGCGGCCATCGTCCGCAAGGTGGATGATGTCTGCGATTTGCGGGATAACATCCAGCTCTCCGACGCGCTCGAAAAACTGGTGCTGCCGTGGCTGGAAAAACTGGGCGAGCAGATCCGGCTCTGGCACGACGCGACGCTCGCCGGCGCGCGGCTGGGCATCCAAAATCATTCGTTGTAATTTTTGGTTTCAGGCAGCAGCTTGAAACTTTCAGTTTTCTTTTCAGATTCTTCAAAGGAATTGCTGCCGCCATTCGTCTGATTCATTAAAATGGCGCACATGGCCGGGTCAGACACAGAAACCAAGCTGATTGAATCAAGCCTTTCCGGCGACCCCGAAGCTTATGCTGTGCTGGTGAAACAACATCAACCGATGATCCGCGCGATGGCATTTCGGATGACCGGCTGCCATGAGCCAGCACCATCGGGACGGACACAGAGGCTGTCAACTGGGAACTGACTGCGCCAGATTGTCGCACCAGGATACGGTTTCCCAGCCCTTGGAGCAGGCAAAAAACTTTTGTTTTGAAGTAAAACACCTTTGCTTTGGAATGAAAAACTTTTGCATTGAAGCAAAACAAGGTTGTAATGGAACAAAACAAAGTTGCGGTGAAACAAAACAATGTTGTTTTCTGTATAAAAAACGTCACTTGGACCGGGAATAATTCAAAAATGGCAAAATAACGTTACCGACCGCCACGTTCGCTGGCGAGGGCAGCTAGGGGTTCTCCATCGGCTGCACGGCATGACTTCCAAACGCTTCGCCTTGGTGAAACGTCAGACACTCAAAGGTTCTCCGTAATCTGCGGCCAGCGCGAGACGACGATCCGTCTCATCCGGCTCGTGCGTGTGCATCCGGTCGTATAAACCGCACCATTGCGCATCGCAGCAATACAATTCCCCATCGGCCAGTTCACCCGCATCCGCGCGCCGCCACGCTTCGGCGGCGAAGCGTTTGAGAATGGGCGGCCAGCCGCTTTCAGCATCTTCAAATCCGTCAGGGTGCAGGCCGGGGAAAAGATATGCGACGGCTGACCATGCCCGAATGAATTGCTCGCGTGGTATTTGATGAAGCGGATGACCAAGCGAAAGCCGCAACTCACGGCCCGCACCGCAATGAGTTTTGTCTATGCGCGCTTGCGTTAGATTCGCCACTTTATATCCTGGCGCGGTCGCAAGCTGGTCAACTAGATTGGAAAATCAATTCCAGTTGAACCGTATTTCAATGTCGCGTTTTACAGAACCATTGGAGATCGGTAAAGGGTATGACCGCAAGGTCTTGGCCGAGCTGTGGGGTCTGGCGGGGTTTCAAGCAATCAGCCGTGGCGTTTTCACACCAAAGGGCGCTGGACAAATATTCCTGTTTGTAACACGCGAGAGACTCGGTTGGATGACCCCATATAAAAACTTCTTGGATGGCGATCTGTTGTTCTGGGACGGCGAGAAAGGGCATGGCTCGGATGACCGGATTGCGAATGCATCCCGCAGCGGTGAAGAAATCCATCTGTTCTACCGAGACAACCGCCTCATACCATTTACCTACCACGGCAAGGTAATAATGATCCGGTGCGCACGGTTCTCGGATGACCGGCCTAGCGAGTTCGTGTTCAACGTGGTGATGATTGCGGCCGAACTCGCATCCGTCGAGTCAATGCGGTTGGCTGAAGAACCGGCTGACTATGCCATTATTAGCGAAGCTGGAATGAACAGTATTGACCGCGAAGTCACAACAAAGAGCCGCGGCATCGCACAGCGTTTATTTCGAGGCAATCTGCTGCGTCTCTGGCAAGGATCTTGCGCCGTGACAAGTGTTCAAGAGCCGCGTGTGCTGCGTTCCAGTCACATCAAACCATGGACCAAATCCAACGTGCAGGAAAAGGTGGATCACTTCAACGGATTGTTGCTGGTTCCAAACTTGGATACACTTTTCAATGAAGGCTTAATTTCGTTCAAAGATGACGGTCGGATGCTGGTTTCGGATGATTGGCAGACTGACGACAAGCGGCGAATGCACATCACACCAGACTTGCATTTGCGCAAACTTCATCCCGAATCGAGGCCATATCTGGAGTTTCACCGCGATGTCTTGTTCAAACGGGTAAGCGCGGGAGAAAGTGATTACTCCAAAGTGAAATTATAGAGTGCAGCGGCAAAGCGCTGGCGCTATTTCAGCCAGTTGATTTTGATTTCCTTTTCGACGGTTCAGATTCGGTGCCGGCGGCGGAAGCCGTCAGGGTTTTTCGGCCACGACTTTGCCGTCGCGCCAGAAATAGACGGGGGTGCCGTGGGCGCGGGCGGTTTTGCGGGCGACGCGGGCGGAGCGGCGCAGGGCGCGGCCCACCGCCGCCGCAAAGAGGGAGGGACGTTTGGTTTTGGTTTTCATGGGCCTTGTTCGATAAGCACGGGTTGTTCGCCGGAATTATCATACACCGCCCAGACGTCGGCAAGCGGGCGGTAATGGGAATTGAAATTGAGCCAACTGCGGGCGAAGCGGCGGAGCACGTCGGCGCGCGGCACATGATGCCCGCCCTGCCGCACGCGGGCGGCGATGCGGCGCAGCGCCAGTTGCGGCGATGGCAGCCGGAGAAAAATGATTTCGATGCGGTAGCCGGCGGTCTTCCAGCGCCGGAGGCGGCGGAGATATACCAGCCCGCTCAAGGTGGTCTCAAAGGCAAAGTCCGCGCGGGCGCGGGCAAGGCGGTCCAGCTCGTTCAGGAACAGCCGGCCGCCGGCGAGGGCGGCGAGTTCCGGGCGCAGCGGCGAGAGGCCGCCGGCAATCAGGTCGGCATTGACGAAATGAACAATGCGCGCGTCCTTGGGCAGGTATTCGCGGGCGAAGGTTGTTTTGCCGGAACCGTTCGGCCCGGCGATGACGAAGCAGCGCGGCGTTTTGGAAGGGGAGCCGTTCATTTCACAAAGTCACGCATCCGGCCACCATTTAACCGCAAAGAACGCAAAGAACGCAGAGAGGAGAACGGCTGGAATTCCCTGTGCTTTCTGCGGTTGGTTCCCGCCCCATGCGAACTTGCGGATTTCAAATTTGTAAGAGCCAAAATTGACCAGCAAACCATGATCAAGCCGCGATGACTTCAGATAGCCGAGGATTTGCGCCTCATGCTCTGGAGCCAGCGCCTTGGCCGTCTTCAATTCGACAATCAACCGATGCTCGACCAGCAGATCCGCCAGATAATCGCCGATGAGCGTTCCATCCTCGTCATACACTTTGATGGGATGCTGCTGTTGCACATCCAATCCCGCCTTTCGCAAACGATGCGCCAGCGCATTTTCATAAACTTTCTCCAGATGGCCATGCCCATGATAAACATGGATGTCATACGCAGTCTGTCGAACCTGGTCGCTCAACGCTTTGATGTCCTTCATAAGCAATGGCTGAAGTTGATTTGCGTTCTTTGCGGTTTCATGTGCAAATCAAATTTTGTGTCCGACGTTCATTTCAGCCAGTGGATCTTGATTTCTTTTTCGAGCGGCTTGAATTCCGCGTCGCCGGTGACGAGTTCCGCGTTTTTGACTTTGGCCAGCGCCGCCGCAAACGCATCGGCGTAGGACATCTTGTGGGTGGCCTTGTAAATGGCGGCCTGTTTCGCCAGCGGCAGGTCGGCCACCACCAGTTCAATGGGCAGTTGGGACAAATCTGCCGCCGCCGAGTCCGCCACGGCCGGGCCGCCCGCGCGCCACATGCCGTAATAGACTTCGCCCCAGTTCACCACGCAGAGCAGCAGCCGGATTTTATCGGCGCTGGCCTTGTGGATGAGTTCTTCCACCGCCGGCCCGGCGGGTTCGTCCTTGAAGTAGGCCATGAGCGCCCACGCATCCAGAATTTTAGCGGCCATATTTTTAGATTGAATTACGACACCCCGCCCCGGCCATTGCTGATTCCCTCACCCGGCCTGGCGCCTCTCCCGTCCGATGGGTGAGGGACACGGGCGGGAGAGGAATTGTTTGCGCCATTTGGCGGCCATGTCAACGGTCTTTCTCCTCGCGCTTCATCTCCTGGAGCGTCTCCATCAGGGGCAGGTGCTTGTATTTTCCACGCAGGCTCTTGATGTAGGCGCGGGTGATGGGCTTGAGCAGGATGCCTTCGGGGGTGGAAACGACGGTGGCCTTGGTGCCGTCCACAATCTCAAATTCCTTCCGCAGGCGGCTGGGGATCACCACCTGGCCCTTGGTGCCAAAGCTCACGGTGTCGGCCTTTAATGTCGTAATCATTCCATAAAGTTAAACATAGTATTAAAAGTATGTCAAATCTGTTTTGTATGACTTTTATGAAATGTGGCCGGTTTGCGGAACCGGGTGACGGGGTCATTTCCGGGCGCGCCTGGATTTCCGATAACTCGCCGGCGTCGGTTTATCTTCCGGCTTGCCGCCGTCCAGCATCCGCTTGAGTTCCTTGATCTGGTCGCGGAGCAGCGCGGCCTTTTCAAAGTGCAAATCCTCGGCGGCCTTGACCATCTCCGCTTCCAGCTCGCCAATCGTCTGCGTCAAATCCACGTCCATTTTCGCGTCGTTCAAAACGCCCGCCGCCTCCTCGCGGCTGGATTCGTAAACCGCCAGGCTTTCCTCGACCGCGCGGCTCACGCTGCGCGGCGTGATGTGGTGCTCGGTGTTGTAGGCGATCTGGCGCTCGCGGCGCTTTTCGGTGACGGCGAGAAATTTTTTGATGCTGTCCGTCATCACGTCGGCATAAAGAATCACCTCGCCGTGCAAATGGCGCGCGGCGCGGCCGGCGGTCTGGATCAAACTCGTTTCACTGCGCAGAAAACCCTCCTTGTCCGCGTCGAGAATCGCCACGAGCGAAACTTCGGGCAGATCCAAACCTTCGCGCAAAAGATTGATGCCGACCAGCACATCGAACTCGCCCTTGCGCAGCGCCCGCAAAATTTCGACGCGCTCAATCGCGTCAATTTCGCTGTGCAGGTAGCGCACATTCACGCCGATGTCGCGCAGATAATCCGTCAGCTCTTCGGCCGTGCGCTTGGTCAAAGTCGTGACGAGCGTGCGTTCCTTTTTATCACCGCGCTTGCGAACCTCCTCAATCAGATCGTCAATCTGGCCTTTGAGCGGCTTGAGCGTGACTTTCGGATCAATCAGGCCGGTCGGGCGCACGACGAGTTCCACCACCCGGCCCTGCGACCAGCCGATTTCGCGCGGCGCAGGCGTGGCGCTGACGTAAATCGTCTGGTTTTGCAGCGCTTGAAATTCCAGAAAATTCAGCGGCCGGTTGTCCAGCGCGCTCGGCAGGCGGAAACCGTAGTCCACCAAAACGGTTTTGCGCGATTTGTCGCCTTCAAACATCCCGCCGATCTGCGGCACGGTGACGTGCGATTCGTCAATCACGAGCAGATAATCATCCGGGAAAAAATCGAACAACGTCGTCGGGCGTGAACCGGGCGGACGGCTGGCAATGTGCCGGGAATAGTTTTCGATGCCGGAACAGAAGCCCATTTCCTCCATCATTTCCAGGTCAAATTCCGTGCGCATCTTGATGCGCTGGGCTTCGAGGAGCTTGCCGTCGCGCTCAAATTCCGCGATGCGCGTGCCCAGCTCCTCGCGGATGGTGAGAATCGCGCGTTTCATCTTGTCGCCGGTGGTCACGAACTGTTTCGCCGGGAAAATCATGTTCGTCTCCAGCGATTGGATTTTGTGGCCGGTCAACGGCTCGAAGCACGTGAGCCTTTCAATCGTGTCGCCAAAAAATTCCACGCGCAGGCCGTCCTCGCGGCCGGCGGGCCAGACCTCCACCGTGTCGCCGCGCACGCGGAAATTGCCGCGCTCGAAGGCGATGTCGTTGCGCGAATATTGCAAATCCACCATGCGCGACAAAAACTGTTCGCGCGACAGCTCCTGGCCGGCGCGCAGCGGGATGACGAGCGATTCGTAATCCTCCTTGCTGCCGATGCCGTAGATGCAGGAGACGCTGGCGACGACGACGACATCGCGCCGCGTGAAAAGCGAGGCCATCGTCGAAAGGCGCATCCGCTCGATGTCGTCGTTCACGCTGGAATCTTTTTCGATGAACGTGTCAGTGCGCGGGAGGTAGGCCTCCGGCTGGTAAAAATCGAAGTAGCTGACGAAGTATTCGACGGCGTTGCGCGGGAAAAAACTTTTGAACTCGGCGTAAAGCTGCGCGGCGAGCGTCTTGTTGTGCGAGATGACGA
>CAYVGC010000038.1:0-35371 GCA_964449815.1 uncultured Bifidobacteriaceae bacterium
GGTGCCGGGGTGCTGGCGCACGGACACCCATCCCAACGGGCCTCGTGGCGCGGGCGTCCCGCCGGCGGGCTGGCCGGGCGTCCCGCCCGGTGATCGAACTGGCGGCGAGACGCCGCCAGCACTCGCCGCCGGGGACGGCTGCGCCACCTGGGCGTCGGTTCAGGGGTTCAACGCGCGCAATTCAAGCTTGGGGAATGCTTGTGGACGGCGGTGTCGGGCCGCCGGGCCGGCGAAGTGGCGGTTTTTGACCAGTTTTACCTAATTCGTTGCAAATCAGCATGATTTCGTATTTTCACCGCCCCAAACCGGGTGCTCTTTTGAGGATTGAGTGCCGGCGGACGAGGATTTCCGACGGGAGCACGGCGGGGTCTGGCATCCGCCGGGGCGGTTTTCATCCAGAATCGTGGTGGGAACCCACGGCCGCAAGGTCCGCCCTGCCCGGAAGCATTTTCGCGGCGGGTGCCCCGGCAATTTCCGCCCGTCCCGGCGGCCAGCCCGTTTTTCGCCGGCGCAAACTACTGCCCCCGGACACAACGGAAGCCGATGTCGCCGCCGATGGTGTCCGGCCAGAACTGGCAGCGGCTGGCGCAGCGCAAAGCCTCGGCCGGGACGCCCCAACTGCCGCCGCGCATCACCCGGCCTGCGGGTGACGGGCCGGCGGGTCCGTGTGGATCAGAGCCACCCAAATAGGGGCTGCCAGCGGGATATGGCGGTGCTACATACCAATCCCAGCACCACTCGAATTCATTCCCCGCCATGTCAGCCAGGCCATAACCGTTCGGCGCAAAGGCGCCCGCCGGACTGGTATAGGCATAAGTGGTGCGGTCATAGTTGGTGTTATAGCCGGTATAGGGCGCCTTATCGTAGGCATATATGGCCGGATAGGCGATATAGTTGGCCTGGCTCTCGCTGATCGTGTCGCCCCACGGAAAGCGTTGTCCGTCCAGCCCGCCGCGAGCCGCCTTTTCCCATTCGGCTTCCGTCGGCAACCGAAAGCCATTGGCCGCCCAGTTCACATTGGTGGTGTCCACCTGCCCGTTGGTGTAAACCTGCGTCAACGCCGCATCCGTGTAATACACCGGCGTCAACCCCGCCTGCTGCGACCGGGCATTGCACCACTTGACGCTGTCATACCAGTCCACGGCATACACCGGCTGGTTCGCCGCCTTGCCCGTGCCGGGATGGTCGAAGCCATAGCCGTTGGTTATCGCCCAATGATAGACCGACTGCCACTGGCCATAGCCCACCAGATTGACGTCCAGGTAAAAGGCCGACACGGCAATGTTCGTGGGTTTGGCATCGCTCTCGCCGTCCAAGGTGTCGCCCAGGGTGAAGACCCCGGCGGGAATGAACGTCATGCCGGCGGGCGGGTTGAAAGAGACAATCTGGTTGGTGTTGACGCCATGGGTGACGGGAAGCCGGACATAGCTGACCCAGCCGGTTCCGCCGGGCAGCGAGGCGGCCGTCTGGACGGTGTAGTTCGTGCCCGCCAGCGCATTGCTCCAGACCACCGAGCCGTTGGCCCGGAACGCGGTGATGGTGGTCACCGCCGGCCCGGAAATCCGAAAGAACTGCGCCGGTTGGGCGGCGGCCTGATGCACACCTGCGAATAGCGCCAGCAGGACGAGAACTTTGATCAGCGTGAGTCCGCTGAGGTTCGTCCTGGCCGGAAGCGTTTTCATGGTGGCTGAAACTGTAACTCCGCCCGCCCCGGCAACAAGCCTGTTTTTCGCCGGCACGTCAGGGGCTGCGGTGGCCGGCGCAGCGGCGACGGCGCAGTCCCAAAATGCTCCGTGCCGTTGCGGCGGTTTGGGCGGGGCAGGGCTTGGCCGGGGAATTGTCTTTCCTTCGCCGGTGCGGCTGCTATTTTTTCGGCTAACATTGTGCAGGTTTGTGCCTTTCGTGTCTTAAGAATACCTTTATGATTTTCCGCTGGTTCATGTCCAAAACGGTGCGCGATGCGGGCGCGGTGCAGAAACATTACCGCCGCCTGCTCGCAGCGCAGCGTGACCTGCTATCGGCGCCGGCCCTCGGCGCGGTGACGGAGGCGCTGGCAAATTTTGAGCGCGCCATCGCCGAAGGCCAGAAAGGCCGCATCAACGCCAGGGCCGGAGAATTGGAAGCCGCCACCGGGAAATGGCTCAAGCCGTATCCCCACGCCGCCTGGCGGGAGAACGTGGAGGTGCTGCTGGTGGCGCTTGCGGTGGCGATGGCCATCCGCACGTTTTTTTTGCAGCCGTTCAAGATTCCCACCGGCTCGATGCAGCCGACGCTGTTTGGCGTGACGTCGGTGCCGGATTTCAGCCAAAGCACGATCCGTTACTGGGCGCAATTTGCCAGGCCCGCCGTGTTTGCAGCCGACGTCAGGGAGCAGGCGCGGTTGCGTGACGCGCTGCAATTTCCCACCGGCTGGCAGCGTGTCAAGGAGTGGTTCAAAGGGAATTCCTTCATTCATGTCGTCGCGCCGGCGGACGGCGCCATTGACCAGATCAGCCCGGTGACCAAGTTTCTGATTTTCAATCTCAAGCAGACGTTGTGGATTGGCGGGGTGCCGCAGACGATCTGGTTTCCGCCGGATTATGGCGAACAAACCCTGGCGAACCGCGCGGGCCTGGATCGCGAGCATGTTTACCATCGGGGCGAAGACGTGGTGAAGATAAAAGTCAGCGCCGGCGACCATTTGTTCGTGGACCGGCTGACCTATAATTTCCGCAAGCCGGAGCGCGGCGAGATCGTGGTGTTCGCGACCGTGGGCACGCAGATCAAGGACCAGGATCAGTTTTATGTCAAGCGGCTGACGGTGCTGCCGGGCGAGCGCGTGCAAATCGGCAACGACCGGCATATTCGGATCAACGGCCAGCGGCTGGACGCGGGCACGCCGCATTTCGAGAATCTTTACGGGTTCGACCCCGGCCGGCCGCCGCACGAAAGCCGCTATTCTGGCCATTTGAACAACACCGTGGCCAACGCGGACGACATCTACCCCGACATCGCCCCGCTGTTTCCCGATGAAGACACCGTTTTCACCAATGGCAATGATGCCTACATGGTTTTCGGCGACAACACCTGCAACAGTTCTGATTCGCGTTATTGGGGAACTTTTCCGGCCAAGAACATCATCGGGAAGACTTTTTTTATTTATTGGCCGCTGACCGACCGTTTTGGCTGGGGCAGCCGGTGAAAGGCAGTCTCAGCCCCAGGCCGGCCTGACTTCACGAGATCCCGATTAAAATTCCGGCCAGAAAGACGAGCGCGCCGCCGAGGGCGACTTGCAGGATGGCGGACACCAGCGATGAGTCCATGAACCGGTGGCGGATCCACGAGATGATGCCCAGTTCCACCAGCACCACGCAGACGGCCACGCCGGTGGCGGTTCTGACGTTCGGGATCAAATAAGGCAGCGTGTGGCCGAGGCCGCCCAGCGTGGTCATGGCACCACAGACGAAGCCGCGCGCCCAAGGGTGACCGCGCCCGGTCAGGCTGCCGTCGTCGGAAAGCGCCTCGGCAAAGCCCATGCTGATGCCGGCCCCGACGCTGGCCGCCATGCCGACGAGGAAAGTGGCCCAACTGTTGTGCGTGGCGAAGGCGGCGCAAAACAAAGGCGCCAGGGTCGAGACGGAACCGTCCATCAGCCCGGCCAGCCCGGGCTGGATGACTTGCAGGACGAACAGCCGTTTCTGCTGGGCGGATTCCGATTCGTTGAGCTTGGTCAGGGTGATTTCCTCGGCGGTGTGGGCGTGTTTGCGTTCCTCTTCAGCGAGGTCGCCAAGAAGCTGGCGGATGCCGGTGTCGGTGGTGCGTCGCGCGGCGGCCTCGTAGAAGCGGCGGGTTTCTACTTCCATGCTCTCGGCGGTCTTTTGGACGGTCTTCAGGCCGAGCGGACGGACGAGCCAGACGGGTTTGCGTTCCACGAAGCCGCGCACGTCCTGCCGCCGGATGAGCGGGACGTGGTCGCCGAAGCGCGACTTGTAAAGTTCGAGGAGGCGATGGCGGTGGCCGTCCTCTTCGCAGCGCATGGTGCGGAATTTGACGGCCTGTTCGGGATAATTTTCCTGCAGGCCGTCGGCAAAATCCTCGTAGATGCGGGCGTCCTGTTCTTCCTGCGTGATGGCAAGTGCGAGGATTTCCTGTTCGGTGAGGCTGTCGAATGTTTTCATAAATAGGGTGAGAATAAACGGGCCATTGCGTCGCGCAACTTGGCGGGCAGTGAACGTCCGTCCACCTCCGCCAGAGTTGTTTCGTGCGCGGCGGAAAGTTTTGTTGCGATGACCCTTTCCATTTCTTGCGCGAACGTGCGGCCGTAGCCCTCGACGTTCAATTCAAAATTCAGGCGCAGGCTGCGCGTGTCCCAGTTGGCCGAGCCGAACAAGACCCAGTGGCCGTCCACGATCATCAGCTTGGAATGGTCGAACGGCGGCGGCGTGAGCCAGAGGTGGCAGCCGTGTTGCAGCACCTGCCACCACAGCGCCCGCGACGCCCAATGCACGAACGGCAGGTTGTTTTTCGACGGAAGAACGATGTCCACCCGCACCCCGCGCAGCGCGGCGAGGTTCAGCGCGGTGATGAGCGCGTTGTCCGGCAGAAAATACGGCGTGAGAATCTTCACGGAAGTCTGCGCCTCGGCCAGGGCCGCGAGCAGCGTCCAGCGCGCGTTTTCAAAATCCGCGTCCGGACCGTCGGGGATCACGCGGGCGATGACGTCGCCGGTTTCGGACAATTCCGGAAACCAGGCTTCCCCGTCGAGAATCTCTCCTGTCATGAACGCCCAGTCGTTCGCGAACACCTCCTGCAATTCCGCGACGACCGGGCCGGCCACCCGGAACTGCAAATCCTGCACGGGATGTTTTGGCTGGTCGGCGAGCACGTTGCCGTGACGGAGGTTCATGCCGCCGGTGAAGGCGGCCTGCCCGTCCACCACGAGCGACTTGCGGTGGTTGCGGAGATTGATGGTGGCCACGCGCCACGGCGTGAAGATGGAGGCTGGCAAAAATTGGGCGAACGGGATTTTTGCCTGGCGCAATTTGTGGGTGATGGACGGCCACGAGTAGCGCGTGCCGGCGGAGTCAAGCAACACGCGCACCGCCACCCCGCGCCGGACGGCACATCCGAGCGCGGCGACAAATTTTTGCCCGCTCTCGTCATTGTCAAAAATGTAAGTGCAGAGCGTGATGGATTTTTTGGCCGACGCGATGGCGACGAGCATGGCGGGAAACGCGGCGTCGCCGTTTACGAGCGGCTCGATTTGATTTCCGGCGGTGAGCGCTTGCGAGGCCACGCGGCTGACGACGCGGGCGATGTGCTTGAGATGCTCCGCCCCCTCGGGTTCCGGCTCGCCCAGGTTTTCGGGGACGGCGCGGCTCCACGCCTTGTGGACGCCGAGCTGGATGGCCCGGCGGCGGATGCGGTTCACACCCAGCGCGAGGTAGAGCAGGGGACCGAGCGCGGGCAAAGCCCAAATCACACCGAGCCAAATGGTCGCGGCGCGGGTGTCGCGTTTTTGGAGCAGGGCATGGCTTGAGGCAAGCAGGCAGGCGAGCAGGCCAAACCCGGCGGCGAGGTGCGGCCAGAATTTGTCAAGGAAAGCAAGCCAGTTCATGCGCGGGGAAGTTTCATCAGAAATTTTGCCGGGCGCAAGCGCGGGGAGAACGAGACGGTCAATTTTTATGCGTCGGCAAATGAATCGTTGTCTGAATCCGTTCGCGGAAACCGGCCGCTTCTTTGGCGGGCGATGGTGGGAATGGTCTGGCCATGGTAAAACCAACCTTGGAATCAGCCCCCCAGCGGATTGCCCGGCATGATTAGCGCAGTTTTTCCAGCCGTGGCAAAACATTACCGGCGGCCCGGGTGGGAGGGGTGGCAGCGGGCCGATGATGTTCAGTAATTTTTTTATTTTAGAGGCGCGGCGCGGAGCCTGGCTGTGAATAGCTGGCCACCATCGGTCTCAATTCGTCTTCTTTGATGCGGCGCTGTCGGCGGATTGCGGCGCGAGCTGTGTCTCGATGTCCTGTTTCCATTCCTCGCCAAGTTCCTGGACGGTCTTTCCCGTGTATTGTTTCCACAGGTTTTCGTCATATTGGTTTTTGCGCATCGCGGCGTTCAATTGCGTCACGATGTCATGGTCATGCTTTTCGGTCACCCAGTTCAGGAAATTTGCCGTAATGCGATAGCTGCCATCGTAACGCGGAGTAAAATGCCGCAAACCCCGCATCCACACAATGTCGGCGCCGTGGCTTTCGGGTTCATACTTGAACCACCGGACATAATCGGCCGTGCCTTCCACCAGCCAGCCCGGGTTGTTGCCATGAAAATGCTGGACGACATGCACCGCCTCATGCACGAGCGAGCCGACGGCCTGGCCATGAAGTTCCGTTCCCAGCCAGGTTGAATTGGCGACCACCTGCGACCCGGAGGTGTAAGCCACGCCATCCATGGGCTTGATGGTGATGCTGAAATGCTCCGGCGCGGTGAACCCCTCGCTGGGAAGGATCGCGACGATTTTGGGATACCACTCGGCCAGCACGGATGCCAGCTTGCCTTCAGCCCAGTCTTTCAGCTCGGGCGCCTTGGCGGTGTTGATGATGATCTCACATTTTCCATCCGCCGTCTTGATGACAAATGGAGCTGTCGGAGCGGCTTGCACGGCCGATTGCTGTGATGTCTCAGGCGCATCCGCGTCAATCACATCAATTTCACTGTAGAAAGTATTTCCAAAATTGTCTTCGGATTCGGTGCTGGCAATATCAAACAAGAGGTAACGGTATTTTCCGAGAGAGCCGTCAGAGTCGGAAATACTGACGCCATATTGCCCGCCGCCGTCGTCTGCATCCTTTTTTGCTTTCGTATTCACTTTCGTCACCAGCTTCCAGCCGCACGTCTCAGGATCCGTTTCTTTTTTGGGAGTGGCGTTGAAGTTGCCGGCCTTGCCGTCGCTGGCATAGAGCGTGTATAACTGCGGCCCGCGCGTGCCGGGATGCCACGAATAGGTATTGACCTGCCTGAGGTTGATGAGGCCGCCCAAATCTGCTTGCAGCCGTCCGCCGGAAGTTCCGGCGTTGAAGAAAAAATTTTCTTCCGGCTGGTCGGCGTTCGTAGGCAGCTGGCCGTCATTGAGTTTGTCAACGTCGCCGCCGTTTGGATCTCTCTCGCCATCCACAATGACGAATTTGGCTTTGGTGGCCGCGTCGCTTGCGGAAGGAGACGGGACGTTCTTAAACTTGAATCCCGCCGTGGCATCGTCGCTGTCGTTGTGGCCGACGGCCACCTTGACCTCGGCGTGTGCTGCCAGTCCCGCCAGCAAGAAAATTCCGGCGGCAAAAATGTGGATTCGTTTTTTCATGTGTAATCTTGGGCTTTCAAGCGGTCGCATGTTATTTGTCTGCTGGCTCGGAAATCATTTGGGTGCGGCTGGATTTATGCCCCATTGGCCCGGTTGCGGCCCCATCGTGAATATAATCGCGCCGCCGTTTTGTAATTCACGGTAAGGCAGAAACGGGGAGTCCCAGTTTTTGCCGTTCACCCGGACTGATTGCACATAAATGTTCTGGTCCGAAAGATTTTCCGCCGTCATCGTGAACTTTTTCCCATTCGAGAGATGGACCACGGCCTTCGGAATTTGCGGCGCGCCGATGACATAATAATCGCTCGCCGGGCAGACCGGGTAAAAGCCGAGGCAGGTGAAAAGATACCAGGAGGACATCTGGCCGCAATCGTCATTGCCGCACAGCGAATCGGGCTGGTTGCCGTATTGAGTCGTCACCACCTGATGCAACCGCTGCGCCGCCTTCCACGGCTGGCCGGCGTAACTATAAAGATAGATGACATGATGGCTCGGCTCGTTGCCATGCCAGTATTCGCCGATGCAGCCGCGCAGATCATTGGCCGACATATTGTCGGTGAATAGCTTGGACTGCTTGGCGTCGAAAAGTGAATCGAGTTTCGCAACGAATTTTTCATTTCCACCCATCAACGCAATCAATCCCGGCACGTCCTGAGGCACGAACCAGGAGTATTGCGAACTGGTCGCCTCGGTGACGTCGTCAAGGTTGGTGCCGCCGCCGAACTCATGCGGGTTGAACGGGGTGCGCCAGTTGCCAAGCGAATCTTTGGGACGCATCCAGCCGAGGTCCGGATCGTAAATGTTTTTGTAGCTGGCCGCGCGTTTCATAAATTCATTGTAGTCATCCGTTTTGCC
The DNA here is from genome assembly GCA_964449815.1 of uncultured Bifidobacteriaceae bacterium. GTDB lineage: Bacteria > Verrucomicrobiota > Verrucomicrobiia > Limisphaerales > UBA11358 > UBA11358. The sequence goes on from CAYVGC010000038.1 coordinate 8,192, forward strand.
GAGCGCCTTGGCCATTTGCGCGATGCACCAGTCGTCGTAGGCATATTCGAGGGTTTTCGAGAGCGACTCGTCTTCCTTGTCGCACGGCACCCAGCCCAGTTTTGCGTAGGCGGCCACGCTGTCGTAATCCGGAGTCATCGCCGTGGTTTTGATCGCCTCATAGGCGTGCTGCACGTCAAACCCTTTCACGCCTTTGAAATAACCGTCCACGATCACCGGCACCGCGTGATAGCCAATCATGCACCATGTCTCGTTGCCTTGCAGTTCCCACATCGGCAGCAGGTGGTCCACGCTCTGGTCGAAATGCACCAGCAGGGAGTTGATCATGTCCGCATCGCGTTGGGACTGGATCAGGGTGAATAGCGGATGCTCGGCGCGAAACGTGTCCCACAGCGAAAACACCGAGTATTCCGTGAAGCCTTTCGCCTGGTGGATGTTCTGATCAAAACCGCGATAGGCACCATTGACATCCTCGTAAAGATTCGGTGCCAGGAAGGCGTGATACATTGAAGTGTAAAAAGTCTCCTTTTGCTCCGGTGAACCTTCGATTTCAATCTTGCTCAATTCGCGGTTCCATTTTTCGCGTGTGGCAGCCAGCAGCTTTTCAAAGCTCCAATCCGGAATTTCCGCGTCGAGATTTTGCAGCGCGTCGGCGGCGCTCACGGCGGAAACGGCAACCTTCACCTGAATAGCTTCGTTGGCCCGCGTTTTGTATTTGGCGAAGAACTGGAGGTTGGTGCCGGCGGCTTCGTTGCGGCTGCGGAACCGATAGGTGTTGTAAATGACCGGCTTGCCGGCGCTGATGATTTCCGTGTCATCAAACGGCCGCGAATAGCGCGCGGCAAAATAAAGATACCGCTCCTTGGCCCAGCCGTTGACCACATGAAATCCCGTGATCGTGGAGTTGTCTTCGATGCGCACGCGCGATTCCGCCACACGCCCGCGCCCGCCGTTGATCGCGTGGCTCAAGTCAACCATGATGGACGCCGCGTCGCTTGCCGGAAAAGTGAACCGGAGAATTCCGGCCCGTTCGCCCGCCGTCATTTCGGCCAGCACGCCGGATTTTTGGAGCTTCACCTGGTAATAACCGGCCGAGGCCGATTCATCGTTATGTGAATACACGGATTGATAGCCGTCTTCCGGATGGTCTTTCGTGCCGGAGACAAAATCTTGTCTTCCCACCTGCGGCATAAACAGAAAATCGCCAAGGTCGGGACAACCGGTGCCCGTAAGGTGCGTCAGGCTGAAACCCAAAATCGTCGGGTCGGCGTAAGCGTATCCGGAGTCTGTTTCCCAGTTCGTGGTGTCGGTGTCCGGACTGATCTGGACGAGTCCGAATGGTGCGGACGGGCCGGGATAGGTGTTGCCCTCTTCGCCCTTCGTTCCGACCATTGGCCGGATGTAGTTGGACAATTGAAATTCATTTTTCCCGTCCGCAGCGGCGCGAAGGTCCGGCCCGCCAAGCCCAATCAACGCCGCCCCGGTCATTAAAAATAATTGCAAGGAATATATCGTTACGCGATGTGTTTTCATGGATATGAGTTAATAATAATTTTTGAGAGTCTGCCCGTTGCTCAATGCATTGCGGCAATGGTTGGCTCGATGTGTGCGAATCACAACGTCGTTGACGCCGACGTCTGGCCCCGGCGCATCGGCGAGACAAAGACCGCACTCCGATTTGCTTTTGACCAAGGCGTTCATTTTTATCGGCATAACCATTGACCTGTCTGGGGGTTGAATGTGGATTGAATTTTCTGCGGGCGCAAGTTCTCTATTTGCGCGCAAAGTGTCCGGTTCTGTGCGATGATCAAGGCCGAATGGTGACGCGGTAAAAGCATTGTGCGGGAGTTGTCAGACTATTGGTGACCGTGATGGGCAGGCCGGTGCCGGGAATCGGTCCGCCCAGTGGCAGCCATGCCGTCTGGTTCAAATTGGTTTTGTATTGGAACTGGTAATTGAGACCCACGAAGGTCGGGCAGGAAAAGAGAAAATTGGTTCCGCTGGCCAGGGCGCTCAATGATGGAGCGGGCATGCCGGCCGGCCAGACCGTGGCGGAGAAACTGAGGTTGTCAATGGCCAGACCTTGAGACTTGCCGGCCGGACTCGCCATCTCCCAGACCAGCCAGAGCGCGGTGCCGGGCGCCCAATTGGTGATCACCTGATTGACGACGCTCAAGTTGGTCTGGTTGAGGGAGGTCGTGCCATCCACGGCGGTGCCGCCGACATCGGCCGAAACGGCGGATAAATTCACATTTAGCGCCGGCAAGAATCCGGTGGCATTGGTCGAGAGAGAATTAGTGGCGCTCGGATCAATGAAATAATAGAACTCCAGCGACTTGGCCAAATTGGACTGACGCCAGACTTCCCCCGTAAATTGCAGGTTCATGAAGTTCAAGGTTTGCGACGTGCCGTTGATGAATTTCACGCCGAATACGGTGTAGCCCGTGGAGCTGGTGGCCAGCAGGCCCAGCGCGCGATTTGAACTGCCGGGCAGGCCGAAGCTGATCTGGCCACCGGTGGTTTGATCGCCATCCGTCGCGCCAAAGCGGGTGCCAACATTCGCCGTGGGGTCGGCCAGGCCATACCAGCCAGCCAGACTTGCAAGTCCCAATCCGCCACTGCTGCCGCTGGCGCTGACCGGAAAGGCGAAGTCGAAGGGATTGGCCAGTGAATAGGTGATGCCGTTGATTGTCACCGGATTGGCAGAGTTGACGGAAGTCGCCCCGGGATCAGGCAAGGCGTCAAAGTTCTGAGAATAGACCGCACCGGGGTTGAGATAAGCAATAAATGAGGCCGGAGGCAGACTGCCACCGTTATTGGTGCCGCCGGGCGTCGGGTTGGAAAATATCTGCCGGACAAAACTCTGGCCGTCGGGGAAGGAGCCATAGGAGTCGTTGGGCAGCAAGTTGGTATAGTTAAGGTAATCCAGCACCTGCCATTGCGCATTGGCAAACCGGCTCAACGCCAGCGCGCCGCTGGCCGTAGGCAGGACGAAACTGGTGTGCGGTTCGTTCGTGGTCGAAAGTCCGGTCTGGCCGTCCGCAAAAATTACCAGGAACTGGCCGGAGCGGATTGAATCATTGGCCGGGAAAGCCCATTGACCATAATTGGTGTAGTTGTCCGCCAGATAAAGTCCGTTGAGGGAAACCGTGTTGGTGGAAGGATTGTAAAGCTCGATCCACGGCGCGCGCACGCCGGCGCGATTGGTGATGCCGGCCAAGTTGTCGGGTTCCACTTCGTTGAGCCAAAACGGCGGAAACGGCGTCAGCGACGCAGCGGTGCTGTTGGTGGCGGCGGGCGTGGCCAATTGAGCCGGGGCCGTTGCCGCGGCCCAGTTGCCAACGCGCCAATTGTCCTGCCGCGGATCAATCAATTGCAACGAGCTGCCGGTCCCGTAGGCATTGGTCGGCCAGGGTGGAACACTGTCAAATTCCACTTCGGCCACGACCGTGTTGCTGGAACCATTGTCGCCGGGCTGCAACAGTGTCAGCGGCTCGCCGGGCTGCAAGGTGCCTGAAAAAAGGCCGAACACGGTGTTGGTTGCGCCGTAGGCGGCGGCAAAGGCAGGTTGATTATTCGCCAGAACCAAGAAGCCGTTCGGATTCAGCGCCGAACCCGCTGGGAAAGTGTAGGCAAGCTCCGGCAATTGCCAGCCGGAGAGATCAAAAGTGGTGTTGGTTGAATTGTTGTATAGCTCGACAAATGCCGCGTCCGGCACCAGCGGATTATACATGATTTCGTTGATCACCATCTGGCCCACGGGCGAGGGCGTCGTTCCATTGTAAACTGCCGTGACGCTGCCAGTGTCGCCGGCAATCGGCTGATTCTTGATGTCCATCGCTGTGACACTGAGTTGATTGGTGCCGGGGAGCAGGGGCACGGCGACGGTCCAATTGGTCAGTGTGGTCCAGGTCACCGGCCAGGCTTCTCCGTTGATCCAAACGGTCTCGACATTCACCGGTGCCACGCCGCTGACATAGGCCAAATTGTTGCTTACGGTCGCGGTGGAGTTGACGGAAAAGGCGGAGGCGTTGACCGCCGCGAGTTGTGAGGCAATGCTGGCCTGCGCCGCGGCGATCCAAGGCAGCACGGCGGAGTTGGGATCCTCCACGTTCAGGCCGTTGGCGACGAACGCACGGTATTTGGCGTTCATCAGCGGCCCGGTGGTCATAGAGATGTCGAGCGGACCATTGACCAGTTCTTGTTGCGCACGCCAATACATCCGCAGAAAAGCGGGCGTCTGGTAAATCATGCCTAAATTGGAATCCGAAGTGTCGTAGGCCAGCAGATTCTGGCCCGGTCCCAAGGACTCCGGCCCGCCCAAATCAATGTTCAGATCCCAGGGCATGAGCGTGTATTTGGTGCCGTTGACGCCGATGTAGCCATACATGTTCTGGCTGATCTGGGTGCCGACCGAGTCAATGTTGCCCGCCGCGTGATTGGCCGCGAACACGCGCATCCATTCCTCCATGTTCGCCATGTTTTCCATGTTCGCCACGTAGTTGGGGCTGGCGAACGAGCCGGCCGCGTCAATCAGCGAAAAGACGTTGGTGAAGTTGCTGTAACTGTCGGGCGTGCGCCGAACCTCAAAGTTATAGCGATAGCGTGCGGGTTTTTTGACGCCGCCGGTGGTGGTGTAAGGAAGGAGCCAGCAGTAGGCTTCCGCTGTCGTGCCTATGGAATAGCCGGACGGGAACGGAGCGAATTCAAACCACGGCTGCATCTTGTAAAGGAATCCATCGGTGTCGTTGGGGAAATACTGCTTCACCATGTCGCCATCCGGCACCTGCGCGTCCTCCATCAGATTGCCGCCGCGCCGGTTGCCGTTGACATAAACGGCGACAAAGCGCCGATAACCCCAAGGCACGCTCATCGCGCGCATGAACGACCATGTGGTCTGTTCGCGCTGCAACGTCAAGTCGTCTCCCGGCGAATTGCCCGGCTGGTGGATTTTGTTGAAATCGGTCGCACCGAGAAATTTGTCATCGTCCGGGAATTCCCATTTGTAAGCACAGAGGTTGCCCACGGGCGAGTCAAACTCCTGATGGAAAGGGCTGCCGGAATAATGGCCCTGGACATTATAAATAACCCGATTGTTGTCATAAACGAAGGTAAAGTCATTGCCCTCGTTGCTCAGATCGGCCAGGTTGGCCCAGCGGTTGACATTGGTTTGGGTAAGCCAAACGTGATACACGCCAAAACTGCCGCCCGGATTGCCGTCGCCGAACATGACCACGCATTCGCGCACCGGTGATTGATCCGTGAGCAGCGCGGGGAAGCGCGTCGAAGCGCCCAAGTTGTCCACGGCAGAAATATAAAACGCAGCAACAGTTTGAGATGTCTGCCCGGGAATGGTCGCGCTGTAAATGCCGTCATGCGCAATGGCGTCGCCGCCGGTGCCGTCGTCTTTCATCGTCACGCTCGTGTAGGTCGTGGCGGGATCAATCCGGTAATACAGCGTCAGGCTTTTCAGACCATCCGGGTCTTGTGCGCGGGTGGTGACGATCACCGGTTGGTTGGCCACCGGCACCGGCGGATTGTGCGTCACCGAATACAGGGCCGGGCCGGCGTTGGTGAGGTAAGTGCTGTTGGGCGCGCCAGGCGTGCCGAGGTTGCGGGGGATGGGCAGAACGCCGGTGGCTTCCAGCCAATTGCCGTTCAAACGGAGATCCGGTTCGGGACAACCATGAATCCACCGGGCCTTGTATCGCAAGGTGACGGTGTCGCCCGCCACCATGTTATTGGCGTTCAGCACGGCTTGGCAGGAATTTTCCGCCGGCCAGAATTTGTCGCCGCTGCGAATGTGCAACGAGTAACTGCTGTTGTAACCGGAATTTTCCAGGCTGGAGCGGACGTGGCTGCCCTGCATGGACCAATTGGCCAGGCCCGATTCAAAGGTGGAGTTGGCGATGTAATTGACGCCTTGATAATCGGCCTCGATATTGTCCACCAGACACTCGCCCACGTCGAGCAAACCGATCTGGGCATGCATGATGGAAGCCTCGTAATTCGCGCCATTGTCCAGCACGCCGGTGTTTTCTATGTCAGTCCACGAGGATTTTTTGGACTCATCGCTGTCGGCCCAATTGGCGGCCAGACGATGGTTGCTGTGCGGATCAATCAATTCCAGACTGCTGCCGCCGCCGCCGGACCATTGGCCCCAGCGCCCGCCGGTGCCGTAAGTCACTTCGTCTTCCACCACATAGATTGTGTTGGTGCCGTCAAGGGTTTCCGGCATGGCCAGAGCCAGCCGCTCGCCATTGTGCGAAAGCTTGCCGGAATAGTTGCCATAAGTGTTGCCCGAATTCAGAGTTGGGTAATTGGAAAACAACTCCGACGTGTTTTTGCCGATGACGACGTAACCCTGCGGGCCGATGCTGGCGTTGGCCGGAAAAGTGAAGCTGACGCCCGCCGAGAACTGCCAGTTGGCCAGGCTCACCGTGTTGGTGCCCTGATTGTAAAGCTCAATATATTGATCGTCGTCGTTGCCGCTGATGGAGTCATACATCAACTCGTTGATGACGATGTTGCCGATGAGGATGGCGCTGTTGTTCGTGCCGGGCGTCAGCGCCTGCAACGGGTAAAAATCATTGGCGCCGTCCGGCCACCGGCCATGGGAAACGCCGTCCGCCTGCGCTTCAAACTGCACGGCGTCGAGCACGCGGCTGCCGTCGGGTTTGATGAAATAAATCGTGTCTCCAGCGGGATTCAAATTAAATCCGAGCGTGGCATTGAACGAGAGAAATCCACCGGGGCCAATGGTCGTTCCCGGGGGAAGGACATACTGGTTGGTGTTGGCATCGTCGGTCAGAATGCAACCGGAGAGGTCCACGCTGTTCGGGCTGTGGTTGTAAAGCTCAACAAACTGCGGCACGGCGGGATTTTCCGAGTGGGCCAGAACTTCGTTGATGACCACGTTGCGCAGCGGGCTGGGGTGAAAACATTCCATCGCGCCCGGTGAACCGCCGACCACGTCGCTGATGGTCCACGCGCGTGGGTCGCCCTCGCCGTAGCTGGGATTGGCCAGGATCAGCGAATGGCCGGTTCCGGCGGTCGCGACGGGCCAGGGATAAGTGTCCGAGTAAGGCACGGTCAGGAGCACGGAACCCTGTTCGTCCAGCAACTGCAAGGCCTCGGATTTTTTCAAGCTGCCGTTGTAAGGTCCCACGACGTTGGTGATGCCATAAACATTTCGGATGCCGTCGGGCGAGGCGGCAACGACGAGACAAGCTCCGCCCGCCAAAATGGTTCCCGGCAGAAAGGTGTAATTCATGTCGGCGCAGGTGAGCGTGTAACCGCTGATGTCCTGGAACCACGGGTTGGAATTGTAAATTTCCACAAACTCGCAGTTGTTCGTGTCCGCGCGCGGGGCCGGCTTCCACATGATTTCTGAAATAGTGATCGGAGTCGTGCGGCTGCACGATGCCGGCGGTTCGTAGGGATAAGGCACCATTCCAACCACCGCGTTGGCGGGCGTGTTGGTTATTTGCAGAAATTGCGCGGTGACGGTCTGGCTGGTTTGATCGCTGTCCACCGCGAAGCCCAGATAAAGCTGGTTGGACATGGTGATGGTCTGGCTGGCCAATAACGTCCAAGTCTGCCCGTCATAACTTGCATAGCCGCTGAATAAATTGCCCACCCGGTTGAGGCGCAGCCAGGTGTCGGGATAGTTGTCCGGAAAGCTGCCGCCGGACTGGTTGGTGGTGTTGGCGGGATCACGCCATTCGAAGAAACAGCCGTTGATCACGGGCGTGGCCAGCGAGGCGGCAAAACGTCCGCCCGGCGTCAGGGTCTCGCGCGCCATCAGCCCCGCCTTGGCCCAGGTGTCGGACAAGCTCAAGCCGGCCAGGCGCACTGACAAATCAAAATTGCCTGAAACCACTTTGTAACCAAATTGAAACTGATCGCTGGTGCCGCCGATGGAACTGCCGCTGCTGGTGATTGTCAGGCCGTTGCTGACCACAACCTGGCTGCCGGACAGGGAATTGCCAATGGCCAGCGACGCATAAATGCTGGCCACAAAGCCGGCCTGCGAATTGGCGGCGATGACATTGCCGCCGCTCGTTTGATCGGTCAGATGGTTGACGGTAACGACATAGGCGGCTTGATCCGTCATTGTGGCCACCGTGAGAACGACATTGCTTTGGGAGGCATCCTGCGCCGCGCTCACGATTGCCATCGCGCCACCGGGGCCGGTGAGCGAATAATTTGCCGTGTTCGTCGCAGAGGCCGGCGTGATGCGCTTGGACAAACTGACCTCAACCTGATTCAAACCCAGCGACTGCGCGCCGAGCAGCACCGGCGGGTTGGTGTCCACTAACACGGTCAAAAGCGCCGGGCTGCTGGTGATGCTGTAATTGACATTGCTGACCATGCTGGACGCCACCAGTTTCAGCAGCGCCCCGTTGTCGGTCAGCGGCGTGAGCGGAATGGTGTAAGCGGCATTGGTCGCTCCGGGAACCAGACCGCCGTTGAAATACCATTGCAACGAAGGATAAGGATTGCCGGCCACCGTCGCGCTGAATGTTGCCGGGTTCACTTCCGAAATAGTGACGTTGGCTGGCTGGCTCACGAAAATCGGCGGCGATGGCGGCGCCACGATCCCGCTGACCGCATAAATGGCGGTGGAACTGGACACCTGGGCCATGCCGAAAGTGAGTCCGGCGAGCGGCTTGTTGGTCGGGCCAAGCAGGGTGGCGAGATTGAGCGTGGTCTGGTAAAACCGCGGATCGTTTGGCGCTCCGCTGGTGGTCCCGTCGCTCAGGGCGATGCGTTCCACTCCTTGCAACGCGACGTTGACAGTGTTGTTAAACCAGTCCGGCGCATTGTAGGTGGTGGTGAACGACGTGCCGTCGTTGAAATGCAGCGTCACATTGGCGGTGCCAATGCTGTCACCGTCGGCGGAATTGGCAATGACCGCTATGGATTGGTAGGTTTGCGGCGTCGCCAGCGTCAGCGTGCCGGAACCGAGGCCGGTGGCGCTGCTCAACACGAGCGCATTATTGCCGGTGTAGGGCTGAAATTGAAACAGGCTGCCGTCCACCGCGCTGAAAAAGGAGCCGGCAGCCGGCAGGCCGTAGAAATAGCCCGGCAAGCCGCTTTGATAAAAGGCGTTCCCTTCACCCGGATTTAATTCCACGGCATAACTGTCATACGGCGGGCCGGCGGCATTGCTCTCCACCACCAGGTCCAGATTGTAACCTGTAACCAGAATCGGCCTGTTAATGGCATTTACCGTCAGTTTGACCACGCTGCTGGTGACGCTGTAACTGACGTTGCTCACCACGTTGGCGGCGACCAGGTCGAAGAGCGATCCGTTATTGGTTAAAGCGGTGGAAGCGATGGCATAAGTCGAATTGGTCGCGCCGGAAATGGGTGCGCCGTTCTGATACCACTGAATTGCCGGCGGGGGGTAGCCAGCGATGGCCGCGCTAAAACTGGCCGGGGAAAGTTCATTGACCGTGGTGCTGACGGGCTGGCTGGTGATGGTGACGGGCGTCTGGCTGGCCAGTTCGCCGCTGACCGCATAGATGCCCGTGGAGCCGACCCCGGCGGCCTGGGTGAAGGTAAGGCTGGCCAGCGGTTTGTTGGCCGATCCCAGCAGCGCGGCCAGACCGAGGCTCGTCTGGTAAAACCGGGGATTGTCGGGCGCGCCTTCCGTGGTTCCCGTGCTCAACGCGATGCGCTCCACGCCTTCCAGCGCGTATCCGCTGTTGCCAAACCAGTCCGCCGCATCGTAGTTGGTGACCAGTGTGCTGCCGTCTTTGAAGGTCAACGTCAGCGTGCCGGTGCTGGCTGCCGTGGCGTTGGCCGAATTCGCGATGATGGCAATCCGGTTGTAGAGCGCCGGCGTCGCGAGTGTCAGCGTGCCGGTGCTGACTCCGGTTTCGCTGCTCAAAACCAGGGCATTGTTGCCGGTGTAGGGCTGAAATTGAAATTGAGTGCCGTCGCCCACGGCGCTGGTGAAGCTGCCGGACGCCGGCAAACCATAGCTCTTGCCCGGCAGCCCGCTCTGATAAAATGCCTTGCCTTCGGCGGGATTGAATTCCTGCGCCGCGCTGCTGAACGGCGGTCCGGTCGCCGTGTTTTCGACGACGACATCACGGTTGAAACCCGTGACGGCGATTGGCGTCATGTTGGCAGCCGGCGCGGCAAGGGCGGCCATTGTCAGACACAGGGCGATATTACGTCGCATTTCCATGGAGTTGACGATGGGTTATTCTTAACCGCTTCACTTGCGAATGAGACTTAAAACGACCTGTTTGCGAATCAGACAGGCTGCTGGCGGCCACTTGGACTGCGTTCCCAACGGCTTTGGCTGCACGGCTGTTGAAATGACAATTATTCCGCAGTTTTTCGATCCATGACACGGCAAAACGACAGAATTTCAGGTTTTATCGTTCTTGCTTGGGTGCATCGGGACACGGTTCTTCAGGCCGGTCAGGCCCGACGACGGGGGGGACAGCCCAGTTTTGCCGCCAGAAACACCTCCTCCGCCACGCTGGCTTGGACCCAAAGCACACGGGCTTACGCCGTCAGCACGAGGGCTTACAGTCCAAGCACGCGCGCTTACGCCATCGGCTGACGTGCTTGGAGTCCAAGCTCGTATGCTTTTGGCGACCTCGGCAAAACCCGGTTTCAAGTGGCAGCAGCGGTCAGTGACCGCCGTGGTTTCCGGCCTTTTCACCTCTCGTCGGCGCTCACCGAACGCCGCTACCGCAGTTTTGCCGAGGTCTCGCAATAATAATATATGCAGGGGGAGTGAAAACGAAGCCGGCCCAGGTCTGGCGGTGTCTATAAACAGGACATCTGGCCCGAACTTTTGGTTTCCGGGACCATTTCTTAATACAAAGAACTGCGTCCGCAATACTAAGAACTGGGTTCTCAATACTAAGAACTGCGTCCGCAGTATTAAGAACTGGGTTCTCAATACTAAGAACTGTGTCCGCAGTATTAAGAACTGGGTTCTCAATACTAAGAACTGCGTCCGCAGTATTAAGAACTTGGTTCTCAATACAAAGAACTGCGTCCGCAGTATTAAGAACTTGGTTCTCAATACTAAGAACTGCGTCCGCAGTATTAAGAACTTGGTTCTCAATACTAAGAACTGCGTCCGTAGTATTAAGAACTGGGTTCTTAATACTAAGAACTGCGTCCGCAGTATTCTGGAAACGCCATTTTCCCTGGTTTTTATGGGCTTTTCTATCAGGTGCTGCGGGTTCGCACCCAAAAGTGAAAAATGTTTGAAAAAAGTTACGATTCCATTAAAGCCGGCATAAAAGCCGCCGATTTAGTGGCATAGTTCGGGTAACTAACAAACAACCAACCAAATAAAAAAAGCTGCGCAAACAAACGCAGCACCAAACATATGAAAACTAATAGCAAAATAAGTGGAGGGCACCATGATTGTTAAACCTGCCACCGCGTGGATCGGTTCCAATCCGGTCCCATTGTTCATCAACAACTGCGGAGTGGTAATCTTGGGCCTGACCAACAACGCGGACATCTATACGACGCCCGTGCCGGGGCTGCTGGTGGTCCAGACCGCGCTGGATGCGCTCACCGCCGACCAGGCGGCGATGACCGATGGCGGCCACTCCGTCACGGTGAAACGGAACAACTCACGGCTGGTGGTGGCCAACTTCATGCGCCAGCTTGCCGCCTATGTCACCGTGGCCTGCAAGGGGGATTTGCACAACCTCATCTTGAGCGGTTTTCCGCCGCAAAAGACCACGCGCACGCCGGTGGGCATTCTGCCGGCGCCGCTGGGGCTGGTGCTCAAACAAGGCCCGTTGAGCGGCATGATCGTGGCCAGGGCCAATCCGGTGTTCGGGGCGTCCATCTACAACTGGACCTGCACGGCGAACACGCCGGGGGCGGTGCCCCTCACCGCTCAAGGCACGGCGGCCAACTGGACATTCGGAGGTCTGACGCCGGGCGTGATCTACCTCATCGCGCTCAACGCGGTCGGCACGGCGGGGCCAAGCAACTGGAGCAGTGCGGTCAGCCTGATGGTCGTCTAACCAGACGAAAAGCCCGAACCTTTCCAAGCTGAACGCGCCGGAAGCATCCGGCGCGTTCTTTTTTCTTTTATGGACCGCAACCTTTTGGCGTTAGCTCGTGCGCTTTTGATCCAAGCACACGGGCTTAAGGTTGGGCTTGGGTGGCAACCATGGGAGAATCGCCTGGTTTGGAGTGAAACGGGTGCCGCTGGCACGTTTCTTGAAGCAGCGCCGGCTTGCAGCCGGCGGAATCGCGGATTTTTAATCCGCCGGGCGTGGATCAGGCCAGCGGCAGCGGCCGGGCGGGTGCGCGGCACTGCCGTTTACCCATCGGCGATACGGCAGGTTGCCAGCCTGCGCCACCTGGCCGGGCGGTCAGAACCGTGTCCAGATGCATCCGCTTGCTTCCGAGTGGCATCGAAACATTGCCATTTGCAGGTATTTCAAGCAGACATGGCGCATGTTTTATTTTCAGACAAGTAGATTCTTCTTTTACAAACAGAAATTCTGAACGAAAGTTCTCGTATGCACGAAGCTTTTGGTATGACTCATGCACCCTCAACTTATCGTATGTTTGGAGGGGCATCAAGGCCGCACTCAACGCCGGCCGACTTGAAACCTGCTCCTGCGCGCATTTGTGCCGGGAGTGCCAGACGCGCTGACGGACGACGTAGTGGATTCACCCTGATCGAACTGCTGGTGGTTATTGCCATCATCGCCATTTTGGCCGCCATGCTCCTCCCGGCTTTGTCCAAATCCAAGACCAAGGCCCAGGGCATTCAGTGCATGAACAATGGCCGGCAGCTCATGCTTTGCTGGCGCCTCTATTCTGACGATAACAACGGCGGTCTCGTTGCATCTTTGGGGCAAAACAAAGCGGCAACTTTCGACGGTCGTCCGGTCTGGATGTTGGGCGATTTTACTGATGGAAATCTTCAAGAGGAGTATGATCCTACTGTGGATGTTGAGAAGGGTCCCCTGTGGAGCTACGGCAAGGCTCCTTCCATGTATAAGTGTCCGGCAGATCCAACCACCGTCACCGTCGCGGGTGTTGCTTACCCGCGGGTGCGCAGCATCTCCATGAGCCAGGTTTTTGATTTTGGTGAGTGGCTGCCGGCCAACCCCGGCCCGTGGCGCACTTACGGAAAAATGTCAGACATCGTCAACCCCGTGCAAACCTTCGTCTTTGTTGATGAAAACCCGACGTATATGAACGATGGGGCGTTTGCAACTAAATGCAGCGGGTATCCTGGCAGCGGCACGAGTGGTCCGGAAATAGTTGACATCCCGGCAACCTACCATAACAAAGCTGCCGGACTGTCATTTGCTGATGGTCATTCCGAGATTCATAAATGGTATGGCCATATCATCCTGACCGCCTCAACTGATACGTCCGTCACTCCCGGCACGGGGGATTGGACTGATTTTTGTTATCTGGCGCTTAACACGACGGTTTTGCGATAAACAGCAATTTGGCATGGTCATTTTGCCTGTCATCGCAGGTTTTTAGTGGCCTTGCCTCGATAAAAAACGCGGCGGGGTGATTTTTATTTTCTCCAGTTTCTGGAGAAACAAGACGGGAAAGAGAATTTCTTTGCTGGAACCGGCGTAATTCCGGTTCAGCAAAGATCGGTAAGAGTAAAAAAACGGTAAAGCCTAGCATCCTAAAAATGAGACCTGTTCAACAGAAAAACCTATGAAACCACATGTAATCCTATGCAGCATGACATTGGCGCTTGCCAGCATCTCCCAGGCGGCATACACCCCAATTGCCATCCAAAGCAGCAGCTACAACGCCGACGTCATTGTCGAGTCGAACGCAACCCCGGTTCTCACAGTCGTGACCACGGCCTCGATTGACAATGGGACGAACAACACCGCCAACACCTGGTTTGAACAGGGCTATGACTTGGCCAACCCGAACAACGGCATACCTCCGCACGGCAGCACTTTTGCGTCGTATGACAATGCGAACTTCTCCTTTACCATGGCTCCGAGCTACATGGCGCCGAATGGTATTTTGATTAGTGTTGAAGTCCCCACCGGCACCTTCACGCTGGTCCACCCGGCGGCTTACACCACCCTCTCGTTCCTGGGCATGGGCGGCAATGGTGGTGATTCGATGACCGTGACGGTCCACCATCAGGATGGCACCACCGAAACGGGCACCATGGCCACCGGGGATTGGTTTGGCGGCACCACCGGCATAGCTTGGATCGCCGGCGGGCGTTGCAATTCGACCGTTAACCTGACCACCGAAACGGACGGCACCAGTGGTGACAATTTGGGAAATCCACGTATTTATCACCGGGAAGTCACGCTTGCCAATACGACCAGCCCGGTCACCAGCGTGGATTTGACCTATACCGGTGGATCCAGCGGCTCGCATAGTGCCGTCATGGCGCTCAGCGGTGCCACCCCCACCTCCGGCGGAGTCGTGGCTCCCATTACCGTTACCGGCTATGATTACGATTTCGTCGTCGAAACCAATGCCCCGCATGGCGGTCGCATTTTGAGCCAGACCATGGTTAACGGAACCAATCTGTGGGCCACCACGGTATCCATGGACAACGACACCATCACGGGCACCGCCTGGTATGAACAGGGTTACAACCTGAACAACGACGACTCCGGCTCATACGTTATCCCCAATGATAACATGTTAGGCACCGGCATTCCTCGCGCAGGCAGCACCTTTACCGACGTGGCTGGGAGTCACACCTTCACGATGCCGTCTGATTATACCGTAAACAATGCGCTATATATCAGCGATCTTGATACTTATACGAATGGCACCATCACACTGACAACCCCGGCTGCTTTTACTGGCTTGTCCTTCCTGGGCGCTGCCGGAAATGGTCCGGTCAATGTTAATTATGTGATCACCCACACGGGCGGCAAAACAGAAACGGGTGTGCTCTCGATTCAAGACTGGTTTAGCGGTTCCGCTCCGGCTGCCTGGGTCGCCAACGGGCGCGTGGCGGTGGATACGGCCCAGTTTTCCAACGTCAACTCCACCAACTTCCCCAATTTTTCCGCCGGATATCCCCGTTTGATCGAGAACGACATCGTCCTGACGGACACGACTGATCCGGTGGTCAGCATTTATCTGGAAAACACCAATGGCGCTGACCAGGGTTTGAGCAGCGGACGCTTTTCCATCTTTGCGTTGAGCGGTTCAGCCGGTGTCCTTCCGCCGGTTATTACGCAGCAGCCTGCGTCCACAAATCTGTATTATGGATCAAGCGTAACCTTCACCGTAGGTGCCACGGCCAATGCGCCCATCACCTATCAGTGGCAGAAGGGAACCAACGGCGTTTATGCCAATATCTCCAACAGCGGCACCATTTCCGGTGCGACCAGCACCACCTTGAGCATCAATCGGATTGGCTTTTCGGATCAGGCGGATTATCGCGCGGTCGCCACCGACGTTGCCGGCTCCGCCTTCAGCGGCGCAGGGACACTCATGGTTTTCTCAACGAACACAGATGTCACCCAGCCGGGGGATCCAATCACCGGGGTTAACATTTCTCCTTTCGGCGACGGAGTGCCTTCGTATGCAATTGATAATTCCATGAACACCAAATTTGGAGCGAACATTAACTCCGGAACCGTTGCCGCTTTGGTCGTCACCCCCTCCGTTGGGCTTACCGTAGTCAGCGGTCTGCGGATTTATACCGGTTCTGATTCGACTGGCCGGGATCCGGCCTCTTACGAGCTGTTCGGCTCCACTGATGGTGGATCTACTTACACGGTGATCTCGTCCAATTCGATCACGCTGACTGACAACCGCAACCCCCTCACTGCCGGTGAATCGCCCGATCCGCTCTCGCAATATTGCACCGAGGTGAATTTCAGCAACACCGTCGCCTACTCGACCTATAAACTTGCCTTCCCGACTGAAAAGGGATCGGGTCAGGTTCAGTTTGACGAGATGGAGCTGCTTGGCGTTCCCTTCTCAGGGTTTTCCTTCACGACGCAGCCAACCGATGTGAACGCCTTCGATCAAAATGCAAGTGGCGCAAGCTTTTCAGTTGTGGCCAGTTCCCCCACCACCAGCTCTCCCACGGTGAGCTGGCGTAAAGGCAGCAACGGAATATTTGTTCCACTGAGTGATGGCGGTCACATTTCCGGATCCCAGACGCCTAATCTGACCATCAGTCCCTCGACTTTTGCGGATGCAGCCGAATACCTGGCGGTCGCTTATGATGGTTCACATTATATTACGAGTTCCATTGCCCACCTTTACATCTATTCCACCAATGTTGATGTGACCCAGCCGGGCGACACGATTACCGGGTTTGGCGATACGACCGGGACACGCAATGGTGCCAATGCGTATCCGGCCAACGTCATTGACAACACCTTCCAGGAATGGATCAACGGTGGAAGCGGGTTTAGCGCGGGCGCTGGCTTCCCGCCGTTCGGAGGACCGGTTGGAGTCATCGTAACACCGTCGGTTGGGAGCACCGTCCTTGCCGGCTTGCGTTTCTATCCCGGCCAGGATGCGCAGAATTCCGACCCCAGCAGCTTTGTGCTGGAAGGTTCGAATGATGGCGGGACCACCTATGCCACCATTGCCTCAGGACCTCTCTCGTTGCCACTTGGTCGTAATCCGGTCTCCGCAGTAGTGGATCCGACCTACTTGATCGGACAAGGGCAGTATGTCCAGGCGCAGGAGATCCTGTTCTCTAACTCGCGTGGTTACACCACCTATCGTTTGACATTCCCCGATGTCGTCACTCCATCAACTGCCAGCGATTTGGAGATTGGTGAAGTTGAATTCTTGGGTGTCCCTGGAGCTGGCGTTCTACAGCCGGTGATCGGCGGCACCAAAATTGTTGGTGGAAATCTGAGCATCAGCGGATCGGGTGGCGCACCCAGCGGAACCTTCACGGTTCAGACCAATGCAAATCTGACGTTGCCGAGCTGGGGCACAGCCCTGACCGGGACCTTTGATGGCAGTGGTAACTTCTCGATCAGCCTGCCGGTCAGCTCGACAAATACGCATCTGTTCTACCGGATCAAGACGCCGTAAGTTAAACAGACATTAATTCATCGAAGGCCGGGCGAAAGCCCGGCCTTCGCATTTTATGGCTCGGCGTCGCGCAGGCATGGCTTCAACCCGATCTCTGATATCGGGAAAATGCATTGAAATTATAGGCACAAGATTTGGTGTTTCATTTCCATCTTGGGTCACATCGGCTTTGTCCGGCAGGTGCAAGGACATCTGTCCTTTGCCGGACCGCGCGTCCAACAACGCCAATTCGCTGGCGCATTCGCTCACCGAGTTTCTGATGTCGGTGGTGACGGCCATCTGGGCCTGGAACAAGCATGTTTCGTAGGAGTTGATTCAATCTGCTGGCTGGCCGGCCATCGGAGGCTGGATGATCTAATCCCCACGAATGCGATCTTTAATTATCATAGCGCTGTTAGCCTTTCGGGTTGAGAAATTATCCACACGATCACCGATCCCGCCACGCACTGCGAGTTGAGACAACTTGCGTTCCCGCGAGGCTCCGATTTTGAAGCTCAAACCAGCTGTCAAAATTTCAGTTTTCAGCTTTTTCCTAGACCGCCATGCAGGATGTGATCATGCTCCAGTCGCTGTAGCCCGTGCTGCCGCCCAACGCGCGCGCCCGGATCTGATAAACCGTCCCCGGCACCAGATTTTTCAAAAAATCAGCCTGCGCGCCTGGGGATGGATGCCGCCATCCTGCCAGTCACCATCGCCCAACTTCAATTGCACCTGATACGACCGGGCGTTTGGGATCCGCTTCAGGATCAGCCGCAGTTGCGTGCTTTGTTCGCGCAATACTTTGAGGATGGCTGCACGGACCAGCGGGGTTTGGGCGGAATTCCGGTTGATGACCGTAACACCGGAAGAAAGCAGCATCGGCAGGCTGGTCTTGGCCATGATCTGGACGTAATGGGACTCGTCCCGTAAAAGCCCGATCACGCGGACGCGCGCCTCGTTCCGGAGCGCCGTCAAGATCACGCCGCCGCCCAGCGCGGCACTGATGCTGTCACGAAAAGCGTTGCTGGCCACCGTCAAATCCGCCACGCTCACTGGCAGGTCAGGGAAGGCGGGATTGTCGGTCAAGGCAAGGGCGACCTACCGGCAAACATGTTCAGCCTGGAATTTTAGAATTTGGCAAAACCCATGGATACGCAATTCAAGGAGGTCATAAGTCAAATTAGTTGGAACGGATGGTTGAACCGAAGGCCGCGTGCCGCGTCCCACGGAGCTGACGGTTTATTCTCAAGTGAGTCGGTTGTTGATTCATATTAGCAGGACGCAAGCATAAACTGAACCAAATCTGCCATGCCATCGGCACTCCCGCCTCAATTAGTAATTCTGCTGGTTGCATGAATCAAACGGGTGGCCCGTTCGCCTTGCGAATCAATAGCTTATGTCATTCAACCAACCGATTGGGCCGCCGAACCCACCGGTCCGTCTGTTCAATCGGCTGGCTGCACAGTTGAGCCCACTGTCTTGTTTATGCAATCAGCCGGTTGAACAATCCTGCCAATCGCCCGATTCAACCAGCCAACCTATTCAACTAATGAACCAACCGGGTTGGTGGTCTGGCCGACCGGTTAAATGATTAAACCAACTGTCCAGATAATCAAGCAGTTGTGTTGGTGAGCCAACCAACCGGTTCAATGGCAGATTGAGCCGTGATTGCTTTGACCTGAGACAAGCCAGACACCGGGTGAAAGCACTTGCCGCCAGCACCTTGCGTGCGAAATAGACACTCACGCTTGAAATCTGGCCCTGTGCGCCAGTTTTTCGCGGGGGTGCGGAAGTTGCGCCCGGTTCTCGTGCGCTCCCGGTTCGGCTCCGGCTTTCGGGCTGAACACAGCCCCTTTGTTCCCAAGGCGACCAAACTGCCAAAGAGAATGGCCGGTAAAGCTCTGAAATAGCCGATGATCAAGCCGGCATTTCAAGTTCACATGGTTCCTCAGACATGGAGATGGTGCCACTACTATTGTCCCAGGATGCGGTAAAATGCCGCCGTGTTGCTCGGGGTTACGCTCACGCTGGTGTTGTTGACGGTGCCGCCTAGATTAGCCCATCCCGACGCGGTCAGATCGGTAGATACCTGAACTTGATAAGGCGCGATGCCGCCGCTCCAGTTTAGCAGGAAATTGGTTCCGCCCACCGAAATGGTTGAAAAGATTGGCGGCGGTGCCAGCACGTTAATGTTCAGGGTGGCCGTGCTGGAAAGATTTTGCGGGTCATTCACGCTCACGACAAAACTGTTGCCGCCGAGATTTGCCGAGAGCGGCTCTCCGGAAAGGGTGCCATCCGTCCCGACCATCAACCAGGCCGGGCCGCTGACTTTGGCGAACGTCAGCGTGTCGCCGGGAATGGGATCGGTGACGTTGGTGGCAATGGTGCCCGAATAGTTTTGGCCGGCAATGATATCCGGGGTGGAAAATGGGTTAAGGGTGAACGACGGCGCGCTGTTGACGTAAATGTATAATGTCGCGGTGTTGGACAGGCCACCCGTGTCTTGGACGCTTACCACGAACATGTTGGTGTTCGCGTCGGTGTAGTCCGGAACTCCGGAGAGCGTGCCGTTGGCGGCGACATTCAGCCACGCCGGTCCGCTGACCTTGGCGCAGGTGAGGGTGCCACCGTTAAGATCGCTGACATTCGTCGCGATGGTTCCCGAATAAGTCTGGCCGGCATTGGCGCTCGCCAGCGTGAATGGATTCGCGCCGAAAGTTGGCGGCCAGTTGGGAACCAGGCTGATCGCGGTGACGATGACATATTTGTTGTTTGGCAGGCGGATGCTCTGAATGGTCTTGGCGGGGTTGAGCGCAAAGGAATAGCCGTAGAGATAAAACGTCCGGTTGTCGGCGGAACCATTGCTGAAATTCCGGTGGCCCATGATGATGGCCTTGGATTCGCCGGCATAGCCTCCCGGAGTAAACCAGTCGCTCAAGGACTGCACAAATGTCGTGGTGGTGCTGTCGGTGTAAGTGACGACAAAGGATTGTGACGCCTGGCCGCCTTGCACGCCCGTCGCCAGCATCCGCAGGACGGCATCATTTCCGGCGGGCAGGGGAATCGTCTGGCTGGCCGCGCTGATGACATTGGTGGCGTTGACCGGACCAAAATTGAACACCGTGTTGCTCCAGTTTTGGGAGCCGCCGAGCAGCGTGCCGGAATAGGCATAACCGTTGCCGTCTATGCCACCGGTCGCCGGATTGGTGAACGTGGTGCTGTCCGTGTAAATGCCGGCCCGGTTGTAATACGAAGCCAGTGGCGCGCTGACCGGGTCATTGGCCAGAATGGCGGCCAGCAGGATCGCATTCGAGTTGTTCGGGAGAGTGACGCTCTTGACGGTCTTGGTTGGATCCAAAGTGAAACTGTAGCCATACAGCATTACGTTGAGCAATTGCGCGCTCCCAGATGAGTTCCGGTAAGACATCTCGGAAACGACCGATTCCCCAGAGTAAGATTGCGAGTCTGCCCAGTCGCTGAAACCTTGCGTGAACGTGGCGGTGGAATTATCCGTATAAGTGACGGTAAATGCCAGTGCAGGCTGGCTGCCATCCACCGCCGTGCCAAGGAGTTGCAGGGTGTTGAAATGCCCCGCCGGCAGGCTGATGGTTTGACCGGCACAATAAACCACATCAAGCGCATTCGCCGGCCCAAAGTTGAATGCGAGGCCGTTCCAAGAAAGCGAGGTGCCGAGCAGAGTTGCGGAATAAGCGTAACCACCGCCATCCAGTCCACCGCTAAAAGTCCGTCCATCGGTCCAGATGCCGGAGCGGTTGTAGAAGGATGAAAGATTGATGGGCATGGCTCCGGGGATGGGGGCAATCACGACGAAGTTCAGCGTGATGGAATGAGTCAGGCTTCCCATCGTGCCGGTGAGCGTGGCGCTGTAAGTGCCCGGCAGGGTGTTGGTGCGCGTGGTGATCATCATGGTGGTGGTGCTGGCCGTGCTCACGGGGCTGATGACCGCAGCAATGCCGTTGGACAGGCCGGTGATGGAGAAGGTCGCACTGCCGGTCAGGCCGTTGATGCGCGCGAGGGTGATCGCGGCATTGGCCGAGGCTCCGGCGACAAGATTGAATCCGCCCTGCGAGGGATAGAAGATGAAATCATTTGTGCCGGCACCCGCCAGCGCGTTGATCGTGTTGCTGCCGGTCGGCGTGCCCCAGCCGGTGCAAAGATCGTATCCGACCCGGGCGTAGTATTTGGTGGCATTATGACCGTTCAAGGTGTTGCCCGTGGTGATGTCGTGGAAACATTTGTTATAGGTGGCGGAGGGTCCCTTGCCGATCACATAAATTGCCGGATTAACAAAACCGACCGATGGCTTGCCCTGGGTCGCCGCCTGCTGGTTGACCAAGGCCATGAACCCCGCCCACAAGGGGGAAGCCGCGCTGGTGCCGCCCGTCCCCCCCACGATTGTGCCGTTTTCGTAAACCGTAAATATGTTGTCCGCCGGCATGGCCACATCAGGATAACTCCGGTAGCTGGTGGAACCCAGGTTGGAGGTCGTGGCGACACCCTGCTGCCAGTCGGGAATGCCATAGCCGCTGATGCCGCCGCCGCTGCCGCCCCAGGTGACATCGGATTGCCAGGGTCCGCCTGCGCCGCTGGTGGTCAGCGATACACCACCCACGATGGTTGCATAAGGATTGCCGGTCAGTCCGGTGCCGCCATCGAGATCGGCGCCGCCATCGCCGGACGCCTGGCTGAATTCCTGCCCCTGCGCGGCAAATTGCTGGAACATCTGAATGATGCTGGCATCAATCCCGAACCCATAGGACAAAGTCATCTGCTTCGCCTTGTCATCAATGGCGATCTGGTTGAACAGGTCATGCGCTTCGCCTTCGTAATTCAGAATGGTGGCTCCCGGCGCCATGGACATGGCCATGTCAATGTCCAGCACTTCTTCGCCCTCGTTATCAGTGGTGCCGGCGGGGCCGTTCGTCCAATAGGAGGTGAAGGTGGTCACAATGTTAGTGACGACAATGTTGGTGGACAATCCGGCATTGGTTTCATACATGTAAACATCTTTCGCATAGTAAGGACCGCCGACATCAACAATGGCGATGTATTGTCCCGCCCCGGTGTTGGTGACGCCCGGAACGTAAGCCTTGCGGAAGTCATTCCCCATGAAATAGCCGCCCGGTCCGGAGCCGGTGGCATAGGCGGTAATTGAGTTTGTCTCCAGGGAAACGGGCTTCAAGCCACCGCCCAGACGATGCGGCAGAATGAAATTGTCGAGTCCGCTGACACACAAAACGGGCACGTTCGTTTCCACCGACGGCTCCGCGTCCGGCGCGTAGAACGTCCGGTTTTCCGTCGGGTGCTGATAAACGTGTAGCTTCACCTGAAAGGCGCTTTCGAGGTTCGTCGTCGCCCCGGTCACGTCCAGCAGCAGGCGGTTGGAATGCGTGCGGGTAATTTTCAAGCCGTGCACTTCGGCAAAATGAATGACTTTTTGGTAGTCCGCCTCCGTTGGAGCAAACTGTTCGGCAAACTGGTCCGGCGTCAGCCACTGATGAAAGTTTGGTGTCGCCGGATTGTAAAGCTGCTGAAGCAGATTGGTGAGCGCTTCCGGATTGCGCAGCGGCAGGCCAATCGCCAGATTCAAATGATTTGTTGCCTCCAACGATTTAAGGGAATGCAAGCGCGCCGACGCCGGCACCTGGCTGCGCAAGAGGCGTCTTTCCGGAGTTTGCGCGGAACCGACCGTGGCAAATAAAACCGTCAGTGAAATGGCGATTATGAGCAGATTGCAGGATTTTTTCATGTATGTGTCTTTCAGTGGTGACGCGGGTTTTCCAAGCTTGTTTCTTTCGCAGTCAAACAATTCTCAACTGCCGTCGTCTTTTGGTCTGTTGAACGGATGACGTTTATTTCACCACGCCGTCTGGGGTAAAAAAGGAGAATATGCGTGTTTGAAATGCAAACAAGTGAGCCGGGAGTTTGCTGGAACCGTCGGGACACCTTGTGGAAGACTTGAATTGCGCCCTCTGTTTCCCTCAGGGCTTGTGTTGTAATTCTGACCGGTTCAGGTTTGGGTGGTGGTTATGAATGGTTCCACAACGCAAAACGCCATCAAAATCCTCCATGGTTCCGATTACGAATTAGCTAAATCACCATTGTCTATGATCTTCGAGGCTCGTAAGAATGATGATTCATCCATCTATCATTATATATTCACCCGCGCATCAAAGAGCGATCCTTGGAAGTTGCAAAAGGTCTGGCGGACGGATCAAAACGGCAAAACGGTTGAAAAATATTCTACCCCTTGAATTTTGCAGATCCTTGGCATATTTGACGCATTCCGAATAAGCGCGGTTCGTCACAAAGGCGGGGCATTTAACACATATTTCTGGTGTTTGTTTGCGGCTCCATGAGCACTAGCAGCGTTTAAGCTGTGGTTCCGGGAATCACATGCAGCATTTCATCAAGGCGGGGAGTTTTCTGATTTCCGGATCAACTATTTGTGTGCGGTGCGGGACCGATGGTTGCACCGGAGACGTATTCCAGCGGCAGCTTGATGGATTTTTTGGTGACGCCGCCCGTGTTCGCCAGTTCCAGCACGCGTTGTGCGATGTCGCGGGAGAAAGTCTTCGTATTCGGCTCGTAGTAGGCAAGAGGAGGGTATAATTCCGAATACCAAATGTCATTCGCCAGGGCGACCAGGGAAACATCCGTCGGAACGCGAATTCCTTTTGACGCCAGCCATGAAAAACAGGTCAACACCTGCGTCGCGCGGGTGAACACCAGGGCGGTCGGACGTTCCTTGAGGTTGAAGGCCAGGTCCAACGACCGGGCCACCGACAAGGGCGAACGGTCGTCTTTGAACACGATCAGCCGCCCGGCGCTGCCCAAAGCCCGCTGCAAACCCTCTTCTTCCGCCATCAGGCCGGGCCGGCGTTCCTCGTATTCAAAAATTCCGATGATCTGATGGCCATGACGGATCAATTGAATCCCCGCATGAAACGCGGCGGCCTCCCAGTCCGCCACCACATACGGCAAGTTCACGTCTGGGAACGGCCATTCATAGAGAAAAGTCGGCAAGCCCTGCCGGGCGAACCATCGCTGGATCGGCCCGCTGGTAACATATAAAATCCAGGCGGCTGACGGATGCACCTGCACCAGGCGTTCCAATTGGCGGTCCGGGTGCTTGAGGTGAAAAATATCCGGAGAGAGAAACCGCAAACTGCGCCCTTCTTCCGCCAGACGGATCTGCGTGTCTTCCATTTCCAACAACGTGACCCGGTGCTCGATGCGATGCGGCGACAAAAAAGTCACCGGCAACTTGTCCAGGTCCGCTTGTTTTGGCGGCAGCGGAGGTTTCGCCAGCACCCGGCGTTGCAGACCTTTTGCCGCCGGTTCCACCCAGCCTTCGCTTGCAAGCATTTTCAATGCCAGCCGCAAGGTGTCCCGGCCGATGCCCAAGCGCTCCTTCAATTGCAGTTCGCCCGGAAGCATTTCGCTCAACATGCCGGTGCTGATCCACTCTTTCAACGTGACCACGGTTTCATGCACCAGGCTCGATCTTTTGGGCAGGTGTTCCATTGCTTAAATAATAAGCACAACCACAGCAGCCGTCCAACGCATTGTAACGAAACACAGAATGTGGCGGCGGGCCGTGCCTAAAGCACCCATGGTTTCTGCGTCTGATGAGCGGATGATCGTGCTCGTGAGAGCATGGCTTTAACGCCATGCCTTCACATGTTGACACCGAGGAAAGAAGAGCGGGAATTTTATGTCGCACATGCCAGCAGGAGAAGATGGACAATGATCAAATAAAATCATAATCTCAACCCCGTCCCAAGAATGTTTCATGACCGGCGCAAAAAAGAATGGATAAATGCCGCAGTCTGCGAAATTTCTTTGAATGGCTGTCGGATTGAAAACCGGGAAAGCAAGCGTTCGACGGCATGGTGGAATTGATATTTCAGAATCAAGCCCTGAAATTAAACCGCATTTTGAACATCTAAAAATTATGATTGGAAACACCAAGACCAAACTGGTTCTGGCGGGACTGCTGCTCGCCGCGCTCATCCCTGCCTTCGCGTCCGCGGCCGATTCGCCCGATCCTTACGCCAACGAAACGGTGGCGCAGCGTGACGCGCGGATGCAGTGGTTCCGGGAGGCGCGCTTTGGAATGTTCATTCACTGGGGCGTCTATTCCGTTCCCGCCGGCACTTACCAAGGCAGGCAGATTCCGGGCATCGGTGAATGGATCATGTGCACCGGAAAAATCCCGATGGCCGAATACCAGGCCTACGCGAAGGAATATAATCCGGTGAAATACAATCCCGACGACTGGGTGCGGCTGGCCAAGGAAGCGGGCATGAAATACATCGTCATCACCGCGAAACACCATGACGGTTTTGCGAATTTCGACACCCAGGCGAGCGACTGGAGCATCGTCAAGGCCACGCCCTACGGCAAGGATGTTTTGAAGCCGCTTGCCGCCGCCTGCCGCAAATATGACGTCAAGCTCGGCTTCTATTATTCGCAGGCGCAGGATTGGAACAACGGCGGCTCGGAGTGCAGCGGCAGTTGGGACCCCGCGCAGAAGCATGACATGGATGAATATGTGGACAAGATTGCCGTGCCGCAGGTGAAGGAGCTGCTGTCGAATTACGGGGAATTTCCCGCCGTGCTGTGGTGGGACACGCCGTGCGACATGAGCCAGGAGAATGCCGCCAAATTGATCGCCGTCCTCAAGCTCAAGCCCGGCATCATCCACAACAACCGCCTTGGCGGCGGCTATAACGGTGACACCGAAACGCCCGAGCAATCTATCCCCGCAACGGGTTTCAAAGGACGCGATTGGGAAACCTGCATGACCATGAACGACACCTGGGGATTCAAGAGCTACGACAATAACTGGAAATCCACCGAGACGATTCTGCGCAACCTCGTGGACATCGCCAGCAAGGGCGGGAATTATCTCCTCAATGTCGGGCCGACGAGCGAAGGGCTGATTCCGGAGCCGAGCATCGAACGGCTCCGGGCTGTCGGCGCGTGGATGAAGGTGAATGGCACGGCCATTTATGGCACCACCGCCAGCCCGTTCAAAAAACTGCCTTGGGGCCGCTGCACGAAAATTGTTTCCGGCGACGAGACGACACTTTATCTGCACGTCTTCAACTGGCCGGCGAATGGCAAACTTGTGGTGCCCGGCTTGAAAAACGATGTGAAGTCCGCGCGCCTGCTCGCCACCGGCAAGAAGTTGAGTTTCACCAGCACAGTGGATGGCGTCGAGATCACCGTGCCAGCGTCGGCGCCGGATGAAATTTCCTCGACGGTGGTTTTGAAGATCAAAGGCGCTCCGGAAGTCGCCGAGGCGGGGCTTGCGCAGGCCGCCGACGGCTCAGTGCAGTTGCTGGCCAGCGACGCAGACCTGCATGGCGGCCTGCAATATGAATCGGGCGGCGGCAAGGACAACATCGGCTATTGGACGAATCCAGAAGACACGGCAAGCTGGAGTTTCAGGGTGAACCGTCCGGGCAAGTTCAAGGTGATGGCGGACATCGCGGCTTTAGCGTCGGGAAAATATGAGGTGATGGTCGGCGAACAGAAGATTCAAAGTGCCGCGCCGGCCACGCAGGATTACGTCAAATTCCAGCGCACGGATTTAACCGGAACTTTTGACCTGCCGTCTGGCAACGTGACGCTGACAGTCAAACCGGTCAGCGACGGCTGGCAGCCGATGAATCTGCGCAGCCTGCAACTCGTGCCAGCAGACCGTTGAGAGGTGAATCCAGTTCGGCCTGGCTTCATGGGAATCATGACTCCGTCGAATCGGATGCGCCCGGTTTGAAAATCGCTATCTACAAGGACAGTAATGCCCCGCGGGCATGGGGCCCTCGTCTTTTTTGAAATGGAAGGCCGAAGCCAATCCTTGCCCCAGTGCCAGCCATACCGCCGGGCCGGGAACCAGATTTTCTTTTCAGCAGGCTTCTTTGTAAGGATGGTCCGTGAGATCAAAACGGCCGAATGCATGCTCACCGCGAAAGTCCCAGGCCCGCGCTTCTGGAGGGAGAAATCCAGATGATTGCCGCCACCAGCGTAAACTTCCACCGGCACCAAGCCCTTCAACTTCTCGTCCCTTGCATCTTCCTAGAGCATTTTCTATTTAGATAGACGCAACGGGTGTTTGCTGGTATTCTTTTC
>CAYVGC010000039.1:0-34460 GCA_964449815.1 uncultured Bifidobacteriaceae bacterium
CCTGCGACGTCTTGCTCCCAAAGCAAGCGCTCTACCAGGCTGAGCTACGCTCCGAACCAATCATGCCAATGGGATTGCGATGATTTTTCAAACCTGTTTGACAATCTGATGCTGCTTTGCACGAAAGTAAAACAGCAGCCGTCAGAACCAGACCCTGACTGGCAATAGACGCCGCATGCAAATTTGATTTGTTGCCAACCATCGCAGACGTATTTTGCCCGGATACGGGTGAAGGGCAAGCTGATTCGCCGGAACCTGAAAACCCAGTCCCTCTCGGCGGCCAAACTCCGTCTGGTCGTTTTTGAAAAAACCGGACGCGAGAAGGCTCAAAGCGTGGCGGGGGTCGAGCAAGAAAAGATGACCATTGGCGATGCGCTCGCTGTTTGCCGGTGGCGACTCTGGGGCAATCCGGCCACAAAGCCCAGAACGAAGGAGTATTAAAAAATTCGCATCATTGTGTCATGAAAACCGCCGGAGTCTTTGCCGGCGGCCACGAAAAATGGTCTCGCGCAAGCAGTTCAATTCCGGCACGGGAAGCGGTTCCGGCGTTTATCCTGCGCCCGCTATCGGGCGTGACAGCGAACGGACAATGACATTAACTTCCAGACATGAATATAGGACCGGCACAGCGTTCGGACGAGTTTTTAAAAACCAGCGCACAGTTCAAGCTCGGCGCGCTCGTCACGGCCAATTTAAGCGCCGTGGCGAAACAGGACATTGCCGCCGCACTGAAGCTGCTTTTCGACGTGGAAGCTGACGTGATCCGCAAATACCGCGAGTTTGCCGAGCCGGGCCGGGCCGGGGGAATCGAGGAAACCATCCTGCGGGCGCGGGAAAAATTGACAAACGAACAGGCGGAAGAAAAATTGAAGGCGCAATTTTGATTCGCTTTTCACCGGCCCGTCGCGTCAGGCTGGCTTTGGCGCGGCGGTGCTTTGGCGTTGCACAAATTCGGCGGGCAGCCGGCGCGTCTGAACCTTTTCACCGCGGATCAGGTTCATCATGGTTTCCACCGCGGCGATGCCGAGACGATATTTGGGCTGGCTGACCGTGGTCAGCGGCACGCGATAAAATTCGGCGGCCAGAATGTTCCCATAACCGGCGATGGAGATGTCGTCGGGAATTTTGATGCCCTGTTGCAGCAATGTTTCCGCGCAGCCGATGGCCACGAGGTCGCTCACCGCCTGGATGGCGGTTGGATGGCAGCCTTCATTGAGCATTTGCAGCGCGACCTTGGCCCCGTCTTCCAAAGTGCTGCCGGCGGCAAAAACCAGTTTGTCGTCCACCTCCAAACCGGCTTCGCGGAAGGCGCGGCGGTAGCCTTCAAAACGTTCGTGCGCCCACGGCGCGGCGGGCGGGCCGGTTAGATAGGCAATTTTTTTGTGGCCGAGCTGGATGAGATGCCGGGTGACGTTGTAGCTGGCGGCGAGTTCTTCGATTTCGACGCAGATAAAATTTTTGCAGAACGGCGCGGGCGAGCCAAGCAGGACGGTGGGAACTTTGCGTGCGACAATTTCCTGGTAAATCCGGGCCTCGGCTTCAAAGCGATAGACCGGAGTGATGAAAAGTCCGTCCACCCGGCGCGACAGCAGCCGGCGCAGACAGGCCTCCTCGCGTTCGGGCTGGTTGAGCGTCTGGGCGATCAGCACGTCGTAGCCGAGTTCGTGGGCGCGCTCCTCAATCGCATAAATCATCCGCGCGTAAATCGGATTCGTCGCGGCGACTATGAGCAGGCCGAAGAGCTTCGTCGTTTTCGTCCGCAAACCTTGCGCACTGGAATCGGGAACGTAGCCCGTCTGCGCGGCAAGCGCTTTGATCCTGGCTTTCGTCGCGGCGGAAACATCCGGAGCGTCGCGCAAGGCTTTCGAGACGGTCATCACCGAAACGCCGGCGAACTGGGCAATGTCTTTGAGGCGGACCATTTTCTAGCAGGATGAATTTAGCAGGATGAAGGGTGCAGCCGGAATGCGTGCCACCCGATCAAGTTTTAATTCACAATTCATAACTCTGACTTCATCCTTTCAAAAATAAGTTCCGCGCCAGTGCAGCTTGCGGCGCAAGGCTTCCAAAAAAGAGCTGTTCTTCAAATGCACCAGCCGCACGGTGCTTTGGCTGCGACGGATGGTGATTTCATCTTCCGCGTCGAGTCCGCCGACAATCTGGCCGTCGGCGTTGAGAAAAGCCGCCGCCGCCGTGTTGACGGCCTTGACGCGGATGGTCGCGGACAGCGGCAAAATGATGGAGCGGTTCGACAACGCGTGCGGACAAATCGGCGTGAGCGCGAACACTTCCGCCGTCGGCAGCACAATCGCGCCGCCCGCCGCCAGCGAATACGCCGTGGAACCCGTCGGCGAACTGACAATCAAACCGTCGCAGCGATAGCGCGTGATCGGCTCGCCGTTCACGCTCACATCGAGCGCGATCAAACGCGAGACCGCGCCGCGGCTGATGACAATGTCATTCAGCGCGAGCGCCTTGATTTTTTTCCCGTGGCCGGTGCCGGTGGCCTCGATGAGCGCGCGGGATTCAAATTTGAATTCGTCGCGCCAGACCAGCTTGAGCGCGTCCGCCAGCCTGTCCGAGGGAACGGCGGTGAGAAAGCCGAGGCCGCCGATGTTGACGCCGAGCATGGGCGTCTTGGAGCCGGCGATCTGCCGCGCGGTGTGCAGCATCGTGCCGTCGCCGCCGAAGACCACCAGCAAATCCGCCTCGCGGGCGAGCGCGGCGGCATGGGGGACGACCTTGCATTTCAACTTTGCGAGCTGTGCGGTGACCTCGTCGCAGATGATTTCGCGTCCGCTGCGCTGGATGAGCTGCGCGGCGGCGCGGACACTCGCGGCGCACGCGGATTTTTCCGCGTTGCCCACGAGGCCGATGCGTTGGAAATGGTCAGCGGACTTTTTCAATCAGGGTCAAAAACTCTTTGTTGCCGGCCGGGCCGAGCAGGGGGGATTCAACCACACCGCGCCAGCAAAGGCCAGCCTGCGCCGCAACAAATTCTTGCAGTTCCGCCAGCACGCGGTCATGCACGGCGGGGTCGGTGATGACGCCCCGGCCCTTGTCGGCCTCTGCTTTTCCGGCCTCGAACTGCGGCTTGATGAGCGCGACAATCTTCCCATCCGGCTTCAGCAGCGGCACGGCGGGCGGCAGGATTTTTTTCAATGAAATGAAGGAACAGTCCATCACGACAAAATCGGCGGGCGCGGGAAAGTTTTCCGGCCGGAGAAACCTCGCGTTGGTTTTTTCCATCACGACCACGCGCGGGTCGCGCCGCAATTTCCACGCGAGCTGGCCCTGGCCGACATCCACGGCAAAAACTTTTTCCGCGCCGTGCTGCAACAGGCAGTCCGTGAAACCGCCGGTGGATGCGCCGAGGTCAATTGCATTGAGACCGGTGACTGTGAGTTGAAAATGTTCCAGCGCATGTTCAAGCTTGTGGCCGCCCCGGCTGACAAATTTCTCCGGCGCGTCGAGTGTGAGTTTGTCACCGGGCTTCACTCGGTCGCTGGGTTTATGGGCGGACTGGCCGTTGATGCGGACCTGACCGGCGAGAATGAGCCGCTTGGCGCGTTCTCGGCTGTCGCAAAGGCCATGTTCCACGAGGGCCTGATCAAGGCGGTTCACACAACCAAGCTGCCTGAAAACCAGCCATTCGACAAGACCAGTCGGCAGCGGCCTTTCACGCCAAAACAAAGTCATGGCACCTGTTGCAGCCCGAAAGAGCGGATAATGTCGTCCTTGCCACCGCCGGCAGAATATCTCAATGAGGCTCGGCGGCTCAAGGAACTGGGACGGGAATCCGTTCACCGCGAAATTCTTCGCTGCATGGTTTGAGGAAACTTTCGTTGATTAGACAGCCTCGAAAAACAGCCAACGCCACCGAAACGCAAGTTTCCCCCACTGACGGCTCCTTGAATTTCAATGCGCCACCGCCCGACTTTTTCCAGGTCGCCCGGCCGGAGCATGGCGACGACCGGCTTGTTCGTTTTAAGCGAACGACGAATGAGCTTGCCCAGAACCAAAATTCGTGAGAAATAAATGCCCGATGGCACATAACGAACCAGATTTGCATGCGGCGTCTCCAGCCAAAGATTTTTTTGGTGCGGCAATACGATTTTTCATACACACAGCATCAAATTGCAGTATGAGATTTTCAATTTGCGAGTTTTGAAACTTCGCTAAGTGCTTGTAAATAAACGCGTGGAGAGATGGCAGAGTGGTTTAACGCGCACGCCTGGAAAGCGTGAATACCCAAAAGGTATCGGGGGTTCGAATCCCCCTCTCTCCGCCACTTCAATTATATTCAATAGTTTATTCAAATCTGTGCCATCGGTTTAGCCTTCGGGGTAACGGTATCGGGTAACGTGCTTACCGGTGTCAGAACGGGTTCTAAGCCGTTCGGATGCTGGCGGCGTAAGCCGAAAATCACCAGCAATTTAGATATGACAGCGGGCAAGTGTGAAACGGCGGCGGGGCAGCCGGGCGGAGCCTGGCTGCCCCGCCGCCCTCAACATTGGCTAAACCTCAAATATCCGTCAGCGGCCAGGATAGAAGTCAACCGGTGATGCACGTTCGCGCAAGATTTGTCCTGGTTGTGTCGAATTGAAACCAGATCCGCGAGCGGGCGACGTGGCGCGGTGCTGGTTGCAATTTGACACTGCCAGTCTTGCCTGGGGTGAGTGTTCGCGTGATTGGCAACTGACTTGGCGTTCAATTCAGCAAGCCGGATGGCAATCACGGGAACGCGAACGGGGAATTTTTTACCAGCCAACGACAAAAACCGATTATCCCCGCGCCAATTTTCGACCGGCGGCGGCGGATGGCAGGCATGTCGCCGTGCGGAAAGTGGTCGCGTCCACCCTGTCTAACCATTTCCCTTATGTCTCTCTTACAGTCTTTTATGGGGAATTTGCCCGGTGTGGAAAAGGTAAGAAAATGGGTGGCCAGGGTGGACGCCTCAGTCGGTTTCAAGGGTAGATTTGAGTTTCATGCCGGCAACGCAACGAACACGCTCGCCCGCGTAACTGGCGCGGATTTCCTTCAAATCGGGGAACCGTTCGTAAAGCCGTTTGAAAAACCAGTCGCCAAATTCGACCGGCAAGCCATGGGTTTCGCAAAAGCTGCTGAAGGCCGTTTTGATTTCCGACTTGGGTTCGCGGGCCTCTGGACCAAATTCACATTGCTACGCGACGAAAGTTCCGAGCGGGTCGTTGCTGATCTTGAAACGGGCGTGAACCGATTGTGACGCCGCACCGCCCAGCGGAATTTCCGGCATGGACAATAGCCGTTGCAATCCGGCGAGCATGAAGTTGAAAACGCCGTCGCGCTCGGCGAGCAACCGGGTTTTGAGCGTCACGTCCTTGACCACCGGACGACGATCAAACCGGATAAACCGCGTGCGCCGCAGTTCCGCCTCGGTGCAGTTTTTGAAGCGCGCAGGCCATTCGCCAGAAACCAAAGTTTGCAGCCGGTCTGCATCGTGAACGGTTCGCCATAGATGGACGGGCCTCGATGGGTTCACCGGAAACGATGGTCTTGAAATTCGCGTTTTCATCAATCGCAATCACGTCGAGTTCCGTCCCCAGATTCACGGCGGCGTAACGGAGCTTGGGCAGATGGTAGCTGCGCGGGTCGCAAATCTGCGACATGGCCACCCAGAGCTGGTTGGGGGCGTTGGCCTTGGGAGCTTGGCCAGACGGTTGGGCGCGATGGGCTGGTCGTGCTTGCTGTCAGTGGTCTGGACGCGGTATAGCGCCCCT
The DNA here is from genome assembly GCA_964449815.1 of uncultured Bifidobacteriaceae bacterium. Lineage (GTDB taxonomy): Bacteria > Verrucomicrobiota > Verrucomicrobiia > Limisphaerales > UBA11358 > UBA11358. The sequence continues at coordinate 5,760 of CAYVGC010000039.1, forward strand.
TCTGGCGGCCACACAAGCCGGCGGCCTTCATGAGCCGGGCGACGCGGTGGCGACCATGTCGGTGTCCTTGTTGGCGCAAGGCCGCGAAGAGTCGCGGACGGCCATAAGTTTGCCAGCTTTGGGTGTGAATCTGCCGAATCTCCTGAGCCAGGGCTTGGTTGGCCACGGCGCGCGGGCCGGGACAGGTGCGCCGCTGGTGCCAGGCGTGGTAGCCGCTGGGGGAGACGTCCAAATTGGCGCACAAGGCGAGGATGGAGCAATCGTTTTTCATGGCGTCAATCCGTTCATAGCGTTCGGCGACGGTTCGGAGAGAATGCCCAACATTTTTTAATATGTCCCGTTGTTCGGTGATCCGGGCGATTTCCCGCCGGGCGGCGGCGAGTTGGGTCTGGAGTTCCGCCAGCGGCGGCGGGGGCAAAGGTTTGTTTCCAAGCATAAAGCCGGTTGGCCTTGAGACCGAGCTCTCCGGCAATCACAGAGGCAGACTTGCCACTGTTGAGCCAATTTTGCAGCGCTTCGCGCTTGAAGGTTTCACCGAATTTACGGCGGACTTTGACTGGTGTTTGGTTCATGGACTGGATGGTTCATTGTTCACCCAATTCTCCGTCCGTCGATTCGAAGCACCCTCATTTGTTTTGCCCGTCGCGTGGAGAGTCGTGGAACCTCAAAACCTGCCTGCATTTGCAACTTCCTTAACGAGCGCAAATGATTTCGTGAGTCGCCTGCATTGAGTCTGTTTCGACCAATCGCTGCAAGATGAGTTGTTGTGATTGTTTACTGAAATAAAGTGTCTGTTTGCTGGCAGTCCCAAGCAACGCACGCGAGGGCGATAATGGCTGGCGAGGTTTTTTCCAAATGTCGTAGTGGCCTTCTTTTCTTCAATTCCGCAAGACGGCGCTCGCGGTGTTCGTTGCGTTTTTTCAATTCTGCAAGACGAGAATCACGATGCTGGCGATATTCGGGATTGTGTTCAAGAAAAGTGCGAACGGCGGCAACGATGTCGTCAGAAAAACGGCTCATGCAGTCTTCTTTGCATTTTTCGACCAGCTTTGACCAGTCAAGCGTCACCATGTCGGGATTTGTGCGATTGAATGACCATTTGAACCATTTGGGATCAGCACGCATCCGGTCACGATCTTTGAGTGCGCGTTTGAATAAGCCAACCTGTTCGAGCAAGTAATGGACGGCTGCCTGAATTGAAGTCACGCCATCCATGCAATTGAAGGTCACAGCCTTGTTGCCAAGACAAGCAATTTTAAGAAGCCACGTGTGGGGCAGATCAAATCTGTGTTTGACAAGAAACGCGCTTCGAGCGGATTCGCCAAGTTCCTGCCATGCTTTTTTCGGAAGATGGAAACTTGGATGCCGGGAGATAATTTCATAACCTTGTGCTACTGAATCATCCTTTAATTTCGCAAAACCATCTGGCGTGAGGAACCACCAGCGCGCAGCGTCATCAAATTTTAGCTGTTTTTGATGGGATTATGTCGTTGACAAACAATCCGAGTTTTATCCGCAGATGACGCGGATTTTCGCCGATAAAAGCCAGAAAATCTGCGTGCCTCGGCGGAATCTGCGGAGGCAAATGCCGTTTTGTTTGTCATGTGCATAATCCCGGTTTTTGACACACCTTCAAATAAACGCCTCCGCGCTCACTTTGAAATGCGCCGCCAGTTTGCGGATGTGCGGCAGCGTCAGATTGCGCTCGCCGCGCAGAATCATCGCGCCGAGATTCCGGCTGCCGTCCAGTATCCGCGACAAATCCGCCGCCGCCAGCCCGTGTTCCTCCAGCAGATGTTTCAGCATGTCCACGCCCCGCACCTTCGGCCACTTCACATTCGCGGCGTCATATTCCTCCATCAGCGAGCAAAGCAGGTCGAAATAATCGCGCTGATCCGCCGTGAAATCGTCCTGCCACAACGCCAGCGCGTCCGCCACTTCCGCCACATTCGCATAATCCACCGCGTCATGGATCGGGCGCGGCAGGAACCGCCGGCACAGGCTGGTGTAATCCTTCGGCAAATCCTGAAAATTGAGCTTCGTCGTGATCTTCATAATTCATCTTTCCAATGTCCGGCGCTGTATTCCGCGTGCGTGAAAAAGCGGAGCGTGTAGGCCGTCTGCCGGTCAAAGTGCATCGCCACCACCAGCCAGTAGGAGTTGCCGCAGACATTGAACACCAGCACCGGCTTGCCGCTGCCAACGCGCACCATGTCCGCGCTGGAATAACAGCGGCGCACGTCGGCCAGCCCGTGCCAGTCCGCCGCTCGCACCATCTTCACCCAGGCCGCGAGATACTTCGCGGCCTTGGGGTATTGCCCCGCCGCGTCCCGCAGAAACTTTTCCTTCACGATCCGCACGCATACATAATGTATGCACAACCGGCCAAGACTGTCAATAGAATCACGATTGACGGATTCCCCGGCAGGGTGTCTCATTGGGCTGACATTTTAACGTAGTCGGATTGGATCAGCTAGAAAACCGCGAATTTTCCCGGTCCAGAGTCCGCCAATCACGCCCCATCGGGCGCGGCTTGCCGGCATCCGGCACGCGGAAATTCAACGGCTGGAGTGGGCGGAGATTCACTTTGAGGCGGGCATCATTGAAATCCGGGCGGCAAAGGCGAAGACCGCCAGCCGACGGACGGTGCCAATTTTGGATAACCTGCGGGCATGTCCACCGCCTTCAATTCCGCCGCTGAAACGTGATGCAGCACGTTGGACGAATTTTTTGTCCGCGCCGGCGTGGCGGTAAATTCCACGATGCATGACGGCAGAACATTTCCCAGCGTGGCAAAGCTCAAATCCGTCCGGGCGTTGTGCGCCTTGTCCACGATCACGACGGGACGGCGCAAGCGGAGCATATTTACCAGCGACGGTTTTGGTTTGCCATCCGCGCCGGGCAGCAATTCCGCCAGCCGGTCGGCGGGCACGTTCAACAAATGCTCGGCAAACGCGCCGTTCTGGTCATACACCTTCCGCCCGGTCGTATCCTCCACGCGGAAAGCCTGAATCGTCGCCACGATGACGACAGTTTGCCCCTCGACCGTCGCGCGGGACAGCCGCAACGCTTCTTCAATTGTCACCACCTCCACCGAGCCGCACGCCATTTCCAATGCGCGACGGTAGGCGTGGCGCGGATCACGCAGCGCGTCGGCGGTCTGGTCCAGAATCGTATTGCTCGGCACGAGCCAGAGGACGACGGCACGGTCGGCGCGGAGCAGTTCCGAAATGGCAAGTCCGGCGGTGTAGCACGCCAGCAAGGTTTTTCCGCCGCCGGTCGGCACGCGCAAGCAGACATAAGGCATCCCCGGCGTGAGGCCGGTGGCCGGCACGGGAATGTAGGGCACGGGCGGCATGGCATTTTTCGCCAGCACCGCGCGAAACGCCTCTTCCGGCCGGCCATCCCTGGATGACTGCCGGAAAAAATCCCGCAATGAATCCAGCACCCGCGATTGATAGATTTTGAGCGAAATCATGGGTTGTCAGCATTGAAGCCGATGCGACGTTTCGGTGGTTCGGGCGGCGGTTGCAGCAACGGTAGAAACTTCCGATAAACATCCCGCAACGCCGAATCATGTTGCAGCAGCGTCTTGTCAATCTCCGCCATCCCTCTGATCCTTCCTTCGATATTTGTGGTGTTGTATGTCCTGGCGCGTTGTCTGGATTGCCCCGCGCCAATCGCCGTGCATATTTTTCGCCAGCAACTTTGGTTCGCCTGTCTCATTACCGGTTTCTTCACCGGCTTTGAATATCTGAACGTGCAGGCAAACAACTCCAACCCAGTGCGCTTTTCCATCGTCGTCAGCCGTCCCGTCGCCGGGTCTTTGATCGTGGACTCGCTCATCAGTTCCCCCGCGCTGATGAGGTTGCACAACGCATACATGGCTTTCCTTCGGCGTGCTGACGGCACACCGCCGACCGTAAAGCGTGGTGAGATGGCCCTCGGCGTCGCGGACGGGAAAGACCACGCAACCGGCGAAGCGTTCCCGGTCGTCCGGCAATAGCAGGCCCAGCGTTTTAAGTTCGCCCCGCACCCGCTCATCGTTGGGCAGCAGCCGAGTCAGCCGGGCTTGGCGGCGTAGTCTTTCAAGGGGAAGCCAAACTCGACTGTCTCGGCGACGGGGGCATCCGGTCAAGTCTTGCGCTGCTGGCCTGATTGGTGGAACCTATGAACACCGGAACGGGGGCGGTGGGCGGACGGGCGCGCAGCACCCGCCCGCTGCCCCCTTCTTTATCCTTTTAAATCAACTCAACCAGAAAGGAAAAAACCAACCCAGAATCAGTTCGCCAAAAAGGCCGAAAGTTTGTATCAAAATCTGGATGCGCTGATCAAGCGCCGGGGAATTGAGCATATCGGCATGACCTGCCTGACGTTCGCGGAAAATTTGACGGATCGCCGGGAAGCTCAACGTCGGTTTAACGGCTTGGCGTCCCATTTTTTCCGTTCGGTTCCAGACTTTGAATATATTTTCGTTCCGGAACGCCAGGAACGTGGGGCCATCCACTACCACATTCCCGTGGCGTTGCCGTGGAACATTCGCGAAGGTTTCGACTTTGCCAGTCTCGCCGCCGCCATCGCGTGTCAGTGCCGGGGCGACGCCGCTGGTCGTCGCGCCATCGAAATTTCGTCCCACTGGTTCAACGCCTGCCCTGCCTTGCGTCAATGGTGGCATGATCTGAATGAAGCCTGCAAAAAATACGGATTCGGCTATTGGGATTCCAAGGGCGTTTTACACGCCTCGCGGAATGAAACCTTTCCTCGTTGAGCAGGCGGAAAACGATGAGGGGCAGCACGGGGGCGAAGGCCGGCAGCGCAATGAACGAGCCGAGCGCAACCGGCGCGGCCAGCCACAGGACGACCGCGCCGGCATACATGGGGTGGCGGACGAGGCGGTAGGGGCCGGCGTCAGCGACCGTCTGGCCGGACTCGACCAGGATGATGCTCGCGGCAAAACGGTTGGCTTTCATGACCCAAAAGAACAGGAAGTGGCCGGCCAGCACCAGCAGCAGCGCCAGCATCGTGAGCCACCACGGCACGGGTGCCAGAAATTCGCGCGACCAGTCGAACCGGTGATCGAGACCGGGCAGCAAATAGGCCGGCACGGAGAGCAGTTTCAGCAGCAGCATGATGAATTTTTGACCCCGGCTTGCTCCCGGGCCAGCAGCCGGCGTTCGAGCAGTTGAGGGTCATGCCGGTAGAAATAAATGCACAGGCCGAGCGTGGCGGCGAGATTCACGGCCAGGAAGGTCCAGCCCTGCCAGAATTTCAGCGTGCCGGCGGAACCCAGCACCAGGACGGCCAGCAGAAGCTGGCCCGCAAAACTGCGGCGGACCAATCGTGGCAGGAGGCACCGGCTGTCCAGCTTGGTGGTTGGAGATGTCAAGCGGAGCGGAAGCCTGCCAGGTTTGACTGCGAGTTGCCAGTCCCGCCTTCCGCGCGGCAAAATTGGCCGGCAATTGGCCGGCAATGCCTCTGCATGAATTAATTCCCCCGAACTGCCGGGCTGTGGGCCGATGACATCATGCGACTTCAGCCGTTCCGCTTTTCCGAAGCCGGCCGGCCGCAACTTGGCCACGGTCAGCGTGTTTGTTTTCAGGCGGCGGCGAATGAGCTTGCCCTTCACCTTCAAACGGGCAAAATAAGCCGGTGGCCGTTTGCAGCGCAGCAGATTCACAAAAGGCGTCTTTTGCCGGTTGGCAAGCGGTTTCCAGTTCCGTTTTTTCTGCGCTTTCACGGTTTCAGCATCAGATGTCGACAGCAGATTGTCCATCGGGGAGCGGTTCTGGTGCGGAAAACAGCGGTCAACATTGGTTCGGGGCGTAGCGTAGCCCGGCTAGCGCGCTTGCTTGGGGTGCAAGAGGTCGGGAGTTCGAATCTCCCCGCCCCGACCATTTTAATACGGCGGCAAATGCTGGCGAAAATGAAGATCCAGCCAGTTGCAAAAACGAGGCCGATTTCCCATCCCGCACAGACCGCGCACAAAATTTTTGACCGCCCGGTCAACGCCCGCTCATTGCCTGGTTACCGCCCGTTTATTGCCCGTCAGGTGAAGCTTTTTCCAATTGGACCGAGGCTGGTGATCAGGATCTATATGGACGGCGGTTCAGGCAAACACTGGGAAGCAATCGTTTCGCCTTTTCGTTCAATCACCAGATAAAGCGTTGGCAAAAGCATAAGCGTAAGCAGCGTGGCGGAAACCAGCCCGCCGATGATGACGACGGCGAGCGGACGCTGGGTTTCCGAACCAATGCCGTGCGACAGCGCCATTGGCAGCAGGCCGAGGATGGCCAGCAGCGCGGTCATCAGCACCGTGCGGAGACGGTCGCCGGCGCCTCTTAGAACAGCTTCGTAAGTCGGCATGCCTTCGTCCCGTAGCTGGTTAAAATAACTGACCATAACCACGCCGTTGAGCACCGCCTGACCGAAGAGCGCAATGAAGCCAATGGAGCCAGAGACGCTCAACGGAATGCCCGTGAGCAGCAGCGCGAAGATGCCACCGATGAGGCCGAGCGGCACGTTGACCAAAATTAGCAAGGCACTTTTCACCGATTTGAACGCATCGAACAGCAGCACGAAAATCAGAAAAATGCTGATCGGAACGATGATGGACAGCCGCTTCATCGCACGTTGCTGGCTCTCAAATTCACCACCCCAGGTCACAAACCAGCCGTGCGGCAAAGGAAATTTCGCCAGTTTCGCCTGCATGTCGGCCACGGTGCTGCCCATGTCGCGGCCTTTGATGAAAACGCTGACGGCGGAGAAACGCGTGTTGTCTTCGCGGCTGATGTTCATGCTGCCGCTGGTTTCCTTGAACGTGGCAACTTGTTCCAATGGAATGTGCAACCCGTCCGGCGTGTCCACGAGAATTTTTTTCAGGTTGGCGAGGCTGCGCTGCGCTTCCGGCAGGCGCACGACGATGCTGAAATGTTTTTCGCCTTCCCAAAGTTCAGTCGCGGCTTTGCCGGCCAGTCCGGTTTGGATGACGTCTTCGATGTCGCCGATGTTTAGGCCATAGCGCGCGGCGGCCTTGCGGTCAATTTCGATGATCGTCTGCGGCACTTCGCCCGCCCGGTCCACGCTGGCCGTGTCCACGCCGCGGACATCGGCGATGGCGGCGCACATTTCCTTGGCCTTGTTGCGCAACGCGGTGGAGTCGTCGCCGAAAATTTTGATCACCACCTGGCCGTCAATCTGCGAGATGCTTTCCAGCACGTTGTCCATGATCGGCTGGTCAAAGCTAATATCAATGCCCGGCAGCGTGGAGACATTTTTGTTCATCTCATCGAGCAGCATTTGTTTGGTGAAACCGGGCCGCCATTCGCCCGGTGGTTTGAAATCCAAAAAGATTTCCGCCATGTTGATCGGCTTGGGGTCAGTGCCGTCTTCGGGCCGGCCGGATTTGGAAACGACCGTGTTCACTTCCGGCGTCTTGTGCAACAGCTCGCGCATTTTTCGGCAATACTCGCGCGCCTGCTCAACGGAAACGCTGGCCGGCAGGTTGGCATTCACCCAGATGGTGCCTTCGTTCAATTCCGGCAGAAATTCCGTGCCCAGCCGGGACGCCAGCAGCAGGCTGACGCACAACGCCGCCAGAGCCGAGGAAATCACGAGCTTCGGATGCGCCAGCGCCCAGCGCAGCGAGGCGATGTAGGGTTTCTTGATGAAGCGGACGAGCGCGTTTTCTTTGTGCGGGATTTTTTTGCGCAACAGAAACAGGCACAGCACGGGCACGAGCGTCAGCGAAAAAATCAGCGAGCCGATCAGCGCGCTGGTGATCGTCCAAGCCATCGGCGCGAAGATGCGGCCTTCGTGACGTTGCAATGTAAAAACCGGAATGTGCGCGGCGATGATGATGAGCATCGAGAAAAAAGTGGGACGTCCCACTTCGACCGTCGCGTGTTCGATGGCCGTGCGGAAGGTCTTTTTATCGCTGCCAGCCGGCAACTCACCCAGCCGGCGAAAGACGTTTTCGACCACGATCACCGCGCCGTCCACGATGATGCCGAAGTCCATTGCGCCGAGAGAAATCAAGTTCGCTGGAATACCACGCCACGTCAGCCCGATGAACGTCGCCAACAACGACAACGGAATGACGATGGCGACAATCATGGCCGCGCGGATGTTGCCGAGAAACAGGAGCAGCACAAACGTCACCAAAATCGCGCCGGTGGCAAGATTTTCAAAAACCGTGTGCAGGGTTGTTCCAATCAGCCAGGCACGGTCGTAGTAAGGCACCACTTTGACGCCTTTGGGCAAAATGGAATTGTTAAGAATTCCAATCTTGGCCTTGAGCGCCTTGAGCACCACGGATGGATTGTCGCCCTTGTGCATGTCCACGATGCCGAAAACAATGTCGTCGTCTTTGTCCTGTCCGGCAATGCCTTCGACCGGCAGATTGCCGAGCGTCACGTCGGCGATGTCTTTGACCAGCACGGGCGTGCCGTTGTGCGCGGTGATGACGATGTCTTTGATTTCATCGGCGGAGTGCAACATGCCGACGCCGCGAATCAGATACTGCTGCGAACCCTGCGTGACTTTGCTGCCGCCGACATTGGCGTTGCCGCGACCGAGCGCGGTGTAAAGTTGCTGCAACGCGATGTCGTAGTAACGCATCTTTGCCAGATCGGGGTTGACTTCATAGGTTTTGACCAGCCCGCCAAACGTATCAATGTCCGCCACGCCCGGCACGCCGCGCAGGTTGCGATCCACCATCCAGTCTTGCAGCGTGCGCAACTCGCGTGTCGTATAACCATCGCCTTTCACGCGGTAGCGAAAAATTTCCCCGATGGCCGTCGAGAGCGGCTGGAGCTGCGGCTGCGCATCGGGCGGCACGTCAACGGTGGTCAGGCGTTCGAGCGTCTGCTGACGGGCAACCATGTCGGTTGTATGGTCGTCAAATGTCACCACGATGTAGGAAAGTCCGAATTGCGTGTGCGAAAACAACCGCACCGCGTGCGGCATGCCGTTCAGTGCCGTTTCCAGCGGGATCGTGACCTGCTTCTCGACTTCCTCCGGCGCGCGGCCCGGATAAAGCGTGATGACATTTACCTGGATGTCCGAGACATCAGGAAACGCCTCGATGGGCAATTGAATAAACGCCGTCACACCGCCGCCGATGAACAACAGAATCATCAGCACGATGAACAACGGCTGGTGCAGCGCAAAACTGACGACGCGTTTAATCATGGAATATTTTGAGAATGAGGCAGGTGACGAACATCATTCCATGAGTTGCTGCAGAAAAACACAGCCGTCCGTCACGACCTGCTGGCCGGCTTGCAAGCCGCTCAAAATCAAAACGCGGCCTTCTTGTTCGGCCCCGATGGCAACTTCTTTTCGTGTGAACTGGCCGGACTTGTCTCGCACGAAGACAAAATGTTTTTCGCCTTTCAGAAAAACCGCCGCCGCTGGCACGCTAATGTTGGGCGTTTCTCCGCCGGGCAAAATCACGTTCACAAACATTTCCGCTTTGAGGAGCCTGCGCGAGTTGTCCACCGAGCCGCGCACTTTGATGGTGCGCGTGTTGGGATCAATGAATTCTGAAACCTTGTCCACGCGCCCGGTGAACATCTCGTCCGGAAAAGCGCGGCTGGTGAAAGTGAATTTGCGCCCCGGCTGCAAACGTGGCAAGTCAACTTCAGTCGCGTCAATCTGAATCCACAATCGCGTCGGGTCGCTCACGACAAAGAGCGGCGCGGTGATCTCCGGCATATTGGCCAGCATCTGGTCGGGTCGGATTTCCAGGCCTGGGCCAACGCTTTTATCAACTACCGTCCCGGCCAACGAACTTCGCAAAATAAAAACTTCATCCAACGAATCGGCGTTTGCGCCATACGCCGCGATTTTAGAGACCGCGCGTGAATGTTCGGCCTCGGCCTGCGCCTGGGCGTCCTCGGCGGCTTCCACATCTTTTTGCGCCGCCGCGCCGTGCGCGGACAATTCCCGCAAGCGCGCCAGGCTGCGCTCCGCCAGTTTCAAATCGCTTTCGGCTTTCCGCGCATCGGCCTGCGCCTGCCCAAAATCCGGTGACTCAACTTCCGCCAGCGGCGCATTCTTTTCCACGGCCTGGCCGATGTCCGCCGTGATTCTGCGGACACGCCCGGCGAACGGCGTGAAGACACGCACCGTCACATCGTCATTCCAAATAAGCCGGCCCGAAAGCTGGGTGCTGGCGGGCGCGAGCGATTCGACCGGGGCCAATTCGAGCGACGCCAGTTGCGGCGAACCGGACGGAAAGGAAATATGTTCGCCCGTGACTTTGGGGTCGCCCGAAGGTTCCGGATTGGTTTCGCGGTGGCAGCCCGCAAGCAGCGCCACGAGAATTAACAGGTTGAGGATGCGAAAATTTTTCATGGGCGGGCATTGCGAGCATTCATGGTTTCCGTGGCGGTTTTGAGAATGACATTTTCACCGGCGCAATTGTCGGCTGGGAAAATTTGACCGGAATCCGGAATGACTGGATGCGCCGCATGGCGGCGGCGCGCGCCCGTCCCGGTCGCAGCAACGTGGTCATGGCCGGAGCGCCCGAAAAAATTATGCCGTCCGTCGGTTCAACCTGGCTGTGCCCGGCGCCGGGCGCGCACCGGCTGGAAACGCTTCCTCTGTCAGAGTGGCTGTTCATTGGCGGAGAGTCTGGTCGTTGATTGTTTCGGTGGCGGCTTTCAAATCCGCCACGGCGCCGGCGGTGTCCGACATGGCCTGCGCGGTGGCGAGCCGCGCGTCATTGTCGGCGCGCTCGGCTTCCAGCAAATCCACCAGCGCCGCGCCGCCTTTTTCGTAGGCAAAAGCCACCGAGTCGCGCACTGTTTGCGACTTCGGCAAAATTTGGTTTTGATAACGCGCCAGCCGTTCCGAGGCTTCCTGAAATTCGGACTGGGCATTGGCGACGTCGGCAGCGGCTTGCGCTTTAGCCTTTGCGAGCGCGAGCGCGCTTTTGTCCACCGTCGCCTGGGCGGATTTGATTTCGCCCCGGTTGAAATTCCACAACGGCAATGGGAATGAAACCCCGACGCCAACCGTGTCCTCCGGCGGACCGCCGCCGGGCGGATTGTGTTCGACCAGAAACGAAAATGTCGGGTCGGGAATCCGCACGGCCTTTTGCAGCTTGAGATCGGATTTCGACTGGTCCAAATCCGCCTGCGCCGCCTGCACGTCGGACCGGAGTGCGTCATTTTTTGAAGCGTTAAATTGCGGGGCCGCGAGGACCAGATGCGCGAACGTGTCCGCTGGCGTCCAATTTCCTTTTGGCTGTTCAACGCCGAGCAAAATTTCCACGGCGACGCGTGCCTGCACGGCGGCGGCCTCGGCGGATTTGGCCTGCAGAGCAAACACGTCCGCGTTGTTTTCAATCTGCTTTTCATCGGCATCCGAAATGTCGCCCGCTTTCAACCGCGTCTGCGCAATCTCGGTTTCATGGCGGAGCAGCCGGGCGGACTCGTTCAAAATCCGCGCGTTCTCGCCCGCGAGCAGCGCCGCCGCATACGCCTTGGTCACGCCCTGATCCAGCAGCCGCCGCGCATCGTAAAACCGGGCGCGGGCGCCGGTGATGCCCGCCTCCGCCGAAGTCCTGCGGTCACGCCGCTTGCCGCCGATTTCGATGAGCTGGTTGACGGCGAAAATCGTGTCGTAGCTGCGGCTCCACAGCCCGTTGCCCACCGGCGTGCTGTTTTCGTAGGAACCGATCCTCGCAGTTGAATAGGAAAAAGTCGGGTTTGGAAACTCCTTCGCCACGAGCAGTTGCGCCGTCGCCGCGTCCACGCCGCTTTTCGCCGCGAGCAAATCCCAGTTGCGCTCAAAAGCGGTGCGTTTCGCGTCCGCGAGCGACAGCGGATTTGTCGCCGCATGATCATCCTGTGTCAGACCTTGTGGCTGAAAAACACCGCACGCCGCCGCGAGCAGCAGGCGGGCAAACCGGGCGCGTTGGAAAAATTTGCCGAACAACACGCCCTTTGAATACAGGAGAAGCTGTCGCGCAGAAATCAGGCGCGGGATAATTCCCGTATAGGGCATTGCCCTATGTGCCACGCTGATCAGCTTGCCGGATTGTTTTCCTGCCAGCGGACGGCTTCGCGCAGCAGTTCGGCGGCGTTGGTCAGCTTGAGCTTTTCCTTGATGTGCGCGCAGTGGGCCTGGACGGTTTTCATGCTCACGTTCATCATCTCGGCAACCTGACGCGTTTCGTAGCCCTTGCCCAGCAGTTGAAAGGTTTCGAGTTCGCGGTCGCTCAATTGTTCCACCAGCGAGCCGCCCGCCGGCAGCCGGCCGTCCACGAATTTCTCCGCAAAGACCGCCGCCAGGCTTTCGCTCATGTAAATTTTCCCCGCCAGCACCTGCCGGATGGCGGTGATGACTTTCTTGGCGGTCTCGCGTTTCATGATGTAGCCGCGCGCGCCGGCCCGCAGCGCGCGTTCCGCGTAAAGCCGCTCGTCGTGCATCGAAAGCACAATGACGGCGACATTGGGAGACATCGCCTTGAGGTTTTTGATCAGCTCGAGGCCGGAACCGTGCTTGAGCGAAATGTCCACGATGGCCACGTTGGGCATGGTTGTGGAAATTTCCGACAACGCGTGCGGCGCATCTTCGGATTCGCCGCAGACGACGAGGTCGGGCTGCTGGTGGATCAGATTGGTCAGCCATTCGCGCACGAGCGGATGGTCGTCCACGAGAAAAATTTTTATTTTCAGATTATTCACGGCGGAGTTTTGGGAGGTTTTTTGAAACCAGCTTCAGCGCGCAATTCGCAGGTGATCAGCGTGCCGCCGGTTTCGTCCCGGCGGGCATTGAATTTGCCGCCAATCATGGCGGAGCGGTGCGCCATGATGCGCAGGCCGATGCCGCGGTGCTTTGGCAGCATTTCCGGCAGGCCCGTGCCGTCGTCCTTGATGGACAGCACGGTGTTTTCCTCGCCGACCTCCAGGCGGATCAAAATGTTTCGCGCCTTGCCGTGCTTGACGGCGTTGCCGACGGCTTCCTGGGCAATCCGGTAAAGATGCCCGGCGGTCGCCGTGTCGTGGATCAGCACCGGCGAATCGCATTCAAAGCGGCAGGCGACCTTGAACAGTTCGCCGGTGGTGGCGGCATATTCCTCCAGCGCGAGCATCAGGCCGTCGGCGGCCATTTCCACCGGATACAACCCTTTCGCCAGCTTGCGCGAGAGGTCAATGCCTTGCTCCACCAGTTCGACCAGTTTGCCGGCTTCTGCGGCCGCCGGCAGATGGAGTGCCGCCAGTTTTTCCTCCAGCACCTGGCCGGCGAGCGTTGCGCCGGTGAGTTGCTGGCATAAACCATCGTGCAAATCCTGGCCGATGCGGCGCTGTTCGCGTTCGCTGATTTCCAGCAACTCGCGCTCCAGGCGTTCGCGTTCGGCCATTTCATCCGTGAGCGCGCCGGTGCGCTGCCGCACCTGGACTTCCAAATTTCGATACAGCGACCGCAAGCGGGCCAGCAGCCAGACGACCACCAGATAAAACGTCAGCAGCACCAGCGCATTCCAAATCGGAATCAGCGGGCTGGAAAACCTCGCGCCGCTGGCAAAATCCCCCGCCACCCAGACAGCCACGCTTAACACGGAAACCACAATCCCAAACCGGTTGCCGACGAACCAGACCGCCAGCGCCACGCCAAGCAGATAAAAAACGGAAAAGGAAATCTCGTGGCCGGTCAGATAATCCACCAGCCCGATCATCGCAATGATCGCAAACGCAAACGCAATCAAAGCGAAGCGTGAACAGCCTTCCAGATGTTTGAAAAATTGCAGCATTAATTATTTGACGGCGACCGTTTGCGTTTCATAAACACCAGACGCCCGGCCAAGTGTCAAACGCAATGTCAAATGCAATCAAACGTGCTCGCACCTGTCGGCTGACTGCGTGAGTGGCCGAGCGTGTCCGGCTGCCAGGGGATTGCTGCGCCGCCCCCGCTTCTGCCGCCAATATTTGGCAATCTCCTTGGCGGGCTTGTGCAGCCATGAAGGTTGCAGGAATGTATTTTCACTGCCAGTTGTTGATCTCACCGGCAGGAAACTCTCAATTCGACGAAATGCTCGCGGCGATCATCTGCCAAAGGAACAGTTTTCAAGGTCAATTCTTCTCCATCGAGAAAAAGTTGATTCGTCTCGGCAGCATCGGTTGCCAGACGGATGATGGTAATGTGATAAACGGTTTGGCGGTAGCGGTAATGGATTTTATAAGTCGTCCAGCTTTTCGGCAGACGAGGAGTTAGCCGCAATTGATCACCTTCAAGGTTCACGCCCAAAAGAGTTTCAATCAGCAACCGATACATCCAGCCGGCGGAACCGGAATACCATGTCCATCCGCCCCGACCCGTGTGCGGCGCGACGGCATAGACATCCGCCGCGACGACGTAAGGCTCGACTTTGTAAGTGGCGATCTGCTGGAGCGTCCCGCCGTGATGAACGGGATTAAGCAGCGCGAAGAGTTCCCACGCGCGGTCGTGGTCGCCCATGAGCGCAAAGGCCATGACGGTCCAGATCGCGCCGTGCGTGTATTGGCCGCCGTTCTCGCGCACGCCGGGAATGTAACCTTTGATATAACCGGGATTAAGCGATGACTTATCGAATGGCGGATCGAACAACTGGATTAATTCATCCTTGCGGCGAACCAAGCGCTGGTCAACTGCGTTCATTGCCTGACGCGAACGCTGCGGCTCGCCGTCCCCGCTGATCACTGACCAGCTTTGCGGCAGGGAGTCTATCTGACATTCGGGATTGGTGGCGGAACCGAGCGGTTCGCCGTTGTCGAAGTAGGCACGGCGATACCATTCACCATCCCAGCCGTGCAGTTCAATGTTTTTTTGCAGTTGCTGCGCTTGCGTGACGCAGCGGTCGGCGAAGGCAGTATCATTCTGCGAGCGCGCCAGTTCGGCAAACTGCGTTAAAACATCGTAGAGAAAGAAAGCGAGCCACACGCTTTCGCCGCGACCGTCTTTGCCGACTAGGTTCATGCCATCGTTCCAGTCGCCGCAACCCATCAGCGGCAGACCGTGTGCGCCAAATCTAAGCCCGCGCTCGATGGCGCGCACGCAATGTTGATAAAGCGTGGCCGTCTCTTCAGATTTGTTCGGCAAATCATAGTAAGATTCCTCGTCCGGCTTGACGGCCCGAGCTTCGAGAAAACTAATTTTCTCGTCAAGCACGCCTGTGTCCGCGATGCACGAAACGTAGCGGCAGGTCACATAGGGCAACCAAAGAAAGTCGTCGGAAAAATGCGTGCGCACGCCGCGACCGGAGGGCGGATGCCACCAGTGTTGCACATCGCCTTCGCGAAACTGGCGCGCGGCGGCGCGGAGCAAATGCTCGCGGGTCAGCGCCGGTTCGGCATGGACCAGCGCCATGACATCCTGCAACTGGTCGCGAAAACCGTAGGCACCGCCGGACTGATAAAATCCCGTGCGGCCCCAAAGCCGGCAGCTTAAAGTTTGATAGAGCAACCAACCGTTTGCCAGCACATTGACGGCGGGATCGGGCGTGTCCACGTTCACCGCGCCGAGGGTGCGGTTCCAATAATTCCAGACGCCTTCGAGCGCAGCACGGCAGGCATCCGCCCGGCGAAAGCGCCGGATGAGAACCTGCACATCCGCCGCGCTGCGGCCCACGCCGAAGCGAAAACTGGTTTCGCGTTCTTCGCCATCCGACAAATTAAAACTCACTTGCATCGCGCCGCACGGATCCAAGCCCGCGCCGACTTTACCGGAAAGACGCTGACGCTTCAGGGCCGCCGGCTGCGCGAGGCTTCCGTTGCGACCGATGAATTCTTTCCGGTCGCCGGTGAGTGTGCGGGTGGTTTCGTTCACGTCCAGAAACACGATGCGGTCGGGAAATTCGGTGTTGTAATAATTTCGCGCGAGCAACGCGCCCGTCTTGAGGTCCACTTCAGTTTGCACATGCAGCAGGTTCTTGTGCCGCAGGTCGCCCAACACCCATTCCATGTAGCCGGTGACGGAAAGACGGCGCGGACGGCCGGAAACATTGCGCAATTTCAAAACCGAAAATTTCACCGGCGCATCCATCGCCACATAGACCCACAGCTCGGAGGCGATGCCGAATTCAGTATGCTCAAACACGGTGTAGCCGAAGCCGTGGCGGATGACATATGGCGTCGCTCCACGCGCGGGCAACGGCGTGGGCGACCAAAACTGTCCGGTCTGGTCATCGCGGATATAAATCGCCTCGCCGGTGGTGTCCTGCACCGGATCGTCGCTCCAGGGTGTCAGGCGAAATTCATGGGAGTTCTCCACCCAGGTATAAGCCGCGCCGCTTTCGGAAATCACCGTTCCGAAAAACGGATTTGCCAGCACATTGACCCACGGCGCGGGCGTCATCTGGCCGGGCTGAAGCGTGATGACATATTCGTGGCCGTCATGGGTGAAGCCGCCGAGGCCATTGTCAAAAATCAGTTCGCGCGGCGGTAGCGGCGTGGAAAAATCGGCGGGCCGGTAGCGACTGGTTCGTAGCGGTGGTATTGACGGCTCCAAAATGCTGCGGTGTTCGAGTTGTTCCGCCAGCGAGCCCTTTTCATCATCGAGAACAACGCGTGCTGCCGCCTGCAACAGCACGCGGTCGTCGTTGGGAATTTGTTCGAGCCGCCGGACAAATATGCCGCCCGGCTTGTCGAGCATTTGCGCCTCGATGCCGGACGAAATCAGCGTGGTGATCTGGTCCTGCAACGACTGGCGATAAACCGAAACATCCTCGTTCAAGATTACGAGGTCAACCGTCAGTCCTTTCATGCGCCAGTAGGAATGGGCTTGGATGAGCTGGCGAACGATTTCAATTTTCTCCGTGTCGCTGATGCGCAGCAGCACGATGGGTGCGTCGCCGGAAATGCCGTAGCTCCAAAGACCATTTTGTCCGCGCCGATTATTGAGCAACAAGCCGTGGTTGGCTCGGCGCGCAGGATCTGCATAAATCAACGCGCTTGCAAGCCGGCCATAGAGTTGCGCTTCCGCCTCGGTGACGTCGAGTTGGTGCAGAGTCACCTGGCTATGCGTCCACGCGAGATCAAAGACGCGGTCGGTCATGCGCGAGCTTTGATATTTTTCCACCTGTGCCAGCGCAGTTTCGCGGCTCTCGGTGACGCCGACAACCAGATCAATGATGGCCGTGCCAAACGCCGGCAAAGTCACCGTGCGCCGCAGGGCAATGATAGGATCGAGCACGGAACCGACAGTGTTGGACAGCGGCGAAAGGGTTTGCAGCGCGGCCGGATTGGCGAGACTGCCGCCGCGTCCGACAAAGCGGGAACGATCCGTTTCGCAGGAAATTTCGCCCTGACCTTCGCCCTGAACTTGCATCAAATGCAGCAGCCACGGCGGCTTTTCGGCTTCAGACCGGGCGCGGCGCGTGCAAAGAATGGCGGAAGATTTGCGGGCGAATTCCGTTTGCACAAAAAGATTGCTGAACGCCGGATGCGCCGTGTCCGCGTCCTGTTTGGCGAGCACCACTTCCGAGTAACTCGTCAATTCAACTTGTCGCGTCACCGGCGAGCGATTGGTGATAGTGATGCGCCGTAACTCGACGTCGTCTTCCGGCGAGACGCTGATCTCGGTGTGGACTTCAATGCCCGCATGACGATGGCGAAATTCCGCGCGCGCCTGCGTGAAAATGGCTTCGTAGCCTTTCGTCATTTTCAAGGTCGGTTGATAAGCAGTGGACCAAAACTCGCCGGTGCCCACGTCGCGCAGATAGACAAACATTCCCCAGCAGTCGCGCGTGGCATCTTCGCGCCAGCGCGTGACGGCCAGTTCGCGCCAGCGACTGTAGCCGCCGCCGGCGCTGCTGATGACGACATGATAACGCCCGTTGGACAGTAGATGAACTTCCGGTGCCGGCGTGGTGGGATTTGCGAACACTCGCATCACACTTTCACCTTCGCCGGCCGGGGTGCGCGATTCTTCCAGTTTCAAATCCTCGACGAAAACGCTCGCGGCCGTCTTCGGCACGCGCTCCTGCAAAAGCAAGTCCGCCGCCTTGAGCAGTGGACATGCCATGAAACGGCGGGGCATTGGATTGTCGCGCAATAAATTCACCAGCGCGAGCAGGCTCATGCCTTGATGATGCGCCATGAAGGACTTGATCGTGGCGCTGGTCTCGTCCGGCGGCAGGCGCGCCGGTGTGTAATCCACCGCTTCATGAAAACCATAAGCTCCGGCGCGTCCGTCGGCCGCGAGCCGTTGCAGGTTTTCGCACGCCTCCACCGGCGACACCATCAGCGCCATCGCCGTCGCGTAAGGCGCGATCACCAAATCTTCGGCCAGTCCGCGTTTCAAGCCGAGGCCGGGCACGCCGAAGGCGCGATATTGATAATTGAGTTGAACGTCGGTGCGATTGTAGCCCGATTCGGAAATGCCCCACGGCACGCCGCGCAATTTGCCATACTCGATTTGCTGCTGCACCGCCGCGCGGCAGGTATGGTCGAGCAAGGTGTTTTCATAGTTCGGCATCACCAGCATTGGCATCAGATATTCGAACATCGAGCCGCTCCACGAAACAAGAATCGGCTCGCCGTGCGAAGCGACGAGCAGCCGTCCCATCGAGAACCAATGATCTTGCGGCACTTGTCCCAAGGCGATGGCGACATAGCTGCACAAGCGCGCCTCCGAGGCCAGCAGATCATAAAAGCCGGTGTCAAACCGGCGTTCGGTGACATTGAATCCAGTGGCAAATAAATCCCGCGCGGTGTTGAATAAAAATGCAAAATCCATTGCGGCGAGTTCGTCGCATTGCTTCGCTATGGTTTCGAGAGCGAGCAGCCGCTCACGGGCATGATCGCCGGCTTCACGCAGGCAGCGCGTGAAAGCGTCGGTGCTGTCAACCAAAGTGACAGATGATTGTTCCAACAACGAGATTTCACGCAACGTGTGCGTCTGATCGAGTTGAACGAACTTTGCGTCCAACGGGGTAACCACTGGCAATGCCAGCCATGGGGCGACAAAGCGCAATTCTTCCAAATGCACCGCGCAATCGCGTTTCAAAATTTCCGCCCAACGGCTGATTTCTTTCTCTTCGTTTGCCAGCGCAGTCGCGATTTGAGTTGCCTGACTCGTGGCGTTTTCTAATAACACAAACGCGGCACGCAGGTTCGCCGGCGCTTGCGCCAGTTCCGTATCAAGTTCCGCGAGCAATTTATTTTCGGGAAGCAAGTTTTGGAGAACTTTTACCGTGTCGAGCAGACCGGCAAAAATCTGGGGCGTGAAAATCTTCTCATCAGCTTGTTCCCGCAAACCGGAGGCGAGCGTCAGCAGATGACCGGCGAGGTTGCCGCTGTCCACGCTGGAAATGTAGAGTGGTTGGAGCGGTTTGAGCGTCCGGGTTTCATACCAATTATAGAAATGACCGCGATGCCGTTCAAGTCGCAGCATCGTGGCGAGTGTGGCTTGCGTGCGTTCAATCAAGCCGCCCAATGAAAGATAGCCTAAATCGCGCGCCGCCAGGTTGGCGAGCAGCGCCAAACCCATGTTCGTGGGCGAGGTGCGCGTGGCAATTGTAGGGGCGGGAATTTCCTGGAAATTATCCGGCGGCAGCCAGTTTTCTAGCGCGCAGACAAACGTGTCGAAGAAATGCCAGGTCAAGCGCGCGGTGCGACGCAGAAAAACCAGTTGCGCCGGCGATAAGTTCGGCGTCGCGGAGGCAATCGGCTGGCTGATCCACCAGGCAATCCACGGTGCCGCCAGCCAGACCAACAGCAGCGGCAGCGCAAAAATGAGTTGCGCCGGATGACGCACGACAAGGAACAGTCCGGTAGCCAGCGCAATGCCCGGCGCAATCCACATGGTCGCATAAAAGTCCGCGAGGTCGGCGCGCGTGGTGCGTTCGGAGTCGCTCGACGTTTGCCATTCGAGCAGTCGTTTGTGAGTCACCAACAGACGCACCAGCGTTTTGCCGATGGCATCCACGCTGATGAACGCGTCGTAAGCCAGAAAAGCCAGGGTAAGAAAAATCTGACCGAGCTGTCGCGCGCCCGAACCGGCCACTTCGCGCAAATGCATCGTCCACGGCAAATCATTCGGCTTGCGCAAGGTATTGACTGATGCCGCCAGCACGCTGGGAAGTGCGATGATCCCCACGACCAACAGCAAGCCGAGACCGCCAAGCTCCGGCACGAGCAGCCAGCTTCCCAGCAACAACACCAGCAAGGCCAGCGGAACGAGGCTGCGCCGCAGGTTGTCGAAAATTTTCCATTGCGACAGCACCGAGAGCGGATTGGCGATGCGCCGGGCGTCTGAACCCGGCACGCGCGGCAGAAGCCATTGCGTGATCTGCCAGTCGCCGCGAATCCAGCGGTAGCGCCGGTCCATGTCCACGTTGTAGCGCGAGGGAAATTCCTCGTAAAATTCCACGTCGCAGACGAGCGCGGAACGCGCATGACACGCTTCCAGTAAATCATGGCTGAGAATTGTGTTCTCGGGAAAACGTCCGGCCATGGCGCGCTGGAAGGCGTCCACATCGTAAATGCCTTTGCCGATAAACGAACCTTCGCGAAACACATCCTGATACACGTCGGACACTTCCCGCGTGTAAGGATCAATGCCCGCGTCGCCGGCAAACAGCCGGACAAACCACGAACGCCGCGCGCTCGGCAGGCTTACGCCGACGCGCGGCTGGAGAATGCTGTAGCCCTCGCGGACAATGCCGCGCGCGTCGTCGAAGACCGGACGGTTCAACGGATGCGCCATTGTGCCGACGAGTTGCCGCGCGGCTTCGCGGGGCAACTGCGTGTCGGTGTCGAGCGTGATGACATATTTGATTTCCGGCAGGATGGCCGTCGCGCCGACGATTTCAGAAAAACAGTCGCGCGCACCGCCGCGCAGGAGGGCGTTAAATTCCATGAGCTTTCCCCGCTTGCGTTCGTAACCCATCCACAGGTTTTCGCCGGCGTTCCAGCGGCGCGGACGATGCAACAGGAAAAATAAATTCTGACCGTTGGAACCATACTTTCGATTCAACAACTCGATTCCAGCCCGTGCCCGCTGAAGTAAAATTTCATCGCCTGGCAAAACCTCCGTCGGCGCATCCCGGAAATCCGTCAGCAAGGCGAAGTGAAGATGCTCGTCTCGGTTCGCCAGATGATGAATCTCCAAAGTCTCGATCAGGCGGTCCACGCCGGCCCCGCTCGACAGCATCGTTGGCACGACGACCATGGTGCGGCAATCTTCCGGGATGCCGGCGGAATAGTCCATGCGTGGGAGCAGGCTGGGCTTTACCAGCAGGGTGGACAGCCAGTTCATCAACGCCACCGCGAGCTGACTCGCGCAAAGCAGGAAAATCAGCGTGAAGAAAATGAGTTTCCAACCTTGCAGTTCCAGCGCCAACGATTGCCGCACAAACCCAAGCGTTGCCAGCAGCGTGAGCAGGCCGATTCCGCCGGCGTAAAAAACCAGTGGAAACCGGTGGATGCTTCGTTCCATCGTGGTCTGCCACGGCCAACGGACTTTTAATTTGCGCGCCAACTGGGGCTGGCCTTTGTCTATGAGATGGAAACCAACATGGGCGGTGCGGTCGCGGGTGCCATTTTGCCGGGCACTGTCGGCGGCGAGTTGGATGGCGCGCTGCGCGACTTCCGCTTCGGACAGTTCACAGTGCCGGGCCAGAAACTCGATGGAATGCCGGTAGCGATCGCGCGTGGCAAAATCCATCAAACTGTAAACATCGGCCGGATCGGCCAGCAAAGTCGTCTCGACCAGACTCAGGCTTTCCACGAACTCTTTCCAGTCCATCGCGCTCAAGAAACGCAGACTGGTGATGCTGTGGCTGACGGAAACCTGGTCGGCGGCCTGATTTTGACTGTCCAACTGGACGAGTTGTTCGATGGACAAACCTTGCTGGCCCAGCCGTTGTTCGAGCCAGCCGCGCGCGAGATGCAGCACCGGACTTTGCCGCGACAATCGTTGGCAAAATTCCGCCACGAAGGAACTGGACAAGGTCAGGTCAGACTTGGCCATGTTCGCCACCACGATGACGAGATCGGACGGATTCTTCTCCGCCATTTCCTGCAAACGGTTCACCCACAAATCTGCCAGATCGCGATCCGCCCGCGCGAGGGTGAGCCGGGTGCTGACGCGCTGGAGATTTTCAATTAATCCCAGGCGCAGCATGATGGGAATGGCCCACAGCTCGCCCAATTTCAAGGAATGCACCGTTTGGTAAGCGGCGATGAAAGCGCTCAGTGGGCCGGCATCAATCTGTGCGTCCACATGCGAAATCAATTCCAATACGATGTCATAGACGCGGGGAAGTCCGGCGGAATGACCGTTCAAAAACCGGGGCAGCTCCCGGCTGTAGCCCCGCGGCAGATGCCGTTTGGCCATTTGGATTTGCTCTTCGATCAGGTAGAAGTTGTCGAGCAGCCATTCGGCGGCGGGCGTGACGCGCCGGCCTGGTTTTACGCCGAGAGTTGCGCGGTTGAACGTTCGCAGGATGTCCTCGTTTTGTGTCAGCCTAGTCAGCAGACTGTTGGAACCTTGCCGGGTGCCCACTTGGTGATTGGCCGCGAGCGTCCGGGCATGGCGTGCGAGTTGTTCAACGCTGAACAACTCGGCCCGCAATGGCGGCTCACCCGCGCTGGGGCGCATTCGCGCCAGTTCGGTCATCCAGTTTTGAAGGCGTAATGGCAGTGTCTGCATATTATCCATACTTCCGATCATGATTCCTGCAATTATTTGGCCGCAGAAATCCATCAACACTATGATTGCCATCTAGCCCGTCATCTGCGGGGGCGGTTTGGATAATCTGCAATTCAGGTGCGGCACTGATCATGTTTAACGAGATCATTTAGCCATTTTGGAAATGATCTCTCCAATAAGAATCCGCTTTTGGCCAGACAGATGATATGGGGTGTTAACCCCACTTGTGATGGCTGCAGGAATGAAGAGACTATGTAGATGTGCCCGGTATTTTCACCGCTGTCGCAATGACGAGCGAGCCGTCTTTCATCGGTGAATTGTTTTATTCAAAATGACGCGCTAAGGCATTTTCAATTCGCGGGTGCCGTCCACGCTTTCAATGGAAACGACCACCGATGAATCGCGGATTTTCAGACAGTGAACCGTGACGTTTCCCCCGCTAATTTTCAAAGAGATCTGGTCGCCTTTGGCAAAGGTCTTGTTATCCCATCAGAAATCCGTTGAACAGCCAGAAAACGAATGAACTGTGCTGCATTGAGCCGGTGCGGATTTGCCGGGACAGGCGGCGCGGCGTCCGCCGGCAATGCATTTTCCACCGCCACCGCTGCTTGCGGTTTCCCAGTGCTGCGCTGAGTTTCAAAGTTAAGGCAGTGCGCGTAACTTTGCCATCGTTGTCAAGCTTCTTCGGGCTTGTTTTCTGACCGCTCCCTTGCCAGCCTCGTCGTCATGACACGATTCATTCCCGGCACTCGCCGCCTCGCGCGGCTGGCTTTTGTCTCGGCCGTTATGGCTCTGTTACCGTTTCCGGCCTCTGCCCAGACGTTGCGGGATGATTTCACAGCCTACGCCGCAGGCAGTGATGGCGATCCCTCGTGGGAACCGTGGAGTGAGGCATGGGAAGCCGAGGACGGCGCATATTTTGGCGACAGCGGCATCTCTTTCTGGCGCGCGTCACCCTTCGCAACGGCGATGACTTTTGCCTGTGATGTCACCGTGCTCGAATTGCGGCAGGGCGATTGGCTGACGGTGGGTCTGGGTTTTGCGGCCGATGCCAAAAATTACTGGGCGCTCAACCTGGTCGTCACACCGGAAAGCCAGGGCCGTCAGCACCGGACCGAGTTGGATGAGTCCGTGAATGGGTTTTGGCCGGCGGCCGGCACCGACACCACGCGCTTGAAGCCGTTACCCGGCCAAGGTGGAGATTTCAACTGGCGCACCAACCAGACTTACCGGCTGAAAATCATTCTTTCTCCAACCGCCGTCACCGGAAGTATTCGCGACGGAACCAACGAAGCGGCGCGGTTTGGCTACGAATTTACCAAAGGAGTCAAAGCCGTATGCGCCGGCCGGCCGATCCTCCGCGTCAACGGAATCCGCGCCCGGTTCGAACATGCGATGGTTTCTGTCACACAAACCGTTCCCGAACCAAATGTTCCCGCCCTAAAAATTCCGCCTTGGACCCCGCGCCCGGGCCGCGCGATTACCCAAGGCAGCGGTTTCTTCCGCACCGCCGAAGTGGACGGACGTTGGTGGTTGGTCGATCCCGAGGGAAAGCCCTTCTTCGCCGTTGGCACCGACCATGTGAACTACAATGTCCATTTCTGCGAGAAGTTGGGTTATGCCCCCTACAATCGCAACGTGGAGGCCAAGTATGGCAGCGAAGAAGCCTGGGCCGAAAGCGCCATCGAGCGTCTCAAGGCGTGGGGCTTCAACGAGCTTCCCGCCGGGCACAGTCCGTCACTGCGACATCGCGGGTTGCCACATATCCTTTTTGGTTCGCTGGGCACCAGTTTCGCCCGCCGGGAATGGATTTGTGAACCCAAGGACTGGACCGGCTTTCCCGATGTGTTCAGCCCGCGCTGGCCAGGTCATTGCCGCTTCGCTGCGCGCGAGGCCGTCCGCGACAGCCTGGGTGATCCTTGGTGCATCGGCACCTTCATTGACAACGAATTGGAGTGGTATGGCAAGAACGGTGATCTGGTGGATGAAGTTTTCCACGGCGGCCCGCAACAACCGGCGAAGCAGGCGTTTTGGCAATGGCTGCTGAAACAATATAACACCGTATCAGAAATGAACCACCAACTCGGCACCGATTACGCCGATGAAGCCGGCTTCCTCGCGACGACGAACGTGCCCAAACCTTCGGCCGCGCTCGCGCATGTGCGCAACGGGTTCCTGGCGCTCATCGCCGACCGTTACTTCAGCGTCGCCGCCGGGGCGTTGCGTGAGGCGGATCCCAATCATCTGGTGCTGGGCTGCCGTTTCGCGGGGAGCGTGCCGGAGCCGGTTCTCGCTGCCGCCGGAAAATACAGCGACGTTTTCACCTTTAATACCTACCCGCGCGTTGATTTTGAAAATGTGTGGTTGCCCAACGGCACCGGCGGCGTGGTCGAGCGCGTGCCCCGCGAATTGAGTGGCTATTTTGCCGTGGCGCGCAAACCAATCCTCATCACCGAATGGAGTTTTCCCGCGCTCGACAGTGGGCTGCCCTGCCAGCACGGCGCGGGCATGAGGGTGGACACGCAGGAGCAAAAGGCCGCGTGTTACCGCATCTTCGTGAACGCGATGGCAGACCTGCCATTCCTGATCGGCTACGACTACTTCATGTGGGCGGATGAACCGGCTGCCGGTATCAGCGCTGCTTTCCCGGAGGACAGCAATTACGGTCTCGTCAACGAAAAGGACGAAACCTACGAGATCCTCGTCAAGGCCGCGACCGAAGTAAATCGTGTCGCTGAAAACCGCCATGCCCGCAGCGCAGTTTCCGGCACGCTCAAATTGAATGCCAAGGGAAACACCGTTGAAGTCAACAACTCCAACGCCATTCCCGCGCACGGACTCGTGAGAATTTCAGCGGCAAATCAAAGCCGCATCGAAGAAATCTCCCTCTTTGCCGGACAAACGAAGCGTCTGTCGCTGCCCGCGCACACCGTCGCCTGCGTGGAACTGCAAAATTGGGACGGAACCAAGCAGCGTATCATCAGCGGCCCGCCGCTTGGCCCGCTTGAAGTCGCCAATGTTTCCGCCACCGCGCTGGCCGGCGGGCCGGTGTTGCTCGAGGGTGCCCAACCGGTTGCTGCGTGGCTCCGTCAACTCGCACCCGGCCAGATCGAAACACTCCCGCCGCCCACCAATGGATGGACGAAACCTGACCACCTCGACCTAAGAACCGAAGGCGTCACTTGGTCTGGTAGCTGCAAGGATGGAAATCTGTTTGATCACATTCAGGCCGGTGATCTGGCTTTGGGCCGGCTCGTGTTCGCCATCCATCAACAGGCCGACGGCCACGATCAATGGACCGAGTGCGACCGTATCGTGTCGTTTCAACTTCAGGAACAACCCGATGCGTGGCTGATCGAAGCGGTGGTGGGTTTCGGTGAGACGAATTTACTAAACAGCTTCCGCGCAGCGGTGCGGGTGGCGGTTTTCAAGCACGATGGCCTTGTTCTCGCCCGCCCGCTGTGGGTGGAGAACAGCGGCGTGAGAAACTGGAAGCTGGTCGAGGTCTATTGGTTCTGTCGTCCCGCCATCGGCGGTTCGACCGATGACAACATAACCGGCGGTGTGGCCGTGCCCGACTATTATCGGGACGCGCAATTCTGGACAAACTCCAAACTGGGCGGCTGTCTTGGGACGCTGGGCCAGAGCGACGGCTGGTTGGTGAACTACTGGAAAGGCTCAGCCGCCGATTTCCATCCTGACGCGCGGTTTCCGGTGGAGCAGTCATTGCCGCCCGGTGTCCGCTGGGCCGCAGTCGCCACGCCGTATCTGTGGATCTTCGCCAGCCACGACGCGGCTCAATGGCGGACGGTGGCGGGGCTGGCCCGGCAAGTCGAAGCCTCGGT
This sequence comes from uncultured Bifidobacteriaceae bacterium, assembly GCA_964449815.1. Taxonomy (GTDB): domain Bacteria; phylum Verrucomicrobiota; class Verrucomicrobiia; order Limisphaerales; family UBA11358; genus UBA11358. The sequence continues at coordinate 32,246 of CAYVGC010000039.1, forward strand.
CCTGCTTGGCGCGGGCGGGAAGTGAAGTCTCCTGGCAACCGGGTCGCCAGCGTCGTCGGCGATCTTGATTTGCTCCAGCGACGGCGCGGGGAGTTGAGCAAAAGCGCAAGTGGCTGCGAATACCAGCGCGATGGTCAAAGGTTGCATAATTAGTCGGTGTTCATTTTTCCAAATTTGGCGAATGAAAAGTGACTGTGGTGTGGCGGCGCTTGTCGCTGTTGCCTGGCTTTTACCCGCCCGCGAACACCGGATGAAAGTTTGCTTCCGTCAGGATACGGGCAATCTCCGCACGCTTGTCACCTTGGATCTCGATCTGGCCCGCCTTAACCGTGCCGCCGGTGCCACAGGCGCGCTGCATCGCCCTGGCTAGCTGCTCCTTTTCCGGCAACCCGATACCGACAAAGTTTTTTACCATCGTCACCGTCTTGCCACCCCGCCCGGCTTTCACCCGCAGGATGTCCACCCGCCCGCGATGTTTCCGCGCCGGTTTCGGCAGTGGCGTGATGCCGGCTGGCAAAGTTTCAGGTGCGGACGGCAGACCTTCGCTGGAAAGTGCAGCAAATGGAGTTTGAGCTAAACCCGATCCACCAGCGGTGGGAATGCGTTTTGGAATGGCCATCTCGTGTAAGCGTAGGCGGCGCGGCTTCTTCCGACAATCCGATTTCCATCGCAAATGTTTTCGCCTACACAGCGGATGTCCTACCCCGTCGCGTAACGTGGCGGGGTAGGAAACTGAAAAACATCATCCCCCAACGCTATCGCAGCCAGGCCGTCCGCCAGTTCGGGGCCGCCAAATTGATTCACCAGCCGAACGGCCAGCACGAACTGGTTGGCGGCGCCGACGCCGACCACGCCGACGCCTTTGAATGGTCGCCGCTCTTCGCACACGAAATTGTGTTCACGCATTTTTACCACGAAAGAACCACCCATCCCCGCAAGCCGTGGTTTGCGTCTTGGCTCCAGCCCGCGTTATGAACAACTCGGCATGGGACGGCCACCGACGATGCGGTAGTGTGTCTGCTGCCGATGAGCGCCCGCAACAACCGCATATTGCATTGACGAATCGCAAAGACCGCCAAAGGCGAAATGTCCGTTCACGCCGCAGTGGAAAATGATGCCCAAACTTTGGGGCGCGGACAGCCCGGCGAAACCCGTCCAAGGATCTCTCTTTTGAAGATAGGGCGTGCGGCCGTCCGGCTCGGACCTCCGTGCGCGCCGACATTTTTGACTTTCGGAACACCGAGTTTCACAAGTCCTATAACTTTTCACCCTCGGCCAACTGAGCATTCAGTTTAAGCACTTCGCTCACGACCTGTTCGGCGGCCAGGTCAATCGCTTCGCCTGTCGTTTCAGCATAGGCGGCTCTGCCCGATTCTGCCTCAACCTCAAAGCTCTGGATTGGCCGGCCCGATTGTAAATCCGTAATGGTCGTTTGAATCGAAATGGCTGCCCGCCCTGCCAGGACTCCCGTCCAGTCGCGCGCTTCCTGTGAGACTTTTTTGAGGTGCTTGATCTCCACGGCTATTTTTATCCCCTGACCCAAACTGGCGTCCGGTGGCTGGTTGGTCACGGTCGCAAACATTTTGGATTCATTCAGTCGGGAAACAACCGCGTCATTCAAGCCCTGACTCGCATCATCAGAACTCGCCGCTGCGCTCGCGGTGGTGACATAGATTATGGCCAGGGAAACCGGCTTGCCCGAGTTGATCGCCTGGGTGATCTTGCTTCGGCTCGGCGACGCACAGCCCGCCACCGTGATGATCACGGATAAAAGGGCGGCGCAGGTGAAACCAGATTTCATGGCCATTTTTATTCTGCTCAAGTCGAATTTGCCACAGCATATCGCGTTTACGTCCCAACCCCAAAGGGCAATTTTACTTTGATCGGGTGACTCTAACACGTCCGCCACCCCAAGTCCGCCGCCGGTTTAACGCGGAAGGACTTTTTCATTTTTAATTTCCACCATGTGCGGACGATACACGGCGGCGAAAGATTTTGCCAAGTTGATTAAACTCGTCGGCGTCATCATGGCACGGATGCCAACCACCCAAGGTCTGGGTCCGTTTGTAGGTCAATCAAAAGGGGCTGGCGGATTGCATGGCATGGAGCAGAAACAACATTGATGCCGCGATACGGTTTGGTCAAATCTAGGCAGGCTAATTACTGATGTTCGCATAATATAGTGACATTTGGATCAAAACAATTCGGCCTGTTT
>CAYVGC010000040.1:0-32252 GCA_964449815.1 uncultured Bifidobacteriaceae bacterium
CTGGCCTTTGACACCACGCCCGGCTACACCGACACCGCGCCGTTTCCCGCCGCGCCCGCCAAATGGACCTATCGCGCCATCTACCGCGTGAACGACGCCCAGGTGGGCCTCTGGAGCAAGCCCGTCAGCCTCATTGTGGGCGGGTGAACCAAACCAGCCAAAATTAATTGGAGGCAAAATTCCCCGGCGTGGTGAAAACTGCGCCGGGGTTTTGGCTTGGTGGCAAACGGCTGGGACAAACGGGCAAGGGTTTTAGATGGGCACGGATGAAACACGGATTTTTGAAAGCCCGTCAGGGCTGGCATATTTGTAGCATCACCAACCACCAACGGGCAAAGCTCCGTTAAGAGCGACATGGTGGCCGTCCGCAAGGCCCGGAATATGCCGCCCCGACGGGGCTTGAATTTGGTTTGGCTTGTGATTCTACAAATATGCCGCGCCTACGGCACTGGGGGCAACGGGGTGCGTGGCGCACTCACGATGCCTGGCGATGACGGAAATCTGATGCAGGCGGACGGGAACCCTTTTCCGGTATTCTTTTTGCGATGGACGATTGGGGCATTTGGCGGTTTAATTCCCGATGCAGAGGCAGAACCATGAAAGCCAAACGAAACCTGATTCAGATTTGTCTGCTGTGTGCATTGATGCTGTCCGCAGTGGTGCAAGCGCAGGATTACATTTACACAACCAACAGCGACGGCACACTCACCATCACGGGATACATCGGTTCCGGCGGTGCAGTATTCATACCCGGCACAATCAATGATTTGCCAGTTACCAGCATCGGAGATTGGGCATTCTATTCCACCGATGTGACCAACGTCACGATCCCCGATAGCGTCACCAAAATTGGCGATGGGGCTTTCTTTGACTGCGAATCTCTGACCGTCGTCACTATCGGCAACAGCGTCACCGACATCGGTGACTGGGCGTTCGCGTTCTGCTCCAGCCTGACGAGCGTCAATTTTCGTGGTGACACTCCCAGCCTCGGCGGTGCCGACGTATTTTATGGCAATGTGGCGACTGTTTATTACTTGCCGGGGTTCACGAACTGGGGACCAACATTTGATGGTCATCCTGCAGTGTTATGGAATCCGCCGGTGCCATTCAATTTCACGGTCAATATCAATAACGACACAATTACCATCACGGGATACACTGGCTCCGATGGAGAAGTGACCATTCCCGGCATGATTGATTTCCTGCCGGTGACCAGCATCGGAGACAATGCTTTTAATTTCAATTCAAGTCTGACCGAGGTAACCATGTCCAATGGCATTAGCAGCATCGGCAGCGCCGCGTTTCTGTATTGCAATCAACTGACAAATATTTCGATCTCAGACAGCGTCACCAATATCGGGAGTGGCGCATTCCAATGGTGTAAGGCTCTAACAGACGTTACCATTCCCAACGGTGTTACTACCTTCGCGGACTCTGTTTTCTACGATTGCATCAGCCTGACCAATATTACATTTCCACCCAACATTACCAGCATTGGGGAAGATGCTTTTTGGGGATGCGGCAATTTGACAAGTTTTGTCATACCCGACAGCGTCACGAACATTGGAGACGGTGCATTCTCCGGTGCTGGGCTTACGAGCGTTATCATACCCACCGGCATTACGAGCATCGGATATATCACCTTCTCGAGTTGCGGCAACCTGACCAACGTCGTGATCCCCGATGGTGTTACCAATATTACCAGATGGGCATTCTCTTACTGCCCCAGCTTATCCAGCATCACAATCCCCGATAGTGTAACGAGCATTGGTTATGGGGTGTTTTATGACTGCACCAGCCTGACTGAAGTTATCATTGGCAGCGGCATCACCAGCATACTACAGGAGATATTCGTTAACTGTCCGAGTCTGATAGGAGTTTATTTCATGGGTAACGCCCCAACCATTGATTCACTGGTGTTCACCGGCGACACCAATGCCACAATCTATTATTCGCCAGGAACCACGGGGTGGGGAGCCACATTTGGCGGACTGCCTGCCGTGATGTTGCCATTTGATTTCACATTCAGCGGCGGCACCGTCACAATTACGGCATACACCGGGGCGGACGGTTCGGTGATCATCCCAGATAAGATTGGCGGATTGCCTGTCACCACCATAGGAGACTCGGCGTTTTATTTTACGGGCGTGACCAGCGTTACGATACCCGACAGTGTCACCGATATTGGTATCTATGCGTTTTCCCGTTGCGACGGCCTGACCAATGTCACTATTGGCAATGGCGTCACCAATCTGGGAATGTATGCGTTCTGGGGCGACGTCAGTCTCAGCAATGTCTATTTTCGAGGTAACGCTCCCAGCTATGGTCCCAATGTCTTTGTTGGTAATCATAGTGTCACCACATACATCTATTATCTGCCGGGAACGACGGGTTGGGGCGAGACATTTGGTGGCTGGATATTCGGTGGCACGGTTTTAGACGCTGTTCCAACCGCGCTATGGCTGCCACAAATACAAACGAGTGATGCCAACTTCGGCGTGCAGACATATCAATTTGGTTTTAACATAAGCTGGGCAAGCGGTCAGACGGTGGTGGTGGAAGCCAGCACAAATCTTGTTGTTTGGCAGCCGGTGCAAACGAATATGATCACGACCGGCTCGGCTTATTTCAGCGATCCGCAATGGACGAATTACCCCGGCCGCTTTTACCGCCTTCGCTCGCCTTGATTTTCAGCGAGCAGAAATTGTTCTCCTAAAAGTTGCAACACCGGCACGGTGTTTTCATCACGGACGATGGATATTTGATTTCAAATTTTCATGTGGTCAAGGATGCGGCGAAGGTTCGTTTGCTCACTGGCACAGGTTTGATTGACGCGTCGGTGTTGAAGGTGGATGCGGCGAATGATCTGGCTTTGTTGAAAGCCGTTGGAGCGTTCAAGCCATTGCCCATCGCCGCCAGTCGCACGGTGAAACTGGGCGGGACGGTGGCCACGGTGGGGCAAAAGGCGAAGGCAGAAGGCAGAATGAAGAACCGGAGCAGCAACCGGTTCGCGCCGGCTGCAAGTTCTGCATTCATCCTTCTTCCTTCTGCAGTTTTGAACAAACTTTGCCAATTGATAATTTTTCTCTGCATGGCCGCGTCTCTGCGGTTAAATGAAGGCCGCAATGTATTTTGTCCGGCGCATTTTGTTCGCGATCCCGCTGCTGCTCGTCATCAGCGCGCTGGCGTTTGCGCTGGTGCATCTCGCGCCCGGCGGCCCGTTTGACAGCGAACGCCAGCCCGCCTCGCCGGAGATCGAGCGCAATCTCAAGACGAAATACCATCTCGACGAGCCGGTCTGGAAGCAATACGGCCGCTACCTCGGCGACCTGCTGCACGGCGACTTCGGCGCCTCGCTGAAATACCGCAACCATTCCGTCAACGACATCATCGCCCAAGGCCTGCCGGTCTCCTTGCTGCTGGGCGGGCTGGCTTTTTGTTTTGCCACGGCGGTCGGCGTGCCGCTGGGGTTTCTCACCGCCGCCCGGCGCGGACGCTGGCCGGATTACGCCGGCAGTTTTTTCGCCGTGCTGGCGGTATGCGTTCCAAGTTTCGTCATCGCGCCCGCCTTGATTTTGATTTTTGCCATGAAATTGAAATGGTTTCCGGTCGCGCTCTGGGAAACCCCGTGGCACATGATTTTGCCGCCCATCGCCCTGGGTGCTTATTTTGCCGGCAAAGTCGCGCGCATCATGCGCGAAGGAATGTTGACCGCCGCGCAGGCGGAATTCGTCACCGCCGCCCGCGCCAAAGGACTGGGTGAAACCGCATTGCTGCTCAAACACGTCTTCCGCATCGCGCTGCTGCCGGTTGTCTCCTATTCCGGCCCCATGCTGGCCGATTTGCTGACCGGCTCGTTCATCATTGAAAATATTTTCCAGATCCCCGGCATCGGCGTGTTTCTCGTCAACAGCTCGCTCAACCGCGACTACACTGTGGTGGTCGGCCTGTCGCTGCTCTATGCGATGCTGCTCATCGCCCTGAATCTGGCCGTGGACTTCGCCTACACCCTGCTTGACCCGCGCGTGAAATATGAGTGAGCCAGCACAGCAGCATTTTTCGCCCGGCCGGCGCGCCTGGCTGCGGTTCAAAAAAAACCGCGCCGCCGTCCTGAGCGCGTGGTATCTGGTTCTTTTGCTGGCGGTCATTCTTGCCTGGCCGGTTCTGCTGAAAATCGCCGGCGGCGATTTCGCCCGGCTGCACAGTCCCGACCAGCTTTCCGACGGACAGTTCGCGCCGCCCACCGCGCAACACTGGTTCGGCACGGATGTTCACGGCCGCGACGTTTTTTCCCGCACGCTGTTCGGCGCGCAGATTTCCCTGCTCGTCGGTGTCGTCGGCGCGGGGGTGAGCCTGGTCATCGGGGTTTTGTGGGGCGCGGTCGCCGGCTACATCGGCGGACGGGTGGACAGTTGCCTGATGCGGCTGGTGGACATCCTTTACTCGCTGCCCTCGATCATTTTCGTCATTGTCCTCGTCACCACGTTCGGCGAAATGCTCAAGCAGTCGCCGCTGGTCCGGCAGTCGCCGGCGGCGGAAAGCGCGCTGCGCGTCATCCTGCTGTTTGTCGGGCTGGGCGCGGTCTCATGGCTCACGATGGCGCGCATTGTGCGTGGCCAGGTTTTGTCGTTGCGCTCCCGCGCGTTTGTGGAAGCGAGCCGTTCGCTCGGCGCCGGCACGGTCCGCATCTTGTTCCGGCACATCATCCCGAACATTTTTGGCGTCGCCATCACCTATGTGGCGCTGACCCTGCCGGCGATCATCCTCTACGAATCATTTTTGAGCTACCTCGGCCTCGGCGTGCAGCCGCCGATGGCCAGTTGGGGGACTTTGATTGCCGAAGGCGTTGCGCAGATCAATCCCATCCGCATCTACTGGTGGCTGATTGTCTTTCCCGGCGGCGTGCTGGTGACCACCTTGCTCGCGCTGAACTTCCTCGGCGACGGCCTGCGCGACGCGTGGGATGTGAAAGGCAAATGAAGCAGGCAGAATGCAGAATTAAGCAATGGGGAACGGTTCACTGCCGCAAAAAACCAGTCGTTGCCTCATTTTTCATGCTCCCTTAATGCTTGAATCCGCCAAGGCAGGAACGGCGGTCAAGGTTTCGGGGTCGCCTTGTTCCGCAGCGGCCGGCCGGCGTTGAAATCCGTTTCCAGCTTTTGCAGTTCCTGAATGACTGGTCGTGCGGGTTGTTTTGCCCCGGAAGTTGTTCCGGCAGCGATGGCCTGCTGCCACAACATGAATTGCCTGACTGCTCCGAATGGTTTTTAGGGTCATGGAAACCTCTGACAGGGTCATGGGAATCGCCGGTTTTGGCGTAAAACAATCAATTTTAACGATTTTATGGAATTCTTTGCCAGATTCAGCCCAAAAATCCCCCAGCTCCTCGCGGCGTGCCGGTCTTTGCCGCCTTTCCCCAATCCTGCGGCCCGGCATCGGAACCAAACTTGGAACGTCTCTTGCGTTCACGCAAAGTTCTCCGCGAGGGCGCGGCCAACGGACAGCCGGGGGCGACGGTGATTTCCAATCGGCGGAGAGAATCCAGATTGACAAAGGGAAGCCATTTGTCCAAACTTTCATCTGGCAGCAGAATGATGTTTATTTCCTGAAAATCCTGCCGGAACCGGCCGGGGGGAAGGCGCACAGCTTTTAGTTTAACACCCTTGCCTTCATGCGATTCAAAAATTTGTTAAGATTGGGATGGCTGACAGCAGCCTGCGGATTCGCGGCTGGTTCAATGTCCGCCGCGCCCGGTCTTGAAGCTGCAAACCCCGGCGTTCCCTGGCCGGCGACGGATGGATTGGGGCGCAGGCTGCCGATGGCTGAGGAAGTGGGGCTGCCACGCCCCGACCGCTTCGTGGGCGTGTTCTATTTTCTCACACACGGCCGGCATGGTGATCGCGGTCCATTTGACGTCTCCAAAATTCTGACGCAGGATCCGACGGCCATCACCAATCCGGCCAGCCCGCTTTGGGGGCCGCTCTACGCAAACCATCACTGGGGCGAATCTATTTTCGGCTATTATGTTTCCGAGGATGAATCGGTGTTGCGCAAACATGCCCAGATGCTGGCCGACGCCGGGGTGGACGTGATCATTTTTGATGTTTCCAACCAGCTTACCTATCCGGAAAGCTGGCGGCCGCTGTGCCGCGTGTTTGAGCAGGTCCGCCAGGCTGGCGGGCGCACGCCGCAGATTGCCTTTCTTTGTCCGTTTGGCGATCCGCATAAAGTGGTTCAGGAATTGTGGGGGCAGCTTTACCATCCGGGGCTGTATGCCAACCTCTGGTTTCGCTGGGAAGGCAAACCGCTGATCCTGGCAGACCCAAGCGCGCTGGATGACTTTGTGCAATATGGAGAATTCAAGACGCCCGGGGTCCTGGCGGGTTTGCACTCGCTTGGCCAGTCGTTCACGGCGGACCTGGCGTTTTCAGCGGTGGCGGCGGCTTTGCCCACCTGGGGCGCCAGGGATTCAGCCGTCACGCTGAGCTTGTTTCACAACGGACCAACCGGAGCCTGCCTGCTGAGCTGCCGCCATGAGAAGGTTCAGGACAATTCCTGGGTGAAGCTGGAATTGCCCGGCCCGTTGCCGCCGGGAAAATACTATCTCGAAGCATCCCTGCCTCAAGGGACAGTCGGCTGGTGGGGTGATGCCTCAAATTCGATCCCCGGAGGAAAATCGTTCACCGATGGGAAACCGGTGACGGGGGAGCGGGACTTGAGGATCTTTCCAGCGGAGCCGGAAACCGGCCCGCGCACATTCTTCACGTTTCGGAAACCCCAGCCGGATTACTTCACGGGTCCCACCGGCATGAACCAATGGGGCTGGCTGGAGGTTTATCCCCAGCATGTCTTCACCAATGCCGCCGGTGCCGGGGAAGAGATGACGGTGGGCGTGGCCCAGAATGCCGTGGATGGGAAGTTAAGCTGCCTGAGCAATCCCCAGGCCCGTGGCCGCAGCTTTCAGGACGGCGTTGAACCCGGACCGGATCGGCGGGATTATTCGGGACGAAATTTTGCCGGGCAATGGCGGCGCGCATTGGCGGTTGATCCAAAATTTATTTTTATCACCGGCTGGAATGAATGGACGGCCATGCGTTTTGACAATACGTCTCCTTTTTACGGCAGCGGGCCGGTGACTTTTGTGGATCAGTTTGACGAGGAATTCAGCCGGGACATCGAGCCAATGCAAGGCGGCCACGGCGACGCCTATTACTACCAGATGGTCGCCAACATCCGCCGCTACAAGGGCGTCCCGGCCATTCCGCCGGTCCAGTCGCAACCAATCACACTTGACGGTCATTTTGAAGATTGGGCGAAGGTCGAACCCGAATTTGCCGACACGCCGGATGATCCGGTTCACCGTTCCTGCCATGGCTACGGCAAAGGCAGCCATTATGAAAATCAAACCGGGCGCAATGATATCGTCGCGGCGAAAGTCAGCCTTGATCAGACCAATGTCTATTTTTACGTTCGCACGCAGGCGCCCTTGACGTCGTGCAGCGGCTCAAACTGGATGCTTTTGTTTATTGACGCCGGTCAGAACGGGAAAACCGGCTGGCTCGGCTATGATTTTGTGGTCAACCGGATCAATGTTCGCAGCCAGCAAACTACCATTGAGCGCAATCTCGGCGGTTATCATTGGGGAAAACCCGAGGCGGTTTCCTGCCGGATGGCCGGCAATGAACTGGAACTGGCGATTCTGCGGGCGACGCTTGGCCTGACGAATTTGCCCGCCACGCTCGATTTCAAGTGGGCCGACAACCTCCGGCAAACCGGCGCGGCCGGTGATTTCACCCTCAACGGCGATGCCGCGCCCAACGACCGCTTCAACTTTCGCGCCCGGTTTGAAGCTGCGAACATCCGTAAAAATTAACCAGCCGGTGGTAATTCAGATCCTGGGACCAGCCTCACCCGATGAAAACCCCGCATCCGCTCGCGGTTTGACGGCGCCGCGCCGGACAGGTAACGTTTCAGCATGATTGACGCCGCCCAGGTCCATCCGCATGGCGCGATGGCGAAAGAAAAGTTCGAGCCGCTGGCGAAGGAAATTTTCACGCTCAAGAAGCAGCTCAATGCCGTCATCCTCGCGCACAATTACCAGGTTCCGGAAATCCAGGACGTGGCGGATTTCACCGGCGATTCGCTCGGCCTTGCGCAGCAGGCGGCGAAGACGGACGCGGATGTCATCGTGTTCTGCGGCGTGCATTTCATGGCGGAGACGGCGAAAATTTTGAACCCGGACAAAATCGTGGTGCTGCCGGACCAGGACGCGGGCTGTTCGCTGGAGGAGAGCTGCCCGGCGGAAAAATTGGCGGCGCGGCAAAAGGCTAATCCGAATTTCTGGACGATGGCCTACATCAACTGCAGCGCGGCGGTGAAGGCGTTGAGCGATGTGATTGTGACCAGCGGCAACGCCGAGAAAATCGTGAACGCCGCGCCGAAGGACAAAGATATTTTGTTCGTGCCGGATGAAAATCTCGGCCAGTGGGTGATGGAGCAGACCGGGCGCAAGATGACGTTGTGGAAGGGAAACTGTTACGCGCACGTCGAGTTTCAGCGCGGGCAGGTGCTGGCGGCGAAACAGCAGTTTCCCGACGCGAAAATTGTGGTCCACCCGGAAAGCTTGCGCGAGGTGCGCAAGCTGGCGGACGCCGTGTGCTCGACGGAGAAGATGATCACGTTCTGCAAACATGATCCGGCGAAAAAATTCATCATCGTGACGGAGTCGGGCATCATTCACCGGCTGGAGAAGGAATGTCCGGGCAAGGAGTTTGTTTGCGCGCCGGTATTTGACGTGATGCGGATGCCGGGCGACCGCTGCCGTTGCAGCGAATGCAAGTTCATGAAGCTGAACACGCTTGAAAAGGTGCGTGACTGCATGAAGAAGCTTTCCCCGCGCGTGGAGCTGCCGCCGGAAATCATCCGGCGCGCCCGGCTGCCGATTGAGCGGATGCTGGAGATTTCAGCCGGGCCGGGTGAGAACGCAGGCTGATCATGGGCGATGAAGTTTCGCCTCGCTGTTCTCATGGCTGTTCTTCCGCTATTTGTTTCGGCTGCTGAAAATCAGGAATACGTCATTTTGCTTCATGGCTTGTGCCGCACCAGTCGCTCGATGGTTCCGATGGAGCGCGCTTTGTCCGCGTCCGGCTATCATGTCATGAATGTGGATTATCCCTCGCGGACAGCTTCGATTGAAAAGTTAAGCGAGGGTGTGGTTGGTCGCGCCGCAGCGGACTGCCAAAAAGCCGGTGCGGTGAAGATTCATTTTGTCACGCATTCGCTCGGCGGTATTTTGGTCCGCAGTTATCTGGCGCGGCACACCATTCCGAAGCTTGGCCGCGTGGTGATGCTGGGGCCGCCGAACCAAGGCAGCGAAGCGGTGGACAAGCTGGGTTCGTTCCGGGTTTTCAAAAAAATCAACGGCCCGGCGGGAAATGAATTGGGCACGGATGAAAAATCCACGCCGAACCAGCTTGGTCCGGTGAATTATTGCGTGGGGGTGATTGCCGGCGACCGCTCGATCAACTGGATCAACAGCACGCTCATTCCCGGCCGCGACGACGGGAAAGTTTCTGTTGAACGAACCAAACTGGCCGGGATGACCGATCATATTGTCATTCACGCCGCGCATCCATTTCTCATGCGCAACCAGACGGCCATCCGGCAGACGATTCAATTCTTGCGCGCCGGCCGGTTTGACCGGATGCCGCCGGTTCCGGCCAGGAAGATTGAAAAGGCCGGTTGATTTCCTGACAAAGAGGGCAGGGAAGATTGGTTTTCATCGCGATTTCAAAGAGCGATTTCCTGAAGGTTGCAGAAGGGCGGTTTGTCACCTGATCGTAACCTGGCTGCCACGCGATGGTAACGTGGTGGAATCATCCTGCAACCGCCTATGAGCCAGTCACAACGAATACAACATCCGCAAATGATTCTTACAACATCAAATTCCGATCCGGTGCAAATCCATCCTTCACAGAAAATCATGCCGCCAAAACGTAACGTGATTAACATTTAAAAACTGATTAACTCTTCCCAACAATGAAAAAACTGATTCTTGCTGTTCTTGGAGGCGCATGTTTGTCTGCCGGGCAGCTCGCTGGCGACGCCCAGACGCTCATCAACGGCGCCGGCTCGACCTTCGATTATCCGGCGTTCACCAAATGGTTTGAAGCCTACGGTGCCGTGAATGCCGACGTGCGTTTCAATTACCAGTCCATCGGCTCCGGTGCCGGCCAGAAACTGCTGTTGAACCAGACCGTGGACTTCGGCGCTTCCGACGCGCCGATGAAAGACGAGGCGCTCGCCACCGCCCCGGGCAAAATTCTGCACCTGGCCATCGTGGCAGGCGGCGTGGCCATCATCTACAATCTGCCTGGTGATCCCAAGCTCAAGCTGGATGGCGGCACGCTGGCCAACATCTTTCTCGGTAACATCACCAAATGGAACGACCCGAAGATCGTCGGGCTGAATCCCGGCGTCAGCCTGCCAGACACCGCGATCATTCCGGTGCATCGCGCGGACGGCAGCGGCACCAGCTTCATCTTCACGGATTATCTGGGCAGCGTGAACCCGGTCTGGGCGGACACGGTGGGCAAGGGCACTTCCGTCAAATGGCCGGCCGGCATCGGCCTCGCCGCCAAAGGCAGCGAAGGCGTCGCCGGCCAGGTCAAGCAATTGCCCGGCGGCATCGGCTACGCGGAACTCGCTTACGCGGACCAGAACAAAATTCCCTACGCGGACATAAAGAATGCCGCCGGCAATTTTATTTCGCCGGCACCGGATTCCGTCACCGCCGCGCTGGCCACCGCGCAAATCCCCGACGATTTCCGCTTTTCGATGGTGAATGCGCCGGGTGAAAAGTCGTATCCCATCGCCGGCGCAAGCTGGGTGCTGGTTTATCAGCATCCGAAGAAGTCCGCAAATGGACAGAAGCTCGTGGGATTTTTGAAATGGGCGATCACTGAAGGCCAGAAAATATCGCCATCGCTCGATTATGCGCCGCTGCCGGAAAACGTCCAGCAGCGCGAATTGCAGTTGCTCGAAACAATTAAATGATGACTTCGTTCCGCCGCCCGTTATTTTGACGGGGGTGAGCCGGACGGAGGGCGAATTCCTCCCGCTCTTCGTCCGGCTGGTTTTTAACGACTGAAAGCAATTGTGAGCGAATCCGCAAAACAAAAAAAACAGCCTGCCGCCGGTCAGTTTGGCGACCGCGCTTTCCACTGGCTGACGCTGGCGATGGCGCTGACCATTTTCGCGCTGATCCTGCTCATCGGCTGGGAGCTGGTGCGGGGGGCGAAGCCGGCCATGCTGAAATTTGGCTGGCATTTTCTCGTCAGCAGCGACTGGGATCCGGTCAACGATGTCTATGGCGCGCTGCCGTTCATTTTTGGCACGGTGGTTTCCTCGTTTCTCGCGCTGCTCATCGCCGTGCCGATCAGCATTGCCACCGCCGTTTATCTCACCGAACTCGCGCCGCTCTGGCTGCGCCAGCCGCTGACGATGTTCATCGAACTCCTCGCCGCCGTGCCGAGCGTGATCCTCGGCCTCTGGGGCATTTTCGTGATGGTGCCGTTTTTGCGCGACCACCTGTTTCCATGGCTGCAAAAATCCCTCGGCTTCCTGCCGTTTTTTCAAGGCCCGATTTACGGCGTCAGCATGTTGGCCGGCGGCATCATCGTGGCCATCATGATCATTCCCATCATCACGTCCGTCTCGCGGGAAATTTTGCGTTCGGTGCCCGGCCTGCAGCGCGAAGCCGCCTACGCGCTCGGCGCGACGCGCTGGGAAGTCACGCGCATCGCCGTCTTGAGCTACGCCAAAAAAGGCCTGTTCGGCGCGGTGATTCTCGGCCTGGGCCGCGCGCTGGGCGAAACCATGGCGGTGACCATGGTCATCGGCAACACGCCGCAGATCGTCAAATCGCTGTTTGCGCCCGGCTACACGCTGGCCAGCGTGATCGCAAACGAGTTCAACGAAGCCACCGGCGACCTGTATCCGAGCGCGCTGTTTGAAATCGGCCTGGTGCTGCTCGGCGTGACCGTGCTGGTCAACATTTTTGCGCAACTGCTTTTGAAGACGTTCGCCGGCCCGTCCGTGCAACCGCAACACTGACATGACCGCACCCAACCATAACTTGCGGAAGTTCAAGAACGCGTTCATGCAGACGCTGGCTTGCGTGTGCACAGTGCTGGTCGTCCTGCCGCTGCTGCTGGTGTTCTATCATTTGCTGAAGGAGGGCTTTACTGCCATCAACTGGGCATTTTTCACACAACTGCCGAAGCCCGTCGGCGAGACCGGCGGCGGGATGGGCAATGCCATCGTTGGAACCTTCATCCTGCTGGCGCAGGCCGCGCTCATCGGCGTGCCGGTCGGCGTGCTCGGCGGCGTTTATCTTTCTGAATATGGCGGCACCAAATTGAACTGGTGGATCCGCTTCGCCGCCGACATTTTGAACGGCGTGCCGTCCATCACCTGGGGCATCGTGGTGTTCGCGCTGCTCGTCGTCCACAACGTCACCGTGTTCGGCCAGGTGTTGATTCCGCGCGGTTTTTCGGCGCTGGCCGGCGGGCTGGTTCTCGGGCTGATGATGATTCCGCTGGTGATGCGCACGACCGAGGAGGTGCTGCAGCTTGTGCCCGGCGGCTACCGCGAAGCCGCGTTCGCACTGGGCATTTCCAAATGGCGGACCATCGTGCAAATCGTCCTGCGCACCGCCTCCAAAGGCATCGTCACCGGCGTCCTGCTGGCGCTGGCGCGCGTGGCCGGCGAAACCGCGCCGCTGTTGTTCACCGCGCTGGGCAACCGTTTTTGGGCCCACAGCCTGACGGAACCCATCGCCGCGATGCCGCTCCAGATTTTTGCCTATGCGATTTCACCTTACGACGACTGGCACCGGCAGGCGTGGGCGGGCGCGCTCGTGCTGCTGCTGCTGGTGCTGTTCCTCAATGCCGGCGTGCGTTTCCTGACGCGCGACCGTTTCCAACGCAAAGGCTGATTTCATGGCCACGACCCCTAAAAATCCACCCGCGCTGACCGCCCGCAACCTCTCGATTTTTTTCGGCGCCAACCAGGTGCTGAAAAAAATCTCGCTGGACATCGCCGCCAAGGCCGTCACCGCCATCATCGGGCCGAGCGGCTGCGGCAAATCCACTTTTCTCCGCGCGCTCAACCGGATGCATGAGCTGAACCCCGAAGCGCGCCTGGAAGGTGAAATCCGCCTGTGCGGCGAAGACATTTACGCGAGCCAGGTCGAACCGGTCATCGTCCGCCGCCGCGTCGGCATGGTCTTCCAGAAGTCGAATCCGTTTCCGACCATGTCCATTGCGGAAAACGTGACGGTCGGCCTGCGGCTGAACGGCGTGCGCGAACGCCGGCTGCTCGCCGAGCGCACCGAACAGTCGCTGCAAATGGCCGCGCTCTGGGACGAAGTCAAGGACCGCCTGCACGCGCCGGCCATCAGTCTGTCCGGCGGCCAGCAGCAGCGGCTGTGCATCGCCCGCGCGCTCGCGGTGCAGCCGGAAGTGTTGTTGATGGACGAGCCGGCGTCCGCGCTCGACCCGCTGGCCACGCAAAAAATCGAGGACTTGATCATCCAGTTGAAAAGGGATTACACCATCGTCATCGTGACCCACAACATGCAGCAGGCCGCGCGCATCTCCGATTTCACGGCGTTTTTTTACCTCGGCGAACTGGTCGAGTTCGATGCCACGACCAAAATTTTCACCAATCCGGCGAAGAAACAGACCGAAGATTATGTGACAGGACGATTCGGCTGAGTTATTTTTGGCATAAATAAATTATGGAAAACCATTTTGAACTGGGCCTGGACGAGCTGCGGCAGAAGCTGCTGATGATGGCCAGCCGCGCCGAGACCGCCGTGAATCAGGCCGTGCAGGCGTTCATGCAGCGTGACCACGACCTCGCGGTGAAAGTCCGCGCGGACGACAGCATCATTGACGCTTTCGAGGTGGAGATTGACGAGATGGCGATTCAACTGCTCACCAAGGCGCCGCTGGCCACCAACTTGCGGCTTGTCACCGTGGCGATGAAAATCTCCCAGAACCTCGAACGCATCGGCGACGAGGCCACGAAAATTGCCAAGCGCGCCCGCGACCTGGCGCAGGATCCGCCGGTGAAGGTCAACCTCGACCTGCCGCGCATGGCCGGCCTCGCGCTGACCATGGTCAAGGAGGCGCTCGACTCGTTTGTGCAGCGCGATGCCGCCGCCGCCCGCGCCCTCATCCCGCGCGACAAGGAAGTGGACGCGCTCAACAAGCAGATCCACCAGCAGCTCGCGCAGCACATGATGGAGAATCCCGACACCATCGCCCGCTGTCTGCACTGGATTGTCGCCGCCAAAAGCATTGAACGAATCGCCGACCACGCCAAAAACATCGCCGAGGAGGTCGTGTATCTCTGCGAGGCGCAAGACGTCCGGCATACCCTCGGTAAATCTTCCAGAACGGCTGCCGACTGATAACCCAAAAAACTCCGTCCTCTGTAACACCGATCCGGAACCAGCCGCCTTTGGCTCGGTTTCGATATCGCTCACATAATCACGAACATGATCGTCGGCTAAAACTGATTTTTCGTGCGCCGGGCCATTAGTTTTGCCATCATGCGTGCGCATGTTTTCCATCCAGCAACTATTCAGCAAACGTGATCGTTTTCAGGAACTGCTCGAGGCCGCCGCCCAGGAATCACACGAAAGCATCCGGCTCGTCATCGAGTTGATGAAACTGCCGCGCAACACGCAGAACCTCGACGACCTCATTCTCGCCCGCCGCAAGGAAAAGCAAATCTCCGAGCAGATCAGCACCGAGCTGGTGAAGACTTTCATCACCGGCCTGGAACGCGAGGACATCGAGGCGCTCGCCCGCGGGCTGTTTCGCATTCCCAAGACCGCCGAGAAGCTCGCCGAGCGCCTGGTGATGGCCGGCCATCATCTGGATGGAATTGATTTCACGAAGCAGGCCGACTTGATGACCAAGGCCTCTGACGCGATCCTGGGAATGGTCCGGCAGCTCCGGGACATGGACGACATGGAAAAGATCAAGACTTTCAACGACCGGCTCCAACTGGTCGAAGTCGAGGCCGACAAATACATGAACGACCTGCTCCGCGATCTTTACGGCGGCAAATACGACGCCATCCGCGCCATTGTCATCCGTGACGTTTATGAACTGATGGAGAAGGTCGTTGACCGCTGCCACGACACCGGCAACGTCGTCGTGCAAATCGTCCTGAAAAACTCCTGACGCGCGATGCTCCTCATTCTGCTCGTCATTTTTGTGGCGCTGGTGTTCACCTACATCAACGGCTTTCACGACACGGCCAATTCCATCGCCACCGTGGTCTCCACCAAGGTGCTGACTCCGCGCCAGGCCATTGTGCTGGCGGCCGTCTCGAATCTGGTGGGCGCTTTTTTCGGGACCGCCGTGGCCGCCACGATTGCCTCCGGACTTGTGGACGCCCAGGTGGCCACCATGCCGGTGTTGTGCTGCGCGCTCGTGGCCGCCATTGTCTGGAGCCTGGTGACGTGGTGGTTCGGCCTGCCTTCCAGTTCATCGCACGCCCTCGTCGGCGGACTGTGCGGCGCGGTGCTCGCCGCCTCGGACAACCGCTGGTCTTCCATCATCTGGTCCGTCCCCGGCAAGGAACATTGGTGGCAGGGCAAAGGCATCCTCTGGAAAGTCATCGTCCCGATGATCACCTCGCCCATCGCGGGTTTTGTCATCGGCTTCCTGTTCATGGGCCTGCTGTATTTTCTGCTGCGCAACTGGCGGCCCGTCACGGTCAACCGCGTCTTTGGCAAGCTTCAATTGCTCAGCGCGAGCTACATGGGTTTCGCCCACGGCACCAATGACGCGCAAAAAACCATGGGCATCATCACTCTCGCGCTGGTGGTCGCCACCAAGAGCGGATTGTTGGTTTCTGCGCCGCATTGGCTGCAGACGCCGGAGGGAACGCCGGAGGGATATCTGGCCCCGGTGGCCTGGGTCATTACGCATCTGCCCGCCTGGCTGCAATTTGGCTATCAGCCGCCGGCCCTGGATCCCAAGGCGCAATTCATCCCCGTGTGGATCACCGTCCTCTGCGCACTGACCATGTGCGCCGGCACCGCCGCCGGCGGCTGGCGCATCATCAAAACCATCGGCCATAAAATGGTGAAGCTCCATCCCGTCCATGGTTTCGCGGCGGAAGCCACCGGCGCCACCGTGCTGTTCACGGCGGCCAGCTTTGGGATGCCCGTCTCCACCACGCACGCCATCACCACCTCGATCATGGGCGTCGGCTGCGCCAAGGGCTTCAACGCGCTCAAACTAAACGTCGTCGAACGCATCCTCTGGGCCTGGGTGCTGACGCTGCCGGCCAGCGCAATCGTCGCCTATGCGCTGGTGGCGCTCGCCCGCCTCTTCGGCTGGCTGTGACCCGGGGTTGAATTTTTCAAAAAAGCCCTTGCCGGCGCGGCCGGTTCCGTGTGAATATCATTTCGTCAAATGACGAAATATAAATCAATGCGCGACTTCATGGCCGTCACCAAGGCGTTGTCCGACCCGAACCGGGTGCGGATTCTCCTTGCCCTCCGGCGCGGCGAGCTGTGCGTCTGCCAGATCACCGAACTGTTCGGCTTCGCGCCCTCCACCGTGTCCAAACATCTTTCCGTCCTGCACCATGCCGGGCTGATTTTGTCGCGCAAGTCGGAGCGCTGGGTTTATTACCGGCTGCCGGACAAGGCCGCGCCCGCCACCGTGCGTGAGGCGCTGGCCTGGGTCCACAAATCCCTTGCCAAAACGGAGGCGGCGGCTGCCGATGCGAAAAAGTTGAAAAAGATTTTGAAAACCGACCCGGCGACGCTTTGCCGACGCCAGTGCCGTTGAATTCTGGTTCATGGATAATTCCCCAATTATCGTCCCCAGGCGTCTCGCCTTTTTTGAGCGCTATCTGACCGTCTGGGTTTTTCTGTGCATGGTCGTCGGCGTGGCGTTCGGTAAAATTACGCCGCAGTTCACGGCGTCGTTGAGCAAGCTGGAATTTGTTCAAGGCTCGCACGTCAACGCGCCCATCGCCGTGCTCATCTGGCTGATGATTTATCCGATGATGCTCAAGGTGGATTTCACCGCGCTCGGAGGCATCGCCAAAAAACCCAAGGGACTCGCCGTCACGCTGTTTGTCAACTGGCTGGTCAAACCGTTCAGCATGGCGCTGCTGGCGTGGCTGTTCATGCAGCACGTTTTTGCGCCGTGGATTTCGCCGGAGCTGGCGAAGGAATACACCGCCGGCCTCATCATCCTCACCGCCGCGCCCTGCACGGCGATGGTTTTCGTCTGGAGTTATCTGACCGACGGCGATCCGGTCTATACACTCGTGCAGGTGGCGGTGAACGATCTCATCATGCTCGTCGCCTTCGCACCCATCGTCATGTTCCTGTGCGGCGTGGCCAACGTCGTCGTGCCGGCGAAAGTGCTTATCACCAGCGTCGTCGTTTTCATCGTCATTCCGCTGGCGGCGGGCTGGCTGACGCGGACGGCGCTGCTGAAATCTCACGACCAGGACTGGTTCGAGAAAAAGTTTCTGCCGAAGTTTCATCCGGTGACGATTTTTGCGCTGCTGCTGACGCTGGTTCTAATCTTCGCGTTTCAGGCGGAGAATCTGACCACGCGCTGGCTGGCGGTGCTGCTGCTGGCGGTGCCGATTGTCATCCAGGTTTATTTCAATTCCACGCTCGCCTACCTGCTGATGCGCAAGCTGCGTGTGCCGCACAACGTCGCGTCGCCCGGCGCGCTCATCGGCGCGAGCAATTTCTTTGAGCTGGCCGTGGCCGTGGCCATCACGCTGTTCGGCGCGGGTTCCGGCGCGGCGCTGGCCACCGTCGTCGGCGTGCTGGTCGAGGTGCCGGTGATGCTGTCCGTCTGCAAAATCTGCAACCAGTCGCGCGGCTGGTATCAGGAAAAACTTTCAACCACAAATTGACGCAAATGAACACAAATTCAAAACCCACCATCCTCATCCTCTGCACCGGCAACTCCTGCCGCAGCCAGATGGCCGAAGGCTTTTTGCGCGCCGCGCTCGGTGACATGGCGAACGTCCAAAGTGCCGGCTCCAGGCCCGCCGGCTTTGTCCATCCGCTCGCCATCAAGGTCATGGCCGAGGCGGGCATTGATATTTCCGCCCACCGCTCAAAGCCTTTGACGGAATTTTTGGAGCAGCCGGTGAACATCGTCATCACCGTCTGCGGCAATGTGGACGCGGCGTGCCCGATTTTCCCCGGCCAGGTGAACCGGCATCACTGGCCGTTCTTTGATCCCGCCAAAGTCATCGGCGGCGAGGCGGAAGTTCTGCCCTGTTTTCGCACCGTCCGCGATGAAATGCGCCGCGTGTTTGAAGCCTACGCCGCCGGCCTGCGCGATGCGGTGAAACCGCCGGGCTGAGAGCCGGACGGACGGCCGGACGCGCCGCGCCGCGCCGCCACACATGAAAAAAGCCGGAACCGTTTCCAGTTCCGGCGGGTGATCATAATTTTCCAGGCTTCAGACCACCATCTGGTTGGCTGACGCGCTCCAGTCGCTGGGGCCGGCCGCGCCCATCACATTGACCTCCGCCCGGAAAGTTTTGCCCGGTGTCAGGGCGGTGAAGGTGTATTCCGAACCCGTGCTCTGGCCTGTTTGCGCCACCAGGCCGGTGGTGATGTCGGTCAGCCGCCAGTTGTAGGTCGCCGCCCCAAAGACGGGATTGCAGCCGGCATCCAGTTCGCCGCTGTGAAAACCCAGGCCGAGCGTCACGCCACCGGGGGCGGGCATGGGGCCGACCGGTTGATGCACCGGTTTTTGGGTGGGAAAGCCGCTTAACAGCAGGTTGGCCATGATGCCTTTGCAGGCCACGAGCACATAGCTCGCGAGCTGGCGCAGCAGGTTCGCCAGGACGAGGCGGAGATTTTTTTTGGCCGCGGTGGCGGAACGCCCGCCATCCGCCGACACCACCACGGCGTCGGAAAAGTTGTCCAGCGCCGTCTGCACCTCGGCCAGCGACGGGGCGGGGGTGGGATAAATGGCCACGTTGTCGGTCATCGCCTTCAACACCACCTTGGTGTTGTTGATGAAGAGCGAATCATCGTTCCGGCTGATCCAGGTTATGGATGGTTTTACGATCATGACATTGTTCCTTTCACTTTTGGTTTAATTTTGTTGACGAAAAGTGTCAGCAGCCCGCGTGCCATAAAAATTAGCAATGCAGCTTTCACCTGGCATGTTACTTTGTTTTCCTTATTAAATAAAATCCGTCCGCCGGCTGGCCGCGCCGGCGGCGGATGCGGGGGAGGGCGGGGGTGGGCTGGGAACTGCCGCCGGCCATTTGCCGGATCATTTTGCAATCTGGCGGCGGCGCCGGGCAGTATTGCAAAGCCCTTTGGCAGATGTGCGAAGCCGTTCAGCAATATTGCAGAGCGGCTTTGCAATATTGCCGGACGGCCCGGTAATATTGCCGGCGCCTTTTGCAATATTACCAAGCCTGCCTGCTTGTTTACCAAGGCGCTTCGCAATCTTACAAAAGCTCTTTGCTTATTTACCAGGCCTCCTTGCAATATTGCAAGGCCCTTTGGCAGATGTGCGAAGCCGTTCAGCAATATTGCAAAATCATTTTTCCAGCTCGCAAAATGGCGGATCCAACCCGAAACGTCTTAAAACCAGACAGGGTGCAAGACAGAGACACCAATTTGCTGGACATGGTTAGACGAGATCAAGTTGAGGAGGCTCCGGCAGGGTCCTGATTTGACCGGAGCGCGAGTTGTCCCAACTCGCAGCATCTCGCCAGCCCTGGTTGCGTGGTATTTTTCAAGCGCCTTTGTCTGTCCCCAGGCCGCGGATTGAGGACAATCTGCGCTCCAAAAAATGTCAAATCAGACCGCCGCCGGGCTGCCTGGATGAAAATCAATCACTCAGCCGGGCCTGCGTCCGGGCGATGATTGCTTCGCGGTCCGGGTGGAGACAATAGGCGGCATCATTGAAAAAACTGGCATGTTTGCAATCGCGGGGGCGGTCAACCAGACACGCAACCATGCCCGGTCCGTCGGCGCGCAAAGCACGGCAAATGGCAGCATCAGGCAGCTTGGGGGCCGATTCTGAAGCGTCATCGTTGTCCGCTCCAAATAACATGCGGACATTATACAAACTTACCTTTGTTTGCGCTCTCGCATGAATTAGGGACACGATTAAAACTAAAGCCAGGACGCCGTTGTCGGCTGGAAGCAGCCGGATTCACCTGGGCGGCCGGCCAAACTGGACTCCGAAGACAAAACTGCAGCAGTGGCGCTCGGTGAGCGCTGATGAGAGATGAAAATGCCGGAACCCACGGTGGTCACGGACCGCCGCTACCACTTGAACCCAGGTTTTGCCGAGGTCTCAATTCCCCAGATCAGGACACGCTGTGCCGGCGCGACCGCGAATTGCCGGTGGACACCGGGGCTTTTCTCCCGCTAGATTATGCCACGCGAATGCATATCCACTGGATTGCCAACACCATCGTGCCGCCGCCCATTTCCCTGAGCGGCGGCGACCGCATCATGGTCGAATGCATCCGGCGCTGGAGCCGGGATCACAAAATCACCGTCTATGGCAACGAAGGCGCAAAGCAGCTCTGCGACTGGTTTGAACTCAAAGGCATCGAACACGTCACCTGGCCGGCGGATCACCTGAAAAAATATGGGCGTCTCTTCTGGTGGTTCATGCAGATGGTCAAGGGCAACCGCGCCGTGGATGGCATAACCTTTTCGCCGGCGGAAAAGCATCTCATCCTGGCCACGTCGGAATTTCATCCGAGCTGCCTCCCGGCGATGCGCCTGAAAAAGCGCTACCCGGAAGCGCCGCTGGTGGTGGGGCTGTATTTCTTCGCGCCCAAATGGTTTTCCGGCCAGCCCGGCCCCGGCCTGATGTTCACCGCCTACCGTCCGTTCCAGCAGCGGATTTACCAGCGGACCTTGCGCGAGGCGGAAATGATTTTGACCACCGTGCCGCAGGACCGCGACCTGATGATCGCGGACGGACGCTCGCCGGCATCCATCTATGCCGTGATGGGCGGCGTGGATCTGACCATTCCGCAAAGCGTGCCGGAGCCGGAGAAAAAGACTTTTGACGCCGTTTTCATCAGCCGTCTGCATCCGCAAAAAGGGCCGATGGAACTCATGGATGTCTGGAAAATTCTGACGGCGAAAAAGCCCGGCGCGCGGCTGGCCATGATCGGTTCCGGCCCGCTCGATGCCCCGTGCAAAGCCAGGGCGGAAAAACTCGGCATCGCCAAAAACGTCGAGTTTTTCGGCTTCCGCGACGGCGTGGAGAAATACCAAATCATCAAGTCCGCGCGCGTGGTGGTGTATCCGGCGGTGTTCGAGGTCGGCGGCATGGCGTCGGCGGAGGCGCTGGCCTGCGGCCTGCCAGGCGTGTCATTTGACCTGCCGCCGCTGCGGGTTTATTATCCGCGCGGCTGGCTGAAAGCGCCGCCGGGCGATTTTGCCGGGCTGGCCGACTGCATTTACCGCCTGCTCACCGACGAAAAACTTTACACCGAGATGAGCAGAGAAGCCCTCGCCGCCGGGCTGGAATGGGACTGGAACGCGCGGGCCAGGGCGATGTGGGACGCCATCGAACGCAGCATCGCGCCGGATGCCAAACCGTTTTTTGCGGAGCCAAAAAAATGATGATGCTGGTGAATTTTCTTCGCAATGCGCACGGTGGATGGAACGCCGCCGTAAGTTTTTTCCGGCTGCTGTTGCCGCGCTGCCTCGGCCTGCGCACCAGAGCTGGCGTCCGCGCCGGCGGCGGCATTGAATGGCCGCTGGGAAATTTGCGGAACCTTCAGATCGGAGAAAACGTGAGTCTTGGCAAACGCGGCTGGTTTTATCTGCCGTTGAACAACCGGCAGGCGCGGATTCAAATTGGTGCCGGCACCGCCATCGGCAATGATTTTGTCATCACGGCGAATGACTCGATTAAAATCGGCTGCGATTGTCTGCTTTCCTACCGGGTCACGGTGATGGACCACGCACACGCCACCGGCTGGGGCGTCAAGCCGGTTTCGAGCGGGCTGACCGCAGGCAGGGCGGTGGAAATCGGCGACCGTTGCTTCATCGGTTGCAACACGGTCATCATGCCGGGGGTGCGGCTCGATGCAAACTGCGTCGTCGGTGCGAACTCCGTGGTGACAAAATCCTTTGCCGCCGGCTCCGTGGTGGCGGGCGCACCCGCCAAGTTGCTGCGCGGCCTTGCTCCACAACGAGCTTAATTCGGCGGCTCTTCCCAAGGAGGTTCTGCTTTTGTGAAATCCCCCGTGAAAAGATGATGGGCGATGTTCAACGTTCTTCTGAGACCGCCGGTCGTCCCGTTTTTTTGGGCAGTGTCCCGATCAACTGGAGAGCTGACCCTGCTTGCAGCGGTTGCATCAGACCTGCTGCTGGCTGAACCCTTCCTCCAGGCATAACCGGACGGCCTTGAGTTTTTCATCGGCGGAGTAACGCCGCGATTTTTTCGCGCCGCCAGCCCCCCTCGGGGGGCTGTTCCTCTTCTTCTCTACTACGGTTTGTTCGTTCATGTTAACACTCCATCTATCATTGGAGTGTCAACCACTTTAGGTCTTAAATCAGTCTCACGATCTGGTAGCTAGGACAACGGCAAACGTGCTGGCGGCGAACTATGTGAGCGGTGCGGTGACATTGCCAGCGCAGCCAACACTGACCAGCGCCATTGCGGGTGCGAATCTGCAACTGACCTGGCCGGTTTCAACCGGAACCTTCCAGGTGCAATCGGCGAACAGTCTGGCTGGCCCGTGGAGCAATGCGCCTTTGGCGATTATCACCAACGATGCGAACGCCACGGTGACGGTTACGGCCATCAACCAGCAACAGTATTTCCGGCTGGTCGGACAATAAACTGCGCAGCGCAGCCGGTTCACGAACACCAATACCACTGACGCGCGGATTCCTTTTTGATTCCGCCTGGGGCCTGGCTGAAAATGGGTGGAACAGGCTGTCTGCTCGGCTTTAAGGGCCGGCTTGACTGTGAATCTGCCAGCCAGGCTGTATTGAATTAAACGGCGATTTGGCAATAAATGCTTGTCCCTGGCAACGCGTCCAAAATCAGCGGGCGGGATTTTAGATCATCAATAAGTTCCAGATTTGAGCTCGCCCGGAGGCGCTGCTCCGGCCACGGTTTGCCAGCCGCCGCCCAAGGCTTTGTAAAGCTGGACGAGGTCCAGAGAAATGGCTTGATCACTTTGGGCGAGGGCATCCTGCGCCGCGTCCAGCGAGCGTTCGGAATCCAGCACGCGCAGGAAATCCGTCAGGCCGCTTTGGTAAAGCTGCTTCGACAATTCCAACGCCTGCCGGTCCGCCTGCACGGACTGAAAGAGCGATTGGCGTCGGATTTGTTCCTCGGCGTAGGCAGTGAGCGCATTTTCGACGTCCTCCAGCGCCATGAGCATCGTTCGCTGGCAGGCATCCAGCGCCTGTTCCTGGCGGGCGTTTTGGACCCGGACATTGGCCCGGATGCGGCCGGCTTCAAAAATGTCCCATTGTAATGTCGGGCCGGCAGACCAATACCGGCTGGCATAATTAAACCAGTTTCCGGCGGACTCGCTTTCCAAACCGACCGTGCCCGTCAGGGAAAATTTCGGGAACAAATCCGCCGTGGCCACGCCGATGCGCGCGGTGGCGGCGGCCAGTTCGCGTTCGGCACGCTGCACATCGGGCCGGCGCTCCAGCAAATCGGAAGGCAATCCGACAGGCACCGCCGGCGGCGCGGCGGGGATGGGATTTTCGGCGGACATTTCGCTTGTCAACGCGCCCGGCGGCTGGCCAAGCAGCACGGCGAGATGGTGGACCGATTGCTGGAAGCCGGTTTCGAGTGACGGCACCTCGGCGGCCGTGGCCGACTCCAGTGCCGTGGCCTGCTGAACGTCAAGATCGCTGCTCAATCCGTTTTGAAAACGGCTGCGGGTCAGTCCCAAAATTTCGTTTTGCGCCTGGAGGTTTTGCCGGGTGATGACGAGGCGTTGCTGGAATCCGCGCGCCTCGATGTAATTGCGCGCGACTTCCGCGAGCAGCGAAACCCGCACGGCGCGCCCGCCGGATTCGGCGGCACCGAGTCCGGCGTTGGCGGCTTCCACGGCCCGGCGGGTGCCACCGAAAATATCAAGCTCCCACGCGGCATCGAAACCGGCGTTGTAAAGATTGTAATCCAGCGGCACGCCCGGCACCGGCGGAAAACTGTTTTGACCCCAGCGATTCCGGGAATACGAAGCCGAACCGCCGGCCGATGGCCACAGTCCGCCAGCCGCCACGTCGCGTTCGGCGCGGGCTTCGCGCACATGCGCTTCCGCGATGCGAAGATCAAAATTGGAGCGGATGGCCAGCGACATCAAAGTGTCCAGGTTGGTGTCGCCGAAATTTTTCCACCAAACGGTCAAGTCGGCGGGACGGTTCGTTTCACCGCCGGTGAGGGATGAATTCCATTGCGCCGGCGCGTTTATTTTCGGCGGCTGATAATTGGGTCCGACGGCGCAGCCAGCGACGAGAACCAGCCCGGCGATGGCAATGATGATCTGTTTCATAATTTGCCTGCTTCCTCGTTTTGATTGACGGTGTTCAGCAGATGAAGAATCACCTCGACGGTGGCGTCGTCACCGATGGCGGTGTTAATCATGGCGTGGAAATAACGGTGATCAGACCACTCGCAGCCAAAGTAATGTTTGGTGAACTTCCGCCGTTCTTCATCCATCGTGTCCACCAGTCGGGTGGCCTCGGCGGCGTTGCCCGCGCGCTCCAGCACGCGGCGGAACCGGCGTTCGCGCGAGGCGTAAAGAAACACGCAAAGCGTGTCCGCGCGGCCGTGGAGAAAATAGGGTGCGCCGCGACCGACGATGACGCACGGGCCGGCCGCAATGGCTTGTTCGACGACTTGTTTGATCAAGGCAACCAACCGGTCCGTGTTCAAAACCGCCAGGTCCGACAGCGGCGGATTTTGTTCAAAGCTGCCGCGCCAGATGATGTTGGCCAGGCGTTGCAGCCACGGATCCATGCGCTCATCGAGACGCTCACAAACCTCGGGCGAAACATGGGCCAGCCGGGCGATTTCCCGGGGCAGCGCGTGATCCAGCAAGGTCCAGCCGAGCCGCCGGGCGATTTTGTCGGCGACGGTGCTGGCGCCGGAGCCAAATTCCCGGCCAATGAGAATGATTTTTTTCATAACATCAAGGTTCACCTTATTCCCGCTGCGGTCGCGTGGCCGCGCCGGGGTTTTTCAAAAAACAGGATGCCCAAAACGCACACGCCGCACAATCCGGCAACCAGGTAAAAAATGTTCATGTAGGACCAATAATCCGACTGTTGGAGCAGGGTGTGGTAAAGGAAAGCCTGTGCCCGTTCCAAGGCGTCGGCCGGGCTGAAATGCGCGGCGAAAAACCCCTGGACGGTTTGGAGCCGCTGCTGATATTGCGGATTCAACGGCGACAACTGGCCGACCATTTGCGCCTGATGCGCCTGGGAGAAGCGTTCCAGACAGGTTGAAACCAGGGAAAGGCCGATGCCGCCGCCGAGGTTGCGCAGCAAATTCTGAATGGCGGTGGCATTGCCCATCTGCTCGTTGCGCAAGTTGCGGACAGCCAGCGTCGTCAAGGGCACAAAAATGAAACCCTGGCCGAAGCCGTTGATGATGTTGGGCAGAACGATGTTGCCCATGCCCATCTGTAGATTCATCCGACTCAAGATCAGGCTGCCCACGCCCGCAAACAGAAAACCGATGGTGACCAGAATTCGTTGATCCACCCGTTCGACGAGCGCGCCCACCAAAAACAACGCCGCGAGCTGCCCCAAGCCGCGCGGCATCACGGTCAGGCCGGCGTTGAACGCGTTGTAACCCATCAGTTGCTGGAGGAACATCGGCTGGATCGTGATCAGGGCATAAATGACCACGCCGTATAAGGCCGCGATGCCGCTGCTCACCGCGAAGTTGCGGTTCCAGAAGATGCGCAAATCCACAATCGGCTGCTTCGCGCACAACTCGCGCAGAATGAAGACGATCATCCCCACCGCCGCGATGCCCGCCAGCCAGCGCAACCAGACGGCCGAAAACCAATTCACTTCCTGGCCCCGGTCCAGACTGATTTGCATGGCTCCCAGCCAGACTGCCATGAAGCCGAAACCGATTCCGTCAATGCTCTTGGGCCGGCCCTCACGGATGTAAGGCGGGTCATGCAGCAGCAGCGAAATCAGAAAAAATGACGCCACGCCCACCGGCAGGCTGATGTAAAACATCCAGCGCCAGGAATAAGTGTCCGTCAGCCAGCCGCCCAGCGTGGGGCCGAGCGTGGGGGCGAGCACCGTCCCCATGCCAAACAACGCCATGGCCTCGCCGCGCTTGGCGGGGGGAAAGCTTTCCAGCAGGATGGATTGCGACAGCGGCTGCAACGCCCCGCCGCCCACTCCCTGCAAAACGCGGGCGATCACCAGCATCGTCATGTTGGTCGCCAGGCCGCAAGCCAGCGAAGCCAGCGTGAACAAAAGGGTGCAGACCAGCAGAAACCGCTTCCGCCCGAAATATCTGGCGAACCACGCGCTGGCCGGCAACACGATCGCGTTGGCCGCCAAATAGCTGGTCATCACCCAGGTGGCTTCATCCGGCGTGGCACCCAGATTGCCGGCAATATAGGGCAGCGCCACCGTGGCGATGGAGGTGTTCATGACCACCATGAACGTCGGCACCATGACCGCCAGTGCGGCGATCCACGGGTTGGCCAGCACCGGCGATTCGGCGACGGCGGCGGATCCGGCGTTGCTCATTTCACCCTCACCTGCGGCACGACGGACATGCCGGGTGCAATGTCCAAGCCGGCCGGCAGCGGTTCATCAAAATTAATTTTCACCGGCACGCGCTGCACCACTTTGACGTAATTGCCTACGGCGTTTTCCGGCGGCAACAGGCTGAAACGCGCGCCGGTTCCGGCTTGCAAACTATCCACGTGGCCCTTGAACACCCATCCCGGATAGGCGTCCACGTGCAATTCCACCGGCTGGCCCGGGCATAATCGGGTCAACTGGGTCTCCTTGAAATTGGCCACCACCCAAACGTCCGCCGGCACCAGCGTCAACAATGCCTGGCCGGGCTGGACATAATTTCCCAGTTGCACGCTGCGCGCGGTGATGCGTCCGTCGCGGGGCGCGAGAATTTTCGTGTAGGAAAGATTCAATTCGGCCTGTTGAAGTTTGGCTTCCGCCTGCTGCACGGCGGCGGTGGCGGTCACGACGCCCGCCTGGCTCAAGACCACTTCCGCCTCAGCGGCTTTGGACTGACTGCGGGCGGCCGCCAGATTGGCGTCGGCCGCCCGCGCCTGGGCTTGGGCCAAATCCAGCGCGCTTTTTGAAACTGCACGGCTTTCCACGGATTCATAACGCTTCAAATCATCCGCCGCCCGTTGATTTTCCGCTTCGGCGGCGGCCACCGCCGCCTGCGCTTGTGCGACCTTGGCTTCGCTCATTTTCACCTGCGCCTGCGCCTGATCCAACTGGCTGCGCGCGACCGCCAGATCGGCGCGAGCCTGGGCCAGGCCCGCCTCGTAATCACGCGGATCAATTTCCGCCAGCACGTCGCCCGTCCTGACTTTCTGGTTGTCTGTCACCAGCAATTTCAAAACTTGCCCCGGCACGCGCGGGCTGATCATCGTGACGTAACCGTCAATGAAGGCGTCATCGGTGGATTCGTAAGGCGCAAGAAAATGAATGTAATAAAAAATCGCCGCGCCAAGCATGCCCAGCACCGCGATGCCGGCGAGCACCCGCCATCTCCACAGTTTTTTACGCGGCGGCGGTGCGGTTTCGTTTTCGGAATTGGCAGCATTGCCAGTCCGGCTCTCTTTTTGTTCCATAAATTGATTCAGTGGATCCGGTTTTAATGACCGGAATTTCCAAAACCGTCAGGGCTTGGCCTTCGGTGACTGGGTTCCGGTCACCGCGCGATGGTCAAAAGCCTTTTGCAGCAGCTTCATCGCGCAATGAATGTCTTTTTGTCCGTCCACCGGGAGGTCCCGCAACGCCCCGGCCAGTTGCAAGCGGATTCCGTTGCGCCCCTTTTCCAGCGTCGCCCGGCCCCGGACCGTGAGGGTCAGGGCGATTTGCCGCCGGTTGGTCGGGACCGGTTGCCGTCGCACCAGCCGGCTGGCCACCAGCCCGTCAATCAGCCGGGACATGGACGGCAGGGAAAGCCCCAAATGCGCGGCCACCGCCGACAACGAGGAGTTTTTGATCCGGCTCAAAAAGGCCAGCGCGCGATATTGGGGCAGCAGCAGGCCCGCCGTGCGCTGCCGGCGAATCTGGTCGAAGATGAACAGATTCACCTGCGGCACAGTCTCCAAGATTTCACGGGCGCACTGCTGGGCGGGGTTGTTCATAAATAATTGTAAAATACAATAGTTGTATAAAACAATTATTATTGCATGGTCATCCCATGTGTCAAATCAATATCGGCGTGGGCCTAAGACAATCTGGCCGCGCCATCGCGCGGAGCAGTCTCCGCAAGCGCGGCGCTCTCCCCGGCTTCTCGATTGTCCGTGACCGGCAATTCCCCGGCCTGTTCCGCGCATGGCTTGGTCATGGTGGCGGAACCTTCAATGAATGCGTCATCGGTGGATTTATAATATTAACAGTTAAAATTGGTGAGCATCGTCTAACGCAAAACAACCTCTGTTTTTGACGGGTCGAAATATGGAACGTCCGAATTATCGTCCGAATTCAGTTGCGATAATCGTCCGGTCTCTGACAGCATCCGCCTGTTGTGGAATCAAATAGTGACAGCCGGTTCGATCCGAATTTCGCCACGCACTTGCTTTTGGAAATCGCGCACGAGCAGTCGGTGAAGCAACTGCTGCAAAAGCTCATCAGCAGTGCGATGGAACACGCTGACATGGCCGGCGTCCAAGTCTGGTTGGTGGATAAAGGAGACCTGTGCTCCGTTTGTGCTCAAAGACCGAAGTGTCCCGACCAAACCCGCTGCCTGCACCTGGTTGCCGGCAAGGGCAAATCATTTTCCATCTCCGGAGCGGGTGTTCCTCGTTTTGATGATCTCAATGCGCGGATGCCACTGGGAGTGGGCTTGGTGGGAAAGGTGGCTGCCACAGGTCGGCAGCTTATCTTGAGGGGCTTGAACAAAAAACCCGGAGAGCTGGCGGAGTTTGACCGGCTGGCGCAGGAGCAAATTCGTGGATTCAACGGGTCTCCAATCATTTTCAAAGGCGAGGTTTTGGGAGTCAGCGCCGCGTTTGTGCGTGAGGACATGCCGGACGAAGCGCTTCCCTGGGGGCAAATTTTTGCCGATCATATCGGCGCGGCCATCGCCAACGCACGGGCTTTTGAGGAGATTCAGCGGCTCAAGGCGCAGCTCGAACAGCAGAACACCTATTTGCAGGAGGAGGTGGTGGAAGCCAAGGCTTTCGGCGACCTCGTCGGCCAGAGCGCCGCCTTGCGACAGATCGTCAGCCAGATTGACCTGGTGGCGCCGACGGAAGCCTCGGTTCTCATTCTGGGTGACACTGGAACGGGGAAGGACTTGGTCGCGCACGAAATTCACCGCCGCAGCCAGCGCAAGGACAACCCGCTGGTCCGGGTCAATTGCGCCTCCATCCCAAAGGAGTTGTTTGAAAGCGAATTTTTCGGCCATGTGAAGGGATCTTTCACCGGGGCCATCAAGGATCGTCCGGGTCGTTTTGAAGCCGCCGAAGGCGGCACCTTGTTTCTTGACGAAATCGGCGAAGTGCCTTTGGAAATGCAAAGCAAACTTCTGCGCGTGTTGCAGGAGAAATGTTATGAGCGCGTGGGTGACGACCGAACGCGGCACGCGGATGTCCGGGTAATTGCGGCCACTAACCGGGACTTGAAGAAAGCGCTGGCCGCAGGTCGTTTCCGGGAGGATCTTTATTACCGTCTCAATGTTTTTCCCATTCACGCCGCCACCCTGAAGGAGCGAAAGGACGACATCCCGCTGCTGGCAAAACATTTCGTCGAATTGTCTGTGAAAGAACTCCGATGCCCGGAACCGCGGCTGACACGGGCGGCCGTCGCCAAACTTCAGAATTACGACTGGCCTGGCAATGTTCGGGAGCTGCGCAACGTGATCGAACGCGCAGTCATCCTGGCGCGTGGTGGTTCTCTGCACTTCGACTTGCCGGTGACAGATTCCGCGCCGTATTCTGGCACCAAGGCAGGCCTTGGTTTTTTCACCGAGGCGGAAATGCAGCGTCGCGGGCGCGAGAATCTCGTCGCGGTTCTTGAAAAGACCGGGTGGAAAATCAAAGGCGCGGACGGCGCGGCGGAGCTCTTGGGGGTTAAGCCAACCACCTTGCTCTCGCGGCTGAAGAAAATGGGTCTCAAGCGTCCCAACGATTGACAGCCGTCCGGCCTGCAAACGGCGGCTGAAAAGTGCGGCGATTTTATTTTAGCGCCGGCGGCGCGGCATAGTTGTAGAAAACGACCGCACCAAAAAAATCATCAGCCTCGTCGCGGCGGTATTTTCCCGTCCCCGCTGCGCCGGGCCGTAGCCGGTCAGCGGTCTTCGGGCTGCCTGCTTGTCGTTTACCCGCCAAGAATCTGTTCAATGCGCGCCAGTTCTTCGCCGGTGAAACTCAGCTTGCGCGTCGCGCCCACGCAATCGTCCACCTGGCTGACGCGGCTCGCGCCGATGAGCGCGCTTGTCACCATTTTATGCCGCAACACCCAGGCCAGCGACATCTGCGCCAGCGTCTGCCCCCGGGCTTGGGCGAGGTCGTTCAACCTCTTCGTCTTCGCCAGCAAGGCCTCCGTGATGTCCGCCGGGCGGAGAAATCTTTGGTCGTGACCGGCGCGCGAATCGGCGGGAACGCCCTTGAAATAACGGTCGGTCAACAGTCCTTTCGCCAGCGGTGAAAAGACGATGGCACCGATGCCTTCCTGTTCCAGCGTGGCGAGCAACTGCGGTTCCACCCAGCGATCCAACATGCTGTAGCGCGGTTGATGAATGAGGCAGGGAGTGCCGAGTTCGCGCAGCATTTTCGCGGCGCGGGCGGTCTCGGCGGGCTGGTAATTCGAGATGCCGGCATACAGCGCCTTGCCGCTGCGGACGGCGTGGGCGAGCGCGCCCATCGTCTCTTCCAGCGGCGTGTCGGGGTCGGGCCGATGCGAATAAAAGATGTCCACATACTCCAGGCCCATCCGCTTCAGCGACTGGTCGAGCGATGACAGCAGGTATTTGCGTGAACCCCATTCACCATACGGGCCGGGCCACATATAATAACCCGCCTTGGTGGAAATGACCAGTTCGTCGCGCCACGGCTTCAATTCTTCGCGCAGGATGCGGCCGAAAGTTTCTTCCGCCGAACCATCCGGGGGGCCGTAGTTGTTTGCCAGATCAAAATGCGTGACGCCCAGATCAAAGGCCCGGCAGACGATGGCACGGGCATTCTCGTAAGAATCCTTCGCGCCGAAATTGTGCCAGAGGCCGAGCGAAATCAGCGGAAGCCTGACGCCGGAAAGACCGCAGCGGCGGTAAAAGTCCGGCGAGTTGTAACGGGTGGTTGCGGGTGAATACATGATGGCTTCAGCGTAAGGCATGAACGATTCCGCTTCGACAAAAAACGTGGGATGGTGGTTGCCGCTTAACCGCCGGCTGGCTGACCCGTCGGCGGGAGGGTAGGTTCAGCGCCAGGCGTTTTGGATCACCGCCCCGGTTGTTTCCGGCAGCAGGATTGTGCCGGATGTTTTCCTTGGGCTGCGTTTCTCATCTTTCCGGACCAGCGCCGTCCTTCCGGCTTTGAAATAATCCGACGCTTGACTTGACCTTTGGCGGCAAATCCTCATCATATATGGCCCGGCAATTCCGCCGCTTTCCCATTCGCACCCCTTGTGGCGTCTGGTATATTGAACAACGTGACTAGAATGCATTTTTACGACATGAAACATATCCGCAACATCGCCATCATCGCCCACGTTGATCATGGCAAGACCACGCTCGTGGACTGTCTCCTGAAACAGTCGGGCACTTTCCGCGCCAACCAGCACGAATCGTCCGAGGAGCGCCTGATGGATTCGATGGACCTGGAAAAGGAAAAGGGCATCACCATCCGCGCGAAAAACGCCGCGTTCAAATACAAGGAATACCACATCAACATCGTGGACACTCCCGGACACGCGGATTTTGGCGGCGAGGTGGAGCGCATCATGAACATGATTGACGGCGTGCTGCTGG
>CAYVGC010000041.1:0-31523 GCA_964449815.1 uncultured Bifidobacteriaceae bacterium
AGGCGGGAGACGTTGAACTTCTCCATGTATTCGCTCATGTCGAGCTGGATGAGCGACTTGGCGTCGCCAAACATCTGCTCGGCGAGCGTCTTGGCCAGCAGCGTCTTGCCGACGCCCGTCGGGCCGAGCAGCAGGAACGTGCCGATGGGCCGGCGCGGGTCTTTCAGGTCCGCGCGCGAGCGCTTCAGCGCCTTGCACAGCGCGGACACCGCCTCGCGCTGGCCGACGACGACTTTTTCCATCTCGGTCTCGACCGTGAGCAGCCGCTGCATCTCCCCCTGCCCCATCCGTTGCAGCGGAATGCCGGTCCATTTGGAAACGACGTGCAAAATCTCCTCCTCGCCGACGACGACGCGCTTCTCATCCCCTTTCGCGCGCCATTCCTTGAGCAAGGTGTCCAGTTTTTCCTTCGCCTTCTTCTCCTGGTCGCGCATCTGGGCCGCACCCTCGAAATCCTGGTTCTTGATGGCTTTTTCCTTCTTGCCCTTGATCTCCTCGATCTCGGCTTCCATCACCTTGACTTCGGGCGGACGCGTCATCGTGGTGATGCGGGCGCGCGAGCCGGCCTCGTCCAGCACGTCAATGGCCTTGTCCGGCAAAAAACGGTCGGTGATGTAGCGGTCGGACAGCTTCACGGAAGCCACCACGGCGTCATCGGTGAACTCGGCCTTGTGATGCTCCTCGTATTTGTGGCGGAGGCCCTTCAAAATCTCAATCGCGTCCTCAATCGAGGGCGCCTCGACCTTCACCGACTGGAAGCGGCGTTCCAGCGCGGCGTCCTTCTCGATATACTTGCGATATTCGTTCAACGTCGTGGCGCCGACGCAC
The DNA here is from genome assembly GCA_964449815.1 of uncultured Bifidobacteriaceae bacterium. Taxonomy (GTDB): domain Bacteria; phylum Verrucomicrobiota; class Verrucomicrobiia; order Limisphaerales; family UBA11358; genus UBA11358. Next base: position 829 of record CAYVGC010000041.1, read on the forward strand.
TGCATTTCGCCGCGTGACAGCGCGGGCTTGATGATATTGCTCGCGTCCATCGTGCCCTCGGCGCTGCCCGCGCCGACAATCGTGTGCAACTCGTCAATAAAGAGGATGATGTTCTTGGCGCGGCGGATTTCGTCCATGACCGCCTTGATGCGCTCCTCGAACTGGCCGCGATACTTCGTGCCCGCGACCATCAACGCGAGGTCGAGCGTGATGACGCGCTTGTTCAGCAAAAGCTCCGGCACGTTGCCCGCCGCGATTTCCTGCGCGAGCCCCTCGACAATGGCCGTCTTGCCCACGCCCGCCTCACCGAGCAGGACGGGATTGTTCTTTGTGCGGCGGCAAAGAATTTGGATGACGCGCTCGATCTCATTTTTGCGGCCGATGACGGGATCCATGTCGCCTTTGCGCGCGATTTCCGTGAGGTCGCGGCCAAACGCCTTCAGCGCGGGCGTTTTCACCTCGCCCTTCTTCTCACCAGCAGCGGCGGGTTGCTTTTCCGCCGCAGGTTCGCCCAACGGCTGTTCCTCGCCCGGCTGCGCGGCGAAATTCGGATCCAGCTCTTTCAAGACCCTTTGACGTGCTTCTTCGATGTCCACGTCCAGCGCGCGCAAAACTTTTGCCGCCACGCCGTCGCCCTCGCGCAACAGGCCGAGCAGCAGATGTTCCGTGCCGACGTAGGTGTGGTTGAGATTTTTCGCCTCCTTCTGCGCGAGCGCGATGACTTTTTTCACGCGCGGCGTGTAAGGAATGTTGCCGATCATCTTCTGGTCGGGGCCGGTGCCAACCTGCTTCTCGACTTCCATGCGGACGGTTTCGAGGTCAATGCCCATGCTCTGGAGCACGTTGACGGCCACGCCCTGGCCCAGCTTGATCAGGCCGAGCAAAAGGTGCTCGGTGCCGAGAAAGTTGTGGTTCAGCCGGTCGGCTTCCTTGCGTGCCAGCGCGAGCACCTGCTGCGCGCGGGGCGTGAAATTACTCATGGCTTCGTCGCTCATACTTGAACTATTTTGCTATAAATCGGCTGATTTGTCCAACGGCAACAGGAAAAAATTGGCGCGGCCAGCAAACTATTGCCTGCTCCCATGTGACAAGTGAATGAAAACCCCCGGTGGATCAAAGGAAACTGTCCGCGCAATTTGCTTGAAACAACCTTGGCTGTTTTGCAATAAAACCACTTAAGACATGTCCGGCCCGTCTTATTTGTGAAGCTTGGACGTGTTACGGCTTCAATTCAAGTGCGCCAAGCCGAGCCTGACATAGCGCGGCATGGCACCGAGTGGCAACGCAAAATGGTTGTCGCCGATTTCGATTTTATCTTCCTGTCCGTCCCCGTTCATGATCGAAATTTCTTTCGCGGAAGCGGATCGAAGCGACAATGTCATCGAGTGCGGCGACGCCGTTGTCCACGCCGCGAGTCTGGTTGCACCAGCGCCATTCGTCATCACCAGCACAAAATCGTCTTGGCTGGCGGCCGGATATCTGCCCGCGATGCCAAAGCCGGCCAGTTCGCGCGTGAGGGTTTGGATCGCCGTGTAAGCCGGCTTGGGCATGAGCTCCGGGCTGACCGTGCCGAAGTTATGCTCGTTTTCATTCGGATCGTCGCCGTCATTTTTCCAGTCATACCAGACCGAAACCGGCACGCCGTTCAAAAGGTTGGAAAGCTGCTGCCGGGCGATGAACTCAGCCTGAGTCTGCGGTGAAACGCCTTTGACATTGGACGAGTAACCCCATTCTCCACTGATGATGGAAATGGATTTTTTCCGCAGCGTCGGAGCGTTGGTGGCGATCAGTCCGCGCAGCCTGTGGAAATCGTCCGCCGCCGTCTCCGGCGGCCGGCCGGGCGGGCGATACGGATGCACGCTGACGCCGTCCAGAAATTCCAGCGCGCCCGAAGCCAGAAAGTTTTCCAGGAAAGGCCAGTCGAAACCCGAAGCGGCCGGGGCGAAAATCGTTGCTTGCGGATCGGCGGCGCGGACGGCTTTTGCCGTCGCCAGCGCCAGCGCGGTGTATTGCTTCACATCCGGTTTCGGCTCCCAAAAGGAAATATTTGGCTCGTTCCATATTTCCCAGATGACGTGGCGGCCTTGAAAATGTTCCGCCGCCGCCGCCGCCCAGCGTGCAAACGCCGCCACACTCTCCGGATGTTGCGGCGACGACAGGGTTTTCTGCGCCCGCCCGGAAATTGGATTATTGGCGGTCACGGTTTCCTCGTAGAGCGGATTTGAATAGTCGAAAATGTAGTAGGCGCGCAGGCCGCGACGATCCAGGCTGGCGGTCAATTCGTCGTAGGCGGACCAGTCGTAGGTTCCTCGCTTCTGCTCGGTCTCGCTCCAGGAAAAATCCATGCGGATGAGCTTGAATCCGGCGGCCGCAATCAAATCCAGGTCCCGCTCGTGGCCGCGGCTGAAGTGAATGTTCACGCCCACGCCGGCGGGCATCACCAAGTCTGGAATCTCAGCGGCGGAGGATACAATTCCGGGAAAAACCGCACCCGCCAGCAGCAGCCAGCCGGTAAGAATTCTCATCATCAGGCTTTTAAGCATGGTTATCATGGGCAACGCACGAGCACTGAGCCACGCGGACCGGCTGGTGTCAACTGCGAAAGGACGGATGATTTGACACGGCATCGCGAAGCGTGCGATGAAAAATTGACCGACGGCACGCCACACCGGGCTGATTTCCCAGCGTTTCCCGGCGCTGGAATTTGCACCGTAAAAATCAATCTGCCGCCCCGCCCGACGGCTTGACCACCGGACGGCTCACGTTTTTCAACCGCTCGCGCACCATGTCGGCGCGGATGAGGTCGCGCTCCTCGGCGGACAGCTTGTCCGAAACCTGCTTCTGCAAATGCGCCGGCTGCGTGACTAAAAACAGTTCGTCCACCAGCGAGCGCTGCGTGCCGGGGAACAATTCCATGTCCACGCCCAGCCGCAGCAACGAGAGCAGGTTCATCGTCTCCTTTGACGAAATGCTGTGCGCGTTCGCCAGAATTCCGTAAGCGCGGCCAATGTGGTTGAACACCACCTTCGGTTTTTTCTCCAGCAACGTCTGCCGCGCGTTTTCCTCGTGCTCGATGATTTGCGCCAGGACTTTTTCCAGCCGCTCGACAATCATCGTTTCCGTTTCACCGAGCGTCATCTGGTTGGAAACCTGGAAAACGTTTCCAAGCGCCTCGGTGCCTTCGCCGTAAAGCCCGCGCACCGCCAGGCCAAGTTTGTTGACCGATTGAATGATCGGATTGATCTGCTCGGCAAGGACGAGCCCCGGCAAATGCAGCATCGCGCTCACGCGGATGCCCGTGCCCAGATTCGTCGGGCACGCGGTCAAGTAGCCGAGTTCGTTGTCGAAGGCGAAATTCAATTTCTTCTCCAGCGCGGAATCCAGCTTGTCCACCGCCATCCACGCCTCGCGCGTCTGAAAACCGGGGCGCAGCGCCTGCATCCGCAAATGATCCTCCTCGTTGATCATCACCGAGAAAGTTTCCGCGCGGTTCACCACCAGTCCGCTGCCGACATTTTTCGCGGCGTGTTCGCGGCTGATGAGATGGCGCTCGACGAGAAGCAGCTTGTCCAGCGCGGTCAGGTTGTCCATCGCCTCGGCAAAGGAATCGGACATTTCCGGCAGCGCGCTCACCGCCGGCAAAACCGTTTCCAGCACTTTCACGCGCTCCGGCTTTTTGGCCCAGCCGGGAAAAGCATGGTCTCGCAGATTGCGCGCCAGCCGCACGCGGCTCGACATCACAATGCGGTCATGCGGTCCGTGCCGGTGCGTGGATTCCGCCGGTGAACAAAGAAATTGATGGATGTCTTTCATCGCGATTTCGCGGGCGCCGCCCCGGTCATGGCTTTGATTTCATCGCGCACCGCCGCCGCCGTCTCGTAATCTTCCTGTTCAATCGCCTTCGCCAGTTTTTTCTGGAGCGATTTTACGCGATCCACCGCGTCGCGCGTCTGACGGAGTGCTTCCGGCGTCTTGCCGGTGTGGCGCGTGCCTTTGTGCATCGTCTTGAGCAAGCCGGCGAGACCTTCGGCAAACGTGTGGTAGCATTCCGGGCAGCCGAGCCGGCCGGATTTCTTGAAGTCCGCCTGCGAAAATCCGCAGCGCGCGCACTTGACTTCCACCGCACCCGCCGATGGATCAAGTTCCTGCGACGCGCCGAGTCCCAGCATGAGGTCGGCATCAGCGATCAGAAAAGCCGCCGGATCCATGTCAACACCCTTGGCTTTGGCGCACGCATCGCAGAGATTCCAGTCTTGCTTCTTGTTGTCCGAAGAGATTTTGGAAAGAAAAATCGTGGCCGGCTTCTCTTTGCAGATGGAACACATTTTCTTCTCGTTCATAACCTGGTTCTATATCGGCTCGCCGGAGACTTTCGTCAAGGCGTGGTATTCCTCAGTGAGCTTCTGCGTGAGCGCGCCGGGCTGGCCGGTGCCGATGACGCGGCCGTCAATCTTGATCACCGGCACGATTTCTGCCGCCGTGCCGGTGATGAAACATTCGTCCGCGTTGAATAAATCGTAGCGCGTCAGGTTCGGCTCGGAAACTTTCACGCCGGCTTGCTCCGCCAGTTCCATCACCGTCGCCCGCGTGACGCCATAAAGCGCGCCGGCCGAGAGCGGCGGCGTGGACAGTGTGCCGTTCTTGATGATGAAAATGTTGTCGCCGGTGCATTCGGCCACGAAACCTTCGGCGTTCAGCATGATGGCCTCCTCCATGCCGGCGTTGTTCGCCTCGATCTTGGCGAGGATGTTGTTCAAATAATTCAGCGACTTGATGGCCGGGTTGATGGAGTTGTGCAGATTGCGCGTGGTCGGCACGGTCACAATGTCGAGGCCCCGCTGGTAATACTCCGCCGGGTAAAGCTGGATTTTGCCGGCGATGATGATGACCGACGGTTTTTTGCAGCTGCGCGGATTCAAGCCCAGCGATCCCACGCCGCGCGTGACGATGAGGCGGACGTAGCAGTCGCGCAATTGGTTGGCGCGGACGGTTTCGACCGTGGCCTTCATCATCTCGGCGGCCGTCAACGGCATGTCCAAAAGAATCGCCTTGGCCGAGGAATACAAGCGGTCAATGTGCTCCTTCAATTTGAACACTCGTCCGTTGTAGGCGCGGATGCCTTCAAACACGCCGTCACCGTAAAGCAGGCCGTGGTCGAAGACGGACACTTTGGCGTTGCTTTCACTGTAAAATTTCCCATCAATATAAATCTTCATGCGAAGAAGTTGAATTTTACGCTAAAAGATGATTTGAAGCAAACTTGAATTTACGCGTGACAAATCCGGCGCGGATGATAGATTGACCGGCCTTTTGCGACCCTATGGTCTAGCGGTTAGGACACCTCCCTTTCACGGAGGTAGCTCGGGTTCGATTCCCGATAGGGTCGCCATCTTCAATAATTGACAATCACCTGTAAATTAAATGGTTTTTGAAGGATTCTGTTGCCTTATTTTCAACCGGGTTTGACATTTATCCAACACTGGATGACACGAAACCGAGAAGTCCAGTCAAATCACGCGTTGAGAGCTTGGATTGTTTTGATCCATCACTAGTAAATCTTTGTTGCCGACGACCGGCGTGTTTGCGGTATTTATAAAATCTTGCGCATTCATTGGTGGTTGTTCCATTTCCAGTTCCGCACCTCCGGCAGGTCCTCGCCGTTTTTACAGATGTATTGCTTGTGCTCGACCAGCTTGTCCTTGAGCTGCTGCTTCAGGTAGATGCCTTTCTCGCCGGTCTGCGGCAGGCGGTCAATGGCATCCATCACCAGATGGAACCGGTCCAGCTCGTTCAGCACCGTCATGTCAAAGGGCGTGGTGATGGTGCCCTCCTCCTTGTAGCCGCGGACGTGGATGTTGTCGTGGTTGGTGCGGCGGTAGGTCAGCCGGTGGATCAACCACGGATAGGCGTGAAAGGCGAAGATGACCGGCTTGTCCCGGGTGAACAGCTCGTCGAAATCCACATCGCTCAAGCCGTGCGGATGCTCGGTTTGCGGTTGCAGGCGCATCAGGTCCACGACGTTGATGACGCGGATTTTCAATTCGGGCAGGTGCTCGCGCAGAATGGAGACGGCGGCGAGCGTCTCCAGCGTGGGCACGTCGCCGCAGCAGGCCATGACCACGTCCGGTGCCGCGCCCTGGTCGTTGCTGGCCCACTGCCAGATGCCGATGCCCTCGGTGCAATGCTTGACGGCGGCGTCCATCGTCAGCCACTGCGGCGCCGGATGCTTGCCGGCGATGACGACGTTGACGTAATGCCGGCTGCGCAGGCAGTGATCCATCACCGACAACAGGCAGTTGGCGTCCGGCGGCAGATAGACCCGCACGACCCCGGCCTTTTTGTTCACGACGTGGTCAATGAATCCGGGGTCCTGGTGCGTGAAGCCGTTGTGGTCCTGCCGCCAGACGTGCGAGGCCAGCAGGTAATTGAGCGAGGCAATCTTCCGCCGCCACGGCAGTTGCGCGGTGACCTTGAGCCACTTGGCGTGCTGGTTGAACATCGAGTCCACGATGTGGATGAACGCCTCATAACAGTTGAACAATCCGTGCCGGCCGGTGAGCAGGTAGCCTTCCAGCCAGCCTTCGCATTGGTGCTCGCTCAACATTTCCACCACGCGCCCGTCCGGCGCGAGAAATTCGTCGTTTGGCAGGGTCGCGGCGTTCCATTGGCGACGGGTGGTTTGGAAAAGAGCTTCGAGCCCGTTCGACAGCGACTCATCGGGGCCGAACACGCGGAAATTCCGCTGCTCCGCGTTCAGCTTCGCCACGTCCCGCAGGAAAGGTCCCAGCACGTGCGTGTCGCCGATGCCGGGCGCACCCGGCCGGGGCACGTCCACCGCGTAGTCGCGAAAATCCGGCATCCGCAGGTCGCGAAGCAGGGCACCGCCGTTGGCGTGGGGATTCGCGCCCATGCGCCGTTCGCCCCTGGGTGCCAGTTCGGCCAGTTCCGGTTTCAACCGGCCCTGCCCGTCGAAAAGCTCCTCCGGCCGGTAGCTTTTCAGCCAGTCTTCCAGCAGCTTGAGATGTTCGGGATGGGCCGCCGGGTCCGAAAGCGGCACCTGATGCGAACGAAACGTGCCTTCAATCTGAAGGCCATCCACCACCTTCGGCCCCGTCCAGCCCTTGGGCGAATTGAGCACGATCATCGGCCAGCGCGGGCGCGCGACGTCGCCGCGGGTGCGCGCATTTTCCTGGATTTTTTTGATCTGCTCCACCGCCGTGTCGAGCGCCGCAGCCATCGCCTCGTGCATCAGCGCCGGGTCGCCGCCTTCCACGAAAATGGGCGTCCAGCCATAGCCGCGGAAAAGCTGTTCCAGTTCCTCGTGCGAAATGCGCGCCAGGAGCGTGGGATTGGAAATCTTGTAGCCGTTGAGATGCAGGATCGGCAGCACCGCGCCGTCGGTGGCCGGATTGAGAAACTTGTTGGAATGCCACGCCGTGGCCAGCGGACCGGTCTCCGCCTCGCCGTCGCCCACGACGCAGGCGACGATGAGATCGGGATTATCAAACACCGCGCCAAACGAATGGCTGAGCGAATACCCCAGCTCGCCGCCCTCGTGGATGGAACCGGGCGTCTCCGGCGACGCGTGACTGGGAATGCCGCCCGGAAACGAAAATTGAATGAACAGCTTCCGCAACCCGGCCTCGTCCTGGCTGATGTCGGGATAAATCTCGCTGTAAGTGCCCTCCAGATAGGTGTTGGCCACCACGGCCGGTCCGCCGTGTCCGGGGCCGGACACATAAATCATGTCGAGATCGTATTTTTTGATGACCCGGTTCAGGTGCGCGTAAATGAAATTCTGTCCGGGCGTGGTGCCCCAGTGTCCGAGCAACATGCGTTTCACGTCCGCGAGCGCCAGCGGCCGTTTCAACAGCGGATTGTCGAAGAGATAAATCTGGCCGACCGAGAGATAATTGGCGGCGCGCCAGTAGGCGTCAATTTTTCCCAGCAGTTCCGGCGAAAGTGAGTGGCTCGTTTCGTTAGTTAGTTTCGCATTCATGATTGTTTTCCTTTCAAATCGTCTGCGCCAAAACGCGGCAGACCGTTCGGGCGATAATCCATTCCTCGTCGGTGCGGATGACGCGCACGGTGACCGGACTGCCATCGCTGGAAATAACCGGCTCACCGGCGGCGTTTCGTTTCTCATTCAGTTTGATGCCAAGGAACTCAAGCTCACGGCAGATGCGCGCCCGCACCGCCGGCGCATTTTCGCCGATGCCGCCTGCGAAGATCAGCGTGTCCAAACCGGCCAGCACTCCGGTCAGCGCGCAAATCCACTTTTTGGTTTGATGGCAGAACAACTCGACGGCTTCGGCGGCGCGGACATCATTGTTTTCGCGCAGGAGCAGTTCGTGCATGTCGGAACTGGTTTCGGAAACACCGAGCAAGCCCGACTCGTGATTGATCATGTGATGAAATTGTTTGGCCGTGATGTTTTCAGTTCGGGAGAGATACCAGCCGAGACCGGGATCGAGATCGCCGGAACGGGTGCTCATGGGCAGCCCGGCAGTCGGCGTGAAACTCATGCTGGTGTCCATGCTCTTGCCGCCGCGCACGGCGGTGACGCTCGCGCCATTCCCCAAGTGCGCCAGTATTACGCGACCGTTCGCGGCTTCGGCACCGGCGACGCGGGTCAGTTCCATCATCAAAAATTCGCAGGACAGTCCGTGAAATCCGTAGCGGCGAACGCCCTTCGCCTCGAAGCGGCGCGGGATTGGCAGCAGTTGCGCCACGCGCGGCAGGTCGTGGTGAAAAGCGGTGTCGAAACAGGCAATCTGCGGCAGCTTCGGGAAACGCCGGTGAAACGCCCCGGTCAGCAGAATCTCCTCCGGCAGATGTTCGGGATCGAACGGACTGAGTTGGTTCAGTTCGTCCACCATCTCCGACGTGATCCGCTGTGGTTCCCAATACTTCGGGCCGCCATGCACCACGCGATGGCCCACGGCCGCCAAAGTGCCTGGTTCAAATCGTTCCTCCACCCAATCCATCAGGATATTCACGGCGACCGTATGATCCGGCGCGTTCACCGCCCGCGAAAAATTGTGCTCCTGGCTTTGGCGCTTCACTGTGAATTGGGCATCCGGCGAACCGATCCGTTCCATCCGGCCTTCCAGAATTCGCGGCAAATCCCGGCTGGCTTCAAACAATGCAAATTTAATGCTCGACGAGCCGCCGTTGATCGTCAGGACACAGGGCCGGACTGGTTTTGTGATTGATTTCATAGTCATGCCGCAAGCTTCAATCCCACTGCCGCCAGCACATCACGGGTGGATTCGTAATTAACGCGGTGAAACCGATAATACTCATCGTCTCCACGATCTGCACAAACAAAGGACAACTTTAAATGTGAATTTTGCACCCGCGCCATGTCCAGCGCCAGCCTGTATTTGTGAGCACACGGCACATGTCTCATGCGAAGGGGATTTGGGTCCGGCCAGATCAGTTTGAAGAGCTTTATCCGAACTGCATTCTCGCGGCGTTGGGAACAGAGTTTGAACCAGTTTTTGCGTCATCATGCTTGCACAATTGGCGAGGGTATGACAACTTTTAAGCGACATCGTGCGATTAAACTGGAAATGCTGGAAATCTTTTGGTTTTGGCCGGACTGTTAAATCAGTTCTGTCCGCGTTTCTGGTGTTGCAGATACTGGCGCTCTTGGCGTTGGCTGCCTGTCCGGCCCTGCATCACGCTCTTCATCCTGACAGCAACAGTTCGGAACATGATTGCGCCGTCACCATGTTTGCCCACGGGCAGGTGAATTCGCCGGTCGTGGAGGTGGTGGCCATCATCCCGGTGGCTCCCGTTGAATTTCTCCCGCTCACTTCGGTTTCAGCTTTCAACGCGCTGGTGGAAACGCTTCCGCCCGGCCGTGGTCCGCCGGTTTCTCTGCTCCATTCCTAGCCGTTCACCGGTCTTCACGGCCGGATTCCGTTAGTTTATTTACCTGAATTATTTCGGCGTTTTGCCTTGGGGCATGGGCCGTTTGGAAAATTGAGAAATTGTGCAGACATGAAAAATTTAACCGTCGGGCAGGTGGCAATCCACACCAAAACCGCATGAGCGAATTGAGCAAAAATGGGGTTGGTCGGATGATTGCCAGTTCGCCACCCTCGCGCGTTTTGGCTTTCGTCGCAGCCCTGGCCGGCCTGCTGCTGGCTGGCTGCGCGGTGGGTCCCGACTTTAAGAAACCGGCGGTTCCGGCGGTCAGCGACTATACCGCCCATCCGCTCGCGACGACCGTCATCACCACGAATGTCATCGGCGGGGAAGCCCAGCATTTTGCCAAAGCCAGCGACATTGCCGGCGACTGGTGGATGCTGTTTCATTCCCAGCCGCTCAACGAGTTGATTGAACTCGCGCTCACCAATAATCCCGACCTCAAGGCGGCGCAGGCGGCGTTGTCCGTCGTGCGGGAAAATGTGCTGGCGCAACGCGGCGTCTATTATCCGAGCGTCGCGGCCAGCTTTTCGGCGAGCCGGCAGAAGCAATCCGAATTAATTTCGCCAACACCCAACGCCAGCATCTTTCAATACAACCTCTTCACGCCGCAGGTCAGCGTTTCGTATTCTCCGGATGTGTTCGGCTTGAACCGCCGCACGATGGAGTCGGTGAAGGCGCAGGAACAGAATGTCCGGTTCCAAATGATCGCGGCCTACACCACGCTGACGGCGAACGTGGTGGTCACGGTGATCCAGTCGGCGGCGGTGCAGGCGCAGATTGACGCGACGCGCCAGCTCGTGGACCTCAATTCCAACATGGTGGAAGTCCTGCGCTACCAATATAAGAAGGGTTATGCCGGTCGGCTGGACGTGGTAGCACAGGAATCGCAGCTCGCGCAAGTCGTCGCCACGCTGCCGCCACTGCTCAAGCAATCTGCCCAACTGCGCGACTTGCTGGCGGTCTTGGCGGGACGTTTTCCGAATCAGTCGGCAGCGGAGAAATTTGAGCTGTCGAGTTTGCAATTACCGGTGGAAATTCCGGTGAGCCTGCCGTCGCAAATCGTGGCGCAGCGGCCGGACGTGCTCCAAGCCGAGGCGAACCTGCACGCCGCGAGCGCGCAAATCGGCATCGCCACGGCGAACCGGCTGCCGAACATCACGCTCACCGCCGATGCCGGCAGCACGGCGCTTTCCTTCGATAAATTATTTTCCTCCGGCACGGGGTTTTGGGGCTTGGGCGCGGCGGCGACGGCACCGCTTTTCCAAGGCGGAACCTTGCTGCATCAGGAGCGCGCGGCCAAAGCAGCTTACACGCAGGCAGCGGAACAATATCGCAGCACCGTGCTGACGGCGTTTCAAAATGTTGCCGACACGTTGACGGCGCTGGAACAAGACGCCGAGGGTTTGAAGGCCGCCGCCACCGCTGCCGACGACGCACAGGAAACTTTGGATTTATCGCAACGCCAATGGAAGGACGGCTACATCAGCTACCTCGCGCTGTTGAGCGCCGAGCAGGCATATCAACAAGCCCGCATCAATCTGGTGCAAGCGCAGGCCAATCGTTATGCCGACACGGCGGCGCTGTTTCAGGCGCTGGGCGGCGGCTGGTGGCATCGTGCGGATTTAACCAAGAATAAAAATGAAAAATAAATTATTTTACGCATTGGCGCTGGCCGCGCTGGCGACGTTCTCCGGCTGTTCGTCCAAAAGCGACAGCAACGAACAAGCTTCATCCGTAACCGCCAGCAATGTGACGCTGACGGCGGAGCAGCGGCAGAAGATCCAGCTTTACACCGTCGCGTCGGAAAAGTTTCACAAAACCACGGAGACGACCGGCACGGTGGATTTCGACAACGACCAAGCCACCAGCGTGCTCGCGCCATTCGGCGGGCCGGTGTCGAAACTGCTCGTGAATCCCGGCGACAAGGTCAAGGTCGGCGATGCGTTGGCCGAAGTGGATTCTCCCGACTTTGCGGCGGCCATCAGCGCGTATCGCAAGGCGCTCGCCACCGCTCAGACGCTACGGCGCGTGGCGGACATGGACAAGGATTTGATCCAGCACAACGGTGTCGCGCAACGCGAAGAAGAGCAGGCGCAAACCGACGCCGCCAACGCCGAGGCTGACCGCGACGCCGCGCTGCAAACGCTCGTCTCGCTGAATCTCGATCCGCAAGTCATCAAAGATCTTCAGGCGGGCCGGCCCGTTTCGCGTCCCGGTGGCCGGATCAATTCGCCCATCGCGGGCACCGTGGTGGAAAAACTCATCACGCCCGGCGAACTGCTGACGGCGGGCACCACGCCGTGTTTCACCGTGGCCGATCTGTCGCGGGTCTGGGTCATGACGCAAATTTTCGGCTCCGATCTCGCGTCGGTCAGCGTCGGCGATTTCGCCGAGATTGAAACGGGTATCGCGACGAATGGTTTTTCTGGCAAGGTGGATAACATCTCCGCCTTGGTGGATCCGACCACGCGTTCGGTGATGGTGCGCGTGGTCGCGGAAAATCCCGGTGACTTGCTGAAAAAGCAAATGTATGTCCGCGTGAAAATCCAAGCGCATCAGGAAAGCAATGGGCTGCTGATTCCAGTTTCGGCGATTTTGCGCGACGATGTGAATCTGCCGTTTGTTTATGTCGTGCAGTCCGACGGCAGCTTCGCGCGGCGGCATGTGACGCTGGGTTATCGCACCGGCGATCAATATGACATTCCCGACGGTCTGCAATCCGGCGACCAGATTGTTGTGGACGGCGCGATCTTTGTTCAATTCCTGCAAAACCAATGAGCGAGCCATTGCCACCCATTGAATCCGCGCCGCGAACGGCTTCGATGATGAACCGCGTCGTCGCGTCGTCCTTGCGGCAGCGTTTCCTCGTCGTGCTGCTGACGATCGTCCTGATCGGCGCCGGCACGCGCTCGCTCGAACGCCTGCCGGTGGATGCGTATCCCGATCTTTCGCCGCCGATCGTCGAGATCATCACGCAATGGCCTGGCCACGCCGCCGAGGAAGTGGAACGCCTCATCACAGTGCCCGTCGAAGTCGGGATGAATGGCATTCCGCAGATGACCACGCAGCGCTCCATCACGCTCTACGGCTTGTCGGATGTCATCCTCACTTATGGTGATGGCACGGATAATAATTTCGCCCGACAGGAAGTTTTCAACCGGCTGTCCAGCCTCAGCCTGCCGACTGGCGTGACGCCTTCGGTGTCGCCGCTCTCATCACCGTCGGGTTTGATTTATCGCTACGTGCTGCAAAGTTCCGACCGCTCGCCGATGGAACTTAAAACTTTTGAGGATTGGATCATCGAGCCGGCTTACAAATCGCTTGCGGGCGTGGCGGATGATTCCGGCTTTGGCGGCGGCACGATGCAATATCAAGTGCTGCTCGATCCGGCGAAAATCGCCGGCGTCGGCCTGTCGATGTTGCAAGTGGAAGCCGCGCTCGCGGCCAACAACGGCAACGCGGGCGGCGGTTTTTATTCGCAAGGCGGCCAGTTTTATTACGTGCGCGGCCTCGGTCGCCTGGAAACCTTGGAGGACATCGGCAACGTCGTGTTGGCCGTCAACAACGGCACGCCGGTGTTGCTGAAAAATGTCGGTCGCGTGGTCATCGGCATCGCGCCGCGGCTCGGCGAATTTGGTTTCGAGAAGCAGGACGACTGCGTGGAGGGCGTCATCCTCTTGCGCACCGGTGACAAAACGCAGGATGTCCTGAAACGCGTTGAGGCGAAGACCAAGCAACTCAACGAGCAGGTTCTGCCCAAGGATGTCAAAATTGTTCCGTTCTACGACCGCACCGATTTGATCAAGCTCACGACGCAAGTCGTGGAGCAAAATCTGTTGCGCGGCATGGTGCTGGTCGTCGTGATTCTGATTTTTTTCCTCTACGATTTTCGCGCGGGCTTGATCGTGGCGGTCACCATTCCGCTGGCGCTGCTGTTTGCATTTATCTGCCTCGATTTGCAAAAGGCCTCGGCCAATCTGCTTTCCATCGGCGCGGTGGATTTCGGCATCCTCGTGGATGGCGCGGTGGTGATGGTGGAAAATATTTTCCGGCAAATCGCCTTGCGCAAAGGAACCCGGCACAACGTTCTGGAAATTGTGAAGGACGCTGCCGCTGAAGTGGATCGTCCGCTGTTCTACGCGGTCGCGGTGATCGTCGCCAGCTTTCTGCCAATTTACGTTTTGGCCGGACCGTCCGGCACGCTGTTCAAGCCGATGGCGGACACGATGGTGTTTGCGCTGATCGGCTCTTTGATCGTCACGCTGACCTTGCTGCCGGTGTTGTGCTCGTGGTTCATGCGCGACGGCGTGCGCGAGCGTCGCAGCGCCGTGTTTGAAACCATCAAGGCGGTTTACACCAAGGGCCTGGATTTTTGCCTCGCGCATCCGTGGGGCACGACGCTGGCCTCGACGATTCTGCTCGCCGGTTCGTTGCTGCTCATTCCGCGCATCGGCGCGGAGTTCATGCCGCAACTGGATGAAGGCGCGTTGTGGGTCCGCGCCACGATGCCTTACACCATTTCCTACGACGAATCGGCGAAGATCACGCCGCAGATCCGCGCGGTGCTAAAATCTTTTCCCGAAGTCACCACCGTCGCCTCCGAGCTTGCGCGGCCTGACGACGGCACGGATTCCACCGGCTTTTTTAACGTCGAGTTTTACGTCGGCTTGAAACCTTATTCCGAATGGACCGGCACATATCGCACCAAGGCCAAATTGATCGAGGCCATCAACACGAAGCTTCAGCAGTTTCCCGGCATCATCTTCAATTACACGCAGCCCGCCGAGGACGCGGTGGACGAAGCTGAATCCGGTTTGAAGAGTGCGCTCGCGGTCAAGGTCTTCGGCTCCGATCTCGACGTGCTGGAGCAAAAAGGCAAGGCCATCAAAAAAATCCTGGAGCAAGTGCGCGGCATCAAAGACGTGACGCTGGTAAAGGAACTTGGTCAGCCGAGCTTGGACATCAAAATCAACCGGGCGATGATCGCCCGTTACGGCGTGAATGTCGCCGACATCAACGCGCTCATCACCACCGCCATCGGCGGCGACGTGGCCACGCAGGTGCAGCAGGGTGAAAAGCAATTTGATCTCGTCGTCCGCCTCGAACGCCAATACCGCGACAACCCCGAGGAGATTGCCAACATCCTCGTGCCTACGCCCGGCGGCCAGCAGATGCCGCTGAAGGAATTCGCGGACATCCGCGTGATGAACGGCGCGTCGTTCATTTACCGTCAGGACAATTCGCGCTACATCGGCGTGCAATTTTCCGTGGCCGGACGCGATCTGGCCGGTGCGGTGGAAGACGCCATCCGACAGGTGAAGGAAAATGTCAGCCTGCCCGAAGGCTATCGCACCGATTGGGGCGGCGAATACACCGAATACACAAAATCGCGCGCGCAACTGAATATCATTTTGCCGCTGACGCTGTGCCTGATTTTCTTCCTGCTGTTCGCGCTCTACAGCAATTTGAAATTTCCCTTCATCACCGTGCTCGGCGTGGTGTTGTCCGCGCCCGTCGGCGGACTCGTCGCACTCTGGCTCACCGGCACGCCATTCTCGGTCTCGTCCGGCATCGGCTTTCTCGCCTTGTTCGGCGTCTCGGTGCAGACGGCGGTCGTTTATATTTCCTACGTCAACGAACTGCGCCGCAACGGCACCAATCTCGCCGAGGCCATCCGCGAAGGCGCGATCCTGCGGCTGCGTCCGATCATGATGACCGCGCTCGTGGCGGCGTTGGGCTTGTTGCCGGCGGCGCTGGCCACCGGCGTGGGCACGGATACCCAACGGCCGTTCGCGCTGGTCATCGTCAGCGGCCTGTTCACGCGGCTCTTGATCAGCATTTTCCTGATGCCCGCGCTCTACATCCTCGTGGCGCGGCCGGGCGACCAACTGAAAGTGTGACGTCACCGTCAGCAGGCCTGAACATTGTCCTGCGCCATGTTTACGGTGTCCGCAACTGCTATTTCCGCAATTTCCGCAAGGTAAAACTGGGTTATTAAAACGCGGCAATTCAATATTCTAAGACCAGATGATGGCAATTGCCAGCTTGTGAGAACTGCGGCAATCATCCTTCAGTGGCATACATCACACAAGCAACTAAAAAGCAACTAAAGCGTGCCGATAATTCCAAGGATGGAGAAGCAGGTCATATTCCAGTTCAAAGTTCTAAATGAACGGCGTTTCCGGCGGATGTCTGGCACCAACCATTTCGCCTTTTCGCTCAATCACAAAACGATGTGCAGATTAATCCTTAGTTTGGCGGCTTTTGGACAACCCATTTGGACGGATAATTCCCGCGCTGGACATTCTTGGCACATTACGGCAGGCTCGCCGTGTGGAAACTCCTCCGATTTTGCCTCCGCAGGCGGATGCGCCCAAATCCAAGCGCAAAGGCCGCAAGAAACTCATTGTCTTTATCCTCGCCGGCGTCGTCCTGCTTGGCGCGGCGATGTTCTGGGCGTTGCACAAAAAGGAACCGGTCGTCACCGTGCAGACGGAGAAGATCGCGCGCCACAGCATCACCGAGACGGTCATCGCCAACGGGAAAATTTACCCGGTTGTGCAGGTCCACATCAGCCCGGAAGTCAGCGGCGAAATCACCAATTTGCCGGTCAAGGAGGGCCAGTTTGTTCACAAGGGTGATCTGCTGTTGCAGATCAACCAGGACGTTTACATTGCCGGATTAAACCAGGCCAAGGCCGGTTATGAATCATCGCTGGCGGGGAAGACCACCGCCATGGCCAATCTCGAAAAGGCCGAGGCGGATTACGTCCGCAACAAGACTCTGTTTGACACCAAACTGCTCTCGGAATCAGACTTCATCGGGTTCAAGGCTGCGCGCGATGTCTGCCGCGCGCAGGTCGAGAGCGCCGATGACCAGGTGAATGTCGCCAAGGCCGCCGTGGACAACGCGCAGGATTTGCTCAACAAAACCACCATCGTCGCTCCGCTCGACGGCACGATCACCACGCTGAATTCGCAGCTCGGCGAGCGCGTCCTCGGCACGGTGCAAAACGCCGGCACGGACATCATGATCATCTCCGACTTGAGCGCGATGGAGGCGCGCGTGGATATTGGCGAAATGGACATCGTGCTGGTGCAGGCCGGCCAGAAGGCGAAGCTCGAAGTGGATTCGTTCAAGGACAAAAAATTTGCCGGCATCGTCACCCAGGTCGCCAATTCGTCGGAAGGATTGAACGCCAGCTCGGTCATCGGCGGCGGCTCCTCTTCGTCCGGGCAATCCGCGACACAATTCCAGGTTCGCATCCGCATTTCCGAAGGCGAGTTGTTCCGGCCCGGCATGTCGGTCAGCGCCACAATTGAAACGCGCACGCGCACCAACACCGTCGCCGCGCCCATCGCCAGCGTGACGACCCGCACGCTCAAGGCGAAATCAAAAAAGGAAACCGCCGCCGCAAAAACCAATTCCGTGCCGGCCAATTCCATCGCGGCGGCGAACGCCGAGACGAATTCCCTCAAGTCCGATAAAAAGCCGGATGACAAAAACAAGCCGGTGGACGTGGTCTTTGTCGTCGAAGGCGACCACGTCAAAACCGTGCCGGTGAAGATCGGCATCAGCGACGACAACTATTGGGAGATCACCGACGGCTTGAAGGAAGGCGATGAAATCGTCACCGGCGGCTACCATGCCATCAGCCACGACCTCGACGACGGCAAAAGAATCGTGAAGGGAGCCGTCGTCGCCGACACGGAGAAACCCAAGTTGTGAGCCTGATCCGCCTCCAGAAAATTTCGCGGTGCTATCAGATGGGCGCCGAAACCGTCCATGCGCTGCGGGAAGTGACGCTGGAAATCCAGCGCGGCGAATATGTCGCCATCATGGGGCCGTCCGGCTCCGGCAAGTCCACGCTGATGAACCTGCTCGGCTGTCTCGACACGCCGACGGGCGGCACTTACGAACTCAACGGCAGCCACGTCAGCGAGATGGACGACAACCAGCTCGCCGAAATCCGCAACAAGGAAATCGGTTTCATTTTTCAAACCTTCAACTTGCTCCCGCGCTCCGACGCGTTGCGCAACGTGGAATTGCCCCTGGTTTACGCCGGCATTCCCGCCAAGGAACGCCGCCAGCTCGCGCACGCGGCGCTGACCAACGTCGGCCTGGCCGAACGCGTGCATCACAAGCCGAACGAGCTTTCCGGCGGCCAGCGCCAGCGCGTCGCCGTCGCCCGTGCGCTGGTGAACAAACCGTCCATCCTGCTCGCGGACGAGCCGACGGGAAATCTCGACTCCAAAACCGGCACGGAAATCATGGCTTTGTTCCAGCAGCTCGCGGACAAAGGCAACACCATCATTGTGGTCACGCACGAGGAGGAGGTCGCCTTGCACTCGCAACGCATCATCCGCATCCGCGACGGTTTGATCGCGAGCGACGAACTGGTGAGACAGTGAGCCTGCAAGCCGCATGGATATTTTCCCGAGAGCAATTTTCCACCGCCTGGCGCAGGCTGGTGAAAAGCGGTCTTGCCGGCTGGCTGTCCGCAGGGTGCGCGTGAATCCGGCCGGCTGCGGATCACCAGTCTGCGAGCCGGCAAACTGCCCGTCTGCGCCACCACCACCGCTTGAACTTTCCCTTTAACTTTTTCACCGCCGCCTTTCTGGGCGCATTCACGACCTCGCTGCTCGTGCTGCCGCTCTGGCGCAAATGGTGTCTGCGCGATGGACTGGTAGATGACCCTGGGCACCGTAAAATCCACGACCAGCCAGTTCCGCTCGCCGGCGGGTTTGCCGTGCTGACGGGAATTTTGCTGCCGCCCGTCGTCGGCGCGGTTCTGCTCAAGCTCGGCATCGTGAAAATTTCATCCGCCGGATTGATTCTGCATGGCCTCGACCGGCGCGCGATGGAACTGGTCGTGCTCGCGCTCGGCGCGGTCGCCATCACGGTTCTCGGCTGGCATGATGACAAGCATGAATTGAAGGCGCTGCCAAAGTTCATCGGCCAGATCCTCATCGCCATCGCCGTGGCGGCCGCGTGCAAGCGCATCACGCTGTTTGTTCACAGCGAAGTCTTCAGCTACGCCGTCACCATTCTCTGGCTGCTGACCGTCATCAACGCCTTCAACTTCGCGGACAACATGAACG
Organism: uncultured Bifidobacteriaceae bacterium; assembly: GCA_964449815.1. Lineage (GTDB taxonomy): Bacteria > Verrucomicrobiota > Verrucomicrobiia > Limisphaerales > UBA11358 > UBA11358. The sequence goes on from CAYVGC010000041.1 coordinate 19,869, forward strand.
GTCTCTGCGCCGGCCTCGGCGCGATTGACGCGTTTATTTTCGCGCTCATCGCCGCCGCCAACGGCGAATACCTCGTCGCCATCACCGGCTTTCTCATGTGCGGCGCGCTCGTGGGTTTCCTGCCGTGGAATTTTCCGGGCGCCCGCGCGTTTCTCGGCGACGCCGGCAGCCACCTCGTCGGCTACCTGCTCGCCGTCATGGCGATTCTCCCGCACTTTTACACGAGGCAAAATCCGCGCCCGCTCGCCGTGCTCGCGCCGCTGCTCGTGCTGGCCGTTCCCCTGCTCGACCTCGCGCAAGTCAGCCTGTTCCGCACGCTCAACCATAAGCCGTTCTGGATCGGCGACACCAATCATCTCTCGCACCGGCTTGTCCGCGCGGGCCTGAGCCGCACGCGGGCGGTGCTGGTGCTCTGGCTTGTCGCCGCGATGATTGGGTTGATTGCGTGCTGGCTTTGATTTTTCTTTTCGTGTCTTTCGTGTCTTTGGCGGTTAAATTTTCCGCGTGAAAATTTTGTTCATCGGCGACATCGTCGGCAGTCCGGGCCGGCGCGCGGTCAAGGAACTTCTGCCCAAGTTGAAACAGGCGCACGGCCTCGACGTCATCATCGCCAACGGCGAGAACTCCGCCGGCGGCAACGGCATCACGCCGGACATCGCCGAGCAGCTCTTTGCCTGCGGCGTGGACGCCATCACGACCGGCGACCATGTGTGGGATCAAAAGGAAGTCCTGGAGCTGCTGCAAAATGAAAAGCGGTTTCTCCGGCCGCTGAACTATCCGCCCGGCACGCCCGGCCAGGGCAGCACGATTCTGAAGATCCGCGACCTGCCGCCGGTCGCCGTGATGAATGCGCAGGGCCGCACCTTCATGCAGCCGCCGCTGGAAAATCCGTTCACGCTCGCGATGGACGAGGCGAAATGGCTGCGCCAGCACACGCCCATCATCTTCGTGGACTTTCACGCCGAGGCGACCTCGGAAAAAATCGCGTTCGCGCGGATGCTGGACGGCCAGGTCAGCGCCGTGGTGGGCACGCACACGCATGTGCAGACGGCGGACGAGCAGATTTTCCCCGGCGGCACGGCGTATCTGACCGACGCCGGCTTCACCGGCCCGCACGAAAGCGTGTTGGGCCGCGAAATCCAGCCGGTGCTCCAGCGTTTCCGCACCGCCATGCCGCAGCGGTTTGAAGTGGCGCGCAACGACGTGAAATTAAACGGCGTGGTGATTGAAATTGACAACGCCAGCGGCAAGGCGGTGAAAATCCAGCGCGTGTCGGAAGGCCTGCCTTAATTTATGGCCCGGTTTCTCAGTTCAAATTCTTCAAAAACAGCAGTCGTGAACTTGCACCGCCCGATTTTTCCTGTTTGCCAAAGATCCCGGTTCAGCCTTGGATGAAATAGCTCAGGTTTTCGAGTTCGATGGCGAGGTTGACGTTGTTGACCATCACGTCTTCCGGCACGGTGAGCACGATGGGTGCAAAATTCAAAATGCCGGTCACGCCGCATTCGATGAGCAAGTTGGCGACGGATTGCGCGACGGCGGCCGGCACGGAGAGAATGGCCATTTTCACGCCATGTTCGCTGATGAAAGCGGACAGCCCGTCCATGCCGAGAATGGGCTGCTTGATTTCCTTGTCCCGTTTGCGCGCGGGCGCGGCGTCAAACGCGGCGGTGATTTCAAAACCCTCCTTTTCAAAGCCGCGATAGGAGAGCAGGGCCAGGCCGAGGTTGCCGACGCCGACGAGGATGACGGGCTGCAGGCTGGAGGTGCCGAGTTCGTCGGCAATTTTCCCCGAGAGGTCCGCGACGTCGTAGCCGAGGCCGCGCGTGCCGAACGTGCCGAAATACGCCAGGTCTTTGCGAAGCTGGGTGGGCTTGACGCCGGCGGCCTTGGCCAGCGCCTCGCTGGACACGGTGCCGATGCGGTTCTCGCGCAACCGCGCCAGGCAGCGCAGATAAATCGAAAGCCGGTAAATCGTCTTGCGCGGGATGTCGGGCTTGCCGTTTTTCTTCACCGCGAAAAAATAGGCCAGCCGCCGCTGCGCGGCAAGTTTCATCCGGGCAAACCAGGCCGCGGCATTCCTTTCAACTTGTTTTGGAGGCGCACTCTGCTATTCAAGTTGCGGTGAACAGCACATTTCGCATCGGCGTCCTCGGTTCCGGCCAAGGCTCGAACTTTGTCGCGATCGCCGACGCCGTCGCCACCGGAAAAATCCCGGCGGAAATCGCCGTCGTCTTGAGCGATGCCGGGAACGCCGGCATTCTGGCGCGCGCGCGCGAACGGAAAATCCCCGCGCAATTTGTGCCGCCGGGGAAATTTCGCACGAAGCTCGACGAGGCGGCGGAAGGCGCGTTCGTCACCGCGCTGCAAAATGCGCGGGTGGATCTGATCGTGCTCGCCGGCTTCATGCGCGTGCTGAAGGGTGATTTTTTGCGCGCGTTCGAGGGGCGCATCGTCAACATTCACCCGTCGCTGCTGCCGTCATTCCCCGGTCTCGAAGGCTGGAAACAGGCGCTGGATTACGGCGTGAAAGTGGCCGGCTGCACGGTGCATTTCGTGGACGCGGGCGTGGATTCCGGCCCCATCATCGGCCAGCAAGCCGTGCCGGTGCGCGACCACGACACTGCGGAAAGCTTGCATCAGCGCATCCACGCGGCCGAGCACGAGCTGTATCCGAAGTGCGTCGCGGCGCTGGCGCGCAAGGAAATCTCGGTGGCCGGACGACGGGTGATTTGGAAAAACAGTTAAACCAGGCTGGAAATTTTAATGCGGAAAATTATGAAGTTGAAAATTCAATTCGGTCTCGGCCTGCTGGTGCTGGCCACGGGGTGCGCCGCGCCCAAGGATAAAATTATTTTCAGCGACGAAGCGGATATTCGCGCGGCGGCGGCCAGCGTGGTCGTGCCGCCGGCGCAGAAGAAACTGGACAAGGCCGACGAGCTGGAGATTGAGCAGTTGATTTTTGGTTATCTGCTGGAACGGCATTTCTGGGACCAGGCCGACTACTCGGCGGTTTTTTTGCAGGCGGACGACGCGCAGGTCGCGGCGTTGATCAGGAAATATCCCGCTCATGTTCCGCCGATCAAGCAAAGCTACCATGCCTTTCTGCCGAGCCACCGGACGCCCGTGGACAAGGACACGAACCAGCCGGCGATGATTTTGAGCACGGATGTCAACGAGCCGAACGCGGATGATTCGGTGGATGCGCTGGGCCGCTGGTATGGGGGCGACGCCGTGACGGGTTTTCGCGCGTTTAATTTGAAAAAGGTGGACGGCAACTGGCAGATCGCGACCGTGAAGTGACCCAATCTGCAAGGATGACGCCAAAAAAAAGGTCGCCTTGCCCCGTCAAAGCTGGGTAAAATAAGACTCATTCTGACGGAATAACAATTTCACATGAACAACAAACTAAGATTCGGGCTGCCCAAGGGCAGTTTGCAGGACGCCACCATCGAAAAAATGGCCAAGGCCGGTTTCAACATCCAGGTCAGCAGCCGTTCCTACATTCCGTATGTGGACGACGAGGAGATGGAGATCCGCCTCATCCGCGCGCAGGAAATCAGCCGCTACGTCGAGCATGGTTATCTGGACTGCGGCATCACCGGTTACGACTGGATCATGGAGAACGGCTCGAAGGTTCACGAGGTCGGCGAATTTCTGTTCAGCAAGGTCTCGCGCCGCCCCGCGCGCTGGGTGTTGTGCGTGCCGGAGGATTCGCCGGTGAAATCCGTGAAAGATCTGCAGGGCAAACGCATCGCCACCGAGGTCGTCAACCTGACCAAAAAATATCTCAAGAAAAACGGCGTGTCGGCCGAGGTCGAGTTTTCCTGGGGCGCGACCGAGATGAAAGCGCACGAACTCGTGGACGCCATTGTCGAAGTCACCGAGACCGGCTCCTCGCTCAAGGCGAACAAGCTGCGCATCGTGGACGAGATCCTGAGCTCCACGCCGCGCCTGATCGCGAACAACATTGCGTGGGAAAATTCATGGAAACGTAAAAAAATTGAAACCCTGTCGCTGCTGCTCAAGGGCGCCTTGGACGCCGAGACGAAAGTCGGTTTGAAGATGAACATCGCCGAAAAAAATCTGGCGAAGTTGCTGGCGGACCTGCCCGCGCTGCGCAACCCGACGATTTCCAACTTGAGCCTCAAAGGCTGGGTGGCGGTGGAAACAATCATTGACGAGAAGGTCGTGCGCGAGCTGATTCCACAGTTGAAAGCCGCCGGCGCGGAAGGCATCATCGAATATCCGCTGAACAAGGTGGTTTATTGATTGCAGAATTTTGTTGGCCTTGGTTCCGCATTTTGCTAAACCATCCCGACATCCATTTATGGGATCACTCAAAAAACGCCGCAAGGCAAAGATAAACAAACACAAACGGCGCAAGAAGCTGCGCTTGAACCGTCACAAGAAGCGCACCTGGCAGAAGTAACCTGCCATCGCCTGTGATTTCAGCCGTTCGCGGTGGTTGTCTTGTGCAGCCGCCGCGAACGGTCTTTTTTGCCGTGAAACATCGCTTCACCAGACATTATACGCGCGACGAGGCGCGGGCGCTGCTGCCGCAGATCCGCGCGTGGCTGGCGGAACTCAACCGCTTTCGCGACGATGTGGATCTCTATGACAAACGCATGAGCGGCCTGAACGCCGAGGGGCAGGACACCGGCGGCACAACGGTCAACAACTGGATTCGCGCGCTGGCCGGAATGCAGCAGATTCTCGCCGACTTCCAACTGCGGGAGATTTTCATCAAGGACCTGTCACGCGGGCTGATTGATTTTCCCGCCCTCATCGGCGGCAAGGAAGTTTTTCTCTGCTGGGAATCCGACGAGGACGACATCGAATTCTGGCACGACCTCGAAACCGGCTACGGCGGCCGCGAAAAACTGGATTGAAATTTCCGGGCGGGTTGCTGGCCGGAAAACCGCCCCCGCCCGGGTGGATAAAAATAATTTCAGTTCCAACCGCTTGAAAGTGGCCGGCCCAGCGGCTACCTTTCGCGGCCTATGGAAAAAGTTGTCATCATCGGTTCGGGTCCGGCGGGCTGGACGGCGGCGCTTTACACGGCGCGCGCGCAGCTTGCGCCCTTCGTGCTCACCGGCCAGCAGCCCGGCGGCCTGCTCACCACCACCAGCATCGTGGAAAATTTTCCCGGGTTTCCCGAAGGCGTGGACGGCTATGAACTGATGACGCGGATGCAGAAACAGGCCGAGCGCTTCGGCGCCAAGACCAGTTTTGGCGTCGTCGAGTCCGTGGATTTTTCCCGGCGCCCGTTCCATCTGGTCGTGGACGGCGAAAAAATGGCGGCGGAAACCGTCATCATCGCCACTGGCGCGGGCCACAGGCATCTCGGTGTTCCCGGCGAACACGAACTGGAAACCAAGGGCACGACTTACTGCGCCACCTGCGACGGCGCGCTGCCGGTGTTCCGCAACCAGCCGCTCGTGGTGGTCGGCGGCGGCGACTCCGCATGCGAGGAGGCGTTGTATCTGACCCGTTTCGGCTCGGTGGTGCATCTGGTGCACCGCCGCGGTTCCTTGCGCGCATCAAAAATCATGGCCGGGCGCACGCTGGCAAATCCGAAAATCAAACCCGTCTGGGATTCCGCCGTCACGGAAATTCTCGACGTGAAGCAGGACCGGGTGACCGCCGTCAAATTAAAAAATCTCCAGACCGGCGCGGAATCGGTTTTGGCATGCGCGGGCGTCTTCATCGCCATCGGCCATGTGCCGAACACGCAGATTTTCAAGGGCAAGATCACGATGGACGAGAACGGCTTCATTGTTCCGCAGCAAGGCACGATGACGAACATTCCCGGCGTGTTTGTGGCGGGCGACTGCGCGGATCATGTTTATCGCCAGGCCGTCACCGCCGCCGGTGCGGGCTGTGCGGCGGCGATTGACTGTGAAAGGTTTCTCGCGGCGCAAAATCAGTGATGGAACAACCGGCGGCGCCTCTGCCGGTTCCAACTGCCAAACATCTGGTGATCAATAAATTTACCGACGGGATCGCTGCCGCAATCATTATGCCGGTTCGGCATTCGCGGATTCACGGGACGGCCGGTTTCGTCCCCGCATAATCACCCCATTTTTTCCCTGACATCCGGTGATTCTCGGTCAGAATGAAAGTTCATTATTTTATGCAAGCCACCCGAATTCTCCCCGATCTCCAATGCTCGCTGCTGTGCGAAGAAGTCCGCCAGGAAATCAACGGCAACCTCTTCCTCATCGGCGTCCTGCATTATCTCCGCGTGCCGCAGTTGCCCGTTGTCGCCGCCCGCATCTGCGTCTTCAACCGCTGGACGGCGGGCATCGGCCAGTTCAACGAAAGCGTGCGCCTGATCGCGCCCGACCAGACCACCGTGGTGAGCAAGGGCGAGTCGAAGTTCGAGCTGCGCGACCCTTCCATGAGCGCGACGAACGTGATGTTTTTCGGCAATGTCAAATTTGAGACCGCCGGCACCTATTTTGTTGAAATCCTCGTGGACGACGTGATGAAGCTGCGTTATCCGCTGCCGGTCGCCCATGTCCCGCTGCCGGGCCAGAATCCGCCGACGGAAAAGACGGCCTGAAGCGCCAGAAAAAAGGATGATGGATTGCGGACTGAACCCCGCTTACTCACCTGGCAGAACTGAGGCGGCCATTCGCAGAGATCACGTCGCCATGATGGAGACGGGGTTGCTCCAGGGGCTTTGGCCGGTGCTGCCGCCCGGCGCGCAGAATTGCAGCAGATAGATCAGGCCGGGCGTCACCGGCTTCAGCACCCTCCGCCGCGCGCCGTGGAAGGTGCCCAGGTCCGTCCACGTCTTGCCCCCCACACCTGATACATCCATCCGCCCGTTGAGCACCCCCTGGCCGCGCACCGTCAACTGGCCGCTGACCTGGTTCAGGATGTTCTTGATCGCGGGCTGGTCCAGCGGGCCGGGCGTGTGGTTGGTGCTGTTCACTTCCAAGCCCGAGGAGAGCAGCCGGTCCAGATCGTGCCGTGCCAGATCGTTCACGTCATCGTCCGGATCACGGGGGGAATCCCCTGTGATCAGCTTTTGAATCGGCTCATGGTCCGTTCCTTCCGTTTGGTTGTGGAGACAACACCAACCAAGGATGCCATGGGCAGATTCTTTCAGCAGAGCTTTTGCTTTAACCCCGTTCACAGAACGGGGGTTTCAACGCTTATCACTAAATCGGCAGCTTTTATGCCGGCTTTAATGGAATCTCACTCTTTTTGGAATATTTTTTCACCGTGGGTGCGAACCGGCAGCCGCCCGGTGGAAAAACCCATGAAAACCAGGAAAAATGGCGTTTGCAGAATACTGCGGACGCAGTTCTTTGTATTGAGAAATGGCCCCGGAAACCAAAAGTTCGGGCCAGATGTCCTGTTTATAGACACCACCGGGCCTGGGCCGGCTTCGTTTTCACTCCCCCTGCATATAATATACGCGAGACCTCGGCAAAAGTCGGAACGCCGGCCTCCGGCACGGCTCGAAACGGTTGAATTTCCAACGCGCCGTGCCGGAGGCCGGCGCTCCAAACGTAACCACGGTGCCTTTTGCCGAGGTCTCATGGCGGCACTCCCGCCTTCAGCGGCGTCCCCCGACCATCGCCCGGCCATTCCTGGCTGGGTATCGCGTCAACCCAATGCAAAAGTCCCGCGAGGGACGGCAGAAAAACCGGGTGGCCGTCCGCAAGTGGTGGCCGTGCGCAAGCACCTTTCGTCCCTTGTATCTTCCTATTTGTCCTGCTTGGCAGACTTGAAAGAGAACGCCAAGCTGGAGTCCTCCGCCCGGTGGCAACCAGGCGGAGGACGGCGCGCGTGAGAACAATCGTCCCTCGCATACGTTGTGACGTGATGCGTCCGTCAAGCTGGTTCCGCGCGTGCCCATTGTCCTAAACTCGAACCGTTGCTTGAGCACGACAACCACAAATCATCGTAGCTCGTATCCCACAAGTATGAGTCAGCACAATCCAAACATCCTCTATGTCGGCCTGGACGTTGCCAAGCGCTCTTTGCAACTGCATCTCGCCGGACATTTTCACTCCTTGACCAATGACGCCAAGGGTCACACCCAACTCCGCAAACGTCTGCGCGCGCAGCCGCATGCCCACGTCGTTTGCGAAGCCACCGGCGGTTACGAACAGGCCGTCGTGCGTGTCTTGCAGGCGGCGGCCATCCCGGTCAGCCTCGTCGAGGCCGGGCGAGTCCGTTACTTCGCCCGCGCCCAGGGCCAGCGCGCCAAAACCGATCCCATTGACGCCGTCGTGCTGTCGGCATATGGGGCGACCTTTCAGCCCCGGAGCACGCCCCCCGTCTCACCGCAACAGCAGCAGTTGGCCGACCTGACCCAGCGTCGGCACCAGCTCCTCCCAACTGCTGGTCATCGAACGCAACCACGCCGAACACTATGCCGATGCCTTCCGCCAGCGCCAGTCGCGGCAACTCGGCAAAGCCCTGGAAAAACAAATCGAACAATGTGATGCCGCCATCGCCGCACTCATCGCCCAGGACACGGAACTGGCGCATAAAGCCGAACGTCTCAAGGCCATTCCCGGCGTCGGCCCGGTGGTCGCCGCCACCCTGCTCGCGGAAATGCCTGAACTCGGCAAGCTGACCCCGCAAACCGCCGCCGCGCTGGCAGGCGTGGCCCCTTACAATCGCGACAGCGGCGGCCAAAACGGCAGCCGGCGGATCAATGGCGGCCGGGGTGCCGTGCGGAGGGCGCTCTACATGGCCACCTTCAACGCCGTGCGCTACGACCGCATCTTAAAAGAGTTTTACCTGCGCCTGCGGGCCGCCGGCAAGAAACCGCTCGTCGCCATGACTGCGTGTATGCGCAAGCTCGTCATCCTCATGAACCGGCTCCTCAAAAACAATGATTTCCAACTTGCATATTAACACCGTTGCTGCCGGGACTTTGGACGATGGCGGGCAACGAGTCCCAGCCATAAATGGCTGGGCTATTGTCAAAACCCGGCGCACGGACACGGCGGCGAAGGCCGGACGGACGCGATGGATTTCTTGGCCGCGGATGGAACACGGATGGAACACAGATTTTTTGCGGCTCAATTCACCGGATCTTTTTTATGCGGTGCAGCGAGGGATTGTTACCGCACCGTTGGGTCCTGTTTCGGCATCGCCCGCAACTTTCACCACGCCATGACAGACAGTTTCCACGCCGTCGGTTCCTTTCACGGCACCGTGACGGCAAGTTTACACACCGCAACCTCCGGTCATGGTGCGGAAACTTCCTGTCAACGCGCCGCAAGATCCTGTCCACTCACCGGAACATTCTCCCGCCGCACCGAAACCTCCTGTCACCGTGTATAAAATTCGGTTCAACACACCGAAACATTCCGTCACCGCGTATAAACCGCGCGGCAACACACCGAAACATGGTCTGACCACGCCGAAACATCCTCTCCACGCACCGTGACAGCATTGGAACACGCCGAAACTTGGAGTCACCGCGCCGTCCAATGATTTTACCGCGCCGAAACTTCATTTCCCGGTGTATAAAAATCATTTTTATACGCCGAAAAATCATTTCCACGCACGGGGAAATGATTTTTATGCGCCGTTAAATCATGTCGTGACAATGGCTTAGGCGGAAAACAGGCCAAAAACGTCAAAAACCGGGTGTTTCGATGTTTGGACCGTTTGTCGCGGGAAAGGCGGCGTGGCTGGGCTGGGCGCAAAAGCAACTTGTCGCGCCGACTGTCTCGCCGAAGTCGGACGAAGGCGGAAGTGAAACGCAGGCGGAAGCGCAGCACCACGGAAAGGGGCGGGCGTGTCGGGAAAACGGTTGCGGAAAGGAGTGCGCGAGTTGCTACCTGCCTTGAATCGCTTTTATCACTGCATGGATTCGATTGGTTTCAGCTACCAAATCTTGTTCGTGCAAATTCGGATCGCCAAGCCGACCAAACTTAAGCGTCTGTTCACTTATCGTCGTTTTGTTTGTTTCAGTTGTGGCGAGATAGACCAGAAACACTAGATCTGCATCCGTTTGGTGTTCATTCATTGCGAAATGGAATTGACGGTTTATATGAGGCGATGGCTTGTCCTCTTGTTTCTGATTCCAATGCCATTTTCCGCCGCTTTGTTGCTCCATATTTGCCACACGCCCTACAACCTCATCGAAGTCCATTTCATAGGTTTGGGTTTTCCACCGTTCACTTTCCACGAAACGATTGTGTTGAACTTCGTTAAAGATGAACGATAAAACAATCAAAACTGACGGAACCAAAAAGAACAAGGTTTGGTTTATATCTTCACGTCTGCAAACAAACAACTGAACAAGCAAACCGAGCAAAAGAGGCACGGCACATAGGCCGTAGGTAATCATCACTACGGCAGACCAGTGTCCGCCTGAATCAGTTCCGGTAAATGGCGTTGGAAACAGCGTGTTAAAGAATATGCAAAACGGAAGAACAATCACCATGTAGGCTTTGAACGGAAATATAATCAAATTAACCCATCCGGATTTTGTGGAGGGAAACACTTGCATAATCGGTTTAACAATTGCGACTGCGTTTAGTTGCGGTCACGCACCAAACCCTGCCAGCGCCTTCTCAATCCTCGCCATGACGCGTTCCTTGCCGAGAACCTGGAGCAAATGGTAGAGGCTGGGGCCGGCGGGTTTGCCATCACAGCCACGCATATTTAAGCCGCTGCTTTTGCCCGGCGCAGACCGGGGGCTTCAGGCAGCCCCTGAATCAGTCCCTCGACGCTCAAATGGTAGTCCAATTCCGGCCATTCGATGCCATAGCCCGCGCCGATGGGGTGGCAGTTTTTCCGCTCGGCCTCGGTCGCGTGCAGCAGCGTGGGATAATACGCCAGCGGCACGGACAGCACGCGGCCATCCATCAACTCGACGGTCAAAGTGTCGGTCGTCGTTTCGATGCGTTTGACTTTAAGGTCGGAAAAACTCATTCCAATTCCTGCGCAAAGTATTCATTTTGGAAACTGCCGGTCAAAATCTCTGTGGCTGCCAATCCAAACCCAGACCCAAACGTCGCCTTCAAATCTTTGCGCCACGGCGCGGTAATCCCGCGTCACCCGCACCGACCAGAAGCGCGGGTCGGAACGCAGCCGTTCCAATTGCAATGATGGATGCGCCGGATTCTGGATAAACTTTTGATGCGCGGCACGCGCGGCTTCTTTGATGCTCGGCGGCAGCGCGTGGCAAGCCAGCCAGAACTTCTCCGTGCCCAGCGATTTCACTTGGATTATTTGAAGTCGCCGTCCCGAATTTCGCGGAAGGCGGTGGGGCTGGCTTTGAATTGTGCGGCAATTTCGTCGCCCAAAGCCGTGAGCGCGTGGCGCGGGCGCGGGTCGTTGACAAGGCGCTGCCATTTGGCGTCGCCATCCAATTCCGGAAGAATTGAAGGCAAATTATCCGCCAGACGTTCGCGCTCGGTGGGAGGCAACGCTTTGATGGCAGCTTCAATTTCGGCAACCGTGCTCATCTGCTTGTTAATTTAGTCCGGCGCAGGCGCGTGGTAAAATGATTTTTTCAGGCAAACGATTGCAGCGCCTTCTCAATCCTCGCCATGACGCGTTCTTTGCCGAGGACTTGGAGCAGGTGGTAGAGGCTGGGGCCGGAGGTTTTGCCGGTCACGGCCAGCCGGCAGGGATGCACCAGCACGCCGGCTTTCACGCCCAGCG
>CAYVGC010000042.1:0-30922 GCA_964449815.1 uncultured Bifidobacteriaceae bacterium
ACGGCGCCGCTGGCGCGGACGGTGGATTTGAAGACGTTTCAAAATCAGACGGCCAAACCCAAACGCCTGAATGAAAAGCTCTGGCACGAGATGCTGCGCGGCAAGACGCTCAACCAGCCGCGCGTGTGGCGGCACAAGCAACTGCGCTCGCCGCACCTGGAACCGGCGCTCAAGCAGGCGGTGTTTGACGCGGGCTATTGCCGGATGTCCTGGACGGGACTATCATGGCCCGTAAAGCAGCCGACCATGAACAAGCCATCCAAGACACCGGGCATCTGCCGGATTGACCAGCCGGAAAAGCGCACGCACGGGTTTTTTCTGCGGGCCGCCCGGGAGGGGGAAATTTATTCCGCTTTTTTTTCCGACAAAAAATGGGGCGGCCGGGCGGAGGCCTTGGCGGCGGCAGTGGAATATCGCCGGAAGCTGCTGAACCTGCTGGGCCGGCCGGCCCAGCAATCGCGGCGCTATTGGGCGGAGATGGTGCGGCGCAGGGGCCGGTCGGGCATTTGCGGGGTGCGGCGGATGATTAACCGGAAGAGCAAACCGTGGCGGAAATACTGGCAGGCAGCGTGGAGTCCGGAGCTTGGCGTGGTGCGCAAGAAGATGTTTTCCATCCGCAAGTTTGGCGAGGCAAAGGCCAAACAACTGGCCATCCGCGCCCGGCGCGCGGGCGTGCGGAGCATGGTGGATTAGATTTTCCCGAGTTTGTTCCTGCTGAAGGTGTTTGCCGAGGGCCATTGCGCGCGCGTTGCTGGCAGTTGTATTTTCCCGCCATCGGCTGGCCGGCCAGCCGGCGCGACCGCAAGGAGGACACCGCGCCGAACCAGATGCTCAATTATGGTTCACGCCCACAATCAGCGCGCAGGCGAACAGGCCGGGACGGCTCGTTTCGTCCCCGGCCGGGTGCATGCCCTAAAAAACTGTGGGCGATGTAACCTTGGGATACTATTTTGTCGTCCATGTCAGCCAGACTTGTATGAGTTCAAAATCCGCGCCGCCAGCCATGCCGGTGAATTATTCCGACCGCTTTCAGAAAAAAGAAGCGGTGGCCGCCTATGATGCCGGGGAATATGGCGCGGGCAGTTATTCCTCATTCATCTGGGATCTGGAAAGGCCGGTGCTGGAAAAAATCGTGGCGGATTTCCGGCGGACCCGGTCCGGGCCGGTGCGGCTGCTGGATTTCGCGTGCGGCACCGGCCGGGTGATCGCCAGCCTGGAGCGGCTGGTGGACGCGGCGGAGGGAATTGATATTTCGGAAAACATGGTGGCGGTTGCGCGGGAAAAATGCCGCAGGGCGCGGCTGCAGGTTGGCGACGTTTTGTCGCAGCCGGAATTGCTGCAGAAACCTTACGACGTCATCACGAGCTTCCGGTTTTTGCTGAACGCGGAACCGGCGCTGCGGAGCCGGGTTTTGAAAAAGCTGCGCGCCGTGCTGCGGGAGCCGGACGGCCTGCTGGCGGTCAATGTCCACGGCAATTCGCGTTCGTTGCGGCACCCGGCGGTGGTCTGGCGGCGCTGGCGGGAGCGGACGAAAAAAACCGGGGCGATGCTGAACGAGATGTCGCCGGCGGAAACGGAGGAATTGTTGCGCGAAAACGGGTTTCAGATTGTGCGCCGCCTTGGTTTTGGTATGCTGCCGCCGGCGTTCTACCGCACGGCGTTGAGGGGCGCGGCCGGAGCGGTGGACAAGTTTTTCGCCGGAGAAAACGGCTGGAGCCGGTGTTCGATTGACATGATGTTTATATGCCAACCTTGCTGAAAAGATTTTCCAAACGCGGCCCGGACTCATCAACGAGGCGGCCGACCACGTCTGATTTTTCCGGCTGAAAGCATGTCCCAATCCATCCAGCCAGTGCTTGCCGGGCTTTTTTTGAATGGAAAGCCGCAGGACCGCACGCTTGAATTTTCCTGGCGGCTGATCCGGCGGCGGCGGCGCCCGTTCCTGCTGCTGCCCACCTCGGCGATGGATGTGCGCGTGAGTCTGGAGCTTTATTCCGCACAACGAAAGCGGGCAAAAATCTGGCGGGCCATGCTGCCGCTGTTGTTCAAAACGCCGGCGGCGGCCATTTTCCAGCGGGTCACATTTCCGGCGGGCGCGGGTTCGGAAATTGTCCGCTTTTTGTCAGAGCAATCGGGCGTGCCGGCGGATCAACTCCGCGCGCCGGCCATCAAGTTTGGCGAGGCGGAACTTCAAAAATCACGGCTCGTCCTGCTGGCCTGCGACCAGACCAACCGCCCCGTGAAAGTGATCAAGCTGGGAATGGATGTCAAAGGCCGCGCGGCCACCGAGCGCGAGGCGGACCTGCTGGCCGGACTCCCGGCGAACACCGTCGGCTGCATCCGCATGACCGGACGCCTGACCACGCCAAACCTGTCCGCTTTTGCCACGGACTATTTTCGCGGTGACAGCCCGGCAGATGACGCCGGCATGGAAACTCTTTTCCATTCGTGGATCAATCCGGGACCGCCGGTGCCAATCGAAAGTCTGGACGCCTGGCGCGAACTGGCGGCGCAGGCCGCCAGCGCCAGTCCTGCGGCGTGGCAGGCTGTGCGCGCGGCCCTGGCCGGCAGAACCATCCGCAGCACGCTGTATCACGGCGATTTTGCGCCGTGGAACATCCGCGCCGTCAACTCGCGGAATTTGCAGGCCTTTGACTGGGAAAGCGGAAGCCTCCGCGGCATCCCCGCCTGGGACTGGTTTCATTTCATCGTGCAGACCTCGGTGCTGGCCCGGCGGCATTCGGTGGAACGCGTCGCCGCCGAGTTGGAGGAATTGCTGCAATCGCCGCGCTTTGAAAAATACGCGGCGGCCACCGGCATCGGCCCGATTGTCAAGCCGCTCACGCTCGCCTACCTGCTCCATCACCGGTGGGTGGCCCGGCCGCTGGAAGGCGGGAAAAACACGGAGGAACTGCACCAGCTGCTCTCCGCACGCTGGGGATTTGCGCCGCCGCCGGCGGCCGCCGCCGGGAAATTTATTGCCCCCGGTCTTTGGGCCGATGCGGGCCGGCAGTTGAAATCCGCCGGGGGGCAGTTGAGCAACATCTTTTGGGAGCCGACTTTGATCGCCACGATTCAACCGCCGCTGGCGGCGCAGTTTCAGGCCAACTGGCCGGTGGTGCTTATGGGCGGCCTTTGGCTCGCGGCGATGGCGGGCTTGCAATATAATTATCTGAACCATCAGATGCTGCTGCCGTTCTATGTCCTCCCCTGTCTGCTGGCCACCTGGAAATTGAGCCGCCGCTGGGGCATGTTGTTTGCCGCCGTGACGGCAGTTATCGGGCCGGTGGTGACGGCCATGAAAGATCCGGCCCCCTACCCGGTGGACCTGGTCGGTTGGAACAGCGCCATGCGGTTTATCATCCTGCAGATGTGCGTGTTCTTGATTGACCGCCTGCACCGGCACAAGAACTTCCTCCAGCTTTCGACCGGGCCAGGCCGGCGGCCCGCAGACTTTTCCAAAAATTGGGCGGTCGTTCTGGCCAGCAGCCTGTGGTTTTTGCTGGTCGCGGTGGGCGATTTATACACCGGTCCGCGCGTCATCTTTCTGCCGCTTTATCTGTTCCCCGCCATGCTCATCACGCTGTTCTTGAACCTTCGCTGGGGCACGATCATGGTGCTGCTGGCCGCGCTCACCGCTTCGACCGACGAGTATGTGAGCAAGTATGACGCGCATGTGGCGCAGGTTTTTGGCTGGAACTTGACCATGCGGTTCCTGGTTTTGTTCCTCGTCATCCTGCTGCTCGACCGGCTCCGCCACGAAAACGTCCTGTTCGCCGCCTGCGGGCAAAATGGCGGTTCAAAGGACGGCCACGCCTGATTGATGCGTCCCGGCCGTCCCGGCAGTTCTGGCGTTCAAATCCCCGCCTCGGGAAATTTTTCACGGATCTGGCCGCGCAGCCGCTCCTCGTCGTCCGGCTGGTAGCGGCGGCGGTTGACAAGCCGCTGCACGGCGTCGAGCAGTTCCAGCCAGTCCTCCACCGGCGGCTCCTTGATGCGCTGCCAGACATCAAACCGCCTGGCGCGATGGAAAAAATGCCAGTCGCGCCCGATGTGCTGGGCATAGACCTGCAGCTTCTCACCGTCCGCAGTGACGCGCTTCCAACTGATTTCGGCTTTGGGCATGATTTATTTTGCCACAGGTGGGCACAGATTTTCACAGATGAAAGAATAAAAACTGCCGGCGCCAGCTTTTCTCCATCGGTGTTTCATTTGTGCCAATTTGTGGCTGGAAATTTATTCAGGCAGGTTCACGCTCGCCACGGCCATCGCGGCGATGCCTTCCTCGCGGCCGATGAAACCCATCAGCTCGTTGGTCGTCGCCTTGACGCCGATTTGTTTTTCGGCAACGCCGAGCGCGGCGGCGATGTTTTTTTTCATGCCGGCAAGGTGCGGATAAATTTTCGGCGCCTGCGCGATGACCGTGGCGTCCACGTTCACGATTTTTCCGCCGCGCCTGGCCGCCTGCCTGGCCGCCTCTTCGAGAAAAATCTTGCTCGGCACGCCTTTCCAGCGCGGATCGGTGTCTGGGAAAAAGTGGCCGATGTCCTCCTCGCCGAGCGCGCCGAGCACGGCGTCGCAGATGGCGTGCATCAGCGCGTCCGCGTCCGAATGGCCGTCGAGGCCTTTCGGGTGTGGAACCTCCACGCCGCCGAGGACGAGCCTGCGCCCGGCGGCCAGTTGATGAACGTCATAACCGATGCCAACGTGAACCATGCGCGGACTATAAAAAATTCGGCCACGGAAAGCGAAGGAAAATAAAAATTGGCCCCGGCCTCGCCCCGAAAAAGCGGGCGGTGGCGACACACGCGGAAGAATTGTTCAATGCCTCGGACTGAAGCCTTTGTTTATGAGGCTTCCTTGTAGGTCAATAACATTGGCTTGTGAGGCGAACATGGGAAATCCGGGTTCAGGGCGTGACAGGCATTTGCGACTGCAACGGGATGTCGCCGCGGAGCGTCCTGCCCGCCTGGTTCGCCAGTTGAAGATACCAGTCACCAGGCAATGAGTGGCCGTCAATGTTCAACGGCACCAGGGAAGCCCCGGTCGGGAGCTGGTTCGTCGTGGCTGCCATCTTAAGCATTGACGTGCCTTCGTTCATCTCATCGAACATCGCCCCGTAGAGCATGTTGCAGCCGGCGCCAATGTAGTCATAGACCTGCCGCCAGTAGAACGCCCCGCCGTAACGAGGAATTTGGTTGAACGTGCCTCCATTCAGATTGTGCCAGGAGAACCCGGGGAAGATCACTGGCATGTAATCCAGGTTGTGGGCGCGAGTGTCGCTTAAGTCCGGGATAATCTGGCTGGCCTGAAAGCTGTCCACCTGATTGGTGGTGGAGTAACGCCCCACCGACCAGGGGCTGATGATGTCGAAGGAACGATAGGCGGTGGCCCAGGCGGCGTTGGTCTGGGAATCGCTGGTCAGGGTCCGCCAGCAGGTCGGCACGCCGCCCATGACGGTGCAGCCCGCAGCTTTGAAGAAGGCGATGACCGTTTGCGCGTCTTGCGGCGTGCCGGGACGGTCGGTGAAACCAAAACCCCAAACTGCCACGACGGGCTTGCCTCTGTGCCGCGCATAGGCGGGGCTGTTGGTGACCCCCAGATTGTTGACCAGGTAGAGCCAGTCGTTGGTCAGAGTGCTGACCAGTGTGTTGGATGCCATGCCGGAGATGTCATACATGATGGCAAAGATCCGGCCGTAGGTTTCGGCACCGACACGCACGTTGACGGTTACCTGGTTGCGGAAGGGGAACAGTGTGGAGCTGGATAGTTCGGAACCGAACCGCTGCAAAAACACGCCATCCAGATGGTTGTCCTTCATCCATTTGAAATGGCGCACGACCGTGGTCTGGTTGAAGGCGGAATAGACCTTGGCCGGGCTACCGTCCGGCAGTTTCATGCCCGTGCTGAAGAGTTCGTTGGATCCCAACTCGGAAACGTCGGGCCAGAAATCCACGGCGAGATTAGTTGCCACTGGGGTTCCGCTGCTGGACCAATGATTCCATCCATTAACAGTGGAACCGTCGTTGGGGCAGGCGAACCACCCTTGGTAGCCCATCATGAGTTTGTTGCTCAATGTGCTGGCGTCCACCTCCGGTCCAAGCCGGAAGTATTGCGGTGGTCCCGCATTGGAGACGGTGACGGAGTATTGGTTGTTGCTGAACGCAGGCATGTTGGTCATGAGTAGCCAAGTGACACTTGCCGGCGAATTCGAGGCCCAGCGTAGGCTGGAGGCGGTGGTGGAAGTGGGCCAGGAAACCTGGAGATTGGTGCCGGGGCCGAGGCGGGCGATGGTCAGCGAAACCGGTTGCGGCAGTGTATAGACCGAAACGCCGACCGGGGCGGAAACCGTGGTGGCGCCGCTGTTGTCCGTTGCCACGGCCGTCAACTGATAGGAGCCGGAGGCAGGATTAGTCCACAGCAGGGAATAGGGACTGGTAGTTGCCTGGCCCAATTTGACGGAGCCGGCGTAGAACTCAACCTTGGCAATGGTGCCATCGAGATCCGAGGCGGTGGCGGTCAGCGGCAAAATGGCCGGAACCGTTTCCAGGAATAAGTTGGTGCCGTCAGGCGGGCTGGAAAGGCTGACCAGAGGCCGTAGGTTGCCGCCGGCCTGAGGAGCTATGAAGTTGGTCGCCACAGTAATGGCGACATTATCCCACTGGGCCGCCAACGGGTAGTAGCTGGCGGCGGCACCTGTGCCGGTAAAGCCATCATAAAAAACACGCAGTGTAACCGTGGTGCCGGTATTGGTGGTGTTGAAGCTCCGATAGACGAAGTAACCCTTATCGGCATTGGCCGAGTTATAGGTGATGGAGATCTGCGGTTCGCCGGGCACGTCGTTCATGTCAATGTTCGCCGAGACGTGGTTGGCAGAGTCACCCAGGTTCCACATATATGCGCTCAACACGTAGTCGGTGGCAGGTTGCAGGGTGATGGTGCGTGAATACATGCAGACCGGTGCCGAGTTGCTGACATAGGCCAGGGCAACCACGCCGCCGTCCATCGGCACGAGATTCGTTCCGGAGCCAGCGAACATATCGGCCTGCCGCGTCCAGCCGATGGGATTCGGGTAGCCGTTGCCGGACTCCGGGCCTTTCAATTGAAAGTCGCCATTATAAACTAACTGCACACTTTCGGTGCCAAGGGTGATGCTGGAAAGTTTGAGCGCCGTCTGTGGCGCCTGCGCTCCGGCCCGCCGGGGAGAAACCAGCAGGAGGCAGCAGAGAGCCACGGCGAACAGGTGTCGAGGTCCAAAGCCCGCAGGCCGCAATCCGAGAGGAAGCTGAAATGTGGGGGAACTTCTCATCCGCTATCAAAACGCCCGCCCAGCCTTTGGCCGGGCGGGCGTTGTTCTCAAGATTTGCCAGTTAATGAAACGTCAAGTGCATGGCGGTCAGGGTGAAACCGTCCGATAGAACATCTGTCCGGAACCCGCCGGGAAGGTGAAGGTCACCGGCGCTCCTGTCGCCGCGTTCGTGCTGCCCGTCACGGGCGTCCACGCGGCGGGCGACAAACTGGGGGTGCTTTCAATGTGATACGTGTGTTGCTGTGTTGTCTGGTAGGTGAGCGACACATTACCACCGTTGACCGACACTGCCGTGATCGCCTGTTGTGGCGGGGGCAGCAATATGGCGCTGATGGTGGTTTTGTTCGCGCCAGGGTCATACATAAAAAACACGTTGGAACCGCTATTGGCCGTGATCTGGCTGTTGCTGACATAATTGCTGATTGAATTCATATAATTACCGGTGATCACAACCTTGCCCGTCCCAGCAACGTTCAACACCGATGCGCCCGCGATTGAGCCGGGGTTGCCAGTGCTCCACTGGCTAAGATTCAAAGTTCCGCCATTGATCTGTGCGGTGCCGGTTCCGCCGCCCCAACCTAGGCCGAACATTTGTCCAACCGACACCGTTCCGCCATTCATGATCAACGTGCCGCTTCCCCCGGTGTTGAAGCCAATCCATAGATGACTCGCACAACTGAAAGACGCGCCGTCTTCAACATCCAGCAGATTTCCGGTTTGGCTGTAGCCGACGGCGGCCCAATCATTGGCACTGCAAGTCAGGCTGCCGCCATTGGTAATGATTAGTGTGGCCCCATCGCTTTGGTCAAGACGCACAACCCCGGCAACCACCGCATTGGTCACAATGCAAGGAATCGAACCAGCGACATTGAGGCTCACATAGGTCGCGTTGGCGGGAACCTGGCCGCCGCTCCAGTTGGTGGAATCATTCCACAAGCCATCGGCAGCCGGGTTGAGCGCGGGGTTCCAAGCTTCTTGCGCCGGCGGGAGAATAAGCCCCGACGCGTAGATCGTGGTCATGCCCGCATTGATGTTGTTATAATCCACCATCACCGTGCCCGCTCCGCCATTGGCCGTGATCATTCCAAGGCTGACAAAACTGCTCACCGAACTTTGGTGATCACCAGTGATCACAACCACGCCCGTCCCGGCAACATCCAACACTGAACCGATCGAGATTGCAGATCCATCATCCCACTTGGAAAGATACAAGGTGCCGCCATGGATCTGCACGGCGCCTGTTCCGCCCTGATAGCCCAGGTAGAGCATGTCGGCAACTGACACTGTTCCGCCATTCATGGTCAACGTGCCTTGCGCTCCCGAATTCAAGCCAATCTCTAGCTGATATCCAAAACTGGCCGCCCCGCCGTTTTCAACGTCCAGCAGTGCGTTATAGAAGTCGCCGATGACGGTCGCATTTGCGGCACCGCAAGTCAGGCTGCCGCCGTTGGTAATGATCAGTGTGCCTCCGGCATTGGTGTCGCCCATGTCCAGATAACCGGCAACCGCCACATTCGTCACCGTGCAAGGAATCGCATTGGGGACATTGAATTCCACCTCGGTCACGCTGGCGGGAACAACGCCGCCGGTCCAGTTGGCGTTCTCGTTCCACTTGCCAGTGCCGGACGGATTGGCCGCTGGATCCCAAGTGACATCCGTCGGCGGGGGCGCCAGCGGAGCGATCGCGAAGAGCGTGGTCATTCCCGCATTCGTGTTGTTATAGTCAATCCCCACCGTGCCCAATCCGCCATAGGCGGTGATTTTCAAGGCATTGGTATAAGCACTTATTACAGCGACGTAGTCGCCCGGAAGCGTGACCATGCCGCTCCCGGAAATATCCAGCACCGAGCTAGCCTGAATTGAATTAACCGCCGAGATCTGGGACAGGTTGAGAACCCCGCCGTCTTGAACAAACACGGACCCCTTGCCACCGGATGCGGTGCTGGCGTTAATCGTGCCAAGACCGATATTTCCCCCGACATTGAGACTGCCGCCATTGCTGATGTAAATGGTGCCGACACCTAAGTTGGCGGAGCCAACCCACAGGTGGCTGGTGGTGCGCACGGTTCCGCCGTTAATCGTGAGGATTCCGGTTGTGCTGGCACCAGCACCAACCTGCACCCAGTTAGTTACATCCACCTCTCCACCCGTGTTCACTATCAGTTGTCCAGTGCAGACGTTGTTGTTACCAACCGTGCTTCCGCCTGTCGCCTGAAGTAATCCACCGGCGTCAACCTCCAGTTGGCCGGACTCATCAACCCCCAGTTGAAAATTGTTAATTAGTGGAGCCACGCCACTCAGAGTAACGAGGTTGTTGCCCCAGTTGCAGCGGATTGTATCGGCTGCGCCGGGCAGGCCGCCGGGACCCCCGCCCCCGGCCTGCCAGCCATAACTTCCGGTGACGGCTACAGTGGCAAAATAGTCACCGCTAGCTTGGTATCGAATTGTTGCGGCCATCGCCTGACCAGCCACCATGACGCCCAGCAGGGCACACATTAATGTTGAGTTTTTTGTTTTGTTCATTTTACTTTTTTGTTGTGCCCTTGGCTCAGAGCTCGCAGGTTGAACCCTGCATCCATCAGGCGGTTTCCACCACGCGCTTTTCACTTCATCAATCCTGCGTCGGAGCGGCCGAATACCGCGTGACTTTGAATTATTTATGAAGCTTGTCCGAATTCTGGCCCTTTCCTGGAAAGCTGGATACTCCTCTAAAGCGGGGATGGTTGGTTTTCCCCGTTGGTGCAAAAAACGTTGTTCATGCTTGTTTAACTTTGTCATTCAGACGCACGGTGTGGCGCGCAAGGTTCACGGCGCGGCGACCGCCACGACGACGGCGCTGGGCAGGCCGATTTCAGCCTTGCGAGGAAGAACACGACCTTGTATTGCCGCGTCTCCGGTTTGCCCGCCACCAGCAGCGGCCGGTTGTCCACATAGGGCGAATGGGTTTCGCTGGCGAGAAAAGTGAAGCCCGCCGCGGCATCGCGCTGTTCATAAATATGCGCGCCCTCGGCATCCCGCTTGTTGAAACCGAGTTCCACCACGCCGGCGGGTTTGACGCTGGCATACAGGGCGGGCGATTCCTGCGTCATGTCGGTGGAATCTTTCGCGCCGATGATGTTGAGCTGTTTGCCGATGACGTCGCCACCGGGCGGGCGGTCTGCCGGGCGCGGGCCGGAGAGCGAGTCCGCCGTGAGGACGAATGGCGGCCCGGAGGTTGCGGGACCACGAAAATCATCCGTTAAAATTTTCATACGGATTAAGGGGGGTTAATTGCTGGCAGCTGGGAAGTCAAGCGATGATTCGCCCGCCAACCATCCGCGTTCAATCTGTGGCGGAATTTGCCGCCGCCGGCAGCGTGAAGAAAAACGTCGCGCCCTTGCCCGGCCCGCTTTCCACGCGCACCTCGCCGCCGTGCGCCTGCACGATGTGTTTCACGATGGACAGGCCCAGGCCCGTGCCGCCCTGGTCGCGCGAACGCGCCTTGTCCACGCGGTAAAACCGCTCGAACACGCGGCCCAGTGACTCCGGCGGAATGCCCGGCCCGTCGTCCCGCACAAAAATCTCCAGCTTCCCGCCCTCCAGTCTCCTGCCGCCGGCTTTCACCGAACCTTGCGCGCGGCCGTATTTGATGGCGTTGTCCACAAGGTTGGCAAAAACCTGGTCCAGCCGGTTCGCGTCGGCGCGGGCGCAGAGGCCGGCGACTTCGTTGACGAGCTGCACCTGTTTGCTTTCCGCCTTGGCGTTCAGATCGGTGAAGACCTTGTCCACGAGCGGACGCAGCTCCACCGGCTGCAGATTTAATTTCATCCGGCCCGATTCGAGCGCGGAAATCGTGAGCAGATCCTGGATCAGCAAATCCAGCCGGCCGGCGTTGCGCTCGATGATTTTGAGAAAACGCTCGGCCACTTCGGGATTGTTGCGCGCGCCGTCGAGCAGCGTTTCAACGTAGCCCTTGATGAGCGAGAGCGGCGTGCGCAGCTCGTGGCTGACGTTGGCGACGAATTCCTCGCGCGTGCGTTCGAGCTGCTTGAGCCGCGTGAGATCGTGGAAGACCAGAATGGTTCCTTCGCGCTCGCCGGTGGAATTGGAGATGACGGCGGCGTTGACGCGCAGCCAGCGTTCGCTCAAGTCCGGCAGCTTGAGTTCATAGTCAAAAACCTGCCCCTCGGCCTGGACGCGCCCGACCAGCTCGTCCAGTTCGTGCAGGCGCAACGCTTCGAGAATGGTTTTGCCGCGCAGTTCGACCTTGAGGCCGAACAGGTTTTTGAACGCACGGTTGGCCAGGTAAATTTTCTGCGTGCGGTCGAGCAGCAGCAGGCCCTCGATCATGGAATTGAACAGCACCTGCTGTTGCGCCTTGGCGTCCACACTCGTCTGCTGCTGGCGGCGCTGGGAAGTTTCAATCTCCGCCGTGCGCCGGCCCTGCAGCGCGGCGAATTTTTTGCGCCACCAGAAATGGAGGCCGACCAGCGCGGCGAGTGCGATAATGAAAAGGACAGGCCACACAAACACAATTTAACCACGGATGGACACGGATAAACACGGATTCAAATTCATAAAACCACACGCTTAAATTCCAGTTTCGGTTTTTTGAAATTCAAAATCAAACCGACGCGCAGCTTGGTGGTGCGAAGATAATTCAACATCTGGCCGCGCTCAAAATCGGCAATCCGGTCAATGACCTTCGTGTCCACAATCACCGCGTCAAAAACGATCAGGTCGGAAATGAATTCTCCGACTGCCACGCCGCGAAACAAGACTGGAAACCGCCGCTGCTGATTAAACGCCAAGTCATTCTGTTTGAACAAAACCGTCAGCGCATTTTCGTAAATTTTCTCATGCAGCCCATGCCCAATTTCATTCAAGACTTCAAACGCAAAACCAATAATTGGCCCCCCTCTCTGCCTTCAATAACAGCTTCGGTTCACCGCCGCTGCGCAGATCTGGTCTTTCATCTGTGCCCATCCGTGGTTAAAAATATCAACGAATTGTTCCGGTTCAAACTACTTTCACCTGGGGGATGGGGAGGATGAATTTGCCGCCGCCATCGCGGTAGGCTTTTTGCTGCGCGAGAATTTCCTCGGCGAAATTCCACGTCAGCAGCAGCGTGAAATCAGGACGTTTTGCCAAAAGCGCTTCCGGCGGCAGAATCGGGATGTGCTGCCCCGGCATCAGCCGGCCCTGCTTGTGCGTGCTGCGATCCACGACAAAATCCAGCGACTCGCGGCCCAGTCCAAAAAAGTTGATCAACGTGCTGCCCTTGGCCGCTGCGCCGTAGGCCGCGACCGTCTTGCCCTGCTGTTTGAGTTGCGCGAGCAGTTCGCGCAACGCACGTTTGAGTTCCAGCACATGCGCGGCAAAATCTTGGTAATAGACAAGCGAACCGACGCCTTTGACTTTTTCATCAGCCAGCAAACCTTTGACCGAAGCTTCAATGCCGTGCGCGCCGGCATGGCCGGCGAACAAGCGCAGCGACCCGCCGTGGATGGACAGATGTTCGACGCGGAAAATTTCCAGCCCGTGCCGCGCGAACAGCGGCTGCAGCGCCGTGAGCGTGAAATAAAAAACGTGCTCGTGATAAATCGTGTCAAACTCCGAATGCCCGATCAAATCCACGGCATAGGGAAATTCCAGAACGATCCGGCCCTGCGGCTTGAGCAGCGTCTTGAGGCCGGCGACGAAATCATTCGTGTCCGGCGCGTGCGCAAAAACATTGTTGCCCAAAATCAAATCCGCCGGCTTCTTTTCAGCGGCCAGCTTTTGCGCGAGCGATTGGCCGAAAAATTCCGCGAGCGTCTCAACGCCTTTTTCGCGGGCGACTTTGGCGATGTTCGCCGCCGGCTCGACGCCAAGGCAGGGGATTTTTGCGGCCACGAAGTTTTGCAGCAGATAGCCGTCGTTGCTGGCGATTTCAACGACGTGGCTCTGCGAATTCAAGCCGAACTCGGCGATGTATTTTTCCGCCGCCGTCTTGGCGTGCCGCAACATCAGGTCGGAGAACGAGGAAAAATAAAGATACTCGGAGAACAACTGCACCGGCGGCACAAGGTCGAGGATTTGCAGCAACCAGCAGGACTGGCAGACAGCCACGCGCAGCGGGAACTTGGGTTCGGGCTTCGCCAGGTCTTCCGGGCGCAACAGATTGTTCGCGAGCGGCTGGAGGCCGAGGTCGAGAACCAGTTTGCCATGCGTGTCGCCGCAAGAACGGCATTGGAATGGAAAATTCATGCTATTGGGTCCAGGCTAAATTTTTTCGTCTCGCAGTTTCAACGTAATTCTCAATTTGCGACTGGCTGAAGCGCAGCATGTCGGCGTTCTTCAAATCGTGGCGGGCGCGATACCAGTTGACCGTGTGCGACACCGCCTCGGAAAAATTCCAGACCGGGTGCCAGTCGAGCAAAGCGCCGGCCTTTTTGATGGACAAGGTCAACAGCTTCGCCTCGTGCGGACTACGCGGGTCCGAGATGTCCGTCCACTCGCCCGGCCAGTCGCGGAGAACGGCCGCGACGAGTTTGCGCACGGGCTGTTGCGCGGCGGAGTCGGGACCGAAATTAAACGCGCCTGCGACCGGCGAGTTTTTCCCTTCGCGCGCCAGCCGCGCTCCGAGCCAAAGATAGCCGCTCAGACATTCAAGAACGTGCTGCCAGGGGCGCACTGCCGACGGATTGCGAACCATAATCGGGCGTTTTTCGCAAAGCGCGCGGATGCAATCGGGCACGATGCGGTCCTGCGCGTAATCGCCGCCGCCAATGACATTGCCGGCGCGGACGGTTGCCACCGGGCCAAGCTTCGGGTTCGGAATGAAAAAAGATTTGTTCCATGATTGCGCGACGAGTTCGGCCGCCGCCTTGCTCATGGAATAAACATCATGGCCGCCGAGCGGATCGGTTTCGGCATAGGCGTAATCTTGCTCGCGGTTTTCGTAGCACTTGTCGCTGGTGATGACGATGACCGGACAGGGCAGCTCCGCGCGACGGACGACTTCGAGCAGGTTGGCCGTGCCGACGGCATTGACGTTGAAAGTTTCGAGCGGCTCGGTGTAACTGCGACGGACAATCGGCTGGGCCGCCAGGTGGAATATAAATTCCGGCCGGATTCTTTTTACGGCGGCAGCCAGCGATTCAAGGTCGCGGACGTCGCATTCAGTTTCGCCGGCGAACACGTGAGCCTTGATCACTTCATGAAAATTCGGATGGGTCGGCGGCGGCAGGCTGATGCCGTGGACCTGCGCGCCGAGACTTTTCAGCCAGAGCGAAATCCAGCCGCCTTTGAAGCCGGTGTGGCCGGTGACAAGGACGCGCTTGTCTTGATAAAACCCTGAAAACATTGGGCAAATTCGCGGTTTTAATTTTGGAAGCAGAAAGTCACGCGAGCCACGGCGGGTTGCCGGATTCGACCAACTGCGTGAGATAATCGCGGTCACGCTGCGTGTCCATGCAGCCCCAGAAACCCTGGTGCTTGTGGATGTTCAACTGGCCGTCACGCGCCAGCTTCACCAGCGGCTCGCGCTCCAGCACGCAGCCTTCATCCTCGGACAGCCGTTTCAGAAAATCGCGTTGGAAGAAAAAGAAGCCGCCGTTGATCCAGTGGCCTTCGAGGCCGGGTTTCTCCGCGAATTCAACCACCCGGTTGCCGTCCACCTTGATCTCGCCGAAACGCGAAGGCGGGTTGATGCCGAGGACGGTGCCGAGTTTTTCCCCGGCAAGGTGGTGGCGAAATTCCTCCGTGAGACTGGCGTCGGTCAGGCCGTCGCCATAAGTCACGGCAAAATGTTTGGCCGGGCCGAGATATTTGCGCGCGGCCTGTGCGATGCGGCTGCCGGTCATGTTTTTCTCGCCGGTGTAGGCGAGCGTGACTTCCCAATCCAGCTTGTGCCGGTGTTCGTGGACGGTCACTTCGTTGGTTTCGAGCTTGATGGTGCAGTCGGCGTTGTGCAGGTGGAAGTTGCTGAAATAATCCTTCACCACCTCCGCCTTGAAACCGAGGCACAGCACGAAGCGGCGGAAACCGTGCCGCGCGTAAATCTGCATGACGTGCCAGAGAATCGGATGTTCGCCGATGGGCACCATGGGTTTCGGTCGGAATTCAGTTTCTTCCTTGATGCGCGTGCCAAGGCCGCCGCAAAGGATCAACACGGGGATGCTGGCCGGTTCGTTCATGACGGTGTGCCATGATAAAGCGCAGTCGGGGCAAGTCCAGCTTTGACGGTGAGGCTGCGTGAAAAGTCGGCCATGATTTTGAAACCTTTACGCCGGGGGTGAGTCTTTATCAAGCATGAATCCGCGCGCCGGTTGGGACCGCTCGCAAACGCGGCTCTTCCCGGAACGGCTGGAAGATTACATCGCCGCTGAAAACCCCGTCCGCTTCCTGGACGCCTTCGTCCACTCGCTGGATCTGCACGCGCTGGGTTTTGCCAGGGCCTGGGTGTGCCGATACGGGCCGGCCGCCCTATGCTCCGGCGGCGCTGCTCAAGCTTTCCCTCCACGGTTATCTGCATCGCGTCCGCTCGTCCCGGATGCCGGAGACCACCGAACGCTAGGTGGAAACGTAAAACGTGCATGCGTGTTGCGCGTGAAGCAGAGATTTTTATAGGCTCAACGACACTTGTTCCTCCACGGCGGGAAGACGGTTCTGAAAATCTTCGGAATTTTCTGTCCAAATTTCTGTTTTTTGCGGAAGTATCATTGGAACACGATATGTCATTGTCCTCGAACTCCCGGCCTTTGTCGGGCGACGTGGCCGCTGCGCAGCAGCGGTTTCTGGCGCTGTTCTTGCGCAGTGAACGGGAGATTTTTCGGTATGTAGTAGCACTCGTTCCAAGTGTGATCGAAGCCGAGGAAATCGTGCAACAGACCGCCATAACGCTCTGGGAAAAATTCGACACGTATGACCCCGCGAAGCCCTTTACACCTTGGGCATGCCGCTTCGCGCTGAACAAAACCCGCCAGTGGATCCAGCGTCGCCAGCGGTGGCAGGCGCTGCTGGCGGAGGGCTTGGCCGAGGAACTGGCCCGCCGGCGTGAGGAGTTGCGCCCGGAATGGGAGCGGCGCTTTGCCCACTTGGAAGGTTGTGTGGCCAAGCTGCCCGAGGACGAACGGGCGGTGGTGGCAGGCTATTACTATCGCCGTTCGAAGATTGAGGCGCTGGCCGGAGAAACCGGACGGACGGTGGAGGCGACCTATAAGATGCTCCAGCGCGTCCGCCGGGTTTTGAAACACTGCATTGAGAACGCCGAGCAAATGGGGGAAGCCACCTGATGAACATGGGTTTCCCATCGCGTGACTTTGATGCCGCCGTTGCCGCCGTTTGTCACGGACTGGCCAGCGACGAACAAACGCGGTCACTGAATGAACGGCTGCGCGCCAGCCCGGCGGCACGTGACGAATATCTCCTGCGCGTGGAACTGCATGCCCGGCTGGCTTCCGATCCGAAACTTTTTTTCTCGGGTTCAACCGAATCAGATGATGCCGAAGTGACAAGTTTAGGCAGTCGCAGCACCGGCAATATTATTCCGTTGCTGCCACGCGCCTCCAATCGAAGGCAGGCGATGACTTGGGCCATCAGTTTTGCAGCGTGTCTTCTGATTTTCGCCGCCGGCGGTTTGAACTGGTTCAGGCATCACAGTTCGCGCCGGCCAACCAGCATCGCGGTCGCGGTGTTAAGCTATGCCGTGAAAGCGCAGTGGGCCAGTGCCGCCGATGCGCGTGCCGTGGGCGGCACCTTGGAACCCGGCTGGCTTCGACTGAAATCAGGGTTGGTTCAAGTGACGTTTTACAGCGGCGCGCGGATGGCGATTGAAGGGCCGGCGCAGGTGCAACTGATTTCGCCTGGCGACGCATTTTGCAATTCAGGCCGGGTTGTGGCCGAGGTGCCGCCGCAAGCCCGGGGTTTCAGCATTGGATCACCGCAAATGAAGGTGACGGATCTGGGCACGGAGTTTGGTCTGAACGTGAACGCCGCCGCAACCGCCGTGCATGTATTCAAAGGAAACGTGGAATATCAGGTGGCGACAGCGATGAATCAAAGCTTGAAGGCCGGCGAGGCTTCAGAAGTGGATCAAGCTGGGGTGACACGGCTGATCCCCGCCAATCCCGATGCCTTTGCGAATTTGTTCGATTTGCAAAGCAGGTGGCAGGCGATGCTGGCGCAGCGCTATGAAGATTGGCGCACGGCCAACGCCAGGCGAAACCAAGATCCATCATTGCTGGCGCGTTTTGATTTTGAAGAACCTTCTGCTTCTGGCTGGACGCTCCACAACGCGGCAACTGATGGCAGCAGCGTTCCTGACGGCACCATCATTGGGTGTCAGGCCACGGAAGGACGCTGGCCGGGGAAACACGCCCTGGCATTCCGCAGCCCGAGCGACCGGGTGCGGTTCACGGTGCCGGGAGAATTTCGCGCGCTGACGTTTTCCGCCTGGGTGAATGTCCAAGGTTTGGACCGGCAGTTCAATTCCCTGTTTATGTGCGACGGTTTCGATTCCGGCAAAATCCACTGGCAGGTCTGCAACGACGGCTCGCTGGATTTGGGGGTGCAGGGACCGCGCGTCCACGACGTGCAAATTTTCATGAGTCCGGCGGTGGTCGGGTTCAATCAATTTGGCCAGTGGCTCCATCTGGCCGCAGTGGTGGATGGCGAGCATCGGCAGATGGTTCATTATGTCAATGGCGTGGCGGTGAGTCGTCACAAGTTGACGCTGCCTCCGCCTTACCGGCTTGGAGCCGGGGAACTGGGCAATTGGAATCCGGGCAATTTTGCCAACAAGCCGCCGTTTCTCATTCGCCATTTCAGCGGTGCCATGGATGAATTTTCCATCTTCAGCCGGGCATTGAGCGATGCGGAAATCCTGAAGCTCTATTCCGAAGGCAAACCCGAGCCTGATTTTTAAGAATCCAAACAAAAGCCCCAAGTTAAAAGCTAGCGCACTGACCATGAAAACAACGTCCGCACTCAAACTTAAACTTCTTGTGGCTGGATTGCTTGGTGGCCTCTTGACGGCAACGGCGGCTGATCCCACTTACTGGTCGTGGGCACAAACACCGCCGATGGGCTGGAACAGTTGGGACGGTTTCGCCACGACCGTCACCGAGGCGCAGGCGCGGGCGCAGGCCGACGTGATGAAGGCAAAACTCGCCGCGCATGGCTGGAATCTTATCACCGTGGACATCCAATGGTATGAACCCAACGCGACCGGCTTTGATTATCACCAGGGCGCGAAACTGGAAATGGACGGGCAAGGGCGGCTGCTGCCCGCAACCAATAAATTTCCGTCCGCCGCGAATGGCCAGGGTTTCAAACCGCTGGCGGATTACATCCACAGCCTGGGGTTAAAATTTGGCCTCCATCTCATGCGCGGCATTCCGCGCCAGGCCGTGGCCGCCAGAACTCCGATCAAAGGCACCAGCTACACCGCCGCCGCCATCGCCGACACCAGGACTGACACCAACAGCATGTGCCAGTGGAATACCGACATGTATGGCGTGGACATGACCAAGCCCGGCGCGCAGGAATATTACAATTCCGTCTTTGATCAGTTCGCCGCGTGGGGCCTGGATTTTGTGAAAGTGGACGATCTTTCCCGGCCTTATCACCAGCCGGAAATTGAAGCCATCCGCAAGGCGATTGACCGCACGGGCCGGCCCATAGTATTCAGCACCTCGCCCGGCGCGACGCCATTATCCGCTGGCGACCACGCCAACACGCATGCAAACATGTGGCGCATCAGCGATGACTTCTGGGACAAATGGTCGCTGCTGCTGGAGCAGTTTGACCGGTTGCGCGATTGGACGCCGTATCGTGGCCCCGGCCATTGGCCCGACGCGGACATGCTGCCGGTCGGCGTGCTGCAAATGGGCAAAGCCAAAACTCATTTCAAGCCGGACGAACAGTTCACGCTGCTGACGCTGTGGAGCATCGCGCGGTCGCCGCTCATTCTGGGCGCGGATTTGACAAAGCTTGACGACTTCACGCTCGCCCTCATCACCAACGATGAGGTGATTGCCGTGAACCAAGCCAGCGCCAATAATCACGAGTTATTCCGGCGCGACGGTTTTTGCGGGTGGGCTGCAGACGTGCCCGGTTCAGCCGACAAGTATCTGGCGATCTTCAACACACGCGACGTGCCGGCGGGCGGCACTGAAACTTCAGCCGCCGTGCTGGTGAAGTTGTCCGAGCTTGGATTCCCGGATACAGGCCGCATCCGGAATCTGTGGACGCACGAAGACCTCGGCGCGTTCACGAATGAATTTGCGCCGTTCATCAATTTTCATGGCGCGGGACTTTACCGCGCATCGCCCATGCACTGACTTTTTCCGTTTATGCGCCGTGAAACATTGCTGCCCATGAAAATCAGGTTGTTCGCCATTGCTTTGTCCTGACTTGGACAACCTGAAAAATTGGAACCTGAATCATTGATATGCAAATCACCTCCACAAAGAAGTTAAAACTGACGCTGCTCGGCTTGCTGGGCGGTCTCGCGGTCGCGCCGGCGGCGGATTCGAATTTTTGGTCCTGGTCGCCGACGCCGCCGATGGGCTGGAACTCGTGGGATTGCTACGGCGCGGGCGTCTGGGAGTCCAACGTCGTCGCCAATGCGGATTACATGGACAAGAACCTCAAGTCGCATGGCTGGAACCTGGTGACGATTGACATCCAGTGGTATGAGCCGCTGGCGCACACCGACCGTTATCGTCGCGGTGCCTGGGTGCAGATGGACGAATACGGCCGCCTGCTGCCCGCGCCGAACCGTTTTCCGATGACGACCGAGACACATTCCTTCAAAGCAATGGGCGATTACCTGCACGCCAGGGGTTTGAAATTCGGCCTGCACCTGATGCGCGGCATTCCGCGACAGGCCGTGGACAACACGAACGGCACGCCGATTCTTGGCACCAGCTACAAGGCGGCGGACATCGCGGACAAGGCGCATTCCTGTTTTTGGAATCAGGACATGTATGGCGTGGACATGACCAAGCCGGGCGCGCAGGAGTATTATGATTCCGTATTCGCGCTGATGGCGTCCTGGGGATTGGATTTGGTGAAAGTAGATGACCTCGCCGGACATCGCGCCGAGATCGCGGCGATCCGCCAGGCGATTGACAAATGCGGCCGGCCAATCCTGCTTTCCATTTCGATGGGGTCCGGGCCGAATGACGGCGTATTTTTGGAAACCAATGCGAACTTGTGGTGCATCAGCTTTGATTTTTGGGACAACTGGCCGGCGCTGTATAATCAATTTGGCAATCTCAACGGCCACCAGCCGTTTCAAGGGCCGGGCCACTGGCCGGACGCGGACATGATTCCCGTCGGCCATCTGCAAGTGTGGAAAACCGATCCGCCGCACCTGACGCAGTTCACCAAGGACGAGCAAACCACGGTGATGACGCTCTGGTCCATCGCGCACTCGCCGCTGATCCTGGGCGCGGAGTTGCCGGACAACGATGCCTTCACACTCTCGCTCCTGACCAACGACGAAGTCATCGCGGTCAATCAGGCTTCGCTCAACAATCATCAAGTTTACAGCATCAGCAACCACGTCGCGTGGGTCGCGGACGTGCCGAACTCCAAGGACAAATACGTTGCGCTCTTCAACACTTCGCCGCCGCCGCCCGGAAGTGGCCGTCGTCACGGCGGCTTTGGCGTTCCGCCTGGTGGAGCGCCGGGAACCAATGCGCCCACAACCATCGCGCCAGTGGCGGCAGCCCCGGCCACGAATGCGCCAGTGGTGGTTGATCCGGCGGCGAAATTGCCCACCGAAGTTTCGCTCACGCTGGCGGACATCGGCATCAACGGTTCCGTCACAATGCGTGATCTCTGGAACCAAAAAGACCTCGGCAGCACGACCGGCACGGTTTCGGAAATGGTCAATTCGCACGGCGCGGTGCTGCTGCGGATTCACCAGGAAAATTAAACTGTGTTTTATCTGAAACCGAAAAATGTCTGTGCTGTTCACTAAACGCGCCGCTTCTTTTTCAAAGTTGAACCATCATTTCCTTGTCCCACTTCAAAAACAAACTATCACCACAAACTCCATGAAAATTAAACTGCTCACTCTCGCCCTGTCACCGATGCTCGCGGCGCAACTCTGCTGCGCGCAGGCCACCTCATCCGGTAATGTCGCCAGGCCCGCCACCTCGAATGTGCCGGGCCAGGAGTATCCGAAAATCTATTCCGATTTACGGGTGGATTTCCGTCTAAAAGCGCCGGACGCGCAGAAGGTTCAGCTGCATCTGGACAAGGACTATGATTTGGAACGCGGCAGCAACGGTGTCTGGACCGTGACCACCACGCCGCAGGTGCCGGGGTTTCATTATTACTGGTTCATGGTGGACGGGGTGAACGTGTCCGATCCGGCGAGCGAAACTTTCTTTGGCGTCAGCCGCCAATATAGCGGCATTGAAATTCCGTCGGCGGGCGAGGATTTTTACGAGGCGAAAAATGTGCCGCACGGCGAAATTCGCGAGCACCTTTATTTTTCCAAGGTCACCGGCGCGTGGCGGCGCATCTTCGTTTATACGCCGCCGGATTATGACACGAGCAAAACGCGCTATCCGGTGTTGTATCTGCAACACGGTGGCGGCGAGGACGAGCGCGGCTGGCCGATTCAAGGCCGGGTGAATTTGATCATGGACAATCTGATCGCCGGGAAAAAATGCAAGCCCATGCTCATCGTCATGGAAAAAGGTTACGCCACGCGCGCGGGCGAGCAGCCGCAAGGTATTCGTCCGCCGGGCGGCGGCACGAACCGTCCATCCGGCGGGTTTAATTTCGTTGGCGCGCTGGATGACGTTTTCGTCAAGGACTTGATTCCGATGATTGATTCGACTTATCGCACCAAGGCCGACCGCGAGCATCGCGCGATGGCTGGACTTTCCATGGGCGGGATGCAAACCTTTGCCATCACGCTGAACCATCTCGACAAGTTTGCCTGGATCGGCGGGTTCAGCGGCGCGGGCGGCGGCTTCGGCGGCGGCACGTTCGATGCGAAAACCGCGAACAACGGCGTCTTCGCGGACCCGGCGGTGTTCAACCAAAAAGTGTATCTGCTCTGGCTGGGCATCGGCACGGCGGAACCGCAGCGGATGCACGACAGCGTGCAGAATTATCACGACGCGCTTGAAAAGGCCGGCATCAAAACGGTTTTCTACGAATCGCCCGGCACCGCGCACGAATGGCTGACGTGGCGGCGGGATTTGAAGGAGTTTGCGCCGCTGCTGTTCACCCATTGACGGGAAAAATCCGTTTGAAATTTGAAATTCACGTAAAATGAAAATACAAAGCAAAATTCTGGCGATGGTTTTAACCGGGCTGCTTGCCTTGTCGGCGCAGGCGGCGGAAGTTGCGGGCAAGTGGTTCGGTGAGTTCGACACGCAAGTCGGACATCAAAAATACACCTTCAACTTCCAGACCGAAGGCGACAAACTGACCGCCAAGGCGGATGCCGAATTGAACGGCATGCCGCGCAAAGTAGGATTTACCGAGGTGAAGCTTGACGGCGACACGGTGACTTTTGTGGAGATGCTCAAGTTTCAGGAGAACGACATTCGCATCGAATACACCGGCAAAGTCGGCACCAACGAAATACAGTTCACGCGCAAGGTCGGCGATTTTGCCACCGAGGAATTTGCGGCGAAACGTGTCGCTCCATCCGTTCCGCCGCCATCCGCAGTTTCCACGAATGCCGGCGCGGACAATCACGGGCCGGGCGGTTTCAACCGGCCCATTGTGCTCGGCCCGGATGACAAACCGGCGTTTGCCGATGCGCCCGCCGGCTTCGACGTGGCGCGCGACGGCATCGCCCACGGCCAGGAGGAATTGATCGAATACGATTCGAAGACCGTCGGCACCAAACGCAAGATGACGGTTTATACGCCGCCGGGTTATTCCAAGGACAAAAAGTATCCCGTGCTGTATTTGCTGCACGGCATCGGTGGCGATGAGACGGAATGGCAGCGCTTCGTCGCTCCAAACATCATTCTCGACAACCTGCTCGCCGATGGAAAAGTCGTGCCGATGATCGTCGTCATGCCCAATGGTCGCGCGCAGAAAAATGATCGCGCCGAAGGTGATATTTACAAGGCGGGGCCGGCGTTTGCCAATTTCGAGCACGACCTTCTTGACGACGTCATTCCCGCCATTGAAGCGCGTTATGCGGCTTCGACGAATCGCGCAGACCGTGCGCTTGCCGGACTTTCGATGGGCGGCGGGCAGTCGTTGAATTTCGGACTCGCGCATCTCGGCACCTTTGCCTGGATTGGTGCGTTTTCGGCGGCACCCAACACCAAGTCACCGGCGGAACTGGTGCCAGATCCAGCCGCCGTCATGCAAAAACTGAAACTGTTGTGGTTGTCCTGTGGCAATCAGGATGGGCTGATTTCCATCAGCCAGGGTGTCCACGCCTATCTCAAGGAAAAGCAAGTAACGCACATTTGGAACGTGGACGGCAACGCCCACAACACACCGGAATGGAAAAACAATCTTTATTGGTTCTCGCAACAACTCTTCAAATGAAAACTACACTGCTAACCTTGACCCTCATCACCGCCTGCGTTTCATCGTTCGCGGCCAGCGACAATTCCGCGCCGCATTTGGAAACGCGCCACGGCGTCCGCCAGTTGATCGTGGACGGCCAGCCGTTTCTGATTCTCGGCGGCGAACTGCATAACTCCAGTTCCTCCAGCCGCCAATACATGAAACGCATCTGGCCGGAGCTCGTGGAGAAACAACTTAACACCGTCATTGGCGCCGTGTCCTGGGAACTCATCGAGCCGCAAGAAGGCAAATTTGATTTCTCCACAGTGGATGATTTCATCACGGACGCCCGGCAGAATCATATCAAAGTTGTTTTCCTTTGGTTCGGAAGCTGGAAAAATGGACTCTCCTCCTATCAACCTTACTGGGTGAAGACGGATTCCAAGCGCTTTCCGTGGGTAAAAAACAGCGCCGGCAAAACATTGGACATTCTCTCAACCTTCAGCGATGCCACGCGGGATGCGGACGCAAAGGCATTCGCCGCCTTGATGCGCCACATCCGCCAGTTTGATGGCAAAGAACACACGGTGTTGATAATGCAGGTGGAAAACGAGGTCGGCATCCGCGATGATTCGCGGGATCGCTGCGCCGCCGCAAATGCCGCCTACGCCGCGCCGGTGCCGAAAGATTTGATGAATTATCTCGTGCTGCACAAGGCCACGCTTGCGCCGGAATTGCTCGCAGTCTGGGCGGCCAACGGCAACAAGACTTCCGGAACTTGGGAAGAAGTTTTCGGCCCGGGCAAACCGGCTGAAATCAAACTCTACGGCCCCGACCTGACCGACGAGAAAAAGAATATTTACTGGCGGCAGTTGAACTGGGCATCGGATGAATTTTTCATGGCCTGGCGCTACTCGACTTACATCAACCAGGTCGCCGCCGCCGGCAAGGCAGAATACAACATTCCGATGTATTGCAACGCCTGGCTTCAGCAGCCCGGCTGTCCGCGCCCCGGCGAATATCCCAGCGGCGGCCCGGTGCCGCAGGTGCATGACATCTGGCGGTTCGGCGCGCCGAACATAGATTTTCTGTCGCCTGATCTTTATATTTCGCAATTCGACGAGACCTGTGAACGCTACACGCGCAATGGCAATCCGCTGTTCATCCCCGAAGCGAACACTGGCGGCGAGGCCGCAACCCACGTGCTCACGGCGCTGTTGAAATTCAACGGCATCGGATTTTCGCCGTTTGGCATTGACGGCTTTGGTGGTTTTCGACGGCCATCGCAAGACACGAATTCAACTCCGTCCGTGCCGCCGCCGGATTCGCTGGCGCAGACTTACGCCATTCTGGATTACTTGGCCCCAGAGATACTTGCCAATCAGGGCAAACCGACGATTGCGTTTATACAACCGACTGATGACACCAATGCGCCGGCGCAAGAATTAAAACTTGGCGACTATGCAATCTCCGTCGGCCCGCTGATAAACAATGGCTTCAGCGGTCGCGGCGGCTTTGGCGGCTTCCGTGGTTTCGGCGGCGGGCCGAGTGTCACCAATGTTTCGCCCGCGCGTTTCGTCATCAACACCAGTCCCGGCGCGTATGTTTTCGTGGGTGGCCCGGCAAACGTCACGTTTACGCCGAGCACGACGAACCCCGGCAACGTGGTGCTGGGCAGCTTTGACGAAAGCACGCTGGTGGATGGCCGCTGGGTGCCGGGTCGCCGCTTGAACGGCGACGAAACCGACCACAACCGTCGCTGGCAAAGTCTGCGCGCTTTCGGCGTTTACCGCTATACGGTGTTTCAGCGCGAGCCATGAAGAAAACTATGCCAGATCAAAACGACAGCTTCTCGCGCCGCGATTTTCTCGGCAACGCGCTGATGCTCGGAGCCGGTTCGCTGCTGGCCGGGTCTTCACTGCCGGTCAACGCCGCGGAAAACAGCCTCCGCCCGGCTGCAAATTCACATTCCCTCGCGGTGCTGCCGGAATTTCCAACCCGCGTGTTGGTCGAGCAGGATGGCAAACTGAAAACCGCCGACCGGCAAGGTGCGCGTTTCACCTGCGGTCAGGTGGTTGTAAATCTTGTCAGCACGGCGGCGGGACAGGAAGTGCGCGTCAGTTGTCCGACCAGGCCGCTGTCGCGCATGGTGCTGCGCTGGGAAACAACTTTTCCGGGCGACACGCTTTTTCTGGGCGATCACTGGGAACGCAGCTACGGCGATTTGCAATGGC
Organism: uncultured Bifidobacteriaceae bacterium; assembly: GCA_964449815.1. Classification (GTDB taxonomy): domain Bacteria; phylum Verrucomicrobiota; class Verrucomicrobiia; order Limisphaerales; family UBA11358; genus UBA11358. The sequence continues at coordinate 26,014 of CAYVGC010000042.1, forward strand.
GCTTCCTTCAGCCGGAGCGAATCATGCCGTGGTATTTCGCGGCGCATCAGGAGTCGAGCGGGCGCACTTTCATCGCCGGTGTAAAGACCCAGCCGGCGGCTCTTTGCTTCTGGACGGTGGATGCCGCCGGCATTTCGTTGTGGCTCGATTTCCGCAACGGCGGCGGACCGTCGCAACCGGGCGACCGCGAGCTGGTTGCCGCCACCATTGTTTCGCTGGCGACGACAAAATCGGAAACGCCGTTTGCGGCGCTCACCCGTTTCTGTCACTTGCTTTGTCCGACACCGCGGCTTGCCGCCGCGCCGATCTGCGGCAACAACAACTGGTATTACGCCTACGGTCGAAATTTTGACGCCGACGCCATGCGACGCGACGCCGCGTTTCTCGCCGAACTTGCCGGCGCGCACCAGAACCGTCCGTTTTGTGTGATTGACGCCGGCTGGACGCCCGGCTCGGTTTGTCCCGGCGGCCCGTGGACGGCAGGCGATGCGAAGCGGTTTCCCGACATGCCGGGTCTGGCCGCCGACATGAAAAAACTCGGCGTGCGCCCCGGCATCTGGATGCGCCCGACGGCGTTGACGAAAGTGGATGATCCGCACCGGCTGCGCGCCGGGCCAATCAATGCCGACGAAAAACCGCTTGACCTCACGTTGCCGGAAAATCTGGCGCTCATTCATGATGACGTGGCCCGCGTCCATTCCTGGGGCTACGATCTCATCAAGCACGATTTTTCCACCTTTGATATTTTTGGCAAATGGGGTTTTGAAATGGGCGCGGAGCTGACCGAAGGAAACTGGAATTTCCACGATCAGACATTGACCAACGCGGAAATTATTTTGCGGCTCTACCAGACTTTGCGCGCCGCTGTCGGCGACGCGGTGTTGCTCGGCTGCAACACCATCGGCCATCTTGGCGCGGGTCTGTTTGAAGTCCAGCGCACGGGTGACGACACTTCCGGCCACGTCTGGGAACGCACTCGGCGCATGGGCGTCAACACGCTCGCCTTCCGCCTGCCGCAAAACGGAACTTTTTTCACCTGCGACGCCGACTGTGCCGCGCACACCGGGCAGACGCCGTGGGAATTTGACCGGCAATACCTTGACCTTGTTGCCCGCAGTGGCACGGCGTTGTTTATCTCGGTTGACCCGCGGACGATTCAGCCGGAGCAGAAAAAATCTTTTCACGCTGCCGTGCAAACTGCCCTGGCCGGCGGCGTTCCCGGCGGCTGTGAACCGCTTGATTGGTTGCATACCACGACTCCGCGCGAGTGGCGCTGCGGTGATGAAAAAGTCACTTTCCACTGGGAGGAACCTTCCGGTGTCAATCCTTTGCGCGTGTGACCTCAAACCTCACCAGCATGACTTTTCCCCCAGCGAATCTCCTGCTGGAAATATATGAATGTGACCCTGAAAAAACGTCTCCACATAGTTGAATACTGCTGGGTCTTGATTGTTTTTGCCTTCGCCGGCGTTCCGGCCCGGGCGCTGGATGGCATGATTGGCATTCACGATCCGTCCACCGTCATCCAATGCGACGGAAATTATTACGTCTTCGGCACCGGGCGCGGCATTTCGGTGCTTACGTCCAGCAACGGATTCAACTGGCAGCGCGGCGGCCGCGTGTTTGATCGCGTGCCGGATTCGGTGAGACAATTCTGCCCAAAAAACGACGGCCAGAGCGTGTGGGCGCCGGACATCATCAAGTTGAACGGCGAATACTATTTGTATTATTCCATTTCGAGCTGGGGCCAATTCGTGTCGGCGGTCGGCCTGCTGACCAATCCGACGCTCGACACCAACGCGCCGAATTACCATTGGACGGATCGCGGCATGGTGGTTCATTCCAGCGAGGGCGAAGACTTAAACGCGATTGATCCCGGCGTCTGCCTCGCGCCGGACGGCACGCTGTGGATTTGTTACGGCTCCTATCACGGCAACATCGAACTCGTCCAACTCGATCCGAAAACCGGCTTGCGCATCGCCACGAATTCGCCGGTCACGATCATCGCCAATCAGAGCGAGGCTTCAGACATTATTTTTCACGACGGCCATTTTTATTTCTTTGTGAATCATGGAAGCTGCTGCCAGGGCAGCAACAGCACTTACAACATCCGCGTCGGGCGCTCACCAAAAATCACCGGCCCGTATTTCGACCGCTTCGGCGAACCGATGACGCAGGGCGGCGGCACTCTCTTCCTTGCGGCGCAGGGCAATGACATCGGACCCGGACACTTTGGCCGGCTGCTGGACGACGGAGTGGAAAAATTCAGTTGCCATTACGAGGCGGAAAACGGCCGCGCGGGCCGCTCTATTCTCGACATTCGCCCACTGCTCTGGACGGTGGACGGCTGGCCGTTACCGGGAGAAAATGTTCATGAAGGCACATATCAAATCCGTTCGCAGCGCACTGGCACGATTTTGCAAGCCTCGACCAACGCCGTCGAAACCGCACGCTATCTCGTCCACGAAAATCAGAAGTGGAACATCGCGCCTGCCGGTGCTGGCTTTTACAAAATCACGAGCGCGGCGGGTGAAAATGTTTTGGCAGCGGCGGACGAAAGGGCGATGCTTGCGCCATTCACCGGCGGGGACAACCAGCTTTGGAAGCTAGACCAGCTCGCCGACGGCAGTTATCGCATCGCATCGAAGGTCGGCAAGCTGGCGCTCGCTACAACGGATAACATAAAATCGGGCAACGGCATCGCTCTGGGGAAATTCACGGGGGATGACAGCCAACGATGGGTAATTGCCGCACCTTGAATGACAGCTCGCGAAAAATACATAACCAAACAACCACGCAAACAAGTTCGATGAAAATAATGACACAGTTGATTACCGCGACGTTATTATCTGTCGGCACCTCGTCATTCGCTGCCAACAAGACGTTCATAGACTATTTCCGGCCGACGCCGATTATTGGCTCGCTGACCACAAACACCTGGGGTGCCGCCGGCATTCTTCCGCGTGATTCGCAGAACGGCTTGGAAGATCAAAGTTTGAAAGATCTTCCGCTGACAACGACGAACGCTCAACCGGGTGACGCCGCGAAGAAATGGTATTATTGGGACGGGCAGATCATCAAGTCGCCTACGGGCAAGTATTACATGTTTGCCAGCCGCTGGAACCAGGCGAACGGCCACGGCGGATGGTTTGGCTCGTCTGCCGTGTATGCGGTCAGCGACAATCTGTTCGGGCCTTATGTTGACAAGGGATTGCTCTGGCCGGACGTGGTCAACGGTGTGGCGGGCCGGGGACATAACGTGACGGCGCTAGTTTTGCCAGACGGACGTTATGCCGTGTTGATCAGCGAAACCAGGCCGGGCAGCATCTACATTTCCAAGTCGCTGGATGGCCCCTGGAAGTTTCAAGGGCTAATTACATTTTCGACCAATGAATTCAGCGGCAACACCCGGAGACTCGGTTCCAACATGAGCATCATGGTCCGGCCGGATGGCAACTTCGAGATCGTGCAGCGGTCGGGACTGGTGTTGATCAGCACCAACGGTGTCATGGGACCTTATGCGGTTCAGGGACCGAGTGCCTATTCAACAGTTCCCGAGCTTCACCCTATGCGAACACTGGAAGATCCAGTGGTGTGGTTTAGTGGCGGTTTGTATCACATCGTTGTCAACGACTGGAGGACCCGCAAGGCGTATCACATTACTTCGGTGGACGGCATCCATGACTGGAAATCTGGCGGGCTGGCTTACGACCCGACGACGGACTTTGTGCGCTACACGGATGGAACCGTCAACCATTGGAATAAAATGGAGCGCCCCGGCGTGTATATTGAAAACGGCCATGTGGTGGCAGTCACTCTTGCCAGCATTGACGTTTCCAAAGAGGAGGATCGCGGGAACATGCCGCATGGCAGCAAGGTCATCGTGATTCCATTCGACGGTGCTGCGCTCGACCGGGATCTGCAAAACGCTTCCAATGCAGTGCCGGCGGCGGCTTTACCTGCAAATGGCCAGTAACAAGATCGTCGGTCAAAAATAAAAACGAGCAAAACTATTCCTTAGAATGCGTCTGAATAATCAGTTTTTTGATTGGTCATGAAAGGAAAGTGTAAGGATGGGTTGACATCCGCCTTGGGTTGAGGCGGCTCATTTTAAGCGCAGCTTCAGTTGGGGCGTGAAAAACGCCATCTATGACACCAGGCTTACCGATGCCCAATGGGCTTACCTCAAACCCATGCTGCCCAGGCCAGCCAGACGCGGTTGCCCGCCGGTAGATCGGCGGCGGATCATTGATGCGATCTTGTATCTGGTCAAGTGTGGTTGCCCGTGGCGTTATCTGCCCGCCGACTTTCCCCACTGGAAAACGGTCTATCATGTGTTCCGGCAATGGATCGCCAACCATCAGTGGGCGGCGCTCAATGATGCGCTCCGAACGCTCGTCCGGAAAGCTTGCGGCAAGCGCAGCCGGCCAACGGCGGCCATTCTGGACAGTCCAAGCGTCAAGTCCGCCGGTCACGGCGGTAACGTCGGTTACGACGCCGGCCAACGGATCAAAGGCCGCAAGCGACATTTGTTGGTGGATACATTGGGACTGGTCCTCGGCGTGGCCGTGACCCCGGCCAGCACGACTGAACGTGACGGGGCGCAATTGGTCTTGGGCCGGGTTTGGGGCTGGTTCACTTGGCTGCGTATCCTGTGGGTGGATGGCGGCTACACCGGCGAAACCTTCGCCCACTGGGTCAAGACTTTGCGCCCCAAGCTGGCCGTCACGGTCGTCAAACGTTCGGACGATACTGCGGGCTTCAAAGTGCTGCCGTTCCGCTGGGTCGTGGAGCGAACCTTCGGCTGGTTGATGCGGCACCGGCGCCTGGTGTGCGATTATGAAACAACCGAGTCTAGAGCATTTACTATTTAGATAGACGCATATTGAGCATGACGGAAGAAGCCGCG